>NZ_QJRI01000172.1 GCF_003254565.1 Flavobacterium nitrogenifigens
AAAAGTAAACACGTTTTACTTATGTGAAAATAAATTTTTTGATTTTTATTTTGTTTTAAAAATTAAATTTTTTAAATTTGCACCCGATTAATGCGAAAGTAGCTCAGTTGGTAGAGCTCCAGCCTTCCAAGCTGGTTGTCGCGAGTTCGAGCCTCGTCTTTCGCTCTTCAAAAGCCTCAAACATTGTTTGAGGCTTTTTTGTTTTCGTGCTTTTTTGAACCATATAATTGATGTAAGAAAGTGTAAGTTTTTTATTTAGTCTTTTTAAATGAACTTACATCGCTTATATGGTTAGAAAAATTATTTCAGATAACTTAAATCGCTTTCAGTTTCTAATTCCTGAGCTTCTTGGTTTTGTTGGAACAAACGAGCGGATAGATCTCCCTTTAAGGTAATTTTTTCACCTTTAACTTCTAGCCAGCTTCCTTCTCTCAAACCTAAAACCGGAATTGTATTGAATGCGTGGAATTCTTTAATTCTTGTTTCACGAGTTTCTCCCATGTGTTTAGATTGTAAATCGGCATCTAGATAATGCGGATTTAAGTTGAAAGGAATTAATCCTAAAGTCTGAAAGCTTGGAGGGTAAATAATAGGCATGTCGTTTGTTGTTTGCATTGACAAACCGCAGATATTGCTTCCTGCACTTGATCCTAGATATGGCGTGCCATTTTTTACGGTTTCAGAAAGTAGCTGCATAATATTGTTTTTATAAAGTTGGGTAACCAATAAAAAAGTATTGCCTCCGCCTGTGAAGATTCCTTCTGCATTTTTTACAGCGTCTTGCGGATTTTCAAATTCATGAATTCCTTTAACATTGATATTGATTGTGTTAAAAGCTTCTGCGGCTTTTTTTGTATACTCGTCATGCGAAATACCGCTTGGACGCGCATAAGGAATAAATAAGATTGTTTTACAATTTTTAAAATGTGTTTTTAAAGTAGGTAAAATATATTCTAAGTAGTTGCCTCCGTGTAAAGTAGAAGTGCTTGCAATGATAATGCTTTTCATGATTTTTAAACTCAAATTTTGTTTGCTAAAGATAATTAAAACTCTGTTTTTCTTTGATTTTTTAATGTTTTAATTAACAAATTTTTACCAAGTTATTAATATTAAATTTGGAACGACTTAGGATATTTTTACCGTTTTAAGAATATTTTTAAATTATTTTATTTTGTTTCAGAAAATTACTTGTTTTTTAATTATTGTGGCTGGGCAGACTTGCTGGTCACAAAGCCAGGATCGCTCTGTTTTTAGTGGTAAAGTGGTTTCAAATACTTCAGATTTAGAAGGGATTCATGTAATCAATGCGCAAACTGAAGAAACTGTAACAACAAATGAATCAGGATCTTTTTCTATTTCGGCGAAAGCAGATGATGTTCTGGTTTTTTCTTCAATAAGTTTTAAAGAAAAAAGAATTCTATTGAAACAAGAAGATTTTTCAAATCTTAATTTTGCTGTCAATCTTAGTATGATTATGTATCAATTACAAGAGGTTGTGGTAAAGCGATATGATAATATTAATGCTGAAAGTTTGGGAGTAATTCCTATGGGGTAGAAGAAATATACAGCAGCAGAACGTAAACTGCAAACAGCGACCGCTCTAAATGCTACTGCAAGTGGAGGAACAATGGCAGGAGGTTCTATTTCTGCAGATCCATTACTAAATTTTTTCTCAGGAAGAACGGCTATGCTTAAGAAAGAAGTGGCGGTGGAGAAAAAGGAATTTTTTATGAGGCTTTTAGAGAATATGTTTAGTCTGGATCATTTTATTGACCGATTAAAAATTCCGGCAGATTATGTAAAAGGTTTTGAGTACTATGCTGTAGAGAATGAAAAGTTTACAGTGATTTTGAATTCTAAAAATAAAACTTCAACAGAATTTCTTTTAGGAGAATTGGCTGTAAAGTATAAAGAAATGATTGCTGGTGAGAATAAGTAGAGTTATATCGATTGTTGTTTTTCTTTTGGTTCAAATAAGTTTTGGGCAAAAAAATGATGTTAAACTATTGACAGGGAAGGTACAGGAACAGTCTACTTCTGTTGAGGGTGTAAATATTATAAATAATGCTACACAGGCCGCAACAGTTTCGGATTCTGATGGTAGTTTTTCAATTGCAGTCAGAGAAGGAGATGTTTTGGTTTTTTCTGCAGTAAATTTAGACCCTGTTAAGCATAGGATCACTTCGGAAGATATAACTACGGGCTTTTTGGTTGTAAAAATGACTGCAAAAGAGGTGCAATTAAAAGAGGTGGTTGTGAATGAAAATGCCAATATAACTGCTGAGAATTTAGGAATTATTCCGTACGGACAAAAAAAATATACACCTGCAGAACGAAAAGTTTATACGGCTACTTCAACTTCGATTGATAAGCTTTTGAATAAGATTTCGGGGCGAACTGCGATGCTGAAAAAAGAAGTGAATGTAGAGAAAAAAGAAGCTCTTTTTAGAAAGCTGGAATATCTTTTTGAAGAGAATTATTATACAAATCGATTAAAGATTCCTGTAGATGATATAAAAGGATTTCAATTATTTTGTGTAGATGATACTGAATTTGCTGTATCTTTGAATACTAAAAACAAAACAATGAGTATGTTTTTAATCACAGATCTAGCAAGAAAATATCTAACAATTCTCGAAAATGAAAAATAAATTAGTAGTACTCGTTGTATGCTTATTTTGTCAATTTGTATTAGGGCAAAACGGTTTTAGGAAGCCATTACACGGTCAGGTTATCAATGATTTTTTAGCCATAGAAAGTGGTTATGTAATGAATGTTAATGCTAATGTCAGAACATTTATTGGAGCTGGCGGTTTATTTGATATAATGGCGCAGCCGAAAGACACCTTGCTGTTTTCAGGCCTGTCATTTCAATCCAAAAAAGTAGTCTTAACAGAAAAAGATTGTGATGAGATTCTTTTGAAAATAAAGCTGGATTTGGTTAATAATCAGCTTAAAGAAGTTGTGGTTCATAAAGAATTAAAGGTAAAAGCAATGCAAGGTGGTTCGCAGAAATATGTTGATATGCAGTTTGAAGACGATAAACAGTCTACCGCAAAAAACAATGCAATGCTTTCTGATCAGACCATAAAATATGGAACCGATTTTGTTCGAATTTTTAAAGATGTCAAAAAGCTTTTAAGTAAAAAAGACGAAGTAAAAGAGGAAGAAGTTACAGATATTGCTTTTGTAGAATATGCTAAAGATAATTTTACAAAAGATTTTTATGCCAAAACACTTAATCTTAAAGATGACGAATTAGAGCTTTTCTTAATGTACTGCTCAAACGATCCACATTCTAAAGAATTGGTAGATCCAGATCAGAAATTTCAGTTGATGGATTTCATGATCAATAAGAATAAAGAATTTAAGAAAGCCGAGGCTGTTCAAAAATGAAAAAAAAGGTAGTTTTCCCTTTGCTGGGAGTTTTGTTTATATTGTCTTCAGCATTTGCTTTTCATAAATTTTATGTTGGTGTTTTTCAGGTAAATTATGCTGCAGAAAAGAAAATGCTGCAAATTACTTCCCGCATTTTCATTGATGATTTGAATAATGCAATGGAGAAAAAATATCACAAAAAAACATTTGTTGGCACTAGCAAAGAAACTCCCGCAGATGTTGAACTATTAAAAAAATATCTATCAGAACACTTTCTGATTAAAGTAAATGGGCAGTTAAAAGCGATAACTTTTTTATCTAAAGAAGTCGAGGCTGATGATGTTTTGGTTTGTTATTCCAGAATTAAAGATGTGGATAAATTCAAAACGCTTGAAATTTCAAATACTATTTTGGTCGATTGGAATTCAGAACAGCAAAATATTACACATATTTCAGCATTTGATACAAAAAGAAGTGTGCTTTTTACAGAATCTTCAAGGAAAGAATTGTTAAAATATTAAGGTATTGATAAAATTAATGTTTTAATTGCTATTTTCACAGCCTAAAGAAATTACCATTAAAATTTTATGAAAAAACTTTCATTATTATTACTTTTTCCTGCAATGTTAGTAGCGCAGGATAAAGCAACAACCACACCTGCTAAACAACAAGGAAAGTACGACACAAACAAGTTTAGCCAAATGTACGATTTGTTGGCAACACCAAACATGTTTCGTACAGCTTCTGGAGCTCCAGGACCAGCTTACTACCAACAACAGGCAGATTATAAAATCGATGTTGAATTGGATGATAAAAATTCAAAATTAAGCGGATCTGAAACCATTACCTATACAAATAACTCGCCAGATAGTTTGGAGTATTTATGGATTCAATTAGATCAAAATCAAGCAAAAGCAAATACGCAGACTTCATTAGCTGAAAGTGATAAAATCAATCAGGTTTTGCCGCTTGATGGTTTTTCTTCTAAATATTTGAAAAAAGATTTAGAGCGCGGTTTTAATATTGAGCAAGTTAAAGACGCTAAAGGAAGCGCAATGTCTTATACGATCAACGAAACCATGATGCGTATTAATCTGACTTCACCTTTAAAACCAGGAGAAAAAATTTCATTCTCAATCAAATGGTGGTATAATATTAACAACTACAGAAAAGAAGGCGGTCGTTCAGGATATGAATTATTCGAGAAAGACGGAAATAAATTATATGTAATTGCACAGTTCTACCCAAGAATGGCAGTTTACAATGATGTTGAAGGATGGCAGAATATGCAGTTCTGGGGAAGCGGAGAGTTTGCTCTTCCTTTTGGAAACTTTGATGTAAATATTACAGTTCCTGCAGATCACGTAATCGACGCAACGGGTGAATTGATGAACAGAAGCGAAGTGTTTACTGCTGAACAGGTAAAAAGATACGAGCAAGCGCAAAAATCATTTGACAAACCTGTTGTTATTGTAACGCAGGCAGAAGCAGAAGCAGCTGAAAAAGGTTTTTCTGAAAAGAAAAAAACTTGGAAATTCAGTGCTAAAAACGTTCGTGATTTCGGAATTGCTTCTTCAAGAAAATTCATTTATGATGCAATGGCTGTGAAAATCGGAAACAGAACTGTTATGGCGGAATCTGTTTATCCAAAAGAAGCAAACCCGCTTTGGGGAGAAACTTCTACAATGGTTGTGGCTCATACTTTAAAAAGTTATTCATCTCATACTTTTGATTATCCTTATCCAAAAGCCGTTTCTGTTTCTGCAGAAGATCAAGGCATGGAATATCCAATGATTTGTTGGAATTATGGCCGTCCTGATGAAAATGGGGTAACCAGCAAAGAAGTTAAAAACGGAATGATTGGTGTTATTATCCACGAAGTTGGACACACTTTCTTCCCTATGATTGTAAACTCTGACGAGCGTCAATGGACTTGGATGGATGAAGGTTTGAATTCATTCTTAGAATATTTAGCAGAACAGGAATTAGATTCAAATTTCCCTTCAAGAAGAGGACCTGCAAAAAACATTGTTCCTTACATGAGTGGTGACCAAAAGTTTTTAGAGCCGATTATGTCTAACTCTGAAACTATTCATCAATTTGGAAATAATGCTTACGGAAAGCCAGCTACAGGTCTTAATATTTTGAGAGAAGTAGTTATGGGAAGAGAATTATTTGATCATGCATTCAGAACGTATGCAAACAGATGGAAGTTTAAACACCCAACTCCAGAAGATTTCTTTAGAACAATGGAAGATGCTTCGGCAGTAGATTTGGATTGGTTCTGGAGAGGTTGGTTTTATTCAACAGATTTTGTAGATATCGGAATTAAAGATGTAAAACAATATTACGTTTCAGATACTCCTACGGCAGACATTAAAGATGTAAAAATTAGAAAGGGACGTTTTGGATACGAAAAAGGACCTTTTGTTTACCTAGTTGCTGGAGATAATGCAGAAGTAAGCGATTCAAAGAAAAAAGCTTTAAAAGTACAAGATTTTAAACCTTTGGCAGATTATGTGGATCAGACTTTTACAGCTGAAGAAAAAGCGAGTATTAAATCTCCTAAATATTTCTACGAAGTAGAATTTAACAAACCAGGCGGAATGATTATGCCTATTTTAGTTGAGATTACTTACGAAGACGGTTCTAAAGACAATTACAAATATCCAGCTCAAATCTGGAGAAAAAGTAATGAGACAGCTAGAAAAGTCTATGCTACTACAAAAGCGATTAAAAGTATTCAAGTTGATCCGCAATTGCTAACAGCAGATATTGATGTAACCAATAACTCTTGGCCAAAAGTAGAAACGAAGTCAAAATTTGACTAATCAAAATATAAAAGATAAAAAGCTCATCAGGTTTATACAAGCTTGATGAGCTTTTTTATTTTAATTAAATGTATTTTCAAGGACTTTTTAAGTTAATTTTAAAACTCTAAGCTGCAAAATTTAATATCTTTGCGACTACAAAATTAAAAGTTATGTTTGGTATAGGAGGAGGAGAATTAGTTTTTATACTGTTTATAGTACTAATGCTTTTTGGTTCAGATAAAGTGCCGGAAATCGCACGTACAATGGGAAAAGCTATGGCTCAATTAAAAAATGCAACTAATGATATTAAAAGCGAAATTCAGAAAGGAGCAGAGGCTAATGGTCTTGATGCGAAATCCTTGACTGATATTACTGGAAATATCAACGCAGAAATTAATAATGCAAAATCAAATTTACTTGGAGATCCAGGAAATCTTTTGGGAGATACTGCAACTGAAATCGAAAAAGTAAAAGAAGATATTGATACTCTTTCTGGACCTATTAAACGCCAAATGTAATGCTTGAAAAAATACAGGAATTAGATAAAGATCTTTTAATCTTTCTTAACGGATTAGGTTCTGAAACATACGACAAATTATGGCTTATTATAACAAATCAGTTATACTGGACGCCATTTTTTCTATTGCTTTTTTATCTTATTTATAAAAAAATAGGAGGAAAACAAACCCTGTATTTACTGCTTTTTGTAGCTGTTTTGATTGCCTTTACGGATCAAACGTGCAACTTATTCAAACACACTTTCCAGCGTTTGCGACCATGTAATGATCCAGAAGTAAACACAATTATAAGAGTGGTTCAGGTTAGAAAATCATATAGCTTTTTCTCCGGACATGCGGCCAACACTATGGCTGTTGCAACTTTCTTATTTTTGATTTTAAAACGCTATTTCAAATATTTCGGATTCATATTTCTTTGGCCTTTAGTTTTTGCTTACAGCCGAATTTATTTAGGATTGCATTTTCCGGGTGATATCCTTACTGGATATTTTTTTGGAGCACTTTTCGGATTTTTACTTTATTTAGTTTATAAAAAGCTAAAACCACAGTATTTTCCAGGATAGATTTTTTTGGAAAGGTTCTAAGTTGCTAAGAAACTGAGGTTCTAAGGTTTTTCTTTAGGATTTTGAAAGTTATATAATTGAATTGCCTCCAGCTTTAGTTGGAGGTTTTTTTATGGACAAATAAAGGGCTTTAGCCAAATTAAATAATCTTAATTTGGTTAAAGCCCTAGATATTAAATTATGTTCCTCCAGCTAAAGCTGGAGGCAATTCATTAATATATTTCTCAGTTTAAAACTTAGAATCTTAGTATCTCAGAACCTCAGTATCTTAAAAAAAAACTAATTCAGAATTGTTTTTTCGCTCCATTCCAAACCATTTGGCAGTTGTTGTTTACTAAATTCAATATGGATAACTCTTCTGCGTTCGTTATTTGTGGTTTTATTTGATGCATGAAATAATAGCGGTTTCATAATCATTATACCACCTTTTTCTACCTCGCAAATTGTTTCTTTTTCTTTTTCGAAATCAAGTTTTTCAATTCTTAAGATTCCCTTCGAATGTGAATTATTAATCACTTTTAAGGCACCATTTTCTTTAGTGGTTTTGTCAATATGAATTCTAATTGTGAAATTATTTTCTAATATTTCTGTTGGCGGCTGAACCGCAAATTGATTCTGTTTTACAGTCCAGTTTTCAAAATTTTCAGCTTCAATTTTTTGATTTACAGAAATTGTTAAATCCTGATGATAAGCTACAAACCAATTTGATTTTTCTGGTTTATCAAAGTAGATGGATTTAGTTATAAAAAAGCCTTTACCAAAAGTAGATTCTACAATGTCCTGTAGTTTTTTATTAAAAATAAAAGGAAGCGTTTCTGGAATTTCTTTATGAAATTGTCTAATGGCAAATAAATCTTGAGACTTTCTAAAAGTATAATTTTCTTGATTATTTGCAGTTTTATTTTCAATCAATGAAATTAGATTTTCAATTTCATTTTCTGTAAAAACATTATTTATGATTGAAAAACCTTCAGAGCTTATTTCGGTATTATAATTCATCTTTAATAGTTGTTGAGTTGCCTCCAGCTTTAGCTGGGGATAACTAAATAGCACTTAATTCAGTTTAAAAACTTAGAATCTCAGTATCTTAGAACCTTAGAACCTAAAAAATCACAATACCCTTGAAACCGTCAATCCATCACGAATTGGCAATAAAACTGTTTCTACTCTAGGATCGTCTTTTAAAAGCTGATTGTATTCTAAAAGTACTTTTGTGCTGACATCATTTGGATGAACTGGTTCTAGAATTTTTCCGCTCCAAAGAACATTATCCGATAAAATGATGCCGCCTTTATTCATTTTTGGGACAATCATTTCCCAATAATTCAAATAGTTTTCCTTATCTGCGTCAATAAAAACCAAATCGAATTTTAAATCTAAATCCGGGATAATACTTACGGCTTCTCCTAAATGCTGAAAGATTTGTTTTCCCCAAGGAGACATATCAAAATATTTTCGTTGAAAATCGACCAATTCTTCTTTGATATCAATGGTATGTAGCTGTCCGTTTTCTTGCATTCCTTCACACAAACACAAAGCAGCATAACCAGTATAGGTCCCAATTTCAAGGATATTAACTGGGCGAATCAGTTTTGAAAGCATGCTTAGAACACGGCCTTGAAAATGCCCGCTTAGCATTCTTGGTAGAAGTATTTTTTGATAAGTTTCTTTATTGAGTTTCGCCAACAATTCTGGTTCTTTTTCAGAATGCTGTTCGATGTAATCTTCTAATTCTTGAGATATAAAATGCATGTTGTAGTATCTTGTAATTTAGTTACAAAAATACAAAAATATGCCCTTAATATTAGGCATAAAAAAAACCATCCGCTGTGAGTGGATGGTTTCTGTTTCAGATTTAGATGAAATTTATTTTTTCAAAGCTTCATTTACCTCTTTAGCTGTTTTTACGGTTCCGTCTTTTGCAGCTTTTGCAGCATTTTCTACTTTTTCAGCACCTTTTTTAGTAGCATCTTTTACATCTTCCGCTGCTTTTTTAGTAGCGTCTTTTACATCATTTGCTGCTTTTTCTGTAGCATCTTTAGCTTTAGTAGCGGCACTTTCAGCTTTACTTACCGCAGTATCTTTCACTTCTTCGATATCTGATGTCAGAGAATCAACTTTGTTGCCAAGAGTTAATTCGTCTTCTGCAGGTTTGTTTTCTTTTTTCTCGCATGATTGAACAGCGAATGCTAATAAAGCAATTATAGCTAAACTCAAAATTTGTTTTTTCATAATTTCAATTTTTTTTTTAGGTTGATAAAACTTAAAGGTTAAAATGGCTGAAAAATAAAATTACAAATTTTAAAATGATTGAGCTCTTTGTAAGATTATGTTTTCTTTTTAGAGTAAAACAATTCTTGTGCCAAATTTTGAAATTATGCTGTAGGGCATTAATTTTTTAGAAGAAAAATATTAGTTTTTGTATAAACTGAAATTAATCACAATATCATCTTTAACTTTAATGAGACCAGCCATTTTTACTGGTGGCTCCAACTCAATATCAGAGAACTTTAAACTAAGTGTTCCTTGAATTTTATCATCGGTGTTATATAGTATAAAATCTTTGTATTTGAGTGTTTTATCAGTTATGAAAAAGTTTAGTCTGCATTTGTAATTTTTCCCCATTGATTTTATATCGCTGATAGAAACTGTGCTGTTGGGGAATTTTTTCACTTTTACTGTTCCTTGTAAATCTTTCGTCATTATTTTATTGCCACAATCAAAGTTTGACATTTTAATGTCGGTATTAAAAGTGTTCTTTTTAACTGAGTTTACGTAAACAGTATCTTTTATAGAAAAGGTGTTTGAGCAATTGTATTTGCCCACAGTTGATAGGCCTGTGATTTCTATTTTTATTTTATTTATTACCACAGCTGTATCTTCTGGAAAAAAAGTGGGTTTAGCACTTCCTAAGAAAAAGAAAACTACTAAACCCATAATTAAGATTGAAAATCTCGTTTTCATTTTTGTTACATTAGAATGCAATAGTTGCTTCGAATACTAAACCTTCAAATTTACCACCATAAAAGTTGTTTAGATTTCCAGTAGCAGGATCTCCTGTAAATTGTGAATAATCTTTATATTTTTGATTAACGTAGTTTAATTTAGCTAAAATGTTTTTAGTCATAAACCAACCAGCACTTGCTTCAAATTTATCTACAGTAACCTTTTTAGCATCAGCATTAGATAATTTTCCTGATACAGTATTGTATTTTCCTCCGATATAGAATTGTTCAGTTCCTCCAAATCTGTAAATAAGCTCTGAAGCATATTGATTAGCAGTACGTTTATCGTCACTACCAACTTTATCTCCTCCTGAAGCTAATTCGATTGTTCCGAAGAATTCAAGTCCTTTATATTTTACAAAAGGGTTGATCATGTACGTAGTAGCCCAATTTCCGAAATTAGGGTTGAACGTTGCTTCCGGAGTAGATTTTTTATTAAAACTAGCAGGAACATCAATTGGAGTTGTAGTGGTATCACCATTAGCATCAGTCTTAGTTATGGTGTTTTTATAAGCGTTATTGTTCAATATGCCCCAATAACCAAATCCTGATCTATTAGCAGAATATATGTTGGCATTACCAAGATTTGCATTATGATAATAAGAACCGGTTAATCTTACTCTCAAATCTTCATTAAGTTGTTTGTCAAAACCTAATTTAGCTAAGATTGAAGGGCTGTGCGTTGTATTAGCGTTTGGTCCATTAGGATAAAAAACTTCTTCGTTACTTTGATTTAAATTACCATTTGTAACACCTAACATACTTACCAATCCGCTTCTGTTATAGTAAACTTCCATACCCATTTCTGTAGTGAAAGAATACATGATGTTGTTTCCAACAAATGCATTTTTGATTGTATTACCATTGTCAGAACCTCTAAAGTGAGCATCACCAAAATTGTTCTCCATTTGCCCAATTTTAATTGTAGCATATTTCATGAAATCAGCCAAGAAATCCTTTTTGATAAAATCTAACTTGTCAATTTGTAAATATCCACCTTTTACGTAAGATTCATTATGGTGTCTTGAAGCTAAGTAGACATCTAAATTTACTCTTACACCATCAAACAATTGAGCACCAAGATACATATCAGCAGCAGGAAGCGTAAAATTGTTCTCAGTATTCATTAAACGATATCCTGTAATTGATCTAGTTGTTGTCCCTGTAGTAGTTGTAATGTTATTAGGTTGGTCGTTGAATGAATTCGTTGCTTGGAAATCCATGTTGAAAGCACCTCCAAGGTCAATACTAAGACCTTTAAATTCTCGATTGTCTTTTTGAACGTCGAATACGTTGATACCATCTTTTCCTCTAGAGATTTGGTTTTGCATGTTTCCAAAACTGACCTGTGCCTGAACAGCAAATGTGCTGATTAATGTGACGAATAGAATATAAATTTTCTTCATGGCGTTTATAAATTAAAGTTTAAATTGAATTTTAGTGTTAGGTCTTGACCTGTTTTAATTGTTCCAAGCATTGCTGTTGGAGATTTCATTCCGAAATCTGTAAAAGTGATTTTGTTAGTTCCTTGAAGGTTTAATCCATCTTTTGTAACCGTTGTTTTTACAGAAGTTTTGTAAACTTTGCTAACTCCGGCAATGGTATAAGTTCCTGTAAGTTCCCAAGTTGTTTCATTTACTTTTTCAGCAGATTTAAGAACGTATTTAATGTTTTTGTTTTTGTCTGTTTTTAAGGTTTCGTAAGCCACTTTATCCATGCTTTTTTTCTCGCTTTTAACACTTTCTGCTAAAAGAGTAACAGTCAAAGCTTCAATATCAGTCAGTTTTCCATTTGCAATATTTAAAGTTGCTGTTCCAGTTCCAGAAGCCGATTTCATTTCCCAGTCATGAAGCGTAGAAGTACCCGCAACAGAAAAAGTTGATTTGTCATCTAATGCATATGATTTTTGTGCTGTCGCAAATGTGCTGATTCCTAAAAAAGCTGTTACAATGGCGAAAAGTTTTAATGTATTTGTTTTCATTTTTGTCATGTTTATATTGTGAAAAAATAAGTTAATAGTCGGCCAGTTTCTATTTAGTACTAAGAATGTTGTTTTAACTTGAATCAAAGATCTCTCTATAAATTAGCTTTGTACATGATAAAAATCATTGTTAAAATTTTATTAAATAGGTATTTAATAACTACAACGTTTTCATTTTTTAGAGAATCGATTGTTAAAGCAAAAAGAGAAGGTTGATTTTATCAAATTGATATTTTTTAACATTTATTTTGAATTGGCAAAAAGTTAAAAAAGGAGTATTCTTTAACATTATCAATAAGAATTCTAACTCAGAATAATATTGAAGATTACAGTTAAATCTTTCCCCGCTTTTACAACTCCAAGAGCTGCTTTAGGAGGCGTCATTTCAAAATCGCCAAAAGTGATTTGATTAGAACCTTGCAAAATGAAACTTCCTTTGCTGGTCGTTACTTTTACCTGAGTTTTGTATTCTTTGCTTACGCCTGCAATAGTGTACACTCCTGTAAGATTCCAAGTTGTTTCATCAATCTTTTCTGCGGATTTTAAAACATACTCAATGTATTTGTGTGTTTCGGTATCCATGGCTTCATAAGCGACTTTGTCCATGCTTGCTTTGTAGCTTTTTAGGCTTTCTGCCAATAAAGAAACAGTCAAGCTATTTATTCCTGCTAGTTTAGCATCTTTAACCATTAGGCTGGCAGTTCCTGTTCCTTCTGTAGATTTCATTACCCAATCGTGTACGGTAGAAGTGCCTGCCACTTCAAAAGTTGAGTTTGCAGCTACATTATAATTTTTTTGAGCATTTGCCTGCAATGCCATTGTTGTAAAAATTACTGTCAGTAAAAATGATTGAATTGTTTTCATGTTGATAAAGTATAGGTTAATCATTTAAATAAGGAAGCTGTAGAATTCAGTTAGTGGTAAAAGAATTATGAGATGCCCTTATTTCTTAGACCAAAATTATCACGCGCGTGAAGAAATAGGAATGATAAAAATCATGGCGAAAGTTTTATTAAATTGGTATAGTAAAGAGTGCGAAGCCTTGTTGTTCCTAGGATTTTGATTTTTGTAAAACAGAATTAAGAGTTAACTGTTTGCTTGTTAGCTTGTTGTGTTGTTTGTCGAAAAATGTCAACTTCATTTTTTGACCAGCTTTTTTTGAGGTTTAATTAAGAATGAATGTAAAAACAAAGCAAAAAATGACAAAAGTGATTAACTTTGCAGCATGCAAATGGAGAAAAAAGACATACGAGCCTTATCAAAAGACCAGCTTCGCGATTTTTTTGTTGAAAATGGAGATAAAGCTTTCCGCGGAAATCAGGTTTATGAGTGGTTATGGAGCAAAGGCGCTCACAGTTTTGAAGATATGACAAACGTAGCGAAAGCTACAAGATCAATGCTTGAAAATAATTTTGTAATCAACCATATTAAAGTTGATACCATGCAGAGAAGTAGTGACGGAACTGTGAAAAATGCCGTTCGACTTCATGACGGACTTGTGGTAGAATCGGTTTTAATTCCGACAGAAACAAGAACTACTGCCTGCGTTTCTAGTCAGGTTGGTTGCAGTCTAGATTGTAATTTCTGCGCAACAGCAAGATTAAAAAGAATGAGAAACCTAGAACCGGGCGAAATCTACGATCAAGTTCTAGCTATCGATAAAGAAAGCCGTTTATATTACAATCACCCACTTTCGAATATTGTTTTTATGGGAATGGGAGAGCCTTTAATGAATTATAATAATGTCATTAAAGCTATCGATATGATTACGTCTGAAGAAGGTTTAGGAATGTCTCCGAAACGAATTATGGTTTCGACATCAGGAATTCCTAAAATGATCAAAAAAATGGCAGATGACGATGTGAAGTTTAAGCTTGCAGTTTCTCTGCATTCGGCAATAGACGAGACACGTGCTCGTATTATGCCTTTCAGTAAAAACTTTCCTTTAAAAGATTTGCGAGAAGCATTAGAATATTGGTACAGAAAAACAAAAAGTAAGATATCTTACGAATATGTAGTCTGGAAAGGAATCAATGATGATAAAGCTTCAGTTGATGCGTTAGTGAAATTCTGCAAATATGTGCCATGTAAAGTTAATTTGATTGAATACAATCCAATTGATGATGGTGAATTCCAACAAGCTTCAGAAGAATCGATTATGGCTTACATAAAAGCGTTGGAAAATATTGGAGTAGTGGTAAAAGTACGTCGTAGCCGAGGAAAAGACATCGACGCCGCCTGCGGACAATTAGCCAACAAAGAAGCGTAAAGAAATACTCCGTTAGGAGTATCTGATCGGTATAAAAAAAGCATTAAAAACAAGACTTATTTCTCGTTTTTAATGCTTTTTTTTGGACAAAAAGGATGCTTATTTTTTCAAATCTATTTCTTCTGTAACTCCATCTTTGGTTACTTTTGCTAGAGTATCGCATTCTCCGTTTCCATAATCAATAGTTGCCAAAGCGCCATTTTTAGTAATAGAAACAATTCCTTTTACTGCAATAGATTTTCTGCAAGAAGCATTAAATTCTAAAGGAGTTGTGATTTCTGCCGAAAAAGTATCTCCATTAGGGAAAGTCGTAGAACCGCTTCCTGTTACGACAAATACATTATCATCCCAATCAAACCAAGTATCGTAACCAGAAGTCATTTCTTTAATGAGAGTTCCTTTTCTAGAATAAACTTTTCCATCATCAAAAGTAATTGTTAGATCTATGGCTGCTGTTGATACGGGGTGTGGTGTTACTAATAAATCAGTTTCCTTGATCGTTCTTACAATGCTTTTGCTTCCCTGAAGTTTTCTGCCATTATGATAAAACCCTTCAAAAGTATAGCTGATGGTTTGTGTGGAAGATGTAAAATCGTTCGAGAAAGAAACGACCATTTTTCCTTTTACAGTATTTCCGTTATTAAGTGTACAGCCTTCTACGCCAAAATCTACTGTTTTTGTCCAAGTATTATTGGTTAAAACCGTAGTAATTGTGGCACAGCTTGGAAGATAATTTTTTATTGGTCCGCTTGGTTTTGAAGTTACGTTAAGCTGAGAACTAAACTGGTCTTCAGCAATATTAGTAACGTCTTCTACAGAAGCGTCGATTTTAGAATTAGCTACAATTTCGTCGTTTGTAATCTTAGCTGATGATCCGTCATTTGTTTTTTCATCAGAATTACAGCTAATGAAAAAAGACAATGTAATTATACATGTTCCAATTAATAAAAATTTTGTTTTCATAAATAAATAGTTTTGGGTTTTCTTTTACGTTAATGAATTCAAATCAGTATTAGTTAGAGCTATTTTTGGTGGGAATTTTTAGGTTTAGACATAAAATATTGCAATCGTAACCTAAAATACACAACGTATTTTTATTTAAAATAGTATATTTGGAGTCTAAATGAATATTACGTCTCAAATAAAGCAGCCCATTTTTAACGAGATGGAACTTTTCGAAAAAAAGTTCCATGAGTCGATGACTTCAAAGGTTGCGTTATTAAACCGAATCACTTATTATATCGTAAACCGCAAGGGAAAACAAATGCGTCCGATGTTTGTTTTTCTTACTGCAAAAATGGTTTCTGGCGGGACAGTAAACGAAAGAACCTATCGCGGAGCTTCAGTAATTGAGCTTATTCACACCGCAACTTTAGTACATGATGACGTAGTAGATGACAGTAATCGCCGTCGCGGATTTTTCTCAATCAATGCGCTTTGGAAAAACAAAATTGCTGTTTTGGTTGGAGACTATTTATTGTCGAAAGGTTTACTGCTTTCAATCGATAATGGCGATTTTGATTTATTGAGAATTATTTCTGTGGCCGTTCGTGAAATGAGCGAAGGAGAATTGCTTCAAATCGAAAAAGCAAGAAGACTTGATATTACAGAAGATGTTTACTACGAAATCATCAGAAAGAAAACAGCGACGCTTATTGCAGCGTGTTGTGCGCTTGGCGCGAAAGCTGTAATCGAAGACGATGCTCAGGTAGAAAACATGCGTAAGTTTGGTGAATTGATAGGAATGGCTTTCCAGATCAAAGACGATTTATTTGATTATAGCGAAGAAGCCATCGGAAAACCAACTGGAATAGATATTAAAGAGCAAAAAATGACGTTGCCTTTAATTCATGTTTTAAATACTTGTACTCCGCAAGAAAAAAAGTGGCTGATAAACTCCATCAAAAACCACAACAAAGACAAAAAACGCGTAAAAGAAGTGATTGCCTTTGTGAAAAATAACAATGGTTTGGCTTACGCCGAAAACAAAATGGTGCAATTCCAGCAGGAAGCACTTTCTCTACTTCAAAACTTCGAAGATTCAGAATACAAAGACGCTTTGACTTTGATGGTGAACTACGTTATTGAGAGAAAAAAATAATCTTTTTTAATTAGATAATCAGAAAATTTGTCAATTTGATAATTGATTTACTTTGTTGTAAATCAGTGTTATATTTCTTGTGGTTGGAATTTGGATTTTTTTTATTGAAATTTTTTAAACCAGATGCAACCATTTCAAATCGACAATCGTCTATGCTAATAGAAGTCTGTTTCTAAAACCAAAACCGAAAAGCTTATTAATGAAAATTATTTCGTTACATCAAGAAGAAACCAAAATCATAAAGCTGGCTGTCGAGAACAATCGTCAGGCACAGCAGCAGATTTATAGTAAGTTTTCTTCAAAAATGTTAAGTGTATGCCGTCAATATATAAAAGACATACAATTGGCAGAAGATGTAATGATAACGGCTTTCATGAAGGTTTTTACGAATATCAAAAACTTTGAGCACAAAGGAAGTTTTGAAGGATGGATTCGAAGAATTATGGTTAACGAATGCATTTCTTATTTAAGAGTTCAGAAAAAAGTAAAATTTGCCGAAGATGAATTTTTTGTTGAAGAAAGCTTTAATGAAATCGACAGCCAATTTACGGTAGAACAGATCCAATATTTAATTGATGCTTTGCCCGATGGCTACAAAATGGTTTTCAATTTATATGCGATTGAAGGCTACAAACACAATGAAATTGCCAAGATGTTGGGAATAAATGAAGGAACATCAAAATCGCAATTATCGCATGCTAGAAAAATGCTGCAAACACAAATTACTATTTTAAAAAAACAAGATAATGGAACCGAATAATTTTGAAAAGGATTTCCGTGAAAAACTAAACCAACGCGAAATTGAACCAAGCAACAAAGCTTGGGATCGATTGGATGCCATGTTGAGTGTAGCAGAAGAAAAGAAACCAAAGAGAAATAGAAAATGGTTGTATATCGCTGCCAGTTTGATCGGATTTTTATTGATTGGGACTTTGTTTTTCAATCAAAATAAAAAATCAGTCGCAACGCCAGAAACGGTAATTGTTGAAAAAGAAACTGAAACCAAAAAATCAGTTACAGAACCTATTTTAAATAAAGCAGATTCGGTAAAAACGGAAACTATAATTGCTGAAAAAATTTCAGAGGAAACAGTTAATAAAGAAAAAACAGCCAAAAGTCAAATCTCAAATAAAATCATTAAAAATGTATCAAATCAAGTAGCGGAGTCTTCAATCATCATCAAAAACAATCAAGAAAAAGAATCAGTAAATAATCAAATTCAAATTACAGAAACTTCAAAAAAAGAAAATGTAGATCAGTTATTAGAGACAGCTGAAAATAAAGTTGTAGCTCAAAATCAAATCAAAAAGGCAAAAGTAAAAATCAATGCTAATGATTTGCTCAATCAGGTCGATGGAGAACTGGAACTTTCTTTTAGAGAAAAAGTAATCACAAAAGTGAACAAAAATCTTCAGGAAGTTAAAGTTGCTATATCTAACAGAAATCAGCAAGAATAGGATTTACCACTCACAATTTAAAAAATCATCATCAATCAAATATTCAATCATTTTAAAACAATCAATCATGAGAAATTTTACCATTTATCTTATACTTTTCTTCTTTTTAGTAATAAGTAAAGTAGTAGGACAAGAAACTTTTGAGTCTGAAGCGAAAAGAATTGCTGATAAAATTGAGAAAATTACCAAAGAGGAAAAAGAAACTTTAAAGGAAGAAGTTGAAGCTGTAAATGTTCAGTTGTCTGAAGGGAAAATTACACAAGAACAGGCAGACAAACGTAAAAAAGAATTAGCAGAAGCGAGAGCTGTAATTATCGAAGAAAAAGTAACTCTCGCTCAAAATGAATTAAATGATCTTGTTCAGAAAAAAGTAGACGGAAAAATAAAAGAAGATTCTGCAAAAGTGTATATGATTCGTTGGAAGTCATATAGTCACCATAAAGATTCTATTCGCAGTGAAAAAAGAACAACATCCCAATTTGTATTTGCAATGGGATTAAACAATATGATGGTCGACGGAAAACTTCAGGACTCAAATTATAAATTTATGGGATCGCATTTTTATGAATGGGGATTTACCTATAATTCAAGATTAATGAAAAACGATAATCTGCTTCATGCCAAATACGGACTTTCATTAATGTACAATAATATACGTCCAACAAATAACAGAAGTTTTGTAGTAGATGGCGAACAGACAAATCTGGTTGAAAATCCAGTTCATTTAACTGAATCTCGTTTCAGAAATGTGTATTTGGTGGCACCTGTGCATTTAGAATTTGATTTTACAAGGCCAATAGAGCGCGACGGGAAAACGTATTTTAAAACCCATAAAAGTTTCCGTTTTGGTGTTGGAGGTTATGCAGGAATCAACGTAAAATCAAAACAGATTTTAAAATTTGAAGAAGAAGATTTAAAATATAAAACCACCATAAAAGGCGATTACAATGTAAATAATTTTATTTATGGTCTGAGTTCGTATATCGGTTATAGAGAATTGAGTTTATATTTTAAGTACGATTTAAACCCATTGTTTCAGGATAATCTAGTAAAAGAGAATAACATATCGTTAGGACTTCGCGTAGATTTAAACTAAAATTACTGGTCGTTTAGTTAGTGAAAAAAGCATCTTATTTAAGATGCTTTTTTGCTTTAAAATGATAAAAATTCCAGCAAGAATTGCGTATTTTTGCAAGCTCTCAACTTTTAAAATTTTAATATACTTTGATTTCACAAAGCACCATTGACTCTGTTTTTGAAACTGCTCGAGTAGAGGAGGTTATTGGCGATTTTGTCAATTTAAAACGCGCAGGAAGTAATTTTAAAGGTTTGAGTCCATTCTCAGATGAGCGTTCGCCTTCGTTCATGGTTTCTCCGGCAAAAGGGATCTGGAAAGATTTTAGTACAGGAAAAGGAGGGAATTCTGTTAAATTCTTAATGGAACATTCACAATTTACCTATCCCGAAGCGATTCGATACTTGGCTAAAAAATACAATATCGAAATTGAAGAAACCGAACAGACAGAAGCAGAAAAAGCAAATACAGATATTCGTGAAAGTATGTACTTGGTTTCTGAATTTGCAGCCAAATATTTTCAGGATGTTTTAGTTAATTCTGAAGAAGGAAAAGCAATTGGGTTGTCTTATTTTAAAGAAAGAGGATTTACCAACGAAACCATTAAAAAGTTCAATTTAGGATATTCTCCAGAAACTTGGGATGCTTTGACGAAAGAGGCTCTTGGGAAAGGATATAAATTAGAATTTTTAGAAAGTACAGGTTTAACAATTCCGAGAGAAGATCGTCCGTTTGACCGATTTAAAGGCCGTGTGATGTTTCCGATTCAAAGTATGTCGGGGCGTGTTTTAGGTTTTGGTGGGCGTATTTTAACCAATGATAAAAAAGCGGCAAAATACCTGAATTCGCCAGAAAGTGACATTTACCATAAAAGTAAAGTCCTTTACGGAATTTATCATGCAAAACAATCTATAGCCAAACAAAATAACTGCTTCTTAGTTGAAGGATATACCGATGTGATTCAGTTTAATCAAGCCGGAATAGAAAATGTTGTGGCGTCATCTGGAACTGCTTTAACTCCAGATCAGATTCGTTTGATCAATCGTCTGACGCGAAATATCACCGTTCTTTTTGATGGAGATGCAGCTGGTCTACGAGCGGCCATTAGAGGAATTGATTTGATTTTGGAAGAAGGAATGAACGTGCGAGTTTGTTCTTTTCCTCAGGGAGAAGATCCAGACAGTTTTGCCCGTAAAAATTCTCATGACGATTTAGTTGCTTATTTAGAAAACAACAGTAAAGATTTTATTCAGTTTAAGGCTTCGATTTTAATGGGCGAAGCTAAAAACGATCCAATAAAAAAAGCTGATCTGATTCGTGATATGGTTACGAGTATTTCAAAAATACCAGATCGTATTCAGCGTGAAGTATATATTCAGGAATGTGCCCGAATTATGGATATTTCTGAGCAGGTTTTAACGAGCACTTTAGCTCAGCTAATTCAGAAGGATATAGCTGATGCTAATAAAAAGCAGAAACAAGAACAAAAACCTTTTGAGGTTGTTAGAAATCAACCTCCACAAGCAGGTACGTTTTCTGGAGGAGATCCAGAAGATCCGAGAACAGGCCCGCCAGAAGGTTACGATTATCCAGGAGATCCAGGATATTACCCTCCGCAACAAACTCAAAAAGTAGATATTTTATATGGTTTCGAAAGAAAAGTCATTGAGGTTTTACTTTTGTACGGAAGTGTGGTAGAAGATTTTGAAGATGTTTTCTTGAAAGCAGATGAAGAAGGGAATGTAAAAGAAGTCTCTGAAAAAAGACAATATAAGGTATTCGAAAAAATATATTTAAGCCTTCAGGAAGATGAGATAGAGTTGTCGAATGTTTTATTTAAAAATATTTACACTAATATTATTGATTTTTATAATCAGAATGAGAAATTTAGTTTGGATAAATATTTGATGCATTTGGAGCCTGAATTTGCTCAGGAAGTGACCAATATTTTAATGGAAGACGAAAGGTTGACCATTCATAATTGGGAAGGGCAGAATATTTTTCCGAAACAAAAAAGTGAAACGATTGAGCAGAATGTTTCTGAGACGATATTTGCTATGCGATGGTATTTGGTGTCTGCAATCATAGCAGAATTAAAAAATTCTCTTCTAACGAATCCGCAAGAAGATAATTCAGAAATTTTAAGCATGGTGATTGATTATTCTAAACTGCTGAATAATTTTTCGAAGAAGTTAGGTCGTGTAGTGGTGCCTTATCATTAAAAAGAGAAAAACTCTATCTAATTTGATTGATTCAAAAAAAGATAGAGTTTTTATAGGTTTTCGATTTGCTTAAATTAAGCTAGTCGAGCTGTAATTAAATAATTTCTAAAGTCTTAGCTTTGTTTACTAAGTCAACCAAATTAGTGACGTTTAATTTCGTTAATAATCTCAATTTGTAAGTACTGATCGTTTTTTCGTTCAGATTTAAGATTTTAGAGATTTCGTTGTTTTTCTTACCATCACTTAAGTAACGTAAAACTTCGATCTCACGGTTAGAAAGTTTTCTGTACAGACGCTCACTCTTGCTTTGTTTAGCGATAAGTGCCATGTTTTTACGTACTGTTTCGTTGATGATAATTTTTCCTTCGTGTACTTTAATAATAGAATGACCTAATGTTTCAAGTTTTTCTGTTTTGTGTACATACCCAGAAACTCCTGCTTTAATTGCATTTGGAGCATACATTTGCTCAGCAAGATCACTGAAAATAACAATTTTTGTTTTTGGGAAATTTTTCAGGATTGATTTGATTTCGAAGATGCTTGAAAGCCCTTCTAGTTCTAAATCTAAGATTAGAATATCGATTTCCTTCGTTTGAAGGATATCTCTAACCATTGAAAAATTGCCTACGTTGGCAACAATTGAAATTTGATCGTGGTCTTTGAAATAAGACTTAACGCCAAAGTGCGTCACAGGATGATTGTCTGCTAGACATACTTTAATCATAATTTTTACCTTTTTTAGAATTGTTCATGTTTTTGGAACGGTAAAATTAATAAATAAATTCTGTAATAACTCGCAGAGAATGTTAAAATGTATTATTTTAACGTTTTTGGTATCAAACAAACTGGAATCGGATCCATTTTATGCTTGTTACTGGTGTTTAATCGTTTATAGATTTCAAAGACAGATTTTTCTCTCCCTTCAAAGTCAGATGCCGTCTTTCCTGACTCCGCGGCTAGCATCGCCCATTCCAATTCGTCATAACTTGCTCCTAATTGATCTTCATCGGTACGATTGTCTCCAAACAAGCCATCAGTAGGAGCAGCTGTTAAAATTGATTGTGGGATTTGCAAAAATTCTCCTAAAGCGTATACATCAGATTTCATTAAATCGGCAATCGGACTTAAATCTACTCCGCCATCTCCGTATTTTGTATAAAATCCAACGCCAAAATCTTCAACCTTGTTTCCTGTTCCAGCAACCAATAAACCATGAATTCCTGCTAAATAATATAAAGAAGTCATTCTAATACGTGCACGCGTGTTTGCCAAAGCTAAATTTACTTTAGCTTGATCATCGGTTGAAGGGACACTGCTTTTAAAAGATTCAAAAACTCCTGTCAAATCAGTTTTAACATCAGAAACATTAGGGAAACGTTTTTTAAGCTGGTCAATATGCTTTCTTCCTCTTGACACCTGGCTTTCTGCCTGATGAATTGGCATTTCTACACATAAAACTTTCAGTCCGGTCTGTGCGCATAAAGTTGAAGTTACTGCAGAATCTACACCTCCTGAGATTCCAATGACAAAACCATTTACTTTTGCATTAGCAGCGTAATTTTTTAACCACTCTACAATGTGCGTATTTACTTTTTCTGTCTGAATTGTGCTTTTTTTAGCCATAATAGTTTAAGTTTTAAGATACAGGGATGTATATTTGCAGAATTATTTTGAGTATGCACTTACTTAAAATTCTGATAACACAAATCTAATTAAAATAAAATGAAAATATATCGCTTTGCAGTGGTTCTATGCCTGTTTTTTTTGTCTTGCAACCAAAAAAGTAAGGTTGAAAAAGCAGTAGAAGAAATTCCTGTTGATATTAAAGTGGAAAGATTTGATAAGGTGTTTTTTGAGACCAAACCTCAAGATCTTCCAAAAATAAAAAAACAATATCCTTTTTTCTTTCCTGGCAATGATGATAATGTCTGGGTTCAGAAAATGAACGATCCGATCTGGAGAGAAGTTTACGAAGAAGTTCAGAAAAAATACAGCAATTTTGAACCTGTTCGCAAAGAGTTTAATGAGCTTTTTCAGCACGTAAAATATTATTTTCCTAAAACTAAAATTCCTAAAGTAATTACTGTTATTGGGGAAATGGATTATAATGCAAAATCAATTTATGCAGACAGTCTTGTAGTGGTAGCTTTGGAATTGTATTTAGGAAAGGATCATAAGTTTTATGAGTTTCCGAATTACTTAAAAGAGAATTTTGAAGAAAGACAGATTATGCCAGACGTGGTTTCTAGTTTTTCTTATCGAAATATTCCAAATTCAATTGATAGGAGTTTGGTTGCTCAAATGATTTTTGAAGGAAAACAGCTTTATGCAAAAGATTTGCTGATTCCTGAATATACAGATGCAGAAAAAATGGGGTATACTCCTGAACAGATAAAATGGTGCGAAGAAAATGAGGCCTATATGTGGCGTTATTTTATAGAGAATGAAATGCTTTACAATGAAGATCCTAAATTGAGAGCACGATTTATAGCTCCAGCACCTTTTTCTAAATTCTTTTTAGAAATAGATAACGATTCTCCAGGGCGAGTGGGAGCTTGGATTGGCTGGCAGATGGTACGTTCTTACATGAAAAATAATAGTGATGTTTCTTTGGCTGAATTGTTCAAGCTTGAGCCAAAAGAAATCTTCGAAAAATCAAAATATAAACCTAAGAAATAATGGCAAATATAAACTCAGAAATTAAATTCAATATAGAATTGGACGAAAACCGCGTTCCGGAAAAACTAACATGGAGTGCACAAGACGGTGGAGTTCAAGCCGAAGAGGCAAAAGCAATTATGCTGTCTATTTGGGATAGTAAAGCAAAAGAAACCATGCGTATTGATTTGTGGACAAAAGATATGCCGGTAGATGAAATGAAAATTTTCTTCCACCAGACTTTAGTGGCAATGTCGGACACTTTTAAACGTGCAACAGATGACGAAAAAATGTCTGATACCATGAAAGATTTCTGCGATTACTTTGCAGAAAAACTAGAACTTACGAAATAGTCAGATTTTAGATAAAGAAAATCCCAAATTCCAATCTTAAATATTGGGTTTGGGATTTTTTATTTTGTACATTGTCTGGGTAAAACAAATTATATGCTGTTTCCTTTTCTGGTAAGCCTTGTCGGATTGTTTTTTTTACTTGCCAATGCGATACGGTTTTACATGACCTGCAAAAACAGAGATGTATTGTATCATATTATAACAGCTTATTTGGTACTGTTGTTTTGTGTAGAGTTACTTTGCCATATAATCGGATTCCTTTATCCAAATTCTAATTTCTTCCTTTCGCACTATTATTTTATTTTCCAGTTTATCACACTTAATCTCTTTTTTTATAAAAGTTTTTCAAGTAAAGTGCTAAAGCAGATTATGGCAATTGTGTTTGTTTCGGTGCTACTTTTTTTAGGATATCAATATTATGATAGACCTTCTTTGTATTGGGAGTTTAATTTGATAGAAATAGCTATAACATCTATTCCGCTGTTGTTTTATGCAGTCTATTATATTGTTTTAAATTTAAAAAAGCATAAGCATAACTATTTCTATTTCTGTAATGGACTCATTATTTATGTAACAAGCAGTGCTGGTATTTTTCTGTCTGGAAATAGTGAATCGGTGATTTTTACAGAACCGTTTGTGTTGGATTTCTGGTTCTTCAATTCTCTTTTTTACATCTTCTATCAGTTTCTGATTTATAAAGAATGGAGATCTTTAAATTTTAGGAGAAAAACGAAGAAAAAACTACAATGGTAAATTCCAATAAAAAAATCCCAAATTCCAATTTTAAGATTTGGAATTTGGGATTTAATATTTTGAGTTTCTAAAGTTTAGAATTTGGAATTTAATTCTAAAATTCTGAGTTGTTTTTAAAAACTTCCTGATTCACTTGATCTATATAAGACAAAAGCTCTTCTTTTCCTATTGATTCTGTAGATGAGGTTACAAAATACTGTGGCATTTCGGCCCAGTTGTTGGCAAACATCTGTTTTTTGTAAGCGGCAATATGCGAATCTATTTTTGTTTTGCCAATCTTGTCTGCTTTAGTAAAAATAATGCAAAACGGAATTTCGCTTTCGCCCATATAAGACATAAATTCAATGTCAATATTTTGTGCTTCGTGGCGAATATCAATCAAAACAAAAGCACAAACCAATTGCTCTCTGTTTTCGAAATAATCGGTAATAAACTGTTGGAAAATTGATTTTGTTTTCTTTGAAACTTTAGCATATCCGTAACCTGGTAAATCGACCAAAAACCAATTATTGTTGATTTTGAAATGATTGATTAATTGTGTTTTTCCAGGTTTTCCAGATGTTTTAGCTAGGTTTTTGTTGTTGGTAAGCATATTTATCAAAGATGACTTACCTACGTTTGATCTTCCTATAAAAGCATATTCTGGCAAAAAATCCTTCGGACATTTTGATGCGTCAGAATTGCTGACAATAAATTCGGCGGTGTTAATTTTCATAATCTCTCGTTTTAAAACCTCCTAAAAAAAATAAATTTTACGGCTAAAAATTCTTTTCAGTAAGCCATTTTTCAAGAATTTCATTGAATTCCTGAGGATGTTCCATCATTGCTGCGTGACCGCATTTGTCAATCCAGTATAAAGTTGAATTTGGTAGTAATTTATCAAATTCTTCTGCAACATTTGGAGGGGTTACAGAGTCATTACGACCCCAAATAATACAAGTTTCAACATCCATTTTTGGCAAATCTTTAGCCATATTGTGGCGAATTGCACTCTTTGCAATGGTTAAAGTTTTGATTAATTTGATCCTGTCATTAGCAGTAGCGTAAACTTCATCAATCAAATCTGGGGTTGCAATTTTTGGGTCATAAAATACAGCTTCGGCTTTTGTTTTAATGTATTCGTAATCGCCTCTTCGTGGGTAGCTGTCTCCCATTGCGCTTTCGTAAAGTCCAGAACTTCCTGTAATTACAAGTCCGGCAACTTTCTCAGGATAAAGTTTTGTATGATACAAAGCGATGTGTCCTCCTAAAGAATTTCCTAGAAGAATTACTTTGTCAAAACCTTTAAAAGTGATAAAGTCTTTTACGTATTTCGCAAAACTTTTTACGTTCGTTTTTAAAATGCTTTGGGTGTATATTGGCAAATCTGGGATAACAACTTTATATCCTTTTGTTGGGAAATATTGTGCTACACCATCAAAGTTACTTAGGCCTCCCATTAAACCATGCAGGATAACGATCGGAGTTCCTTCTCCAGCTTCGAAATAGCTGTATTTGCCTTCTTTTTTATAGTGTTTGTCCATCTAATCTAATGCCAATTTCAATTTCGACAAATATAGGGTTAATTCAACAAAAATGAATTTTTGATGTCATTTTTTAACTAGATAATTTGAGTAGAATATGTAAAAGGTTAAAAATCAGTAATTAAACGTGTATTTGTTAAAATATTCAAATGTTAAGAAACATGCATTATAATCAATTTTTTAAGAAAATTAGCGCATTATTTTTTCGAATGAATAACGTATTTAAGAATCTGTTAATTAATAGTTAACGTATTGATTGATTGCTGATTATAGAAAGTGGTAGCAAAGTGGTTAAACTTATTAACAAAGTGGTATAAAGTGGTAAAATGTGGTAATATTTTTTATATTTTTGCTGTATAACATGTTAACTAGTTTTTTTTGAACACAATTGTTGGAACATATGAGTGTAAAGTCGATGCTAAAGGAAGGCTAATGATGCCTGCGCCTTTAAAAAAGCAGTTGACGGCTTCTCTTCAAGACGGATTTGTTTTGAAGCGCTCTGTTTTTCAGCCGTGTTTAGAATTATATCCTATGGTAGAATGGGATGCAATGATGAAAAAAATCAACAAGCTTAATCGCTTTGTAAAAAAGAACAACGATTTCATTAGAAGGTTTACTGCTGGTGTTAAAGTAGTTGAGGTTGATGCACTGGGGAGATTGCTTGTTCCAAAGGATTTGGTAACGTTTGCAAGTATTTCTAAAGATGTGGTTTTTTCATCTGCGGTTAATATTGTTGAGATTTGGGACAAAGATTTATACGAGAAATCAATAAGCGGCGAAGATATGGATTTTGCAGATCTAGCCGAAGAAGTAATGGGAAATATTAATGACGACGAAGATGGAATATCATAATCCGGTTTTGCTTCATCCAACAGTAGATGGTTTAAATATTAAACCTGATGGTGTGTATGTAGATGTTACGTTTGGGGGCGGTGGTCATTCAAAAGAGATTTTAAAAAGATTAGGGCCAAACGGAAGGCTGTTTGCATTTGATCAAGACGAAGATGCGCTTGCCAATGCATTGCCAGACGAAAGGTTTACCTTGATAAATGAGAATTTTAGGTTCATAAAAAGGTTTTTACGTTTTCACGGAGTAAAAGCGGTTGACGGAATCTTGGCAGATTTGGGAGTTTCATCACATCAGTTTGATGTTCCTGAGAGAGGTTTCTCAACAAGATTTGATGCCGAGTTAGATATGCGGATGAGTCAACGAAATGATTTAAATGCTTATCGAGTGGTTAACGAATATGAAGAACAGGATTTACGTCGTGTTTTTTTTGATTATGGGGAGTTGAAAAATGCGCCAGTTTTGGCAAGAACAATTGTTGAGGCGAGAAAAGATTACCCAATCAAAACGACTGAAGAATTAAAAGAAGTTCTGAAAAAATTTTTGCCAGAGAAAGTTCGAAACAAAGTATTGGCTCAGATTTATCAAGCAATCAGAATTGAAGTAAATCAAGAAATGGATGTTCTTAAAGAATTTATAGAACAGTCATTGGAGATTTTAAAACCGGGAGGAAGATTTTCTGTAATCTCTTACCATTCTTTAGAAGATCGTTTGGTAAAAAGATTCATAAAAAACGGAATGTTTGAAGGAGAACCTGAAAGAGATTTTTACGGAAACTTTTCAGTTCCATTTAAAACTATCGGAAAACTTATTGTTCCAGACAACGAAGAAATCAAGATTAATAATAGAGCAAGAAGTGCCAAATTAAGAGTCGCAGAAAAGCTATAATATATATTAAGGTAGGAAATAATGAAAAGTGGTGTATTTAGCATATTAAAAGCAAGATTCCTGATTCATGAAGATGCAGTAAAAAATTGGCGATTTATTGTCTTTATAATTCTGCTGGCCATTTTGATGATTGCCAATACACAGCGATATGAACAAAAGGTTTTTGAAATCGCGAAGTTAAATAATGAAGTAAAAGAACTGAGATCGGAATTTGTAGATCGACGTTCAGAATTGATGAAGTTAAAAATGGAGTCAACTATTTCGGATAAAATGTTAGAAAAACAAATTTTTCCGTCGACGGTTCCTCCAGTGAAAATAGAAGTTAAAAAAGAAGAAGAAAAAAGTTTCTTTAAAAGAATATGGCAGTAGAAGATAAACATATATCCTACAGAATTTACCTCGTAGCAGTTTTCATCTTTTTGATGGCAATTGCTATTGTTGTTAAATTGACCAATATTCAATGGGTTGAAGGAGATTATTACAGAAAACTGGCAAAACAGCGTACGGTAAGAAACTTTGTGATTCCTGCCAATAAAGGAAATATTTATTCTGCTGATGGAAGTTTGCTGGCAACATCAATTCCGAATTATGAAATTCGTTTTGATGCCAAAACGCCAAAAAAAGAAACGTTTGAGAAGTATGTAAAACCATTATCAGATTCTCTGGCGACAGTTTTAGATAAGCCAAGCAGTTATTTCCAGAAAGAATTGCGAAAAGCACGCGAAAATAAAAACCGCTATTATTTGATTGCACGCAATTTGAGTTATACTGAATATGTGAAAATTAAAGGTTTTCCATTATTCAATTTAGGAGCTTTCAAAGGTGGAATTATAGTTGAGCAAGAAACGGTTAGAAAACACCCAATCGGGAAAATTGCAGAAAGAACAATTGGTTACGACCGTATTGATCCTGCAACTGGAGTAGAAGTTGGAAAAGGAATTGAATGGGCTTTTAAAAGTTATTTGAACGGAAAAGACGGTAAAATTTTAAAGCAGAAAATCGCAAAAGGACAGTGGAAACCAATTCGTGATGTAAACGAAGTAGATCCAATTGATGGTTACGATGTGATTTCGACTATAGATGTTTTTATTCAAGATATTGCGCACCACGCTTTGTTGAAACAATTGGAAGATTACGAAGCAGATCACGGTTGTGTGGTAGTAATGGAAACGGAAACAGGATACATAAAAGCGATTTCAAATTTAGGAAGAGCAGAAGATGGTTCTTATTATGAAACCACAAATTATGCTGTTGCTGAATCTCACGAGCCTGGATCGACTTTTAAATTAGTTGATTTAATGGCGATTTTAGAAGATAAAGTAGCTGATACAAGTACAGTTTACGATAGTCACGGTGGGGAAATCAGATACTATGGAAGAGCTGTTCGCGATTCGCATAAAGGTGGTTACGGGAAAGTTACTTTAGCACGCGGATTTGAACTTTCATCAAATACGGTAATGGTACAAGCGGTCTATGATAATTACAAAAGTAACCCGCGTAAGTTTGTAAATCATATTAATGATTTAGGTTTAAATAAGCCATTAGGATTGCATTTTAAAGGAGAAGGAAGACCTTATGTTCCACAGCCTGGAGACAAACATTGGTCAGGAACTACACTTCCGTGGATGGCTTTTGGATATAACGTTTCGGTTACGCCAATGCAGACTTTAACTTTGTATAATGCCGTTGCGAATAATGGGGTAATGGTAAAACCACAATTTGTATCAGAAATTAAAGAATGGAACAAAACCATTAAAAAGTTTGATACAGAAGTAATGAATCCAAAGGTTTGTTCGCCAGAAACACTAAAAAAAGTAAAAGCAGTTTTGGCGAATGTGGTAAAAAAAGGAACAGGTTCTAAGTTGTATTCAAAAGATTTTTCGATGGCAGGAAAAACAGGAACGGCTATGGTAAATTATGGTAATGCAGGAAGAGAAGGAATGTATTACGCTTCTTCTTTTGCAGGCTATTTTCCGGCAGATCATCCTAAATATTCTTGTATCGTGGTGGTTCATAAACCAAATACATCTAGAAATAACTATTATGGAGCAGATGTTGCTGGACCGGTTTTCAAAAGAATTGCTCAAAAGATTTTTACAGATGCGCCTTCAACAAATAAGATTAAAAAATTAGACACTAGAATTCCAAAACAGGATGCTAGTTATGATAAATACACGGCTGAAGCTAATAAAAAGCTTAATCAGATTCCTAATTTAAAAGGAATGCCGGGAATGGACGCGATTGCTTTGCTGGAGAATTTAGGTTTGAAAGTAAAAGTAAATGGAATGGGGAAAGTAAAAAATCAATCGATTCAAGCTGGAACCAGTATTAGCAAAAACACAACAATTGTATTAGAATTATCGTGAAAGTATTAAAAGACATATTATATAAAGTAGCTATTGAATCTGTAAAAGGTTCAACAGATATTGCTATTTCTAAAATTGAATTTGATTCACGTAAGATTGAAGCAAATGATGTTTTTGTTGCAATCAGAGGCTCGCTTTCAGATGGACATGATTACATAGAGAAAGCAATTCAGCTAGGAGCAAAAGCAATTATTTGCGATACGCTTCCAGCAAATACGGCCAATGAGGTAACTTATATTCAAGTAAAAGATACCAATACCGCTTTGGCTTTTATGGCTGCTAATTATTTTGGAGATCCATCTGCAAAATTAAAATTAGTTGGTGTAACCGGAACAAACGGAAAAACGACAATTGCTTCATTATTGTTTCAGTTGTTTCAAAAGGCAGGTTTTAAAGTTGGATTATTATCAACAGTAAAAATCGTAGTAGATCAAACGGAATATCCTGCAACGCATACAACACCAGATTCTTTAACGATTAATCATTATTTAAATGAAATGGTTGAATCTGGAGTTACGCATTGTTTTATGGAGGTTAGTTCGCATGGAATTCACCAAAAACGTACAGAAGCTTTGCATTTTGTGGGCGGAATTTTCACGAATCTTTCTCACGATCATTTAGATTATCATCCAACATTTGCTGAATATAGAGATGTTAAAAAATCATTTTTTGATTCACTTCCCAAATCAGCTTTTGTTTTATCGAACATTGATGATAAAAACGGTTCTGTAATGCTTCAGAATACCGTGGCTAAAAAACTGACTTATGCTTTAAAATCTTATGCAGATTATAGAGCTCAGATTTTAGAAAGCCAATTGTCTGGATTATTATTAAAAATCAATGACAATGAGGTTTGGGTAAAACTGATTGGTACATTCAACGCATACAATGTTTTAGCTATTTATGGAACTGCTGTAGAGTTAGGTATTGATAGCTTAGAAGCGTTGCGTTTACTGTCTGATTTAGAAAGTGTTTCAGGTCGTTTTCAGTATATCGTATCAGATAGCGGAATTACTGCTGTTGTAGATTACGCACATACGCCAGATGCATTGGAAAATGTTTTGAAAACGATAAATGATATCCGCACAAAAAACGAGCAATTGATTACTGTAGTTGGTTGTGGAGGAAATCGTGATAAAACAAAGCGTCCGATAATGGCAAAGATTGCTTCGGATATGAGTGATAAAGCAGTTCTGACTTCGGATAATCCAAGAAATGAAGATCCAGAAGTTATTTTGGATGAAATGGAACAGGGAGTTGAGCCACACAACTATAAAAAAATGCTGCGAATTACAGATAGAAAACAGGCAATCAAAACAGCTTGTCAATTGGCTCAGCCTAAAGATATTATTCTAATCGCAGGAAAAGGTCATGAAACGTATCAGGAAATAAACGGTGTTCGCCATCATTTTGATGATATGGAAACGGTAAAAGAAATTTTAGAACAACTAAATAAATAACAAAAAGGAAATTCCAAATTTCAAATCCCAATAAAATTGGATTTTGGGTTTTAAAAAATTGGAATTTAATTCGAGATTGGAATTTAAAAAAAATAGAAAAATATGCTGTACTATTTATTTGAATATTTTGATAAAACATTGGATCTTCCGGGAACAGGAGTTTTCCAGTACATCACATTTAGATCAGCTTTGGCATTTATGCTTTCGTTGCTTTTGTCGACTATTTATGGTAAAAGGGTAATCAACTTTTTGCGTCGTCAGCAAGTAGGAGAGACTGTACGAGAGCTTGGTCTTGCAGGTCAAAACGAAAAAGCGGGTACACCAACAATGGGTGGATTAATTATCATTTTTGCTACTCTTATTCCAGTTTTGTTATTTGCAAGATTGCATAACATTTATATTGTTTTGCTGATTGTAACGACATTATGGATGGGGACAATTGGTTTTGTTGATGATTACATCAAGATATTCAAAAAAGATAAGCAAGGATTAAAAGGAATTTTTAAAGTAATTGGTCAAGTTGGTCTTGGAATCATCGTTGGGGCAGTGCTTTATTTTAATCCGGCAGTTACAGTAAGAACGGATACTGGACGTACAGATGTATTTAAAGCGGCAGCAAATTCAACAGTTGTTGTTCCTGCTGGTGTTGAAGAAAAGTCTACAGCAACCACAATTCCTTTCGTGAAAAACAACGAATTTGACTATGCTGAAGTTTTGTCTTTTATGGGTGATGGATATGAAAAATGGGCTTGGCTAGTATTTATTCCAGTAGTAATTTTTATTATCACGGCAGTTTCAAACGGAGCAAATTTAACAGATGGTATCGACGGACTCGCCGCAGGGACCTCCGCAATATCCGTCCTCGCGCTCGGGATTTTTACATTCGTTTCAGGTAATATTATTTTCTCGAATTATCTAAACATTATGTATATCCCAAATTCGGGAGAAATGACGGTTTTTATTTCTGCCTTTGTTGGTGCTCTAATCGGATTTCTTTGGTACAACTCATATCCAGCATCGGTTTTTATGGGAGATACAGGAAGTTTGACTATTGGTGGAATCATCGCGGTTTTAGCAATTGCAGTTCGTAAAGAAATATTGATTGTTTTATTCTGTGGAATTTTCTTAGCAGAAAGTGCTTCAGTAATTATTCAGGTAACTTATTTTAAATATACGAAGAAGCGTTTCGGTGAAGGACGAAGAATTTTCCTGATGTCGCCACTTCATCATCATTATCAGAAAAAGGGATATCACGAAAGTAAAATCGTAACCCGATTCTGGATTGTAGCTGTAATGTTAGCCATATTGTCAATCATTACCCTAAAATTAAGATAAATGAGATTAGTAGTTTTAGGAGGAGGAGAAAGCGGGGTAGGAACCGCGATCCTCGGGAAGAAACAAGGATATGAGGTTTTTGTATCCGATTTCGGAAAAATAAAAGAGAGTTATAAAGAAGTTCTTATCATTAATAAAATAGCCTGGGAAGAGGAGCAGCATACAGAAGATTTAATTCTAAATGCTGATGTGGTAATGAAAAGCCCTGGGATTCCTGATAAATCTCCGATAGTAAAAAAACTCGTCGCGGCAGGAATTAAAGTGATTTCGGAAATAGAATTTGCGATTCCTTACACAGAAGCAATGACGATTGGGATTACAGGAAGTAATGGTAAAACGACCACCACAATGCTCACGCACCACTTGCTGAAATATGCAGGATTAAATGTAGGATTGGGAGGAAATATTGGAAAAAGCTTCGCCTGGCAGGTGGCGGAAAATAAATTTGATGCCTACGTTCTTGAATTAAGCAGTTTTCAGTTAGATGGAATAATAAATTACAGACCCGATATTGCGATAATAACCAATATAAGTCCGGACCATTTAGATCGATACGAATATAAATATGAAAATTATATTAATTCGAAGTTCCGAGTAACGATGAACCAGACTGAAAATGACTATCTCATTTACGATGCAGATGATGAAGCAAGCACAGAATGGTTAAAGAAGAACAAAACAAAAGCAAAACTAATTCCTTTTTCATTGACGAAAAAATTTGATGAAGGGGCTTCTATAAATAACAACAAAATGGAAATAAAGATCAACCAAGAAGAGTTTACAATGGATACAGAACACATTGCGTTAGAAGGAAAACATAATATGAAAAACGCCATGGCAGCAAGCTCTGTAGCTAAATTGATGCAAATTAGAAATGCAACGATTCGTGAAAGTCTATCTAATTTCCAAGGTGTTGAACACCGTTTAGAAAAAGTATTAAAAATACAGAACGTTCAATATATCAACGATTCAAAAGCAACAAACGTAAATGCTACTTTCTTTGCTTTAGACAGTATGAATGCGCCAACTGTATGGATTGTTGGAGGTGTTGATAAAGGAAACGATTACAACGAATTAATGTCTTTAGTACGCGAAAAAGTAAAAGCAATTATCTGTCTTGGAATTGATAACCGTAAAATTATCGATGCTTTTGGAAACGTTGTAGATATTATGGTTGAAGTAAACAATATGAATGACGCAGTAAAAACTGCTCAAAGATTAACAGAAAAAGGCGATGTAGTTTTATTGTCTCCAGCCTGCGCGAGTTTCGATTTATTCGAAAACTACGAAGACCGTGGAAAACAATTTAAACAAGCTGTCCACAACTTATAAAAAAGAGTTTCAAGTTTCATGTTTCAAGTTGTAACGTGAAACCTGAAACAAGAATAACCTGAAACGAAAGAATTATGAAAGAGCTGGTAAACAAACTAAAAGGAGATAGAGTAATATGGTCATTTGTGGCTTTATTGGCTTTGTTTTCGTTTATGCCTGTTTTTAGTGCAAGTAGTAATCTGGCGTATATAGGTCATGGAACTGGGAATACATTGGGGTATTTGGTAAAACATCTGGCTCACGTTTGTATTGGTTTCTTGATTATTTACTGGGTTCATAAAGTGCCATATCATTATTTTAGAGCAATTTCGAAAATTGCGCTTCCAGTGGTTTGGCTTTTGTTGTTGTACACCTTATTGAAAGGAACAGTAATCGCGGGAGCAAATGCGAGCCGTTGGATTCAGGTGCCGTTCATTGGAATTACGTTTCAGACTTCGACTTTAGCGGCAAGCGTATTGTTTATTTACGTTGCGCGTTATCTGTCGAAAACCAAAGAAGAAAACGAGCCGTTTCAAACCTCGTTTATTCAGCTTTGGGTTCCGGTATTTATCACTTTGGCCTTAATATTGCCAGCCAACTTTTCGACCACAGCGTTGATATTTTCAATGGTAATGATGCTTACGTTTATTGGTAAATATCCATTAAAATATATTGCTTTTATCATAGGATCGGGAATTGCAATGTTGGCTTTTTTCCTTTTGGTGGCAAAAGCATTTCCAGATTCAAGATTCTTCAGTAGGGTTTCAACGTGGGAAAGTCGTATTATGAACTTTACAACCGATAAGCCAGACGAAGATGATTATCAGATTGAAAAAGCAAAAATTGCAATCGCATCTGGAAGATTAGGCGGATTAGGACCAGGAAAAAGTGTTCAGAAAAATTTCTTGCCACAGTCATCTTCAGATTTTATTTATGCAATTGTAGTAGAAGAATATGGTTTAGTTGGCGGAGTTGCAATATTGGTTCTGTACTTATTGTTATTGTTCCGATTTGTTATAGCATCGCATAAAGCGAATACGCTTTTTGGAAAACTAGTCGTCGTTGGCCTCGGATTTCCGATGATATTTCAGGCAATGATTAATATGGCGGTTGCAGTAGAGTTATTGCCAGTAACAGGGCAGACGCTTCCGCTGATAAGTTCTGGAGGTAGTTCTATCTGGATGACATGTTTCTCTCTCGGAATTATTATTAGTGTAACGAAGAAAGAAGAAGAAATTGCCGAAGAGCAAGAAGAAAAAGCAAGAAGAAAAGAAGCGCTTCAAAGATTAATAGATAAAGAATTGGCTGAAGAAGATTTGGCTAGCAATGAAAAAGAAGAGATTTACGAAGAAGAAGCTTTGTATTCTATCGAAGATAATTCAAGAAATCCGATGAATGCAGTTTTGAACAAATAAAAGGATCGAATAGTTATGACAAAGTATAAATTCATACTTAGCGGAGGTGGAACAGGAGGGCATATCTATCCTGCAATTGCGATTGCAAATGAATTAAAATTACAATTTCCTGATGCAGAATTTCTTTTTGTAGGTGCCAAAGATAAAATGGAAATGCAGAAAGTGCCTCAGGCAGGTTACGAAATAAAAGGTCTTTGGATTGCTGGATTGCAGCGAAAATTGACTTTGCAGAATTTAATGTTTCCGTTAAAATTGGCGAGCAGTTTATTGGAATCAAAAAGAATAATTAGAAAGTTCAAGCCAGATGTAGTAATCGGAACGGGTGGTTTTGCCAGTGGGCCATTATTGCAAGCGGCAGGTTCGGCTGGAATTCCAACAGTGGTTCAAGAGCAGAATTCTTATCCAGGTATAACAAATAAATTGTTGAGCAAAAAGGCAAATGCAATTTGTGTGGCGTATCAAAATTTAGAGCGTTTTTTCCCGAAAGAAAAAATTGTTTTAACAGGGAATCCAGTTCGTCAGGATTTGATTGATATCGAAAGTAAACGAGAGGAAGCAATTGCTTTTTATGGTTTAGACCCAAATAAGAAAACATTACTGGTTTTAGGAGGGAGTTTAGGAGCGAGAAGAATCAATCAGTTAATCGAAAAAGAATTGCAAAATTTTCTTTCGCAAGACGTTCAGGTAATCTGGCAATGTGGGAAGCTATATTTTGAAGAATACAAAAACTACAATCAGCCAAATGTAAAAGTGGTTGATTTTATTGAAAGAATGGATTTTGTTTACGCAGCATCAGATGTCATAATTTCACGTGCAGGTGCTTCGTCGGTGTCAGAATTATGCATTGTTGGAAAACCAGTGATTTTTATTCCATCGCCGAATGTGGCTGAGGATCACCAAACTAAAAATGCGCAGGCAATTGTAGACGAAAAAGGTGCGATTTTGTTGAAAGAATCTGAGCTTGATAGTCAGTTTAGCATTGTTTTTGAAGCGCTGCTGAAAGATCACGGAAAACAGAAACAATTAAGTGATAATATTAAAAAATTAGCTATGCCAAAAGCAACTCAGGCTATTGTTGCTGAGATTGTGAAATTGATAAATAAGTAATTAAATGAATTATATTCTAATTATTTTTCTTCTGTTTATTGTTTTAATTGGTGTAGCATATTATTATGATTTTAAAAAGAATAAAAGATATTTCAAAAAGTCTATAAGAGACATTCTGTCTTTGATAGTAATTGTTTTGGGAGTTTATATTCTTTCAGAATTAGGAAATAAAGTTTTAGAATATTTTTATAAATAAAGAAAATGAATTTAAATCAAATACAAAACGTTTATTTTATTGGTATCGGAGGTATCGGAATGAGTGCTCTGGCTCGTTATTTCAAGTTTATTGGAAAACAAGTTTCAGGTTACGACAAAACACCTTCTATGCTGACTAGTGAATTGATTGAAAGTGGTATTGATATTCATTTTGAAGATAATATAAATTTAATTCCAACGGATTATTTTGTTGAAAATACACTGGTAATCTACACACCAGCGGTTCCAAAAACTCATTCAGAATGGAATTATTTTATTGAAAGAAATTTTGAGGTTAAAAAACGTGCCGAAGTTCTCGGAATTATAAGTAGAGATACTTTCTGTTTTGCAGTTGCTGGAACACACGGAAAAACAACAACGTCAAGTATTTTGGGGCATATTTTGTTTCAAAGTGGTGCTGATGTAACAGCTTTCATTGGTGGAATTGTTGAGAATTATAATTCTAATTTAATCGGAAGCGGAAAAACCGTAACAGTTGTCGAAGCAGATGAATTTGACAGATCGTTTTTGCATTTGCGTCCAGATATCGCTTGTGTGACTTCTATGGATGCGGATCATTTGGATATTTATGGAACTAGCGATGCTATTCAAGCTTCGTTTAGAGAATTTGCTTCAAAAGTCGAAGATAAAAATAATCTTTTTATAACCAAAGAATTGCCTTTAGACGGTGTTCAATGTGCTATAAATGAAGATGCTGTATATAAGGCTTATAATGTTCGAATCGAAGATGGGGCTTATGTTTTTGACGTGCAAACGCCGTCAGAAATTATGAAGGACTTGCGTTTCGGATTGCCTGGAAAACACAATTTAATGAATGGATTGATGGCTATTGCGATGGCTAAAACTTTCGGCACCCCGACCGATTCTATTGCAAAAGCCATTGCTTCATTCAACGGAATCAGAAGACGTTTTTCGTATCAGATTAAGAGCGAAAATTTAGTGTATATTGATGATTATGCGCATCATCCAACAGAAATAAACGCTGTTCATCAGGCAGTTAGAGAATTATATCCGGGACGTAAAGTTTTAGCGATTTTCCAACCGCACCTGTTCAGCAGAACAAGAGATTTCGTTGACGGATTTGCCGAAAGCTTATCGCAGTTTGATGAAGTGTTTTTGATGGATATTTACCCTGCAAGAGAGCTTCCGATGGAAGGAGTGACTTCTGAGTGGCTCTTGGGTAAAATGACAAATTCGAACAAAAAAATTGTTGCAAAAGAAAATTTATTAGGTGAAATCAAAGCCAGCGATGCGCCTATTATTGTAACAATTGGAGCTGGTGATCTGGGAGAGATGGTTCCGTCAATTAAAAAGGTTTTAAATGAAAATATTTAATTGGGCAAATATAAGATTAGTACTTATTTTCGGACTGGTTTTGTTTCTATATTCCTTCGCGCAACATCGAAATGGCGATCGAAAATTGAAAAAATCGATGGTTGTTTTTGTAGGAGAAAATACGCTTTTTGTGAAGCCAGAAACGGTTAATAAATTGTTGATAGAAAATAAAAGAGACGCTTCCAGTATTAGAAAAGATGAAGTAGATTTGAATAAGATAGAGAAAACCCTCGATACGCAAGAGATGATTGAGAAGTCAAATGTTTTTGTAAGTATCGATGGAGTTCTAAAAGCAGTAGTAAAACAGAAGACGCCCATAGCAAGAGTTTATGATGGCGCCGCTTCTTTTTATATTGACTATGAGGGTAATAAAATGCCCTTGTCGGACAATTTCACTGCGCGAGTTCCTCTTGTTTCAGGGGCAATAAATGAAAAAAATAACGAAGATTTAGCAGCTTTATTTCGCACAATTTATGACGATGCGTTTTTGAAAAAAAACATCATTGCTATAGAGATTATGCCGAATGGAAGCTTAAAAATGTTTAATCGTAACTATGATTACTTCATAGATTTTGGCAGAACGATGAATGTTGATAAGAAATTTAGAAACTATAAAGCTTTCTTTCAAAAAGCGGTTTTAGATAGTTCGTTATACAAATACAAAAAAATTGACCTTAGGTTTACGGAACAAGTAGTTTGCACTAAATAATAGAAAATGGAAAAAGATAACATTGCAGTAGGTCTAGATATTGGAACAACCAAAATCGTTGCCATGATTGGCAAAAAAAATGAATATGGTAAGTTGGAGATTTTGGGCATTGGCAAATCCAAAAGTTTGGGTGTTGCCAGAGGAGTAGTAAACAACATTACGCAGACGATACAATCGATACAGCAAGCGATAATCGAAGCAGAAAATAATTCAGGATACAAAATAAAAGATGTGGTTGTGGGTATTGCCGGACAGCACATCAGAAGTATACAGCATACCGATTACATCAGCAGAAATAATCCAGAAGAAGTAATTGGGGAAAAAGATATTCAGCTCCTAATCGATCAGGTAAATAAACTGGCGATGTTACCGGGAGAAGAAATTATTCACGTTTTACCGCAAGAATTTAAAATAGACGGGCAATCTGAAATTAAAGAGCCAATCGGAATGTACGGCGGAAGATTAGAATCTAGTTTTCACGTTGTAGTGGGTCAGGCATCTTCAATCAGAAACGTTGGAAGATGTATTCAGAGTTCAGGAATTGAATTGTCTGGATTGACATTAGAGCCATTAGCTTCGGCTGATGCTGTTTTAAGTCAGGAAGAAAAAGAAGCTGGTGTTGCGCTTATCGATATTGGAGGCGGGACAACAGATTTAGCTATTTTCAAAGATGGTATCATTCGTCATACAGCTGTAATTCCTTTTGGAGGAAACGTAATTACAGATGATATCAAAGAAGGATGTTCGATTATTGAAAAACAAGCTGAACTTTTAAAGATAAAATTCGGATCTGCTTGGCCAGGGGAAAATAAAGACAACGAGATTGTTTCAATCCCAGGTTTAAGAGGAAGAGAGCCCAAAGAGATTTCGCTTAAAAACTTATCTAAAATTATCCATGCAAGAGTTGTGGAAATTGTAGAACAGGTTTTTGCTGAGATTAAAGCTTACGGACACGAAGATCCTCGTAAAAAACTAATCGCTGGAATTGTATTAACAGGTGGGGGTGCACAATTAAAGCACATTAAACAGCTGGTAGAATACATTACAGGAATGGATACTAGAATTGGTTATCCGAACGAGCATTTGGCAGGAAACTCTAGTGAAGAAATCTCTAGCCCGCTATATGCAACCGCAGTAGGATTAGTAATGAATAGTATTGAAAACAGTTCGCAAAGTGCGATTAGAATGGAAATGGTTCAAGAACAGCCAAAAATTGTTTACAGAACTGCTCCGCCAGTACAGCGATACGAAGTAGAAGAAAACTACGTTGAGAAAGTAGAAACCATTGAAGAACCTAGAGAAACCGTAAGTCAAAGGGTGCCTAAAAATGAATCTACTGAGACCAAAATAAGAAGATCATTTTTTGATCGATATGTCGACAAAATCAAAGAATTTTTAGACAACGCAGAATAATAAAAAGAGAAGGATTATTTCTTGCCCCAAGTCAAGAAGTAAAAAATGTACTTAATAAGAATTTCAAAAAACCAAAAAGATGATGAGCAACTCAGAATTTGGAAGTATTTCATTTGATTTACCAAAAAATCAATCAAATGTAATCAAAGTAATAGGTGTAGGTGGAGGCGGAAGTAACGCAATTAACCACATGTTCAAACAAGGTATTAAAGGCGTAGATTTTATCGTTTGTAATACCGATTCGCAAGCGCTTCAAAATAGTTCGGTACCTAATAAAATTCAGTTAGGAGTTAATTTAACTGAAGGGTTAGGAGCAGGAGCAAACCCAGACGTTGGACAGCAGTCGGCAATCGAAAGTATTTCGGATATTGAAAAAATGTTGGATAAGAATACTAAGATGGTATTTATCACTGCTGGTATGGGTGGAGGAACTGGAACTGGTGCAGCTCCGGTAATTGCTCAATTAGCAAAAGAAAGAGAAATATTAACAGTTGGTATCGTGACCATTCCGTTTCAATTTGAAGGGAAAGTGCGTCAGGAGCAAGCGATTATTGGAATTGAGAAATTGCGTAAGCAGGTCGATTCTTTAATTGTAATCAACAACAATAAATTAAGAGAAGTATACGGAAATCTTGGCTTTAAAGCAGGATTCTCTAAAGCGGATGAAGTTTTGGCAACAGCCTCTAGAGGTATTGCCGAAGTAATTACGCACCACTATACGCAAAATATCGATTTACGTGACGCGAAAACTGTTTTGGCTAACAGCGGTACTGCGATCATGGGATCTTCTGTGGCTGAAGGCGACAACAGAGCTAAAGATGCTATTGTTTCAGCGTTAGATTCTCCATTGTTAAATGACAATAAAATTACGGGTGCCAAAAACGTATTGTTGCTTATCGTTTCTGGAACTAATGAGATTACTCTTGACGAAATTGGAGAAATCAACGACCACATTCAAGACGAAGCTGGTTACAATGCAAATATCATTATGGGGGTTGGTGAAGACGAAACTCTTGGTGAAGCTATTGCTGTAACTATTATCGCTACAGGTTTTGATGTAGAACAACAAAATGAAATTGTAAATACAGAGCCAAAGAAAATCATTCATACGTTAGAAGATGAGCAGAGAAGTGTTCATAATTTAACAAACAAACCACTTGCTTCTTTTGATTTAACTGTTGATACACCGACAGCAAAAGTAGAAGATAAAGTTGTTTTTGATTTGATTGACGATGATGAAACCTTTACTCCAACTGCACAAGCTGTTGCTCCAGCAATTAATCAGGAAGAGTTAGTGGTGATGTCTGAGTTTATCAAAAATCTAGATGTAACTTTCGAAATTGTTTCGCCAATTACAGATATCGATTTTACAATTTCATCTCCTGAGGCACCAGCTGTTCAACAAGTTCAGCAAGTACAGCAACAACAGCCATTCCAGCCAGTGCAACAACAAAGAGTTTTCGAAAAAGAAGAACAAACAGCTTTCTCTTTTGATCTTCCTTTGTTTAAGCAAGAGCCTGTAAAAAGAGAGCCAGTTGTTGAGGATAATAGAGTTTTGTTTGAATTGACAAATGAAACTCGTGATATTAAAGTAAACGATCCAGTACAATTTGTTCCTGTAACTGAAGTTTCAGACAACGGAATTATTAAATATTCTTTAGAAGAATATATGGAAGTTGAAAATGATTTATTAGCTTCTAAACCAGTTGAAAAAGTAGTTGAGCCTACAATTCCAGAAGAATTAAATATTACATTGAAACAAAGAGTTGATTTTGCAAGTCAGCCAGATATTTCAACAACTTCTGAAGTTTCTCCTTTAGAATTAACTATTGAAGAAACATTGCGTTTAAGAGCAGAAGAAAGAAGAAAGAAACTAAAAGAATTTAACTATAAATTCCACAACAATGTTTCTAGAATTGATGAGTTGGAAAAAGAGCCAGCTTACAAAAGATTAGGAATAGATTTGTCTAATTCTCAGTCTAATAATACAAATTCTAGAATCTCTGTTGGAACAGACAGTAATAATGATTTACAATTACGTTCAAACAATTCATTTTTGCACGATAATGTAGATTAATTTTTAGAATCATAATATTAGGTAACCCGAAAATTGGATTTAATTTTCGGGTTATTTTTTTTATCTTCGCACAGAATTTCAAAATTTGACTTTTAAATAGTACTTTTAAAATAATATTGTCACCCTGAGCGTAGTCGAAGGACTTCTTGTCGGAAAGGGCTTCGACTCCGCTCAGCCTGACAAACTATAGTAATAGTCGAGAACAAATTCCAAATTAATAGATCAATTAATAAGCGCTTAGCTTATTCAAATAAAATATAGACATGAGTTTACAAACACAAATCATGGACGAAATTAAAACGGCCATGAAAGCAAAAGATACAGTAGCTTTAGAAGCATTAAGAGCTGTTAAATCTGAATTATTATTGGCTTCAACTGCTTCTGGATCTAAAGAAGATTTATCAGAAGATGAAGAGATTAAATTACTTCAGAGATTGGTTAAAACTCGTAAAGAGAGCGCAAGAATCTTTACAGAGCAAAACCGTCCAGATTTAGCAGAACCAGAATTGGCTCAAGTTGCTGTAATCGAGAAGTTTTTACCAGCTCAGTTGAGCGAAGAAGAAGTAGAAGCTGTAGTTGCAAAAATCATTGCTGAAACAGGAGCTTCTGGAATTGCTTCAATGGGTAAAGTAATGGGATTGGCATCTGCTCAATTAGGCGGAACGGCTGAAGGAAAAACCATTTCTACAATTGTGAAAAAATTACTGTCGTAATTTTTAAATTCCAATAAAGAAATTCCAAATTCCAAATTGGAAAGTTCAATATATAAATTCCAAATTCCAATACTAAACTTGGAATTTGGGATTTTAAAAATTGAAAATTTAAATATTTTTGACCTCGTAGTTCAACTGGATAGAATATCAGATTTCGGCTCTGAGGGTTGGGGGTTCGAACCCCTCCGGGGTCACTATAAAAAAAATGAAAGCCTGAGAATATTGATTCTTAGGCTTTTTTTGTGGTTCGAAAATTTTCAACATTTTCTTCTAGCTTTAAGAATACCAGTATTTATGGGAGAAATTGGTTCGAACCCCATCATCGCTGTTAGTTGAAATTTTATATTCTCTTTTCTAATTTAAGTATAACATTTCGATCTTTTGATTGATAATATTTTATTCTAACATAGACATTTTCATCTAGCACTCCTCCTTTTGATTTTGCATTATTATAGCCAAAGTCAGATAAATCAAAATCTGAAAATTCAAATTCTACATTTTTAACATTAAATCTTTCAGTATCGTGTCCTGAGTATGGCATTCCGTGAAAGTTTTTCACATAACCTTCTATAGATTTTAATCCACTATTTAACATGCTGTAAGTTCGGTATATTTTAATTGTTTGAATAAAGAGCAGAAATGCAAAAAAGATTACTGCAACATATTTAATTATTTGTGCATTTGTATTATCAGCGCTTTCGTTTTGTCGAAATAAACTCTGAATCAAATTTCCTTCTTCATTTTCATTATTACGGATTTTATTAACTGCTATCCAATAGATAAATAGGGGTATAATCATAAACCATGATTTTTGTATTACGTCCGAAATTCCGAAATCGTATATAATCTCAAATTGTTTCATTAAGTTTGATTTAGAATTTTGGCTAAAGGTTTATGTACAACAGTGGTTTTGGGATTAAATTAAGTCTATCATTAAAATTTGTCAAATCTCCCAAATACAAAGCAAATTTTTCATTAAGCCGATTACCGAAATCCTTTGTAGTAATTATTAGTAGAAGATCACTTTCTATAAACATACTTGTGATCAGGAATATATAAATTCTCATCAAAAGCATTTATTATTGCTTGTATAGTAGCAATTTCAAAATCTCCTACACTTGAATCAACTGGATGAAAAGTTGCATCAAGTATCTCAAAATATATATTGACTCTTTCTCCTCTAATAGCTTCTAAATAAGAGATAAAAAAACTTAAAACTTTTTCAATAGCTTCTCGATAAGCACCTTTTGGAAATTTTTCTTCTTCTAGATGCCAATAGCAAATTGAAGAACCTAACTCCGTTTTTTCGAAAATTTGAATTTTAACATGCCCGTAATGTGTTCCAGCATGTTTTATATAAATTCCTTCCCCCTCAATTGGAAAATTAATTTCTCTTAATAAAATTTCATTTATTTGATGAAATTCTATAGCTGATAAAATTCTTTTAATTTTTGTTCTTTCCATTTGAGTTTTTATGATTACTCCTATATTTATATATGTACCTGAGGATATCAGACTTACTTACCCTAAATAGATTTGCCAGACATGTCAAATCTCAGTGTTTACTGATTTTCAAAAATAGGATTTTTATTTCATTAATAATCAAACGGGCTTTTTATTTATTAAGTAATTTTCGTACTAACATGAATGTGAATTTGGTGTACTTGTTCCTTTATGAATCGGGAAAGCGATTGTAACCAATAAGGGATGTTAAATTCAAAATAGTAAAATTAGATATCATTCAAAATCTTTAAATCTTACAACAAATGATTCGAATTCTGTACCGCCAAGGTCACTATAAAAAAAATGAAAGCCTGAGAATATTGATTCTCAGGCTTTTTTGTGGTTGAAAAATACATTCTTAACTTTGGTTTCAATATTGGTTTACACATCATGAATCTTTAGTCGAAACGAAATATAGATCCAAAAGCATGACAAAAGAAGAATCTATTAAAGAGTATTATTTTAGAATAAATAAGAGTATAGATTATATTAAAGAAAACCTTCATGAAGAACTTTCTTTAGAGCAATTAGCTGTTCTTTCAAATTTTTCAAAGTTTCATTTTCATAGAATTTTTAAGTCAGTTACAGGGAGAACAATTAATGATTTTATTAAAAATGCAAAAATTGAAAGAGCCTTATTCTTCTTAATGAACAATCCTTCCAAAACGATTAGCGAAATAGCAACTGATTGTGGTTTTTTAAGTATTTCGTCCTTTTCAAGAGCTTTTCGTGAAGTTAAACAGCAAACACCTTCTGAATGGCGGAAGTTGTATAAAAATAGCAATATCGGTATAATAGATAGCAATATTGGAAAAATGCAGTCCGAAATCGAAAACTACCTTGCACTCAAATTAAATAATTTAAAAAATATTGAAATGAGTGAAACTATGAAACTTGATTTTGAAGTCAAAAAACTGGATGCATTTAATGTTATTTATATTCGAAATCTGAATATTCACAAACATGATAGTGAGACATTTGAAGATATGTTTAAACAGCTTTTTAGCTGGGCTTCTCCGAGGGATTTGGTAAATTTTCCTGAAACGAAAGCATTAACCGTCTATAGGAGTAATGCTAATTTAGAAGGAATGCTTCAAGCAGATGTTTGTTTGTCTGTTCCTGAAAAAATAATAGGAGAAGGAATAATTGGCAATACGACAATAAGTGGTGGATTGTATGCTATTTTCCATAAAGAAGCGCCAATGTCTGAATGCTTTAAAACATGGAATTATATTTACGAAGTATGGTTTGAAGAAAATGGGTATCAACCAGATAATAGAAATTTCTTCTTAAGTCATTTAAATGATCCTAAATTGCATCCCGAAAAACATCACATTATTGATATTTATATACCAATAAAATTACTGTGATAATTATGAAATTGTCATTTAAGATCTCATTTTCCCTTACGGGAATTGGTTTGCGATTTAATTTTAGAGTAAATTATTTTTAAATATTATATCGAAGTACTTATACTAAAATGTTACTTAAATAGAAAATAGGCATTAGATTATGCAGCTATTTAAAATCCTTAGCTCTTCTAGTAACGATTCGAAGTCTGCACCGTCAATGTCACAATAAAAATTAAAAATCTGAGAATGTCGATTCTCAGATTTTTTTTATGGTTTGAAAATCGATTTAGAAATGATCTAATTTTAATATATTCTGCATTTACGTAGAATTTAGGTTTAAACGCTGTCAAGTTTTTTTCGTTTTAAGTAATACCATAACTACTTAAATGATCTCCGTTTTTTATTAGTACATTAAATTTGTAGTAAAAATAATAATGATATATTTGTTTATGAGTGAGTTATTGGTGATTTAAGCTCGCTAATTTAAAGCTTAAACTTCTGTAATTAATTATTACAATTGCGGTCTTTTTATTGGCAAGATATTCTTAAAAGAAAAATCATATTCAGTTAAAATAATTTTTAATGAAGATGCATAATTGACTCAAATAAGCAAAAAAACACAAAAACAACTATTAGTTGCCAGAATACAACTGAAAGTAGTGTAAAAGCAACTAAAGGTAGGTGCTATTTTTTGCATCGGGACTAACGGACAAAATAACTTTGTGACATCACAAATACACAAAAATTATGATGCTAAATTCACAATCAATTGGCAATAAAATTGTCGCAGCAAGAAAGAAAGTAAATCTTTCACAAGCTGAACTTGCACAAAAGGTATCCATAAGTCCTCAAGCAGTTGGTAAATGGGAGCGTGGCGAATCTATGCCGGATATCACGACATTAAACCGACTTGCAGAAATTCTGGGTGTTGACCTTAACTATTTCTCTGATAGTTTTCAGACTGAAAAAAATGTAACACCATTTATTGAAAAGATTTCTAAAGAAACAGGAGAGAGTGCAAAAAACAATCCAAGTGAAAAATTTGACTGGAATTGGGATATGTCTCAAGGTAATTGGATTGATGCTGATTTTTCGGGTTTAAAAAACTTAAAGGAAAAATTTAGCTCTTCAAATATGAAGAACTGCAAGTTTATAAAATCTGATTTATCTGGATTAATTCTGGGAAAAAATAATATTGAAGCGTGCGATTTCTCTAATTCGGACATTAGAAACACCAAAATCCAGTCTTCTAATCTTTCAAACAATCAGTTTAAAAACTGCTATTTTATTGATGCTAATATTTTTAAAAGTAATATTGAAAAATGTAATTTTTCTGAAGCTGACTTTTCGGGTGCGGAAATTTTGGAATCAAACTTAGAGAGCAGTACTGTAAATGATGTCGTATGGAAGTTTACGAAATTTTGCAAATCAAACATTAGTAATATTGTATTCACAGGAGCTTTTGAAGACTGTCATTTTGAAAATTGTTCCTTCTATGGAGTTAAATTTCAGGACGCGACAATTTTAAACACTTTTTTTAAGTATAATGATAGATTTAAAAAAGTTCAATTTATTAATTGTAAAGTTGACAAAATTACTTACGCATTTTTAAAAAACAACCAGGCAAATTTGACCGGAATTTCAATATTAGAAGATATTGACAAACAATAGAATAATCACTGTTGTGAACATTTCAGACAATCGAGGTCAATAATAAAAAAGCCTGTAAAGCATATATTTTGCAGGTTTTTTTTATGGTTTGAAGATTTTAAGATTCTCTTCTAGTTATTGATTTTTGCTATTTCTTAAAGTGTAAGTTACCAGATTTTTTACATTCTCATGGGTATTGTTATATTTTTTATTCTCCAGTTCAAAGTTCATTTTCTTTAATATTGATACAGAATTAATATTGTCAGAAGAGGGAAAAGCAGTTATTATTTTTGCTTTTATTTTTTCAAACGCATATTCTATTATTTTTTTGATTGCTTCGGTCATTATTCCTTTGCCTTGAAATTCACTCAACATTTCATATCCTATTTCTACAATTTCATTTTCAATATCAAAATTCCATAAACAAACTGAACCAATTAGGTTGTTATTTTCTTTTTCTGTTATAACCCAATAAATGCATTCATTTCTCGCAATTAAATTTTGCATTTTGATTATATATTCTTCTGCTTTTTTTAAGCTTGATGAATTTTCTCTTCCAACAAAAGCATTTACAATTGCATCAGAATGTAATTTATGTATTAGAGTGACATCAGTGTTTTCAATGTTTCTTAATACTAATCTTTCGGTAATCAGTTTAGGGAAATCTTTAAAATTCAATTCCATTCTGTCTTTTTTTGATTTATTTTTTAGGCGAAATTTTGGCTTTTGCTTGACACGAATGAGTTAATACTACAGAAAATATCAGACCTATTAATCAATATTTGGCAGATATATCTCATAAACTTTCCAAGGTTTATTATTAAATTGTATTTTCTTACTATTTCTTTTTAGAATTTTTAATGATGTAATAAACCGAAAATACAAAGACAATGCTATAAATAACTGCCATTGCCGGATTTTCAAATTTTAGATTATGAAAGTCAAATTGCTTATACAAGGTCACGCCCAAAATAATGGCTACTATCCAAAAGACGAATGTAATAGGTTGGTTTTTATTTTCCATAATTAGATTGTTGGTTGTTAATTTTTTTTTGGTTCAGATTTATAGTTTATCCTGTTCAGCTCTTAATAGATCAAAAATACTCTCGTTTTTGAAATTCTCCATAAACAAGTTAATTAGAGGAACAGTTGGGCTTTTTGGATATTTTTTCATGAATCGGTTGAACTCCTGAATATTTTCTGGATAAATATAGTTTTCGTCTGTTGCTCGCTCTGCAGTTGGTGTATTGTCTTGACCAACAAGATAATCCATCTGGTAATTTTTATATTGCTCTTTTACAGATGCAATCAAATTTGAATCAGGATATTTGGTCATGAAATTTTCCCATGAAATTATTCTTTCTCCCAAATCTTTAAAAGAGATAACAAGTCCAGCATCTGCAGAATAAAGCGATTTGCTTTCTTCACTTATTAAATACAAATAATCTTTATAATCATTCGTAACATAGTTTTTAAAAATCTGATAGTAAAAATCATGAACGGGATCTATTTCAACATATCCTTCGCCAATTTCAGAAAACTCTAGTTGGTGTTTAGAAAGTTTTTCGCCTAAAAGCTTAACAGCTTTTTTATTGGCCTCATCTTCATTGTAGAATTTATCCAATACTCCAGCTTCTTTTTCGGCTATTTGCTGTACTAAAGCGGTATTTTCTTCAGAATATTTTTCATACAAAGCATTGGCTTCTTTATTAGAAAGTGTTTTTAATTTGAGAATAACTTCATTTTTATTTTTAGAAAATTGTTCTAAAAGTGATTCTGAATTACTGTTTTCTGTTGTTGGAGCGGACTGCTCTTTAATAGTGTTGCTTTTTGTTTTATTGACGCTAGAAATAGGTTTGTCGTTATTTTTTTTACAGGCAGAAAGTAAAATTCCGAAAGCTAATAACGCAGTTAATCTTCTCATTTTTGGACTTGATTTATTACGCTAATATAAAAAATATTTGAAGTATATTTTAGTCATAAAAAAAGGACAAAAAATATTTGTCCTTTTTTTAAATTTCTAATATTTGTTTCTAGCTCTTGTTCTTTTAGTTGCTGAGAAGCTCTATTTCCTAGAAAACAAATTCTCAACAACCCAAGCAGGACCGATCAATAAAAACTGAAGATCTTTTAAGAATGAAGGCTTTTTGCCTTCAATATTATGTCCATAAAATTGTCCGATCCAAGCAATGACGAAAACGCCGATTGAAAATGCCCATAACGGAACAACTTGTCCGATATAATAATTTAAGATTAAACAGATTCCCGAAAACAAAGCAATTTTAATTGCCATTGCAACCGATAATCTAATGTAGAAAACCAAAACAAAAAGCAGAACTACAAAAGCCCAATTTTCGACAATAGGTAAATTTAGGTTTAAAGTGTTGGCAATAATTCCGCTCGGAATACTCATTAATAATCCAACGATAGAAAAGAAAATTGCGGGAACGCAAATGTAATGAATCGCTTTATTGGTCGGGTTTTGGTGACTTACGGCATATTCTGCAAACCATTGATCTAATGTTCTCATTTTTTGTGGTTTTAAGGTTAGATGCGTAAATCTAGTAAAATTTCTTTTAGCTTTTACCGTGCTGAATTTTCATTATTTGATCTACAATCGAAATGGCTTTTTCCAGTGTAATTCCGTTTTCCTGATCTAGAGTTAAAGGATGATTTTCTTCGATCAGTTTTATTTCCGGAATTAATCCTAAATCTTGTTCAATGGCGATTGATTTTAGAGATATGGTTTTGCCGTAAGTGGGAACATCAGTCTGCATCCAGCCAAAATAAGGCTCTTGATTAATTCTGTTGGTATCTTCCCATAAATCCATTCGTAGGCAGAAATTATCTTCGCTTATCGTAGTCCAGACATTAAAAACCAAATCTTCATGATAATCGATTATCGGAATGGTCAATCTTCCGCGATGAAAAAAATGTTCTTCATCAACATAACACCAGCTTCCTCCATATTCAATTCTTTGTTCTCTTTCTTCGGGCGGAATTGTAAAATAATAAGCAGGAAATTCGTTGCCGAAACATAAAGGCATTTCGTCAAAAACTTCTCCGCAGCAGGAACATTTGTAGGTATACATTTTTAATTATTTAGAGCATCAGCTTTCTGATTGTATTGAAAAACATTATCCCAAAGTTCATCTATGGCAATAAGCGCTTCATTGAGCGGAATCACTTCCCATTTCCCATTAGTTTCTAATCCCAAACCAATGCTTTTTAATTTTAATAAAGCATCGTTTACGTCAAAATCTAAATCGGTATTTAGTTTGGTTTGAAACCAAGATTCAATTTGATTGTCCAGCTCTTCGGCTGTTAAAGAATCTTCACTTTCGTGTAAAAAAGTATAAGCTAGAATGGTTTCCTTTAAAGCTTCTTCTTCAGAAGAATTTAATAAAGAGTAAAAAGCGCCACTATTGTTTCCAATATTCTTAAAATACAAGCTGTCAGAAAGTGTTTTAGAATATCTGATTTTCTTATTTATGAAGTTGTTGTATTGGCGGAAACAATAAGCACCTAAAATTCCAAGCGCAATTAAACCTTGATTTAAAGAAGTTTTACTGTTTAATAAATCGATGGTTTCGCCAGTTTGATACGCTTCATACATGTTTATCAAAGCTGGAATTACTTTTGCACTTAATAACGAAAGTCCACCAAAAACTCCTGGAACCCAAAGTAGCAATTTATCTTTGAGAGACATTTTCGGAATAGCGTTCGGAAAAATGGTTTCAAGATCGTTTTTAGGAACACGCTTAAAGATTTTCAGTGCAATAGAACCTGGATCAATTGGCATTTTTCCTAGTTTGACTTTCTTTTCTCTTAGGTAATCAGCGTCGCTATAATTAAGATAAATAAGCACTCTATCATAATATTCAATTTCGACTTCTTTGGTCCAGAAAAAGTATTTTTTGATTTTTTCTTTCGCCTTGTGATGTCCGCGCGCATAGAGTTCAAAATCTTTAAAAGCATTAAAATCGATAGAAAGGTTTAGTCCAATCAAATCTGATTCATTAAAAGCGTCGTTTAAAGCTTTCTGGTTAATTCTGTAGTAATTGCCACGTTCGAGAACTTTTAGCAACGTTTCTTTAAAAAGGGGGAAATCGCTTTTATTGATAAACTGTTCACGTTCTTTTTCGCTTAAATCAGGATCGTAAAGTGCGTAATGCTGTTTTAGATTTCTATTAAGGTTAAAAGATTCGTAATGATAATAGTGTTCGATAATTTCGAATAACTTTTTAAAATCATCAGCTTTTTGCGCGTTTCCGGCAAACGTAGCGATTTGCTGCTCTAGTAAAAATTCTTTGTTAAACGGAATATAATGTTCTCTAGTCATGCGGACTTAATTTCGTGGCTTTTACAGAGCACAAAAATAAGGCTTTTTTCTTAGGCGCAAAGGAGCAGAGGTACAAAGCAACAGAGGTTTCTAAGAGTAATGTTTTTTTAACGCAAAGTGCGCTAAGAATTTTTAATTAAAGACTTAATAAACCGCAAAGTCCGCAAAGCTTTGTGTAGATCAAGCTTTGTGTCTTAGCAAACTTCTCAAAAAAAAACTTAGCGAACTTTGCGTAACCCTTTGCGGTAAAAAAAGATTAGATAGGTAAACAAAAAAAAGTGAAATTTCTAATCGGTACCAGCGATTTGAAATCCCACTTTCTGTTCCAAAAAAAAAGTGACAAAAATTAAAAAGCTCTCTATTAGAAAACCTTGCCTAAACTAAAAATTATTCAGAACAATATTAGTTTAAAATTAAGTGATGACTACGGGTATTTATACCTGTTTTTTTTAGAAGAATTTTTTCTTTAGATTTTAAAAGAAGGAAACTAATTTTTTGCAACGATATATTTTACCGAAACAATTTTTATAGATTTTATCAGTCCAAAATTTAAGGAAGTTTCTTGATCAAATGTAAAAATACAACTAGATTTAGCGTCAATTCCATAACATGGTGAGGTGGCTTTTGATGCAAAATTTCCAATAGATTCTGCGCCATCAACATTAATAGTAATTACTGGAGCCCCTGTGACATTAAAGTCATTACGATTGTTTAGTTTTATCTCCATTTGAAGTCGGTTAGTATTTTTTCCAGTGTCTGGGGTATAAACGAAATTCAAAATTTCGTACGAGAAATTTTCAAGTTCTTTGGTGTTCTCTTCCACAGGTTCAATTTCAAAATCGCAAGAAACTTCTCTTTCATACGCAGGCATGTAAGATGATCCAGATGGTGTTTGTATAGTTTGTGCAGGAATAGTAATCATTTTGGTGCAATCTCCAGAAGAACAGCCAAAAAAGAATAAAAAAGAAATTGCAATAAAAATCAGCTTTAAAGTTTTAATCATGTTTTATTGATTTGAAAAGTTGTTTACGAATGAGTGAAGTCATAACATTTTAAAAAGTGCAAAAAAATAAAAAAGAGTTAGCTTAATGCAGATTTCTTTAATTCGATTACGCCTTGAATATATTTTATTAATTCTTCTTTGGTAACGGCAAAAGGAGCTTTTTCTGCCTCGAATTCCAAATATAAATTGGCAATGCTTTCGGCATCAAGATTTTGAGTGAGGTAATGATGCTCTGCATATTGTATAAGATGATCTACAAAAAGTTCGCGCTGTTTTCCTTTTTCAATCGTTTCTAGATCGCCTTCTTTTATTTTTTCGATTACAGATTCTGGCAAGTCTATTGTGAGATACATGCAGTCAACAGCAACTTTCGAAAGCAGTTCTTTGGGGACTCTTCCTGTTGCGTCGCAGTACGCGCAAGGTGCAGGAACCCATTTTAATTGACGGTTTAAACGGCGGATATCATCCCAATCAACAAATCTTTTTCCAAGACATCTCGGACATTTTGTATCTGATCTTCTAAAAAAATTAAAAATGTTCATTGGTTTTTTAGGGGCTTAGTGGTTCGGTTGGCGCGAATTTAAATAATTAAGTAAGAAAAGTTTCTTAGTTTGCTGTTTTTTTTAAGAAAATAATTCACAAAATATCAATTGACGGTAATTGCTACAGGATTAAAACAAATAAAAACAATAATTCCTAGATTCTGTAAGTCTTATTATAACTAAGAATAAGAGATCTTGGAGTTGTCTAGAATTTCATATAAAGAAAGAAGCCCAACTTAAAAAGTTGAGCCTTTCAAAAATTATCTAAATATCTAAATGGACAAATTATCTAATCGAAAGATTGTTCAATAGAATCTGATATTTCCTTCCCACAGGAACAATATCACCATTAGACATCGTAAGATTTTTGGAAGTAACGGAAGAAATTTTAGTTGTATTTACAATAAAAGACCGGTGAACTTGCAAAAAATGGGCACAATCAATTTCGGCACTTATACTCGCAAGTGAACCATAAATGACAATTGGAGATTTTAATTTGCAGTTGTACAATTTCATATAATTGCCTAGACTTTCGATGTACAAAATATCCGAAAGAGGCGTTTCAATCACCTGTCCGTTGGAACGATAAGAAAGTACTTTTTCGTCATCGCTGGTTTCTTTTTTAAGATTATTTCCAGAATGATACGTTTTGGCTTTTTCGATTGCTTTTGAAAATTTATCAAACGAAATGGGTTTCATCAAATAATCGATCGCATCGTTTTGATAAGCCGAAAGGGCAAAATCAGAATAAGCCGTAGTAACAATTGTAATGGGGCGTTTGGGCTGGAGTTCCATTAATTCTACACCCGAAATTACGGGCATATTAATATCTAGAAAAATAATATCGTACTGGTTTTCGTTGAGCAGTTTTATGGCTTCCATACCATTAAAAGCACTTCCAGAATGTTCCAGTTCGTCAAATTTGGAGATATGAGAAATCAAGGCTTTGTGTGCCGGAGATTCGTCATCAATTATTAGACAGCGGTAGGTAAGTGCCATATACTCAATTTTACAATAAACATATCTTTTTCTTTCCTACAGCTCAAATCGTGTTTTAAACGGTATACTTCTAGACGTCTTTTTAGATTTTCAATTCCAATTCCCGTACTCGAAAGGCGCGATCCCGAATCGAGATAATTGTTTTTTAAAGTAAAAGTAACACTTCGGCAATTTACCTTCAAGTCGAGATTGATAAAAGGTTCGGCAGTTTCGGCAGAAAATTTCACTGCATTTTCTACCAAAGGCAGAAAAAACAAAGGCGGAATCTCGATTTGGTCGTGAACACCTTCAATTTTTTGCGTTACAGCTAGTCTTTCGTTTCTAAAGGTGTAATATTCGATGTATTTTTTAATAAACGCAATTTCTTCCTGCATTAAAACATAATCTTTCTTAGAAGCTTCAATCTGATAACGCAGCATATCTGAAAGATTCAGGATTCGATCTGGAACTTTTTCGGGTTCTGCCAAAGCTTCTCCATAAAGATTATTCATTGCATTGAGTAAAAAATGCGGATTCAGCTGCTGTTTTAAAAACGAAAGTTCCGATTTGAAATTCATAATATCTTTGTCGGCTTGGCTCATTTTTTTGCTAATAACAATATGCAGGAAATAAAAAAAGCAGCCGTTTATGATGAGCGATACAATCTGAAGGGTTTTTAAATTTCCTAACTCCACAAGAGGAAGGAACCAGTTCATGAAGAAATAAAAGCAAGTCCAATAGACTGCAAGAAGCGTGAAAAAGATTTTGAACCTTTTGTGAAATAAAAAAGGTTTGATAATGCAGATATTAAAAACCGTAATCCAGACAATACACGGAAAATATCCCATAGCAATTTTACTGAGAATGTAAGACCAGCTATGTCCGTCGAGTTTTACTTCGTCATAAATACAGGCCAAAATAACTAAGTAAACAAGTGTATTTACGATTAGGTTTCGTAGAAAAAAGTTCTGGTAGATTTTTGCAATTGTCATATCGACAAAAATAATACAATCGTATAGTTTGTAGATATTTATCAAGAAAAAATTATACCAACGCCATTCGTATAAATCGTACGCCATTGGTATAAAATTGCTGTTAAAATAGGAGCTTCTCCTTTATTTTTGAATTCGAATTTCTATACTCTTTTTAATAAAAGTAAAATGTACCAGTTTAAAGAATTAAAAGATACCAATATGATCGTGGAGATTTTTAAAACAAATGTTCAGAAAGAATCTGATCGAGATTATGTTGTAGCTGTTATGCAAAATCAGTTTCCAGATTACAAAATCAATTTTGATTTGGAAGATTGCGATAAAATTTTACGAATTGAAGGTATTGATCTGCAATGCGATAGCGTAATAGATTATGTATCTCGTTTAGGTTATGTTTGTGTTAAAATAGATTAGGTTTTGGTAGAGTGTTGAAAATCAGACTTTATTAATGGTTTGTTTTTTTGTATAGATTTTAAGTTCTGGTAAAATGTGATTTTTAGTTTTGAATAATAATTTTATAGAACTTTTAATGAAGTTAATTTTTTTTAGTTCAAGCGACTATAGAAGTCTTTTATGCTATAGGGAAGATTTTAGATTCATTAGCATTTTTTTAATATAAAAATACCAGTCGAAATGCGATTTTCGACTGGTATTTTTTTTAGATATTGCGGAGTCTATAGGGATCTTATTTTAATCTTTTTACAGAGAAAGAAGCAACCGATGCTGTTCCTGCTGGATTTAAATTAAGACCTTCGATGGTAAAATTAGTCGTATTGGCAGCTCTAAAAGAATAGGTTTTACCAGCCTCTAGATTAGTTGAGGAAACTAAATTGCAATTGGTTCTTCCTGTAAGGACGATACTAATGCGAGCCATCCATTTATTGTCTGTATTATTCCAAAGGCCAATAGCTTGTGTTCCTGTTGATTGAATAACTGGAAGAGACATCTTAATAGAATATACTCCAGTTGTTGCAACTGAAAAAGAATTGCTAGTCGCAGTACCAGAAAAAGTTTGCAGATTATCTACGATTATGTTAGTAATATTTCCTATAACTGCAGGAGTGGTTCCTGTTGTGCCGTTAATTGAAAAATTTCCCGACATAAGAGCTATAATTTCTTGGGCAACTTCAAGTTTGCCATTTACGGCAATAACAGTTCCTATTTCGCTAGGAACAATATTAATTGAAGGGAAAGCTCCTTTTTTTAAGGTACCATCTGCGGCAACTACAATGGGAGTATCGTTTGTATTGGTGCTAGTTGTCAGATCTGTTATGGCTAAGGTATTAGTAGCAGAAGTGCTGATGGTTGTAGGTTTAGTTAAGTCGCCCCCTAGTTGCACATTTTTGTTCGCAGCGGTTAAACCATTATTGGCAGTTGCAGCCGAGTTGATATTAACAGATACTTTCTCTCCATGTGGTGTGACTAGTATTTTTGATTGTGCTATACTTAAAACAGATTGAAGTAGTAATAGCAGGAAGGTGATTTTTTTCATTGTTCTATTTTTTAAGTTCTTAGTATTGTAAATACTGTATCCCTATCATGTCTTTTTATTAAAAAGGCAATATTTATTTCAATCTTTTTAGTGAAACACTAGCTGATGGTCCAGATCCTGTATTGTCTGAATTTATAGCCTCAACTGTTGACGGTACAGTGTTTCCAACTCTAAAAGAATAGGTTTTAGCAGGATCCATGTTTATAGCAGTAAGTAAGGTTAAGTTGGTTCTTCTTCCTACTGTTATTACATTAATATTAATGCGGGCCACCCATAGTGAATCGGTATCGCAATAAACACCTATTACCACCATTCCTCCATCTGTTGTAATAAGAGGCATGTTCATTGTGACAGCATAAACTCCAGCTGTTTTAATAGTAAAAGAGTTTGTAGTAGCACTACTCTTAAAGGTGTTCTGGTTATCGATAAGTACGTTGGTAAGATTGCCTATAGCATAAGGAGTTCCAGCTGCAAAAGAGTAGTTGGCGGTCATCATAGCAGTTATTTCTTGAGCTACTTCAAGCTTTCCATCTATTGCAATAACTGTTCCTATGTTATCTGGAACAATGTTGATGACAGGGAATGCTCCTTTTTTTAAGACACCATTTGCATCTACAACAAGAGGAATATCGTTTGTATTAGGACTAACAGCTAAACCATCAATTGCAAGAGGATTAGCCTGACTAGTTTTAATGGTAGTAGGCTTGTTTAATTCGCCTCCTAGCTGAATGTTTTTATTTGTAAGAGTTAGCCCGTTATCAGCAGTGCCAATTAAATTAGGGTTAATCTGTACTTTTTCTCCGTGAGGAGTGATTACTGTTTTTGTTTGTGCTATTGTGCATAAGCATTGAAATAGTAATAGCAGACAGGTGATTTTTTTCATTAGTTCATAAAATTTTTAATTTGAAATAAAACGAGCTTAGATTGTAGTCTTGTTGAAGCTAAAAAAATGAATTGCAAAGCAGATATTATGTTGAGGATAAAATTTAGCGTGAATCAAACTTTGTAATTGGGTTATTTTAATCTTTTGATAGAAAAGAACCCGACAGGCCCTGTTCCTGATGTACCATAATTGAGAGCCTCTACTAATAGGTCTACTGTATTTATAACTCTAAAAGAATAGGTTTTAGAGGCATCCAAAGTAATTGATGTCATTAAGGTTAAGGGAACTTTTTGTACAGCATCTAAATTTACACGGGCGACCCATTTGTTATCCGTATTGCACCAGACACCAACAGCAGGTGTACTTGCGGCTGAAGGGGTAACTGGAACATTGATGTTAACAGCATAAATTCCAGTAGTTTTAATGGTAAAGTAATTGGTATTGCTATCGCTGTAAAAAGTATGGCGATTATCAATAAATACTTTAGTCATTCCGCCAAGAGGAGTAGGAATATTTCCAGTAGTGCCAGCAATATTAAGGTTAGCAGTAATCATCGCGCTTATTTCTTGCGCAACTTCAAGCTTGCCATCTATAGCGATAACAGTTCCTATGTCGTCTGGCAGAATGTTTATCATGGGGAAAGCTCCTTTTTTTAAGGTGCCGTCTGCAGTTGCAACAACTGGAGTGTCGCTAGTATTATTGCTAGAAGTTAATCCTGAAATTGCTATAGTATTGGTTGTAGAGGCTTTGATAGTGGTGCGTTTGTTTAACTCACCGCCTAGCTGTACATTTTTGTTGAGTGCCGTTAAACCATTATCTGCAGAGCCGATTGAGTTTGGGTCAAATTGTACTTTTTCTCCATGTTGTGTTACTACTGTTTTTGTTTGTGCTGTCAAAAATCCACATGGGATTAGTAGTAGTATCCAGATAGTTTTTTTCATTTTTTTAAAATTTAAGATTTTAAAGATGTAAGACGATCATGTTTTTACAATAAAAAAAGGATTGTGCTTTTTTACGAAAAACTTTAAAAATGATTGTTAAAGATTAATTTCAATAATTGAAATCAAAATAAATTTTTGCAAAACTAAGTTGATCAATAAAAAAATATAACCCGCTAAAGGACATAGTTGTAGTAAATTAGGGTTTTTTTCGTGTTAAAAAAACTATTATAATTAACGGATAAAGCGGAATAGAGAGGAAGTGAAATATGGATTGGCGAAAAAAGAAACGAGAATTTTTTATGGTTTTTAAGTGCGATTTCTAATAAAATAAATCAATTTGTGTTTTAATGAAATGAAGATCTAATAGGATAGAATTTCGAGATGTTTTTTAGGGAATAAAATAATTGAGGAAAACATATAGAAACCAGATATAATGCTTTGTCAATATATAATTTACAAGGTGTTTTATGCAGATAAAAAGAAAACTTTATAATGGTATGAATGCTAAATATAGATGTATCGTTTCTTAAAATTGAGCTTGTGAGTTGATCTTTATTTTATTGTAAACTATTTCTAAAACAATAATTTAGAGAGATGTTTTTTTGTTTTTCTATTAAATGATAAAAGTGTGGGATTATATGCCTCTCTTTGATTATTGAGTTTAATGCTGTTGAAAAATGAGTAATTTGCTGTTGAATCACGGTTTGTTTGTTGCTTTTTGTTCTAGTTTTATTATTGTCTGTGTTTTGTTGAAAACAGTCTACATCGTGCTAAAATTGTTTTTTTAAACTTATATTTTAAAAGGCATATGGTATTTTTAGTAAGAGTTGTTTTTTGCTATTTTTTACATGATCGATAGTATAATCTCGAGTATCATTGCGAAAAAAAGTGGTTTGAATTGAGAAAAAAAAAGAGGAAGTCTCAAAACTATGAGATATCCCTCTTTCTTTTTTATATTGATAAAAAGACTTCAAAACTGAAAGTTTGGAAGTTTCTCTTTAAGATAAGCCTCTTTACTTTTGGTAAGCTGTTTTTATAACAGTTTTAAAAGTGCTTAATCATTAAAAGTAATAACTGTAATTCTTGCTACCATAGCTTGATTGTCATTTGCTATAGAGCCGACATACGAAGGGAAAGGATTAACATTGGTTCTGGTTGTGCCAGACCAAGATTTAAGGTTAACCCCTACAGTATGCGTTCCAGCAGGAAGACTGATCATCTTTTGAGCAGTGGAGTAATTTCCTAGTTTTACTAAGGTAGAAGGGGAGTCTGTTGCTGAATAATAAGAGGATATCATTTTAGTATTGTCTATTATTAAATCGATACTTCCTTGTACGGGCTGAGAAGCATTTGCAGGAAGGGGTAATACAGAATAAGTAATTAATGCTTTTCCAGAAGTGCTCATTGTAAATGAGTTTGCATTCATAGGGATAGTTGCGGTCGTGTTGGCTGGAATTGATATTAAATCGGTTCCTAAAAACTCATAGACACCCGAAATAGCACCAGGAATTGCTTTTGGAGCAGTAAATACAAGATTACCTGAAGGGTCTGCTGCAGTTAGCATGTAGCCTGTTTGCGGGGCACTACCATTTGTTCCTGCAGTAATTTGCGCTGAAAGTAAAGTTGTCTTATTGTTGCTTTCATCAATTGTTAAAGCATTCGTGCTTTTTACATTATTCCAAATGCCAAATTTTCCTTGGTTTTTATAGATTCCGAAATAGTTGGTATTAGAAGTGATACGATCAAAAATTTGAAGATCATTTTTAATGTAAGCATTCTTTATGTTTAAAAGATTAAAATTTGAGAGGTTTAAATCTTGCGTTGCGATGTGATTACCTAAGTTATCTGCTCCGCTAAAACTAGATCTCGGCACATATTTTAGCACACCACTTGCATCAGTGACTAATACATTGTCTGAAGCTCCACCTGTTTGCAGTCCAGTAAAAGCCAAAGTAAAGGCTGATGTTGTTGCCAGAACAGATGGTTTTGTCAATGCACCGCCTAATTGTATATGCCCATTAGTTGCTGTTAATCCGTTATCAACAGTTGGGCTGATTGTTACTTTTTCTCCATTTTGAGTAACAACTGTTTTTGTTTGTGCCATTACAAATCCACTACAGATTAATAAAAGCATACAAGTTAAATTTTTCATTTTAAATTATTTTTAAACTATTTGTAATTTTTTTTTAAGCATTGATTATTAGGGTATTTTGTTTTTGGAAATGGTAAAGTCCAATTAAAATTTTCCCATGAGAATCGAGTGCAAAATTAATTACCTCATATATGACATTATGCCTTAAAAAGTTTTAGTTGTAATAAAATAAGGTGAATGCTTTTTTTAGTCAAAAAAAGATAATGCATTTATGAAGCATAAGTTTAAAAGTTGATTGTATGCTTTTAATTAATTTCTTTCATGAAAATGTTTTGTGATTGTTTAAGATTAGTTGTTTTGTTGAGAGCGTATTAGTGTTTTTAGTAGATATTTTTATGGCTTCATTATTTTGTATAGACCAAAACAGTCATATTGGGAGCTTGTGCTCCTGTTTCGTTGAAGGAGCCTAAATACGAACCTGTTGTAGGATTAATTCGATGTTTAATAGTTGAATTCGATATTCCTCCTATATAGCTAGCCCATGCTCTTACTCTTAGTTTTATAGTATGAGTGCCAGGCTCTACATCTACTACAGTATTAACAGGTACTGTTGAACCTAAACGGACAAGTCCACCACTGGCGCCATTTGCGTAGCCGTCAAAAAAGCTGTAATAATTTGGATTGTATTTAACGCCATCAACAAATGTGGCAATAGATCCTTGACCAGTGTATCCGGCAGATGAGCTGGTTACTAGTACAGAACCAACAACAACGAGTCTAGAGGGTTTTGTTACTGTTATTGACAAGGTTAATCCGTTGATATCATAGTAATCATTTATTGTACTTGATATTGGTATATCTTGTAGAGGCAATCCAGAACCTGTCACATTATAAGCTCCTACTAGCACTCCTGTTACCTCGCTTGTTGCTGTCCAGATTACATTCCCATTTGTATCGGCTGCAGTCGCCACAGAGCCAGGTACGGGAGTTTTATTGTCTGTTCCTTTGGCTATGGCGGCAGATTGCAGTGTCGTTGTGTTTGTATTTTCATCAATTGTTAAAGCATTGGCACTTTTTGCATTATTCCAAATGCCTAGTTTTCCTTGGGTTTTATAGAGCCCGAAATAGTTGGTATTAGAAGTGATACGGTCAAAAATTTGAAAATCATTTTTAATGTAAGCATTATAAATATTTGTAATGTTTTTGTTGGACATATTTAAATCCATAGTGGCAATATGGTTTCCTAAGTTGTCATTGCCTCCAAAACTTGATCTGGCAACAGATTTTAAAACGCCACTTGCATCAGTCACTAATACATTATCTGAAGCTCCGCCAGCTTGTAGTCCTGTAAATGCTAAAGTAAAGTTTGGTGTTGTTGTCAGAATAGATGGTTTTGTCAACGCACCTCCTAATTGTATATAACCATTATTGGTTTCTAATCCGTTATTTACATATGGATTGATGCTAACTTTTTCTCCAAATTGAGTGACAACTGTTTTAGTTTGGGCAGTTAAAAATCCACTTTGAATCAATAATAATAGATAGGTAATTTTTTTCATTTTGAAGGTTGACTTATAGTTAATGACTTAGGCTTACGGCTTATAGTTTATAGGCTCTACTTTCTATTGCTTTTATAGATTCGTTGTTCAGTTTGTGGTATTCGGTTTTGAGCATGTCGCAGATAATTCCAACCCGATCTCCACGAATAGATTTTCGAATATAATCGTATGAATACCCGTATCTGTCTTTTATAATCTTTAAGACATCTTGATTATAACTTGGTTTAGATTTTATATTTTTGCCCATTGATCTGTTTGTATTAACAATCGGACAAATATAGTAAGATATTTCCTAAACAAACAAGAAATAGTAAGAAATTTTCTAAATATCACTTTAATGATAGAAAATACCATACATAGAATTAAGCAGTATATCGATTTTAAAGGGATTAAAGTCAGTATATTTGAAAAAGAGGTTGGGATGTCCAATGGTTCTTTTGCTAGTCAATTAAAAAATAATAAAACTATCGGGGTAGATAAATTAGAAAATATCTTAAAAAAGTACTCGGAAATTAATATAGAATGGCTTTTGACAGGAAACGGAAATATGTTGAAATGTGATGTTTTAAATGAAGAAGGATTAGTCTATAATAGAACAGAAAAAGAAGATACTGAGAAACTTATTAATTATAAAGAATTGGCTGAGGCCAGAAAAGAAACGATTGAAAGCCTTCAAAAGGTAATTTTATATTTAGAAACTCAAATTGCAGCAAACAGCCAAAATAAAAAGTAGATGCTTTGTGTTTTTGGTTTATAGTTTATAGTTTATAGTTTATAGTTTATAGTTTATAGTTTATAGTTTATAGTTTATAGTTTATGGTTGTGGGGTGTTGGCTAAGTAGAAAATTTTAAATAAAGATTAGAATAGAATAACAGTTCTTAGGATTATTTTCTTCTAGTTTTTATTAAATAGTGGTGTGTTCTGCTTTTAAGCATTATTTTTTACATTTGTACGGTATGAAAAAAGCATTCCAACTCTTCGATTTTAGCCAGAAAGTCAATTACAAAAACGAAATTTTAGCGGGTTTAACTGTAGCAATGACTATGATTCCAGAATCGTTGTCGTTTGCTATTTTGGCAGGATTTCCACCATTAGTCGGCTTATATGCCGCTTTTATTGCGGGATTAGTTACGGCTATTTTTGGAGGAAGACCCGGAATGATTTCGGGCGGGGCGGGAGCAACGGTTATTGTTTTGATCGCCTTAATGAAATCGCACGGAATAGAATATGTTTTTGCCGCCGTAGCTCTTGGCGGTGTTGTCCAGATCTGCATAGGACTTTTTAAACTCGGAAAATTTATTCGGTTAGTTCCACAACCCGTAATGTTTGGTTTTGTAAACGGTTTGGCAGTTGTGATTTTCATGTCGCAGCTAGAACAGTTTAAAACCGTTGTTAATGGACAGGTTTCTTGGCTTCAGGGAACTCCTTTATACATTATGCTAGGCTTGGTTGCTTTGACCATTGCGATTGTTTTGATTTTCCCGAAGATTACAAAAGCAGTTCCGGCATCTTTGGTAGCTATTATGGTCGTTTTTGCTTTGGTAATTGTCTTTAATATCGAAACCAAAACGGTTGAAGATATCGCTTCGGTTCAAGGCGGATTTCCTCCGTTTCATATTCCGAATATTCCATTTTCTTTTGAAACTTTAAAAGTAATATTTCCATATTCGGTAATTGTTGCGGCTGTTGGTCTGACTGAGGGTTTGCTTACACTGAATTTGGTTGATGAAATTACAGGAACAAGAGGAAATAGTAACCGAGAATGTATTGCGCAAGGAAGTTCAAATATTTTAAATGGTTTTTTCTACGGAATGGGAGGTTGTCCTATGATTGCGCAGACTTTAGTGAATCTTGGTGCAGGATCTAGAGCCAGACTTTCGGGAATTATTGCTGCACTGACTATTTTATTGATTATCCTTTTTGGAGCGCCTGTAATAGGCAAATTGCCAATGGCGGCCTTAGTAGGGGTAATGATGATGGTAGCCATTACGACTTTTGAATGGGCAAGTTTTAGGATTATTAATAAAATGCCAAAACATGATATTTTGGTTGGAATTCTAGTAGCTGTAATTACCATTGTGTTGCATAATCTGGCTTTAGCGGTGTTAATTGGCGTAATTATTTCAGCTCTAGTTTTTGCTTGGGAAAGTGCTAAAAGAATTCGTGCAAGGCATTATATTGATGAAAACGGAATAAAACATTACGAAATCTACGGGCCGTTATTCTTTGGTTCAACTACTACTTTTTTAGAAAAGTTTGATATCCAAAACGATCCCAATCATATTATAATCGATTTTAAAGAAAGCCGTGTTTCTGATATGTCGGCGATTGAAGCTTTGAATAATATTACTAAAAAATACAATCAGCTCAATAAAACCGTAGAGTTACAACATTTAAGTGCCGACTGCAGACAACTGCTCAAAAATGCTGATGCGGTTATAAATGTTAATGTTATTGAAGATCCTACTTATAAAGTGGTTAGTTAATTAGATAATGTGGCAATTTGATAATTAGATAATGCTATTGACAATGTGTATTTGTAGAGGCGTACTGCAGTGCGTCTATGCAACGTAACCACAATGATTGATATACAAGATACAAGACTAGACGCACTGCGGTGCGTCTCTACAGATATATGCTGTATGAAATTGTTTTTTTGAATTGCCTCCAGCTTTAGCTGGAGGAATAAAAAGTGTATAAAAAAGGCTTTAGCCAAACTTGATAGTTCGGCTAAAGCCTTTGGAGATGTTTAAATAAGCTGACCTCCAGCTAAAACTGGAGGCAATTCAATATATTAAGCTATTCCAATTCAAAAATTATCTAATTATCAAATTGACACATTATCTAATTTAACGTAGCATTGCCTCTACATCACTCAATTTTCCATCAATTTCGCCAACTTGCAAGCCTAAAATATGAGCAATTAAAGGATAAACCGAAACGTTCTGAAACGGTTTTACTTTTTTATTGACTTTAAAAGCAGGTCCCTTTGCATAGAAAATGGCATGCATATCTTTTTCATCATTGTCATAACCATGCGTTCCGCCATTGATATGCGTGCTTTCTTTGCTAACTAAACTCCATCCTTTATCGGCTTCAATTACAAAATCATGTACACGCGGATTTGTTCCGTAATGTAATCTTTCAGGAACTTCAGTCGATTTCCAGAATTTAATATGTGGCACTTTTTTCAAAGCATTGGCAATCGAATCTTGATAGCCTGGTTTTGCCTGCAGACTCATAATTGGGTTAATAACGTCTTTATAGCCTAACCATTCTGGTTTTATGTAATCCAATACCGCTACTTTTTTATCATTGCTGATAGTAGCCATTCCGTGGTCTGAAACGATGATCAAATTGATTTGTTTTCCAATAGGCAATTGATCTAATCTTCTAGATATTTCGCCCATAATTGAATCCATTTTAATCACTGTTTTTTCGGTTTTTGGCGAAAGCGGACCAAAATTATGACCCGTATGATCTGGTTCGTCAAAATATAAAGTTACCAAATGCGGACGCTGTTTTTCGGGAAGCTGTAGCCATTTCATAACGGTATCTATTCTAGCTCCGTAAGGAACTTTGCCATCGTAGTTTTTGAAATAACTCGGATTTCTATTGTCGATATCAGAACCTGGCCAAAAGAAAGAAGCTGTTTTTACGCCTTGTTCTTCAGCTAAATTCCAAATCGGATTTCCGCCATAAAATCTTGAATCATTTTTTGCATTACTTGATAAAGAAAAAGCTTGGTTCAAAGAAGCATCATAAAAAACATTATTGATGATGCCGTGATGATCTGGGTAAAGTCCCGTTACAATCGAATAATGATTTGGAAAAGTTTTACTTGGGTAAGATGGTTTCATTGATTTTGCATGAACGCCTTCTTTTTCAATCTGCTTTAGATTTGGGAGATTGTACATTTTGCCATAATCCCAGCGAAAGCCATCCATAGAAACTAAAACTACATAATTGTCTTTATTGGTTTGGGCTTGTATAGTTAAAGAAAGTAAAAGAAAAGTGAAAGATAGAAGATAGGTAAAATGCTTTTTCATTTTTTAAATTTATAATAACCACAAAGGTAGAGATAACAGGTATTTTAAAGAAAAAGAGAATGTTAAATAAAAAGTTAGCCACGACCCGAGCGATAGCGAACAGGCGAAGCAATTCACGAATTATTTTTTTTAAATCTTTGCGGGTATCATTATCGATAAATTACACAGATTAAAAGATTATAATCTGTGTAATCTTTTTAATCTGTGGCAAATAAATAAAAACACACAGATTAGAAAAAAATAATTCGTGAATTCGTGGCGAACAAAACAAAAAAAACGCCAGATAGAAAATCCGGCGCTTTAATTTTTAAGAAGAGAATGAATTACATCATTCCTGGCATTCCGCCTCCCATTGGCATTCCGCCTCCGGCATTTTCTTCTTTAATATCAATTAATGCACATTCTGTAGTTAAGATCATTCCAGAGACAGATGCAGCATTTTCAAGAGCTACACGAGTTACTTTTTTAGGATCGATAATTCCAGCTTTAAGCATATCTACATATTCGTCAGTTTTTGCATTGTATCCAAAATCGCCAGCACCTTCAGCAACTTTAGCCACAACAACAGAACCTTCAAGACCAGCGTTTTCAACGATAGTTCTTAATGGAGCTTCAACAGCGCGAGAAACGATTTGGATTCCAGTAGCCTCATCAGCATTGTCAGCTTTTAAGTCAGCTAAAGCAAGTTTAGCTCTCAATAAAGCTACACCACCACCAGCAACGATTCCTTCTTCTACAGCAGCACGAGTTGCGTGTAAAGCATCATCAACTCTGTCTTTTTTCTCTTTCATTTCAACTTCAGAAGCAGCACCAACATAAAGAACAGCAACACCACCAGCTAATTTAGCTAAACGCTCTTGCAATTTTTCTTTATCGTAATCAGATGTAGTAGTTTCCATCTGACCTTTAATTTGGTTTACTCTGTTTTTGATGATATCAGCTTCACCAGCACCGCTTACGATAGTTGTATTGTCTTTATCGATAGAAACTCTTTTTGCGTTTCCTAACATTTCGATAGTTGTATTTTCAAGAGTATAACCTCTTTCTTCAGAAATTACAGTACCTCCAGTTAAGATTGCGATATCTTCTAACATTGCTTTTCTTCTGTCTCCAAAACCTGGAGCTTTTACAGCAGCAATTTTAAGAGCACCTCTTAATTTGTTTACTACTAATGTAGAAAGAGCTTCACCGTCAACATCTTCAGCAATAATCAATAATGGTTTTCCTGATTGAGCAACTGGCTCTAAAACTGGAAGTAATTCTTTTAAAGAAGATACTTTTTTGTCATATAATAAGATGTATGGAGAGTCTAATTCAACTTCCATTTTCTCTGGATTTGTTACGAAGTAAGGAGAAAGGTATCCTCTGTCAAACTGCATTCCTTCAACAACGTCAACGAAGGTATCAGTTCCTTTAGCTTCTTCAACAGTGATAACACCTTCTTTTCCAACTTTAGCGAAAGCTGTAGCGATTAATTCGCCAATAACTTCGTCATTGTTAGCAGAGATAGAAGCAATTTGCTGAATTTTATCAGAATCACTTCCAACCACTTTAGCTTGTTTTGCTAAGTCAGCAACGATAGTTTCAACAGCTTTGTCGATACCACGTTTTAAATCCATTGGATTTGCACCTGCTGCAACGTTTTTAAGACCTTCTTTTACGATCGCTTGAGCTAAAACTGTAGCAGTTGTAGTTCCGTCTCCAGCTAAATCATTGGTTTTAGAAGCAACTTCTTTTACCATTTGCGCACCCATATTTTCTAGTGCGTCTTTCAATTCGATTTCTTTTGCAACAGAAACACCATCTTTAGTAACCGTTGGTCCACCAAATGATTTTCCGATAATTACGTTACGACCTTTTGGTCCAAGAGTTACTTTTACAGCATTTGCTAATGCATCAACACCACGTTTTAAACCGTCACGTGCTTCAATATCAAATTTTATATCTTTTGCCATTTTTTTATTTGCTTTAGGCAGTAGGCTTTAAGCTTTAGGCTTTTTCTACTGCTGTTAATAATTTTTTTTATGCTTTACGCAGTAGGCTTTAAGCTTTAGGCTTTTCTACTGTGGGTTTCAGTTACAGCATAGTGCTTATTGCCTATGGCTTACAGCTTATTGCTGAACTAATACTTGCTTTAGTTTGTAAATTTTACTTTTTATACTGTTGATTTTTTCTATTTGATTTTCTGCAATTTCACTATTTAAATATTGCAGATCTCGAGCTAAAATCAATAAGTATTCTGTTTCATTTGCAGAACCTAAAGCAATGTTGAGAAATTGATTAAATTCTTTGTCGCTATTTCTTCCACATCCTTCACTAATATTTGTTGGGATTGAGGAAGATGCCCTTCTAATCTGACTTGTTAATCCGTATAACTCCTCTTTTGGAAAAAGAGATGTTAATTTATAGATTTCTAAAGTTAAAGAATGGCTAAGCTGCCAAATGTCATATTTTTTAAAATCTCTCATTTTTTTGTTGGCTTTAAGCTTTAGGCAGTAGGCTATAGGCATTTTGTGAAAGCTTATAGCTTAAAGCTTACGGCTTACAGCAATCTTTAGATAATTGCAAGGATATCGTCCTCACGCATAATCAAATAATCAGTACCTTCTAATTTTAATTCAGTACCAGCATATTTTCCGTAAAGAACAGTATCACCAACTTTTACAGTCATAGTGTGATCTTTAGTTCCGTTTCCTACTGCAACTACAGTTCCTTTTTGTGGTTTCTCTTTGGCAGTATCTGGAATAAAAATACCTGAGGCAGTTTTAGTTTCAGCTGCAACAGGCTCAATAAGTACGCGGTCTGAAAGCGGTTTAATGTTTAAAGCCATGATTTTATATTATTATAAGTTATACGATTTTTTTTCTGTTCTATAAACTTTCAGAAACTATGCCATGCTAGAAAAACTGACATTATTTCTTAAAAAAAATGCCAGCTTTGACAGGCTGGCATTAGATTTTATATAGAGCTTCTATTATTTAGCTGGTGCTGGAGTTGCAGGAGCTGGTGTAGTTCCTTGCGCTGGAGCTGCAGGTGCATTTGCTGGAGCCTCAGTTTTGTCAATAATTTTAGATTCTGTATCGCTTAAAGATCCAGAGAAGCTTAAGCTTGAAAGTAAAATTAGCACAATTAAAACAGTAGCTAAAGTCCAAGTACTTTTATCTAAAAAGTCAGTTGTTTTTTGTACTCCACCTAACATTTGAGTTCCGCTGATAGTAGACGATAATCCGCCTCCTTTAGGGTTTTGTACCATGATAACTACGATCAATAGAAAACAAACTATTGTGATTAAAACTAAAAAAATTGAAAATGTGCTCATTACTTAATTATTGTTATTGTTATTTTGTTGTAAAATCTTTATATCCGATATGCGGTCTGCAAAGAAAGTAATTTTTTCTGGATATTTCAAAATTAATATTTCATAAGCTTGAATTGCTTTTGTATATTTCTTTTGTTCCAGATATACTCTGGCCAGAGTCTCGGTCATTAGATACGAATTGTCCTCTACTGGGGGCTCAATTTGAACTACTGGAGCACTTGTTCCAGGTTTAATTGGAGAGATTTTCGGATTGGTTTCGATAAATTTATCGATAATTTCAGCCTTCTTTTGTCTCTCTTCTTCTTTCGCAGCTTCAATTTTAGCTTGTTCTTCTGGAGAAAGTTCGTTTGAGCGGTCAATAGGTTCTGTTCGAGATAATTGAAGCCATTCTTGGAACGAATGTTTTTCGCTAAGAGAAAAATCCAAAGGTTTTCCAATTTCTAAATGTTCTGCAGCCGTTTTAGCAGGTTCATTAGGCTCTTCTTCTTCGATTATTTCTTCAATCGGTTCTTCGTTTTCTTCTTGAATTTCCTCTTCTTCTTTATCCTCAGATTGCAGAACTTCTAGAATCTCTTCTTTTGGCTCTTCAGGCGCTTTTGTTTCAGCTTCTTTAATTGAAGAAAGAATAGATCTTTCAACAGAATTCATTTTAAATTCCGGAATAATCATTTCTTCAATAACGCTGTCATCTTCGTCTTCTTCAACCGAATTTAAAATAGGCTGTTCTACAATAGGCTCAGTTTTTATTTCCTCCGCTTTTGCAGATTGTTCAATAGTTGCAGCTTCCGATTCTTTAATCGAACTTAAAATCGAATTTTCAATACGATCAAATTTATGTTCTTCAACTGCAATTATAGATTCAGGTTCAGTTACAGAAGGAGTTTCAGCAACTTTAATAGAACTTAAAATAGAATTTTCAACACGATCAATTTTAGGCTCTTCCGTTATTATTGTTTCTTCTTCAGTTTCTTCTGCTAAAATTTCAGTTTCCTCTTCTTTTTCAATATTTGAAATGGAATCTGTAGAATCAATTTTATTTTCTGTTTCGATTACTGGTTTTTCAAAAGTAATCGAATGAGCTTCTTTGATAGCAAGGAAAATAGACGGATCTATTTCTGGAAGTTTTTTAGGCTCTTCTATTATTACTGGTTTCTCAAAAGTAACAGAATGCGCTTCTTTTATGGCCAGAAAAATAGAAGGGTCAATTTCAGGAACTTTTTTAGGTTCTTCAATAATTACAGGTTCTTCTGCTTTTAAAGGTTCCTGTGCTTTTACTGGTTCTTCGATTTTTGTAACCGAAGGAGTTTCAATTGAAGAAATAGGTGCTTCTTTAATCGTTTCCGAAACAGGCTGTTCTTCAAGATCTGTTTTTATTTCAATAGCTTTCTGGATCTGTTCAGGTGAAATGATTTCGCTGTCAAAAACTGTTATTTCAAGAAGATCTCTCAATTTTTGCTCGTAGAAATCATTCTGAATAGAAGTGAAAGCTTCAGACGTAATGAAATCAAATAAAACAGAACGATCTGCTGTATGTGCAGCTGTCACCTTTAAAGCATAATTATACTTAAAACTGTTTTGATTGTAAAGTCCTTTTAATCGCAATGCGCGTGCACTTTGAAAATACGGAAATTCATTCAAAACACTGCCTAATGCATCCGCTTGCTTTTCTGTAATAGCATCGGGTTTGTTCATTAAGTAGGTATAATCGCTGACGTTCATTCTTTATTTTTGGTTTAATCGGTTAATTGTTTAATGTTTTTGGTTGTTTTATCGATTAAACGGTTGTACGATTAAACGATTCAACAAACAGCAAAACTACCATTTTGCTAATGATTCATTGAAGATATCCTGTGTAATTCTTTCAAAAATAACTCTGATTGCTTCGCTTAAAACAGATCCTGTTGGTAGGTCTCTTCCTGGGAAGTCGTAATAGAATTCGAAAGATTTTTCAAAATCATCGGTTTCTTTCTTTTTATTCATAAAACGAACATTAACACGAATCGATAAACGGTTTTGCGCAGCCTGCTGATCTGCGGTTGCAGTCATCGGCGTAATTCTGTAATCTGTAATTTCTCCTTCGTAAACCAAATCACCGCCATTGCTAACTAAGTTTAAATTGGTTTGATTCATAATCAAATCCTGCAAAGCCAAAGTGAAAATTCTGTCAATTCCCGGTTCAATTAAGTCTGCATTATTCTGAAAGAAGTTAACTTGAAATGTTTTAGCATCGATTTTTCCAGTTCCTGTAAAGTTATAAACAGAACAGCCACTCAGCATAAAAAGGCTTAATAATGCGAAAAGAGAATATATTTTTTTCATAATATTTAAGAGGAAATCCCAATTTTTAAATTCCAAATTCCAATTGCGCCAAATATAGATAATTGGAATTTGGAATTTCGAAATTGTAATTTAATTATTTTTATAGATCGAATTGCTTGATTTTACGGTATAAAGTTCTTTCAGAAATACCTAGTTCATCTGCAGCAGCTTTACGTTTTCCTTTGTTTTTTTCTAATGATTTTTTGATCATTTCGATTTCTTTTTGTTCCAAACGTAAAATTTCTTCTTCTTCGATGGTTTCGGCAAACAAATAATTATCGTCTTGCATCTGATAATTGTCTTCTCGAACAGTAGGCGTTGTCATAACAGCGGTTCTTGGTTCTTCTTCAAAATCAATTTCGCTGTCGTTTTGCTGATTTCCGTAAATTTTCTGAATCAGATTCGGATTAATATCCTGTACTTTAGAAGTTCCGTTTTTCATTAACTCCAAAGTCAGTTTTTTCAAATCGTTCAAATCGCTTCTCATATCAAAAAGCACTTTATACAAAATGTCTCTTTCTGTGCTAAAGTCACTTTCTTTTTTACTGTCGTTGATAACAGAAGGCAAATTGCTTCCTTCAGCTGGCAAATAAGATTGTAAAGTAGCAAGACTAATATCGCGATTGGTTTCTAAAACAGAAATCTGTTCTGCTACATTTCGAAGCTGACGAATATTTCCACTCCATCTGAATTTTTGCAAAAGCTGAACAGCATCATCATCCAGTCTTAAAGGAGGCATTTTGTATTTGTGGGCAAAATCGGCCACAAATTTTCTGAACAATAAATGAATATCGTCATTTCTTTCGCGTAAAGGAGGTAAAGTAATTTCTACTGTACTTAAACGATAGTACAAATCTTCACGGAATTTTCCTTTTTCGATTGCATTGAATAAGTTCACGTTGGTCGCAGCAACAATTCTCACATTGGTTTTTTGAACCTGAGACGAACCTACTTTAATAAATTCTCCGTTTTCCAAAACACGAAGCAATCTTACTTGAGTTGTTAATGGTAATTCTCCAACTTCATCTAAGAAGATTGTTCCGCCATCTGCTACTTCAAAATAACCTTCACGTGTGCTTGTAGCGCCTGTAAAAGCTCCTTTTTCGTGCCCAAAAAGTTCACTGTCAATTGTTCCTTCTGGAATTGCACCGCAGTTTACGGCAATATATTTACCATGCTTTCTGTGCGAAAGCGAATGTATAATTCTAGGAATATTTTCTTTACCAACACCACTTTCTCCAGTTACCATAACCGAAATATCAGTTGGAGCAACCTGAATGGCTTTTTCAATGGCACGATTTAATTTCGGATCATTACCAATAATCTCAAATCGCTGTTTTATTGCTTGAACTGTTTCCATAGTTTTTTGTTTCAAGTTTTTTATTGTTTCAGGTTTCAAGTTTTTAGTTTGACCTTTAACTTTTTAAACTTTTGGCTTGTAATTTTTATCTTTTGCCACAGATTAAAGTGATTAACACAGATTTTCTAAATTATAAAATATATCTTTTGTATTGAAGAGATTTTGTTTGAAAATTTACAAGTAAGCCTACTTCTGAATCTGATATTTTTATGTAATTTAAAATCTGAGCAATGTGCTCGCTTGAAAATTCTCTTATTGCTTTTACCTCTAAAACAATGTCTTCATTAATAATGAAATCTGCATAAAATTTATGAGCTAAAACTTTTCCTTTATATTCAATCGAATATTCTTTCTCTCTTTCAAAAGGAATATTATTTTCTTTAAATTCTACTTCTAAAGCATCTTTGTAAACCACTTCTAATAAACCTGGCCCAAGATTTCGGTGTACTTCCATACAAATCCCAATAATCTTGTAAGTCTCTTTTTCTTTATAATGTTGCATAAAACAGTTAATTTTTATCAAGATTTAAAAGTAAGAAAAATATTAAAAAAAATCTTTCTAATCCTTTTAATCTGTGGCAAAAAAAAACTAATTCATGCTACTAAGCCCTACACCTTCACCTTTTAAAGTTCCACTTGTACAGCTTGTGATTTTTACATTTACGAAATCTCCAATTTTATAATTTTCTTTTGGGAAAACTACCGTTATGCTTTGAGAATTTCTTCCTGAGAATTCGTCTTTAGATTTCTTAGAAACTTTCTCAACTAAAACTTCAACTGTTTTTCCAACAAATTCCTCGCTTCTAAACCAAGCGTGCTTTTGCTGTAAATCGACAATTTCCTGTAATCTTCTAGCTTTTGTTTCCTCTTCAACATCATCTTTCATTTTTCTTCCAGCCAAAGTTCCTGGGCGCTCAGAATACGAGTACATATAACCGAAATTATATTTTACATATTCCATCAAACTCATTGTATCTTGATGATCTTCTTCTGTTTCTGTAGGGAAACCAGCAATCATATCTTGCGAAATCGAAGCATCTGGAACAATAGCTCTAATTTTGTCAATCAAAGCCATGTATTCTTCACGAGAGTGCAAACGATTCATTTCTTTTAAAATTCGGTTACTTCCAGACTGAACCGGTAAGTGAATATGTTTGCAGATATTAGGATATTTTGCAATAACATGTAAAATACTCTCATGCATATCCTGCGGATTTGAAGTCGAAAATCGAATACGCATTTTTGGGAAACCAACAGCAACCATTTCAAGCAATTGATCGAAATCTACTGCAGTTGCTTTCTGCATTTCAGAAGCATTTACAAAATCTTTTTTCAATCCGCCACCGTACCAAAGATAACTGTCAACGTTTTGTCCAAGAAGTGTAACTTCTTTATAGCCGTTATTCCATAAATCCTGAATTTCATTCATGATACTTTGTGGTTCACGGCTTCTTTCGCGTCCGCGTGTAAAAGGCACAACACAGAACGTACACATATTATCGCATCCGCGAGTAATAGAAACCAAAGCAGTAATTCCGTTGCTCATTAAACGAACAGGCGAAATATCTCCGTAAGTTTCCTCTTTTGATAAAATTACATTAATGGCGTCACGGCCTTCTTCAACTTCAGCCAATAAATTCGGAAGATCTTTATAAGCATCAGGACCAACAACAAGATCAACTATTTTTTCTTCTTCCAAAAACTGACTTTTCAAACGCTCAGCCATACAGCCCAAAACGCCCACTTTCATTTTCGGATTTGTACGTTTTACAGCGTTGTATTTTTCAAGACGCTTACGAATTGTCTGTTCAGCTTTATCACGAATAGAACATGTATTTACCAAAACCAAATCGGCTTCTTCTAGAACAGAAGTAGTGTTGTAACCTCCGTCAGATAAAATGGAAGCTACGACTTCACTGTCCGAAAAATTCATCGCACAGCCGTAACTTTCTATAAAAAGTTTTTTAGTATTCTCAGGTTTATTTTCCAAAACAAGACTTTCGCCCTGTTTGCTTTCTTCAATAATCTTTTCCATTGTAAAAATTCAAAGTGCAAAGATAGGGTAATTGAAATGAATATGACAAGATGTCAGATAAAGAATTAACAATGTTTTAAAAAATTTAGATAGCAGATTTTAGATTTTAGAATATGTGTTGTTTATCATTTGATATGTGCTAGTTGTAAGTTTAAATTTAACTGCGAAAAATCTAAAATCTAAAATCTGCTATCTAAAATAAAGGGATTTCTTGGTTAAAAATCACTAAAAGTTATACCTATATATATTATCGAGATTATTACAGATAAATCTGCAATTTTAAGTTTCATAATATCAAAATACCTCAAAAATGCATTCGTAAGGTTAATATTTAAAAAAAATAAATACTTTTGTTGCAGAAAAATAGAGCAATGGCAAAGAATTTAGTAATAGTGGAGTCACCTGCAAAGGCGAAAACGATCGAGAAATTTCTCGGAAGTGATTTTCAGGTGGAGTCAAGTTATGGTCACATAGCAGACTTACCATCAAAGGAAATAGGAGTAGATGTAGAAAATGGTTTTAAACCAAAATATGAAGTTTCTCCGGATAAAAAAGCCTTGGTAACGAAACTAAAATCACTTTCTAAGAATGCCGAAACGGTTTGGTTAGCATCCGATGAGGACCGCGAGGGAGAGGCTATTTCATGGCACTTGGCGGAAGAACTGAAACTTGATAGAAAAAAAACGAAACGTATTGTTTTTCATGAGATTACAAAATCTGCGATCCTTAAAGCAATCGATAATCCTAGAGAAATTGATTATAACTTAGTAAACGCACAACAAGCACGTCGTGTTCTGGATCGTTTAGTAGGTTATGAATTATCTCCTGTTTTATGGAGAAAAATCAAAGGCGGACTTTCAGCAGGTCGTGTACAATCTGTTTCTGTACGTTTGATTGTAGAGAGAGAACGCGAAATTCAAAGTTTTAATGCAGTTGCAACATATTCAATTGTTGCAGAATTTGTAAACGAAGCAGGAAAAGCTTTCAAAGCAAAATTGCCAAAAAACTTCAACACTAAAAAAGAAGCCGAAGATTTCTTAAATCAAAACATCGGTTCTAAATATAAGGTAGCCGATTTAGAAACTAAACCTACCAAAAAATCTCCAACAGCACCTTTTACAACTTCGACACTTCAGCAGGAAGCAGCGAGAAAATTGTATTTGCCAGTTGGAATTACCATGCAGTTAGCACAGCGTTTATATGAGGCCGGACTTATTACTTATATGAGAACCGATTCTGTAAATCTTTCTAAAGAGGCAATGGATGCTGCACAAGCAGAAATTATCAAATCTTACGGAAAAGAATTCTCTAAGCCAAGAGTTTTTGCTAATAAAAATAAAGGTGCACAAGAAGCGCACGAAGCAATTCGTCCAACAGATATGTCTCGACATACTGTAAATATTGATCGTGATCAAGCTCGTTTATACGATTTGATCTGGAAAAGAACTTTGGCTTCTCAAATGAGCGACGCACAGTTGGAAAGAACAAATGTGAAGATCGAAGCAGATAATCACGATGAGATTTTTACAGCTTCAGGAGAAGTATTGCTTTTTGAAGGTTTCTTAAAAGTATACTTAGAAGGTCATGATGATGACGAAGAAGAGCAAGAAGGAATGCTTCCAGCTTTAAAAGTAAACGAAAAACTGGCTAATAACTATATTACAGCTACAGAACGATATTCGAGACCACCAGCGCGTTATACTGAGGCGTCTTTGGTTAAAAAACTGGAGGAACTTGGAATTGGTCGTCCTTCGACTTATGCGCCAACAATTTCTACAATTATCAATAGAAATTATGTTGAAAAAGGAACTCTTGAAGGTGTAGAGCGTAATTATACACAGCTTACTTTGCAAAATAGTAAAGTAGGAGAAAAAGTGTTGAAAGAAAATACAGGTTCAGATAAAGGAAAATTGGTTCCTACTGATATCGGAACGATTGTTACTGATTTCTTGGTGAAGAATTTCGGAAACATTTTAGATTATAATTTCACTGCGAAAGTAGAACAGGATTTTGACGAAATTGCCGAAGGAAATATTGACTGGGCAAAAATGATGCAGGATTTCTACAATAAATTCCATCCAAATGTAAAAGAAGTTGAGGCCAACGCCGAACGTGAAAGCGGAGAAAGAATTTTAGGAAAAGATGCTGACGGAAGACAAGTTTCTGTTCGTTTAGGAAAATTTGGGCCCATGGCACAGATTGGAGAAGCAGACGATGAAGATAAAAAGTTTGCCAGCTTAATGGCAGATCAAAATATAGGAAACATAACGCTTGAAGAAGCTTTGAATTTATTCTTGCTTCCAAAAAGTTTAGGTGAATATAAAGGTGAAGAAGTTGAAGTAAATAACGGTCGTTACGGTCCTTATGTTCGTCACGGAAGCGTTTTTATCTCATTGCCAAGAGGAGAAGATCCTTTAAATGTTTCTAAAGAAAGAGCTCAAGAGTTAATTGACGAAAAAGCACTTGCTGATGCGCCAATTGCGGTTTATAAAGGAGAAGCTGTTCAAAAAGGAGTGGGGCGTTTTGGGCCATTCATTAAATGGAACGGTCTTTTTGTAAATGTGAGCAAGAAATATAATTTTGATAATCTTTCTCAAGCAGATGTTGAAGAATTGATTGAAGAAAAACTTCAGAAAAACATCGATAAGGTTATTCATAACTGGGAGGAAGAAGGAATTGTAGTAGAGAAAGCCCGCTGGGGACGTTCTGTGATTCTGAAAGGCAAAGTCAAAATTGAATTAAGCAAAGATGTTGATGCAACAAAATTAACATTAGCACAAGTTCAAGAAATGATTGCGGCTAAGACACCTGCTAAAAAAGCGCCTGCAAAGAAAACTGCAGCTAAAACAACAACTGCTAAAAAAGCTCCAGCTAAAAAAACAGCTGCTAAAAAGAAATAAGTATATAAATGGAATTTGATTTTCTAGAACCAGTTAATGATGGAATTATAAGATTCGTCGGAGGACTGTCTTCACAAGAGCTTGGAAGTAAAGTTGTTTTTCATACCCAAGATCAGTTTCCTGATATTGCGCAAATAAATATTGCTATTGTTGGTGTCTTAGAAGACCGCACAAATATCAATATGATTAACGAAGTTAATCTTTCTGCTGTGCGTAAAAAGCTTTATAGTATGTTTCCAGGTAACTGGGATGCTTCAATAGCGGACCTTGGGGATATACTTGCAGGCGATTCTGTAGAGGACACTTATTTTGCGTTAAAGAAAGTTACAGCAGCATTAATCAAGAATAAAGTCATACCTATAGTCCTAGGAGGTTCTCAGGATTTGACTTATGCTTTATATCGTGCTTACGATGATTTGGAGCAGATGGTAAATTTGGTTGCAGTTGATAATAAATTCGATTTTGGTAAAGAAAATGAGTCAGTTTCGGCTAATTCATATCTTACAAAAATCATTATTGATGAGCCAAATAACCTTTTTAACTACTGTAATATAGGATATCAAACTTATTATAATTCGCAAGAAGAAATCGATCTGATTGAGAAGCTGTTTTTTGATGCTTATCGTTTGGGTGAAATTTCAAATAAAATTACATTGGCCGAGCCAGTTTTTAGAGATGCAGACTTGGTTAGTATAGATTTGAATTCTGTAAAGTCTTCTGCTTCAGCAAACATGGTAACTTTTGAACCAAACGGATTCAACGGAAAAGAAATTTGTGCCTTGGCTAGATATGCTGGTATCAGTGATAAAGTTTCCTCTTTTGGCGTATTTAACCATAATAGTACATTGGCGGAATCAGCAATCATTGCTCAGATTGTATGGTATTTTATTGAAGGTTATCACTATCGCTCAAAAGAATATCCGTTTGGAAGTAGAGCCAATTATTTGAAATATATTGTGCCACTTGATGATGAAGAATTGATATTTTACAAAAGTGATAAAACAGACCGTTGGTGGATCGAAATTCCATACGAATCAAACGGCAGCAATAAACTGAAAAGAAATACGTTATTACCTTGTTCTTACGAAGAATATTTGTCGGCTTGCAATCAAGAATTGCCAGAAAGATGGTGGAAAGCGCAAAGAAAAAATGCTTTATAGATCGAAAATTTAAGTGAATTCTTAGGTTTTTAAAACCTGTTTAAAAAGGTTAAAATAAATTAGTAAGAAAATATTTATATAACATAAAAATTAACGTTTTACATCGATTTTTTACTACAGTTTGTCGATAAAATATTTTTTTTTTATTTTATTTAACATTATTTTTGAACGGTAAAATAAATTCGCAAGTAGTATTGTTTTTTAGATAAATAATAAATACGTTTACGGACTTTTAATAATGAATAGATAATCCCAAATTTATATGAAGAAGTTTATTGCATTTGCAGCAATGTTAACACTAGTAATCGGCTGTGGTAAGTCTGGTGACAAAGGTGAATTAGTCGGTGTTACAGGAGGGAAATGGCATCCCGAGAAGCCTTATGGAATGACATTAGTTCCGGGTGGATCTTTTATTATGGGTAAATCAGATGCTGATTTAGCTAACGTAGAAGATGCTCCAACTAAAACTGTAACTGTTCGTTCATTTTACATGGATGAAACTGAGATTACAAATAGTGAGTATCGTCAATTTGTGGAGTGGGTAAAAGACTCTACAATGAGAGTTCGTTTAGCAATCTTAGCAGACGAAACTGGGCAAAAAGCTACTGATGGAAAAGGTAAAAAAGGCGGAAGTATTGCTGATTACGCTTTTAATGATTCTGATCCAGAAAAAATGACAGCTTATGATAAATATATGTACGACAACTACTACAGTGTTGGTACAAAAGATGATCCATATGCTGGAAGAAAATTAAACAGAAAAGTAAAATTAATTAAAGATACAAAAGCTTATCCAGATGAGTATTACACAGAAGTAATGGATTCTATGTATTTGCCAATTGAAGAATCATACAATGGTTTAAGAACAATTGATGTAAATAAATTGAAATTCCGCTATTCTTGGATGGATATTCAAGCTGCTGCAAAAGCAAAAGTTGGAAAAAGAAGTGATTTCGTAAAAACTGAGCAGGTAAATGTTTATCCTGATACTGCAGTTTGGATTAAAGATTTCGCTTATTCATATAATGAGCCAATGCACAATGATTACTTCTGGCATAAGGCTTATGGAGATTATCCTGTTGTGGGTGTTACTTGGAAACAAGCTAAAGCATTCTGTGCTTGGAGAACTTTAAACAAAAACAGCTACATTAAATCAAAGAAAAAAGGACGTGACTTAGTAAATGCTTTCAGATTACCTACTGAAGCAGAATGGGAGTATGCTGCTAGAGGAGGTCTAGAGTCTGCAACTTACCCATGGGGTGGTCCTTATACTAAGAGTGATAGAGGTTGTTTCTTAGCTAACTTCAAACCAAGTAGAGGAGATTATGCTGCTGATGAAGCACTTTATACAGTTGAAGCTAAATCATACGATGTAAATGGTTACGGATTATACAACATGGCAGGAAACGTTTCTGAGTGGACAGATTCAGCTTATAATCCAAATGCTTACGAATATGTATCAACAATGAATCCAAACGTTATCGATGGTAAAAACCAAAGAAAAGTTGTTCGTGGAGGTTCTTGGAAAGACGTTGCTTATTTCCTGCAGGTAAGTACTCGTGACCACGAATATGCTGACTCAGCGAGAAGCTACATCGGATTCAGAACTGTACAAGATTACATGGGTACTCAAGTTACAGGAAACAGAAAAAAGTAATTTATAATTAATTCAATATCCAACAAATCTATTTTAAACCTAAAAAAAAAGTATTATGGCATTATTAAGTAAAAAAGCAATGAATTTCGCTTATGGTATGGGAGCGGCAGTGGTAATCGTTGGAGCGTTATTCAAAATTACTCACTTTGAGATTGGACCATTAACAGGTACAGTTATGCTTTCAGTAGGATTGGTTACTGAGGCGTTAATTTTTGCGCTTTCTGCTTTCGAACCAGTTGAAGAAGAACTAGATTGGACTCTAGTTTACCCAGAATTAGCTAACGGACAAGCTAGAGAGAAAAAAGCTAAAGCTGAAACTCCAACTGATGCTCAAGGATTATTATCTCAAAAATTAGACACATTATTAAAAGAAGCTAAAATTGACGGTGAATTAATGTCAAGTTTAGGAAACAGCATCAAAAACTTCGAATCTGCTGCTAAAGGAATTGCTCCAACTGTAGATTCAATCGCTGGACAAAAGAAATATTCTGAAGAATTATCTGTTGCAGCTGCTCAAATGGAATCATTAAACAGTTTATATAAAGTACAGTTAGAAAGCGCTTCTAGAAACGCTGAGGCTAACAAAGAAATCGCTGAAAATGCGTCTAAATTAAAAGAGCAAATGGCATCTATGACTGCAAATATTGCTTCTTTAAACAGCGTTTACGGTGGTATGCTTTCTGCAATGAGTAACAAAGGATAATTAGTTTTTAACTAAATATTAAATTTATTAATAAGAACTAATTAAAGTAAAATGGCAGGAGGAAAATTAACCCCTAGACAGAAGATGATTAACCTGATGTACCTGGTTTTCATCGCAATGTTAGCAATGAACGTATCAAAAGAAGTTATTTCTGCTTTTGGTTTGATGAATGAAAAATTTGAAGGTGCAAATAAAACATCAACAGAGACAAATGCAGGTTTATTAACTTCTTTGGATCAAAAAGCTGCTGAAGCAAAAGGAGAATTTGCAATTGCTGCAGTAACAGCTCACAAAGTTGAAACAATTACAAAAGAATTTTATGATTATATAGGTACTCTAAAAACTCAGGCTGTTAAAGGTTTCGAAGTTGATAAAGCAACAGGAAAAATGCCTTATGAGTCTATGGATAGAGGTGATAATATCGACGACTGGTTTACAGGAGATGGTTACACTAAAAAAGGTAACGAAATTATCGCTAAAATCGAAAAATATAAAGCTGATATCAAAGCTGCTTTAGGAACAGACAAAAAATACGCAGCAATTATTGCTGAGGTTGAGAAGAAATTTGATGTTTCTGATGTTAAAAACAAAGAGGGACTTAAAGAAAAATATTTAGCTTACCACTTTAAAGGATTCCCAGCTATTGCTTCTGCAGCTAAACTTTCAGCTTGGCAGAACGATGTTAAAAAGACTGAAACAGACGTTTACAACAGTGCATTAGGTAAAGCTGCAGTTGCTGCTGCTTCTTACAGCAACTACCAAGCAATAGTTGTTTTAGATAAAAATGCTTATTTCCAAGGCGAAAAAGTTACTGGTAAAGTTGTTTTAGGTCGTTATGACGAAAACACTACACCAACTTCTTTCCAAGGTCCTGGACAAATTGTAAACGGACAAGCTGTTATCTCTTTGACTGCTGGTGGAGTTGGAGAACAAGATATCAACGGACAATTTACTTTCTTAGAGGATGGAAAAAATATTCCTTTAAAATTCTCTGGTAAATATGTTGTGGTTCCAAGACCAAACGCTGCTACAATTTCTGCAGATAAAATGAACGTAGTATATAGAGGAGTTGTTAACCCAATCTCTGTATCTTTTGCTGGTGTTGACGCTAACAAAATTGTTGCAAGTGCTCCAGGTTTATCTTCTGCTGGAAAACCAGGAAAATATAACATGAGCCCAGGTCAAGGTACTGAAACTACAATTTCTGTAACTGGTACTTTACCAAACGGTGATAAAGTAACTGATAAGAAAACATTCAGAATTAAAGGTATTCCTGGTCCAACAGGAACAATTAGAGGTGAGATGGGAGTTGTTAAAGGTCCTAAATCTAACTTAGAGATTGCTACTATTGGAGCTAAACTTCTTGATTTTGATTTTGAAGTTGGTTTAGATGTTGTTGGATTCAATATGAAAATTGCTGGACAGCCTACAGTTGTTGTTACAGGAAACAAAATGAATGCACAATGTAAACAAGTACTTTCAAGAGCAGGTAAAGGAGACCAAGTTACTATTTCTGAAATTAAAACTAAACTTGTTGGAGCTGGTAGTTATTTATTGCCAAGAACAGCTCCTGTAATTTACGAAATACAATAATAAAGTAGTGTAAACTACGATTCAATATCTTATAACGATACCACGATGAAAGTAAGAAATTTATTAATAGCTATTGTTTCTATCGCTGGAGGTTTTGCTTCTAATGCGCAATCAAATTTGCTAAACGCTAAAACTCCTGATCAGATTGGACTTAAAACTCCAGCTCAATTAATCTCTGATAACGACAAGCCTTTGGCTTATGGTTATGTAGATGATAGAGATATCTTGATGGGAAAAACAACATGGGAGATCATTGATTTAAATGAAAAGATCAACTTTCCAATGTATTTTCCGGTAGATACTGCTAATATTGGTCCTAACAGACGTTCTCTTTATGACGTTTTAACTAAAGCTATTAAAGGTGGAAAAATTACTGAAGTTTATACTGACAGTTATTTCAACACTAAAAAATCTATGAAAGACATCGAAGGATCTTTATCTCGTATTGATACAACAGATGCAGGTAGAGAGTTAATTAACCAATATCCAGATGACTACAAATCACGTGTTGTGAAGAAAAAAGTGGTTTCTGGTAAAGGAAAAAACAAATCGGTTTCTTACGTAGAAGAGACAGTTGGACCAACAAGAACGGTTCCTGCTGAATACATCTTGAAACAAGATCTTACTGCTGCAGATGTTACTCAGTATAAAATTAAAGGATACTGGTATTTTGATAAACGCCAAAGTGAATTAAAATATCGTTTGCTAGGAATTTGCCCAGTAACCCCAGACGTTTATACAATGAATAGTGACGAAAAGGATTATATTGAATTGTTTTGGGTATTCTTCCCAAATGCCAGAGAAGCACTGCATGAAGCAAAAGCTTTTAATGACAACAACTCAGCTCTTCCAATCTCATTTGATCAGATTTTAAATTCAAGACGCTTTAATGCTGTTGTTTACAAAGAAGAAAACCTTTATGGAGACAGAGCAATTAGCGATTACATGAAAGACAACGCTCAAAATCAGTTGTTAGAATCTGAAAGAGTGAAAGAGAAAATTCGCAACTTCGAACAAGATATGTGGAACTACTAAGTTGATACATAGCATAATAATTAAAAAACTCTTACTACCTTTGTAGTAAGAGTTTTTTTTATGTCAAAAAGTTAACAACAGTATGATATAGATTAATATTTGATTTCTTTTTGATTATGTAAGAAAAATAACAATATTTGTAATGAAATTTCGTTTAATGTTCTGTAAAAATTATCATGATGAAAGTAGGAAATTTATTAATTGCTATTGTTGCTGTTCTCGGAAGCTTATCTTCTAATGCTCAGTCTAATTTACTTAATGCTAAAACTGCCGATCAGATCGGAGTTAAGACGGCAGCCCAAAAAATATTCGATAATGATAAACCTTTAGAGTATGGTTATGTAAATGATAGGGATATTTTGATGGGAAAAACAGTTTGGGAAATTATTGATTTGAATGAAAAAATCAATTTTCCATTATATTTTCCAGTAGATACTGCTAACATAGGTCCCGATAGGCGTTCTCTTTATGATGTTCTAACTAGAGGCATTAGGGATGGAAAAATTACAGAAGTTTACACAGATAGTTATTTTAATACAAAAAAGACTTTAAAAGATATTCAAGGGGCGTTGTCGCGTGTTGACACAACAGATGCAGGACGTGAACTAATTAATCAGTATCCTGATGATTATAGAACGCGTACTATTAAAAAGAAAGTGGTTACTGGCTCAGGAAAGAATAAAAAAGTGAATTATGTTGACCAGACAGTTGGGCCAACAAGAACGGTTCCCGCTGAATATATTTTAAAGCAAGATCTTACGGCTGCTGATGTTAGCCAATATAAAATTAAAGGATTTTGGTATTTTGATAAAAGACAAGGTGATTTAAAATACCGTCTACTTGGAATTTGCCCAGTTACTCCTGATGTTTATACCATGAATAGCGATGAAAAAGATTATATAGAGCTGTTTTGGGTTTTCTTTCCTAATGCGAGAGAAGTGTTGAATGAAGGAAAAGCCTTTAATGATAAAAACTCCGCCCTGCCTATTTCATTTGATCAGATTTTAAATTCGAGACGTTTCAATTCTGTAATATATAAGGAAGAGAATGTTTATGGTGATCGTGAAATTAAAGATTACATTAAGGATAATGCACAAAGCCAATTGTTAGAATCGGAGAGAGTGAAAGAGAAGATTCGTAATTTTGAAGAAGATATGTGGAATTACTAAGTTCATAAACTCATTATAAGAAAAACTCTTGCTACCTTTGTAGTAAGAGTTTTTTTTATTTATTTATATACTTCACAATGCTTGATTATTTAATTGTCGGATCTGGATTGGCTGGAATTTCTTTTGCCGAAGTCGCCCTTAAGAACAACAAAACAATTTTACTTTTAGATGATGAATCTCAAAATTCCTCTAGAGTTGCTGGTGGTTTGTACAATCCTGTAATCTTAAAGCGTTTTAGTGAGGTATGGAATGCAAAAGAGCAACTTGTTTTGATGAATGGCTTTTACGATCAAGTAGAAGAAAAACTAAAAGAGAAGTTCAATTTTAAAATGCCTGTTTTAAGAAAGTTTTTTTCCATTGAAGAGCAGAACAATTGGTTTGCGGCTTCAGATAAAATAAATCTTGCGCCTTTTTTGTCAACTAAACTAATTTCAAAGAAATATAACAGCATAGACTCGCCATTTGATTACGGAGAAGTTTTGCACACAGGATATGTCGATACGGCTTTATTGCTAGATGCCTATAGACAATATTTGCTTCAGAATGATTTATTGAGAAAAGAATCTTTTGAATTTAGTCACGTTAAGTTTTTAGATTCAGGAATTCAATATAAAGATATCCAAGTTCGTCATATCATTTTTGCAGAAGGTTTTGGAATGCATAAAAACCCCTTCTTTAATTATCTTCCACTAGATGGAACAAAAGGAGAATTGTTTATTATAAAAGCTCCAGATTTAAATCTAGATGTAATAGTGAATACCAGTGTTTTTATTTTGCCTCTGGGTGACGATTTGTTCAAGGTTGGAGCGACCTATAATTGGCATGATAAAACTGCTGAACCTACAGAAGAAGGTAAGCAAGAGCTTTTGGAGCGTATTAAAGAAATTATAACTTGCGATTTTGAAATAGTAAAACATTTTGCAGGAGTTCGACCAACGGTTGCAGACAGAAGACCTTTGCTTGGAACGCATGAACAGCATAAGTCTCTGCACATTCTAAACGGATTAGGTACAAGAGGTGTAATGCTTGGTCCAGCTATGGCGAAAGCATTATATGATCATATCGAGAATAATGTGCCGCTAGATAAAGAAGCTGACATTAAACGATTCCATAAAAGATATTTGAAAGGTCTTACTTTTGGCCAGCATTAGGATCGTAAGAAACAAACATATTAATGTATAAGTTTCTTGAGAGACGTAGAACGAATGGGAATAAAAGAACCAGCGTTATGATAATTGCTAAAAATGACTGCTCTATTGTGGTGTTGAAAAACACAAAAGAAACTATAAAAGCAGCGACCCCTACGGCTACATTTAGAGCATAACTAACATACATGGCACCATAAAAGAATGAAGGTTCAATCTGATATTTGAATCCGCAGTGGCTGCAATGCTCATTCATTTTGAGAACTTTACTTAAATGAAGCGGGTTTGTGTCTTCATACATGCTTTCTTTTTGGCATTTTGGACAACTTCCTGTTATTATGCTATTTAGTTTGGAGCCTCTTTTGAACATTTTAAGTAGATTTTATAGTCTTTAATTCACCTCATTTGTATTTGGATACCAGTGTGAATGGGAGTAATTATTTAAAGCAAATATAAGGTATTTTCAGGCTTTAAGCTATTAAATTAGGATAAAAACTTACAGCTTATGCTGATTTGATTTTGAGTATAATGTTTGTCGCGATAATGTTTCTTTTTTTCTAAAATGCATATAAGAGTATATTCTCAATGCAATTATTTTTTGGCTCATTAAAGAAGAAAAACTCAGAATTAAATAAGGTTTTTAGTTTTTGAATTTTACAAAAGCTATTGTTTTTCAGTATAAAAACTTCAATTAAAAGTTATACTTTTGCACTTTCAAAATTGTAACAGGATAATTTGCCTGTTTACAGTTTATTTATTTAATGAATAAAAAGGTTTTCTAGCCTTTTTACATTTACAGCACAATACATTATGCTTAATATACACAATCTGTCCGTTTCTTTTGGAGGAACCTATTTATTTGAAGAAGTTACTTTTCGTTTAGGCGCCGGTGACCGCGTAGGTCTTGTTGGTAAAAACGGAGCAGGTAAATCTACAATGCTAAAAATGTTAGCTGGCGATTTTAAACCTGATTCTGGAGTAATTTCTCAAGAGAAAGATATTAAAATGGGATTCTTGCGTCAGGATATTGATTTTGAACAAGGAAGAACTGTTTTGGAAGAAGCATATGAGGCTTTTACAGAAATTAAAATTGTTGAGAAAAAACTAGAAGAAATTAATCATCAATTGGTGACTAGAACCGATTATGAAAGTGAAGAATATGCTAAGATTATAGAAGATCTTTCTGATTACACTCATCGATTTGATCTTCTTGGAGGATATAACTATGTTGGAGATACAGAGAAAATTCTTTTAGGTTTAGGTTTTAAAAGAGAGGTTTTTAATAACCAAACCGAGACTTTTTCTGGAGGATGGAGAATGCGTATTGAATTAGCAAAACTTTTATTGCAGTCTAATGATGTATTGCTTCTGGATGAGCCAACCAACCACTTAGATATTGAAAGTATTATTTGGTTAGAAAATTTCCTTCGTAATTATCCTGGAGTAGTGGTAATTGTGTCGCACGATAAAATGTTCTTGGATAATGTAACGAATAGAACAATCGAAATTTCGTTAGGAAAAGCATACGATTTCAATAAACCATATACTCAATATTTAGAACTACGCCATGAAATTCGTGAGAAGCAATTGGCAACTCAAAAGAATCAGCAGAAGAAGATTGAAGAAACAGAAAAATTAATCGAGAAATTCCGTGCAAAAGCTTCAAAAGCTTCAATGGCGCAATCGTTGATTAAAAAATTAGATAAAGTAGAAAGAATCGAAGTTGACGAAGATGATAATTCAGTAATGAATATCTCGTTTCCGGTTTCTAAAGAACCAGGAAAAGTAGTTATTGAAGCTGAACATGTAACGAAAGCTTACGGAGACAAGACGATTCTTAAAGATATTAGTTTACTGGTTGAAAGAGGAAGTAAAATTGCTTTTGTTGGGCAAAACGGACAAGGAAAGTCAACTTTCATTAAAGCGTTGGTAAACGAATTTGAATACCAGGGAAATATCAAATTAGGACATAATGTACAATTAGGATATTTTGCTCAAAATCAGGCTGAATATCTAGATGGTGAGATTACTTTGCTTCAGACAATGGAAGATGCGGCAACTGACACAAATCGTATGAAAGTTCGTGATATGTTGGGTTCTTTTTTATTCCGCGGTGATGATGTTGAGAAAAAAGTAAAAGTACTTTCTGGAGGTGAACGTAACCGTTTGGCGCTTTGTAAATTGTTATTACAGCCAATCAATGTGTTGCTGATGGATGAGCCTACGAATCACTTAGATATTAAATCTAAGAACGTTTTAAAAGCAGCACTTCAAAAATTCGGCGGAACTTTATTATTGGTTTCTCACGACAGGGATTTTCTTCAAGGAATGTCGAATATTGTTTACGAATTTAAAGATCAAAAGATTAAAGAATACTTAGGAGATATCAACTTTTTCTTAGAGCAACGCAATCTTGAAAACATGCGCGAAGTGGAGAAAAAGGATGTTGTGAAAAAAGAAGCTCCAAAAGAAAAAGAAGTTGCAAAAGTGTCTTATGAAGATCAGAAGAAAGGAAAAGCACTTCAGAACAAATTAAGTAAAATTGAAAGTCAGATTCAGCAATTAGAAAAACAGATCCAGCATGACGATAAAATGTTAGAAACCAATTATGACAAACATATTGAAGATGCTTCATTTTTTACGGCTTACAATAAAAAGAAACAAGATTTAGAGCAATTATTAATCGATTGGGAAGTTGTTTCAGAGGAAATTGATAGTTTTAATGCATAGTTTTTTTGTTTCAAGTTTCAGGTTTCAAGTTTTATCTTGACGAGTAATTTTTAACGCAAAGCACGCTAAGTTTTATATTTTACATTTACAATGTACAAAGTTCGCAAAGTTTTCTACTGATAAAGCTTTGCGAACTTTGCGTTTTATAAAACCTCAAAAGTTTAAAAAAAACTTGGCGTGCTTTGCAGTAAAATATTCATTCTATTCAAAACTTGAAACTTGAAACTTGAAACCTGAAACAAATTACTTAATAATTCCAATAGATCGAGAATGCTCAATAGCTTTGCTGCTTTCTTTAAAATAACAGACCGAAACATTTATACTTTCTAGATTTTTTAGAATCTTTTGAACTTCTTTTTTAGGAGATTTTCCAGTCTGTCTTATATAAACAGCAACCACAGTTACTGGAAATATTTTACAGATTCTTTCATAAAGCATTGGATCGTGTTGAGAATCATCGCCCATTAAAACATATTTAAGCGTAGGGTAAAATTCTACTACGTGTTTAATTTTTTCATATTTATGATCATGATTTCCTCTTCCGCTCATAAAGAAATCGGTAATGCCTCGTTTGATATCTTTTAGCAGAAAAACAGCTTTTGGCAGTTTGTTAATTCGTGTGAATTTGGCAATAAATCGGTATAAATTCCATTCGCTGCTAGAGATATAAAAAAAAGCATTTACTTCTTCTAGGTTATCTCTTCCCGCAGAACTTAAAGCTTGATAATGAGATACAACATCTTTGAAGACTTTACGGTCATTAACGTTTTTAAACAATAAAATATAAATTTTTCGAAAGATATTATTGGTGTGCGAAATCAAAAAAGTGTCATCGATGTCCGATATGATTCCAAGTTTACCTTTGTGAGGTCTTATAAAACTGCCTTTGCAGGTCGTGGTTTCGTTACGATATTTTATGCTTACTTCATAAGACATCCATCCGAAATGAGTTTCTTTTTCTAGCGGAATACAGAAGTTAAAGAAACCGTCATCAAGTGTTTTGGTGTGAATTACTTCGTTGTTGTAATGAAGATAAATATCAAAATTTTTAATAGTTTTTATTCTGAACAGTCGGAGAATAGAAGTGGCATTTTTTAATTTCCTTTTTTCAAAATTGTATTTGTTTTCCCTTTTTAAAACATGCCCCATTACAATTAGCTCTTGTTCATTTGCATAACCACGATATAATTGTAGAATTGGTTTCATTAATTACGTATATTTATGTAACTGTAATTTACTCAATTTAATTGGTTTTAAAAGTAAAATTTTGAAAAAGAATATTCTATTTGTTGTAAATCCTATTTCTGGAGACTTGGATAAATCAGATTTGATAGATGCTGTCGAAGAGTTTGCGGCAACCAATCATTTTGATTTGAAAGTGTATGAAACAACTGGAAAAAATGATTTAAGAGCAATACAATCTTTATATAATGAATCTGTTCCAGAACGAATTATTGTTGCCGGAGGCGACGGAACGATAAAAATGGTGGCTGAAGCTGTGGAAGAACAAGACGTGATAATTGGAATTTTGCCTGCGGGTTCTGCAAATGGACTTTCGGTAGATTTGAATCTTCCTGCTGAAATAGAGGAGAACCTTAAAATAGCTTTCCTACACCATTATATCGAAATGGATATGATTTGCATTAACGGCAAAAAAAGTATTCATCTGAGCGATCTTGGCTTGAACGCAAATCTGGTTAAAAACTATGAGCAAAGTGATATTCGTGGATTTTGGGGTTACGCATTGCAGGCTTTTACTGCGCTTAAAGAATCTGAAGAACCTTTTGTAGCAACAATTTCGGCAAATAATAAAACGGTACAGCATGTTGCAAGAATGATTGTAATTGCCAATTCTCAGAAATACGGAACAGGAGTCATCATCAACCCAAATGGTGCTATGAATGATGGAAAGTTTGAGCTGGTTATTTTAAAAAGTCTTGATCTGCTTTTAATTGGAAAAATAATTACTGGAAATATGCCGATTGATTCAGATGATATTGTAATAATTTCAACGAACAAAGCAGCGATAAAAACAGATTATCCTGTTAATTTTCAGATTGATGGAGAATATTGCGGAGCACAGACTTCACTGGAAATTGATATCCTGCATAAACAAATGAAAATTGCGGTTCCGTGATTTTATTGAAGAAATATTGGTGTTGTGAATTATGTCGCTCCACTGGAGCTTTTAGGGCTTGTGAATCATACATTTTCTACAAATATGTTGCTCCTAACGGAGCTTTTTTTAGCTCTGGAAGAGCGAAATATTTATAGAAAAATATGGCGATAAGACAAAGAGCTCCAGCGGAGCGACATCTTTTTTTATTTAAACGGATTTCTCTCCTGCCATTCTGTTTTGGGTTCCAAATAATTGAAAAATCTCGAAATGTTATGATTAATCAAAGCGTTGCTGTGCGTAATTAAACCGTACATTTTTACAGGTTTTGCACCAACAGAACTTTTGATTTCGAGAGCGGTTCTGGCAAAGACGATTTCACGAAAACCTTTCTTGATAGAATAAGCAATCATATCGTAGAGCATATTTAAATACAACATTTTCTCGCGCTGAATGCTTTCATCGTAACCCAAAAAGTACGTGTCCATTACTTCGCTATTTTTGATTAAAGTATTGAAGCCGATTAATTTTTCATCCAAGAAATAACCGTACAGAAGAAAGTTGTCTCCCATTATTTCTTTAAAAAAGCTAAAATGGTTGCGAGCTAAGAAAAAAGTATTGAAAGGTGCATTTTTGGCAACATGAAAATAAAGGTCGTAAATAATGTCTTCATATTGTTTGATATCAGAAAGAGACATTTGTTGTTTTACAATTCCTTCCGATTTTTTTCGTGCGCGTTTGTATTGATCGCGATATTTCTTTGACAGAGCGTCGATGTAATCTTGTTCGGTTTTCCAGCTTTCTTTGATGTTGAAAATCATATTAGGCTGCGTCGAAAAGGTATAATTGTTTTTGAATTCAGCTTGAAGCGGTTCGATTTCTTTTGCTGTAAAATCTTTTATGCTTGTTATGTGGACTTTTTTTCCGTTTTCCTTTAAATCTTTTTTAAGATGATTAATTGCTTTATGAAGTGTTTTTATCGCTTTTGATTCCTTGACGCTTTTGTCAAAAATAAAGGCATTTTGTCCTGTAAGCATATTGTTTCCAACGAATAAAACATGCGAAGCAAAATTCTTTAAAGCAAAATTACGCACCGAAGTTTTTAAGCATTTGTCACGTTCTCCAAAAGACTCTAGCTTTTCTGCAAATAAGAATTGCGTTAGCACAATTCCGATTAGTTTTTTTTCTTCAAAAAGTCCGATGAAATGGCAAGTCATGTTTACTGGACAAGAGTTTTCCAGCACTTCGAGATATTCGCGTGTCAAAAAAATGTTATTTGCTGCAAGCGAGTTCCATTCTACAGGCAGTAACGATGCGCTTTTGTAAATCTGGAAAGAATAAGTTGTATTCAAAAGAGTGAGCTAATTTCTTCAAAATTAGATAATATTTATAATAACTAAACGGGTTTAAGTTATTATTAAGAAAACCCGTTTGAGATAATTTTTCAAACGGGTTTTTTATAAGTGATATTAAGCAAATCCACAGATGATTCCGCCCATAAGAGTCAAGGTAAGAATCCAATAACCGCTGTGAATAAAAATATATTTCCAAGATTTTCTTTCAAACAAACCATTGATTCCAATTAATGGAAAAGCAAAAAATAATCCTGACATAAAACCGTGAAGCGCGCCATGTTTAAAAGTTCTATAAGCCATTCCGTAATCTGCCATAAAAGCTGCAAATGAAGGTTTTGCGCTGTCCATCAATGGTGGTCCGCCAACCATTCCGATTGCGCCAGACTGATGAATGGTTAGCGACATTAAAGTCATGGTAATCATTAAAGAAAAAACGTACGTTAATCCGAAAATTTTAAGCATATTTCCTTTTCTTAGCTCTTCTTGAGTAAGATTATTTTCTTTCATCCAGATAGTTCCGAATACTTTTGGGCTGTACCAGATAAAACCGGTTACCAGTGTGACGATAGCTGCAATGAATAATGCAACGAAGTTAATTTGCATAATGTGAGGTTTTTAGAATTAGTTGATCAAATGTAATCAAAAAAAATGCAGGTTTTTAAAAATAGTAAAAAGTAATGGAAATCTTACGAGTTAAATTTTTATCAACAGTTTAACGATATTTAGTGTAATATAGCTATGAATTGTATAATTTTACGCTAATAACAAATCCCAAATCTGTTATGAAAATTTTAATTACCTTTTCTTTAATATTTGCTTTTTCACTAAGTGTTTTAGCGGATACCGTTTCGGATAAAGAAAAAGAAGCGCTTATAAAGCTATATCATGCAACAAATGGTTTGCAATGGAAAAACAAATGGGACTTAAGTCTGTCTGTTTCTACCTGGTATGGTGTTAAAGCCGAAAACGGAAAAGTCGTTGCACTGAATCTGGCGGATAATAATTTGCAGGGAGAATTGCCAGAAGCTTTTTACGATCTTATAAATTTAGAATCGCTAAATCTGGAGAAGAATAAAATTGAAGGAAGTTTGTCTTCGTCAATCTTTAATTTGAAGGAATTGGAATTGCTTAATGTTGCTGATAATAAATTATCAGGCACAATTCCGTCCTCTATTTGTCAATTGACAAAATTGAAAGATTTAGAGCTTTTTATGAATAAGATTTCTGGAGAACTTCCATCAGAAATTGGAAAGCTGAATCAGTTGGAAATTTTAGCTGTTTTTAATAACGAGATTAATGGAAAGCTTCCTATTTCTATTTATAAAATTTCGGGATTAAAGATCTTGCTTTTAAACGATAATAAGTTGTCAGGAAATTTGACAAATGAAATTATTAATTGGAATGCATTGAAGAATTTTAGTTTGTTTAATAACGATTTTACAGGAGATATTCCGCAGGAAATTGAAAAGCTTAGCAATTTGGAAGAATTGAATCTTTCATATAATAAATTTACAGGAGAAGTTTCAAAAAAGATAGCTTTATTGGATGCTTTAAATGTGACAATGATAGACGAAAATGGAAATCCGTTTTTATTAGAAATAAACCAAGAAAATAAATTACAATAGTTTACCCAAAATTAATCGATGCTTATGAATGAATTTTACACTCGTTAAACAAGTTGATTAAATATATTTAGTTAATTGCCAAAACCGTAACTGTGTTACGGTTTTATGGTTTCTAGAGGTTTCGTCTTTTAAAAATATAACATTTAATTTAGAATTGAATTTTTTATGTTTGTCTAAATTTTTATAACTTTAATAAAAAGTATCCGGAGAACCAAAAACCGAATTAATCAGCGGTATTACTAATTACTTAATAAGAAGAAATCATGACACTACAATATCAAGGTGAACAGTACGGAAAACCAACTACTTTTACAATTAGAATTATTGGAAACAATTTGTCAAAAAGCAGTTCAAACTATCAGATCGATCTTTTGGTGGGCGACAAAAAACTGCCAACTTTTACAAGTGAAATTCACCAAAGTCTTTCTAATTGCTTAAGAGAAATCTACTTGTTCAGGAAACACAACGGAATCACATTCAATGAATCGTCAGAGAAAATAGTTTCGCTTTATGTTCCTTATGATAAAGTCTTGTATAACTACAATAAATATGCTTTGTTTAGAGCATAAATTTTTCTCAAAAGAGTAACAAAAAAAAGAAGCTTCTTCATTAAGTGAAAAAGCTTCTTTTTTTTATTATCGAATAATCTTTAAATAAGCGCTGTAAGGATCATCTTTAAGCGAAGTTCGCATGTAGTATACGTTTTCGTCTTTTTCTTTTAAATCAAACTGAATTAAGCCTGCATCGCAATAATAGTAAAGTAAGTTGTCATCGGCAGGAAATTCAATATTTGAAATTGGCAACGTAGTCAGTTTTTCTTCAAAAGCTATTTCGCCATTAGATAAATCCAATTCAAAAAGTTTTTTGTTAAGAGTATATCCCCAAAGATTATCAACTTCTTTAACGATGTATTGGACATTATCGCCTTTAAAATCTGTTTTCCAAAGCTGAGTTCCTGTTTTAGAATCAACGGCATAAATTGAAGAGACTTCAGGGCCTTGTGCTGCAAAGTATAGTTTTTTGTCGTGACATACTATACGCTCTTTCACATTGTTTTGGTTTTCGTCTATCTTAAACTGCCATAACACATCTAAGCTGTTTGGTTTTAAAGCATACAACCAATTCTTATCGCCGGCAATAAAAACACTTTCGCCATCGGTAACAGGTTTTCCGGTCATGGTTTCGTCAAAGCTTTTTTGGTAAAGCAATTTTCCTGTATTGGCTTCAAAACAATACACATTTGTTCCGCTTTGAGTAAAGATTTTATTGTCAAAAAACAATGGCTCAATATCGTTGTTTGGAGTGTCTAATTTGTAGTTCCAAGCTAAACTTCCATCTTTTAGATCTAAAGCGTATAAATTACTGCTCTGATTTTGATTTTGAGCAGTTATAAAAAGTTTTCCATTAGCTATAATCGGAGTCTGATCTTTTAAAACAATCTGGTCTGTGATGTTTCCTAATCTAGATTTCCAGAAAATAGTTCCGGTGCCATTATCTACGGCATAAATTTCGCCATTAATAAACGGAATATATACAACTCCGTCATGAATAGTAATTTTATTGGCGCACATTTCAGTATGAGCATCTGAAGCTTTTATTGTCCAAACAATACTTTCGACTTCTAAATCCCATGAAAAAAGCGAACCATCATAATCGTAAATTAAAATTGAGGTGTCGTCTAGAGAAATCTTTTTAAGTGGTTTTAGAGATTTATTGGTAACAGCTTCTTCTGCAGGTAAATTGCTGTTCGTGTAATTAGTTTTGCTGGCGGGCGCTTGTCCAGACATATTTGCAAAGGCGAATACAAATAAAAGGGCTATTAATTTGTGTTTCATTTTAAGATTTGGGTTGATTTTTTGATTGTCTTTTTCTCAAATATTTAAAGGAGTAAATATAAACAAAAAAAGCTCCAGATTTCTCTGAAGCTTTTGTCTTAGTAAGTAGTCCGTGGGGGAATCGAACCCCCCTTACCAGGATGAAAACCTGGCGTCCTAACCGATAGACGAACGGACCTGCTTTGCTATTGCGGGTGCAAAAATGCAACTATTTTTGAGATGTACAAAGCTTTTTTGAAAAAACTTTTTGATTTTTTTTGGCTGAAAATCATTTTGAATCATCAATATTTGTTCAATAGCTGAGCTAATTGGTTTGTATTTGTTTGATTAATAATTGGTTGTTTTGTGTATATGTCGAGAAATTGTTTATTTTTTAAGTGGAAAATATTTTTTCGAAATATTGAATAATTTTGTTTTTGAAAGAATAATCTTCTGACTTTTAAAAAAAAATTATAAAGACATACCCTCTTTACTGAATTGATATATCTTCCTTGAAAGATTATTTGTCTATTGCTTAAAAAATTATTTTGCAAATCCGAAGAATGGACTTAAATTCGTTGTAAATCATCATGACGTCAATGCTTTAGCGATTATGATAAATATAGAAATATGGAGTTTTTTTTAAGGCAAGCAGAATTAAATGATGTTGAATTTATAAGCAAGCTATCTAATCAATTAGGTTATGAAACAACAATTGAGAAAATGCATAAGCGGCTTTCAGAAATTTTAAACAATACCGATAATTGTATTTATGTATGTGTCGATAATGAAAATGTTATTGGTTGGGTTCATGGTTTTTATTCGCTTAGAGTTGAGTCTGATTCTTTTGTGGAAATTGGCGGTCTAGTAATAGATGAAAATTACAGAAGAAATGGAATAGGTAAAATTTTGGTTGAAAAGGTAATAGAATGGGCCGGCACTAGAAAAAGCACTAAAATCAGAGTAAGATGCAATGCGGTTCGCAAAGAAACTCATATTTTTTACAATAGAATTGGTTTTAACGAGACCAAAGAGCAAAAAATATTTGATATGAAATTAGGATTATAAAGACTATCGCAACTTAGAAATAACTATACTAATTAAAATTGATTCAAAATGACAAAAGCAAAAGAAGAAGTGATATGGATAACAGGTGCTTCATCTGGCATTGGAAAATCGATGGCCTTTGAATGGGTAAGATTAGGATATAAAGTGGTTCTTTCCGCAAGACGTAAAGAACTGTTGGATGAAGTTGCGGATGCTATTATGGATTCAGGTGGAGAAGCATTAGTAATTCCGTGTGACATAATGGAAGAAACCTCTATTGAAAATGCAGTCCAACAAATTATTAAAGAGTGGGGGCGTTTGGATGTGGTTGTAGCCAATGCTGGTTTTGGCGTTTTCGGAAGTGTCGAAAACCTAACAGCCAAAGATTGGAACAGGCAATTGCAGGGCAATGTGACAGGATTGGCTCTAACGGTAAAATATGCACTCCCACATTTAAAGAAAAACAAAGGACGAATTGGTTTGGTTGGAAGTGTTGGAGCTTATCTCCCTAATCCTAATGTGGGTGCATACGGTGCTTCAAAAGCAGCTGTAAACTCTATTGGCCAAACTTTGCAGATTGAATTAATGGGGACAGGCGTGAGTTGTACTACGATGCATCCCGGATTTGTAGTTTCTGAAATTGCGCGAATTGATAATGACGGAATCTGGCATCCCGAACAGTCAGATCCACGACCATCAAATTTAATGTGGCCTACTGATAAAGCTGCTAAAGTGATGGTAAGCGCTATTTTGAAAAGAAAGAGAAATTACATTTTTACAAGTCATGGCAAACTAGCCGTATGGTTGCAAAGATGGTTTCCTGGCGTGATGAGATCCATCATTTCAAAAGGGCCAAAACCAGATTTGTAAGTAAGTAGCTTGAATTAAATCTATGTTAAAAGAGCGGCTTTATTTCAATATTAATGTGAAATTTGTGAAATGTCTAATTAACAACAAGATAATATGGAAGAACAAATTATAGAATTGGAAAAAAAATACTGGCACGGAGTTGAAAACAATAACTATGAAACGGTAAGAAATCTGACACTGTTTCCTTGCATAGTTGCTGGAAAAAACGGTATTCAAAGTATCAGCGAAGCTGATTTCAAAAATATGTTTGACTCTGGACAGACCAATAAAATAAAAGTGCTGAACATCTATGGTGTAAAAGAAAAGCTAATTGCCGAAAATACTGCTGTAATAGGATATCATCTCGATTTTGAAATAGTAGATCAAAGTGAAAAGGCGCCTATAAAATGTGTTTGTACTTCTACTTGGGTAAAAGAAAATAACAAATGGGGGTGTGTGATGCATACCGAAACAGAATTGGAAGTAAAATAGTAATTTGTTGTATTTTTCGTTACTGGTACCAGCGTCTCGCTCGTGAATATAAAATATCATATACAAAAAAGCTTCAGAGGAATCTGAAGCTTTTCGTCTTAGTAGCGGGAACAGGACTCGAACCTGTGACCTTCGGGTTATGAGCCCGACGAGCTGCCTACTGCTCTATCCCGCGATGTTTCGGGTGCAAAGATACACACTAAATACGGTTATGCAAATAATTTTAGTACTTTATTTTTTATAATTTTTATAAAAGACGACTTTTCTTAGATTTTATAATCCAATAATTCTTGGTAAACGTTTCCGTTTAAGCCTAGTAGCAAGCCAAATGCAGGTTCGGTTTTTATACCGCTTTCTTTTAGTTTTATGATCTCTAATCTAAAGTTTTCGTCTCTAGAACGAAGAATCTGGTCTTCAATAAGCATGTGTCTGTAGCCATTTTGAAGTTCTGTTGGAATATTTTGTCCAAAGATTTCGATTTCAAAAGTCTCAATAAAGAAGTTTGCCACAATAGATTCTTGATTGTCAATTATAATTTCTCGAATCGAAAAATGGTTTTTGTTTTCGAATAAACATTTAATTCTTTCAATAAAAACAGATTTGTTTTGCCAATAACAAACAATATCCAAATCGCTATTTTCAATATCAATATTTATCGGAATTGTGCCAACCAAAATAGGATCAAAATCTGCAAGATTTTCCAAAATTTGATGTTTGGTCAAAATATGAAAGGCGGTTTGCTGTTTAAGGTTTCCTGTTTTTAAATAAGATATGTCTTTGAAATTAATCATTTATAATATCGCTTTTTTCTTCGTTGATTTCCTGTTCTAATCTCTTGTTGATATCGATTTTAGCTTTTTTGAAAACAAAAATTGTAGTTCCGTATTCTCTGGCGTATTGATTTTTTATCTGACCGCCAATAGCAGACGTTTCAAAATACGGACTTGTTTCTTTAAGCTCCTCATTGTTTTCGTCAAATTCCTTAACGCGAATCAGGTTTTTGTACTGAATACTAAGATCAAACCAATTGAGATAATCGGCGTTGAAAGAAACCGCTTTTATTCCTTTTTTAGAATAAAAATTGATGGCTCCCGCTTGTCCGTAATTATCGCAGAGCACGATAGTTTCTTTTTGGTTGGGCATTAAATCGTAAAGAGAATCTGTTTTTCTGGCCAATTCTTTCCAGCCCAGCATATCAGCAAAATCTTGAGGCAAATGATGGTCTTTTCCGTCTTCCCAGCGAAGCATTCCCATTTTTTTATATTTCTCTGAATGCGCTACCATATATTCTGGACTTTTATTTGGAAAAGCAATGTTGTACATCGGAATAAAAAACAATAACGGAAGTAAGATAAAAACAGGCTTTAGAAAACGTTTCCATCCGTTGTTTAAAATTTCCGATAAAAAAACAGCTCCAAAAGCAATGTATATTGGATATAATCCAATTGCATAATAAGCTTTGGCTTTGAAGTAAATAAAAATCAAAAGCGTGAAAACAAAGGTTGCAAAAAACAACTGGTACTTTTTGAAAGGTTGGTAAAATAAAACGGCATAAAGTCCAGCTAAAATCACCAGTAATCCGCCGATAAAAAAGAGAATCTGTTCTTTAAGAAAATTGGCTCGATCTACATTAACCAATTGCGTTTCGGCCAATTCCTTCATATGATGCACAATAGGAAAATGGTTGCTATACTGCCAATAGAGATTTGGAAGAATTAGTATTAATCCTAAAATCAAGGCGAAATAAAACTCTTTTTTTGCCAGTATTTTTCGTTGTTTAGAAAGTAAAATAGCGGGAACTAATCCGAGGAACAAAAATACGATATTGTACTTGTTCAGGAAACCCAAGGCGAAAGTTATTCCAGCGAAATAAATCCATTTTGTGTTTTCTGAAGTAATGTATTGTATCAGAAAATAATAAAATGCAGTCCAACATAAAACATCAAAAGAATTGGGCTGATATAGTGTGTTGAGACGAAGAAGACAAGAAAGCAAAACACATAAAGCACCTAATATTAAAGCGTAAAGATTGCCTTTTAAAAGTTCTATAGTTTTCCAGACCACCAAAAGCGTCAAAGCGCCAAATAGGGCAGGGAAGAACTTGATCCAGAAAACTGAATTTCCGAGTAGATAAATAATATACGAAAACCAAGAAGTAACGGGCGGAACAGACAAATAGCCCCAAGCCAAATGATGCGCTTGATCCAGATGCAGATATTCATCGCGTTGCAAATCGTATTCGGGACTCACTAAAATACATTGAAGTGCAAATTTTAAAATGATAAACCCAATTAAAATAAGTGTTCTTTTGTTCATGTAGATTTTGGTTTCTTAGGCTTGTTTGGTTTTGTGGTGTAAGTAGTTTCAAATCAACACGTAATTCTGTAGCTAAGATAGGACTTATTTTGATTTTTGAATGTTTAGAACATTTCATAAAATACCAGTTGGGCGCAATTAATTAAACACATAGAAACATAGATTTAGAATGTTTAAAAAAGGCGTTTCACTTGTTTTAAACAAACATAGTTGACTATGTGTTAGAAACTAGTTTCTTTTTTAAACTCTTTTCGACACGTAGAATCTATGTTTCTATGTGTTGAATAAAAATAAATTACTCCAAATGGGGTTAGCGTAATAATGTAAAGTGCGGGTTTTTAGATAATTATGTTATTGAAATGTTAGTTGGATGAACATTTTTATTACCTTTATTATCAAGCAAATAACTTTAAAAGAAAATACCATGAAAAAGAAATTATTGATTTTAGTTGTCTTTTTAGGGACAATTTCATTTACAAATGCACAAAGTATAGGAGATGTTACAAAAGCGGCGAGTAAGGCGTCGACAGCGGCAGTACCCGGTTTTGATGTTGCTAGTTTAGCGAATCAGGTTATGGGGGTACTATCTCCAAAATTGAAATTAACAGATGCTCAAAAACCGATTGTAAATTCATTGGTAAATGAAACTCTAAACAAAAAGAAGAATATTTTGCCTACAATGGCTACTGACAAGGCAGGTTATACTTCTAAAATGACCACCACTAGAGAATCTTTTATATCCAAAATGAAAAAGAATATCAGCCCAACACAATTTGATGCACTTACATCCTTATTGCCCAAATCAGCTTCGGCAGTGACGCCATTGGCAAAAATGCTTTATTGAAATAGCTTAAAAATAAAAAAAGCAAAATAGAAATCTATTTTGCTTTTTTTATTTTCAAATTTTCAGAAAATATCTTTGATCGAAAGGTCTTATTCCTCGACAGTTTCAAATTCCATGTGGTCGATAATTTCTGCTTCTGGCTTTTCTGGTTTAGAAGCTTTCAATGCATTAAATCTTTCCAGCATTTCTGTTTCGCCTTCTTCACCGCTGAAATAAGGGAAAACATCCATAATTGGGGTTTCTGTAATAGCAGGAATAGAATATTCGCCCATTGTATTTTTCATTATGTGAAGTGTATTGTCATAAGCTTCACGAACATCATTTGCCTGAACTAACATATACATGCTTGTTTTTCTTTCTTTACCGCTTTCTTCATCATAAGCGATTAAAGTGATTTTAGATTTAAACCATCTGTCTGCATTTTCAAAAGGATGAATTTCGGCATAATTTGCCACTTTGATCGCCGTGATTTTAAATTCTTCACTAGTATAAGCGGCCATTTCCTCAGTCATTCTTTTTTCAGCTTCTGTATAAGACAAAGCATCGACCAAATAAGGCTCGGTTAAAACTTTTTGTCCTCCAGTTTCATCTGTCTTTCTATATTTTACTTTGCATTCGTACCAAGTTGCGCTCATCTCTTTTTAAATTTTAAGGATGCCAAAGATAAATTTTACAGCAGAAATAATAGTTAAATCTTCAAATAGATATTCACAATTTTAGATGATTTTAGGTAATGTTTTGAGAATCTGAAAGTTGTGATTTTTACTGAATAATTTGGCTTCATTTTTTATGTTTTTAATGTAAAACGCTGTAAAACAATCGTTTGGTTTTTAAACTGAAATATTATAGAAAAAATATGAATTTTCTGAAATCCAAGTAATCGATTTATTCGTAAGTACCAATAATAATGGCTGGGAATGGAGTTAAATTCAAATGATATTGGTTTTTGGAGCATATTGAATTTTCGCATTTCCAGCTATTATTTTTATCACTATTAAAAATAAAAGGTTGGGAAAATTAAACGTTCAGAAGTTAGCAGAGACTTTAAAATATCTGGAAAGCAAACAGCGCGAATTAAAAAGACAAGATCAAAAAGACACACGAAGTCTAGATTCGATGATTAAATATTTGAAAAAAGATATGATGGAACAGCACAATTTATCTGACCATTATCAATTGATAAAACAAGAAATTAAAGATACCGAAACTTTTATTGAGAGCGTTAAAAACATCATTGAAATCAATTCTTAAAAACACTTAATATTATAGAATTTTACTTTTTATTCCAATTTGAATTTTTCGTTTTTGCAGTCTAGAATCAATTTGTGGTTCAGGAAAAGTTTGTTGCCAATCATTCCCTGCATTCCAGAACGTTTCATCAAGAATTTTTGAAGATCTGAAGTGCCTTCGATATAAGTAACTTCAGAAAGGTTCAATGTTATTTTTCCAAATTGTATTTTCTTTTTCGCGGAAGCGGAATACACACTCAAAGTATTTCCCCACGAATTTCCTTTTTCGGTTTTTATCTTACTGTTTTTATTGCGGTATTGCTGCCAGATTTCTTTTGTTGTAATGAGTTCATAACCGCTAGTTCCAGAATCGTATAGCAGTTTTAGTTTTTCATTTTCGATAACGGAAGGAATGAGTATTTTACGTTTTTTGAATTCAAAATCGGTGAAATCATCTTCTTTGATTTTTTCGATGAATGAACATTGATTGTTCTTGAAATCTAAAACAGTAACACGTTTTTCTAATAAATCGGTTCCGATTGTACCGATTATGTTCACGGCTTTTAAATCATCAAAATTGATTTTTTCACCATAATTCAAAACTTCAAAATTATCTGAAGATATATTCATTTTTCCAATTGTGAAAGCAGTAGAAATCGTGGAGTTTTCATTGCCAATTATCAGTTGATTTTGAAATTTTGCTGCGATAGATTCTAATGATTTTTTGTAAAAAACGGTAATAGGCGAACCCGAATCAAATTGCATGTAGAATGTGTGATTAACTCCTTTTATTTTAACAGGTAAAAGTAGAGCAGAATGGGAGTTGCCGTTGCTCGAAATCCATTTTGCTGGAATATTTTCTGCAACTCCTGAAACATTTAAATAGTTTTCTGGCGGGGTGAATTTCTTTTGAAAATAAAAATATCCTCCGAGCAGGAACAAAATGATACTAACTAAAAATACGGTTGCAATTTTCTTAAATAATTTCATGGTCTGTTTTTTCTGCAAGATTCGGATTTCGATTTCGATTTTCGTGCAAAAACAATACGACAGTTTTACGCCATTTTTATGACTTGAATTATAAGAAGTTGTTTTTCAGTTTTATAGATAACTCTTGTTTTTGGTTTAAACTGATTCCGTTTAGAAAAACAATCAGGAGTTTTAAGCCCAAATATGCAATTAAAGGAATAATAAAAAGAGGAAATTTTAAAGTAAATATTTTTTGGATAAACGGACTTAAAATCATTAAAAGAGAAATCACAAGGCTTAAGACAATTTGAACACTTGCAATTTGTTTTCCTAATTCTTTGTTTGTTTCATCTTTAGTTTTGTAGGTTAAAATTAAAGGAAAAATGATGCTCCCAAACGGAATAATAAGCCCAGATAAAACAGAAAGATTAATGAGTTTGGCTCTGTCAATTTGAGCATTTTCTTTTTTAACGATGAGGTTTTCAGGATCGGTTTGAAGAGCTTCAGCAATAGTTTTTAGGGTAAAACCTTTGAGAATATTTCCAGCTTCAATTCTCTGAATGGTTCGCAATGAAAGACCCGATTTTTCGGCAAGTTCATTTTGAGTCATGTTTTTTTCTTCTCTCAAAAGTTTAACTTTATTCTTCATGGTTTTAAACTGCTGGTTTAAAGACGAAATTATGAAAAAAGTTTTGATGAAATAGGTACGAATAAAACCTTTGATTATATGCCAATTCAAAGTTTAATAAAAAATTAAGTTTTTTTCTTTAACAAAATTCACTAACTTGTTGTGTAATAAATGATTCCTTTAATGATGTTGTCATAAAATTTCCAGTTATGCGAGTATCCGTTGTTCGAAAAAATGTAAAGTTGTTGCCAGATTCTAAAAGAGTTGTTGCCCGATATTTTATGAATGGGCAGGAAAGGACCCAGCAAATGGTGCTTCGAATAATGATGCTGGATGAGAAACAAGTACTGCAGACTTTGGAGCAGACACTTCGCGAATTTGCCAGAAGACATCGAAATATCTCGGCTGTATTTTTTAGACACTGCGAAAGAATTCGTCCTATAATTGAAGGAATGGAGATCGATTATGAGGCCATGTCTCTAGACCGAAAAATGCTTATTGGATCTTATTGTACAATGGAATATGCCATAGAATCGGCGGCGATTTTTAACCCTTCAATTGTTGAAGATTTTGATCAGACGGGGCTGGAAATGGGAGAAAAACGTGTTATTATTTCTTTTCGTGCAACGGGCGAAGGCCATATTTCGTCGATTGTTTTTAGAAGAGCCATTTTAGACCGTGACAATAATCTGCACATTATGAAGATAGGAAATCATATTGATCAGGCAGAAATCGAACATAAAACATTATTTAATAAAGAGCGGTTTTTAACTAAGTTGTATGAGATGCATACAACTGATAAATATATCGCTCAGATTATGCAGGATCTTCCTGAGGAGTTTGAATTTGCTGTGCTGAAAAACACGCTTATTGAAGCTTTAAAAGATCCTTTAATTAGAGAAGAGAGAAAAGTTGCGCTGGAAGAAATATTGTGGCTGGCGAATTCTTTTTACGATTTGCAGTTCAAACATGATTCAGATATAACAGAACGCGTCATTTTTCCTATTTCTGATTCTGAAAGCCGAGGAATAGAAGATGCACGTTTTGTGCGTTTTGTTGATGATAACGGTTCTGATCGCGTTATGGCAACTTATACAGCTTATAACGGCCATACAATCCTTCCTAAATTAATCTCAACCGAAGATTTTTATAGTTTTAGAGTTATGCCACTTCACGGAGAAGGAGCGCAGAATAAAAACCTGGCTTTATTTCCTCGAAAAATAAAAGGCAAATATGCTATGCTGGCGAGAATTGATGGTGTGAATAATTATATTATGTATTCTGATCGTGTAACGCAATGGAATACGCCAATTCTTTTGCAAAAGCCTAAATTTACTTGGGAATTGACCCAGATAGGAAATTGCGGTTCTCCATTATGGACAGAAGAAGGCTGGCTTGTTATTACCCATGGAGTTGGTACAATGAGACGTTACTGTATTGGTGCTTCATTATTTGATTTAGATGATCCGTCTAAAGAAATAGGAAGATTGACTGAACCTTTGCTTTCGCCTTCGGAAGATGAACGAGAAGGCTATGTGCCCAATGTAGTATATTCTTGCGGCGCGATTATTCATAATAACAGTTTGATTCTGCCTTATGCCGTTTCAGATTATTGCTCAACTTATGCTGTGGTGGATATGGTTGAATTGCTGGATGCGCTGAGGAAAAGTAAATAAACTTATCTTTTGTTTTTAAGATTAGGGATTTTCTTCGTCAGGTTTCTCCAATATCGTTTTGGCATGTGTTTGGTATTTTTTCTTGATTTGATATTAACACTGCTGAATTTTAGTTTTTTAGAGCGAAAAGCCATTCTTTCAATACCAAGAATTCATGTTAGAAAATTAGCCAAATAAGCTGTTCTAAATTGTATTAATTTTTTTTGGAAGGTTATTTTTACATTAAAAAAATAACTATATTTAAAATTCAAAAAACAGGTATAAATACGGGTTTGTAGATTGTTGAAACTTTATACATTCGCCGAAAGAGAAAAACTGATTTCCCCCCTTAACATTGGTTTTTCAAATTTAGAAGTATTAGCAAATATTAGGAACAAACGGCTAAAACAATGAAATTTGTAAAAGGACAAGATGTTTCCTACACAGCATTGAGTGGGATATCTTACAAGGGAACTATTATCGAAAGAAAAATGGTTTTTAAAAAGGGGCTTATAATAAAATCGACTTCAAAAGAAAGTGATTTTCATTATCTTATTGAGATACACAAAAATGGCACAACAGAGAAAATTCTATGTGCCGAAAATCATCTTATATTATTAGAAAAGAAAAAACGCGTTGCAAAGAAAGTGGCTTAGTAGTTCTCTGCTATAAATGCAGCGATTTTATCTAAAACAGTTTTTGGAGCTTCTTTGTGTGGAGTATGTCCAACGTTTGGTATGATATATTTTTCAGTTTTTCCAGATACGGCATTTATCGTTTTCCTGACTTGATCTAAAGTTCCATATTCATCTTTTTCGCCTTGAATAAATAGCAACGGAGATTTTATTTTGGGGAGAAGGTTTTCAATGTTCCAATTTCTAAAATCAACGCGGAGCCAAGTTTCAGTCCAAGCTTTAAAAATAGTTTCCGTTTTGTTTCCGTGATATTTCTGAAGTCTTTCAGGTAAGTTTGTGTTTTGATACGCAACGACAGCCTCACGAATACCGTTAAGCGTAATTTCTTCAACAAAAATATGTGCCGCTTCACAAATAACCATTTTAATGCGTTGCGGATATTTACTTGCAGCAATCAATGCAATCGAACCTCCATCGCTGTGTCCAAATAAAATAGCATTTTCAATTTTTAGCTTTTCTAGAATAGTATTTAAAACGTCAGCTTCTAATTCTAGATAATTTACAGGACGAACATAAGTCGGCATTGGGTCAGATTTCCCATATCCTAATCTATCATAAATTAAAATATTACATTGAGAAACCTCAGCAATCTGTTTTGGAAAATCTCTCCAAAGTTCTACACAACCTAAAGAATCGTGAAGAAATACAATTGTAGGGCGATTTTCAAACTCATTGTAATGTTCGGCATAGAGATTATTTCCGTCTATATTGATTAGCATATTACGGTTTCGTTTTGGATTTCTTTTTCTTTTTTAGCTTTCGAAACATTAAGATAAACAATTGAGCCAAGCATTATAGCAATGCCGACAATTTGCAGAAAGGTGACTTTTTCGCCCAAAATAATGTGCGCACAAAAAACAGCAGCAGGCAATTCTAGCGTTAATAAGACTGAACTCAAACTCGAACCAATTTTAGGCATTCCGACTGTAAAACAGATTGGCGGAATCACGGTTCCGAAAATGGCCAAAAATGTTCCCCATTGCAATAATCCAAAATCTAAATGCGTGCTAGTGGTAATCGCTTCGCAGTTGATTAAAAATATAATCATGGCAGAACCACTGGTCATTAAAGCACTTTTTTCAAACATTGGCGTTTCTTTGCCAATTTTGCTGGTAAAAACGATATAAAGCGTATAAAGCAATGCCGATAATAAGCTCAAAGCGATTCCTGTAAAAGAAATAGCAGCATTGTTTAGATCTAAAAGATTCCCTGCAAGAACGGTTCCTAAAATGATGAAAAGTGCAGAACCAATCTCAACTGTATTGGGCTTTTTCTTAAAAAATATCCAATCAACCAAAATGCTAAGCCACGTAATCTGCATTAATAAAACAATCGCCAAAGAAGCGGGAATATAAGCAACAGATAAATAATAAGTGTAAGCAGAAGATCCCATTGTGATTCCTGCCAAAAGCAATTTCCAGTTTAAAGCCATTTTATGACCGTTTTTTAGGTTTTTAAAAATCGCGATCGACCATAAAATTAGGGTTCCTGCAAGTGCTTGTGTCAAAGTGATTTCGGCAGGAGAATAACCTTCTCCGTATGCGATTTTAGCAAAAGAAGAAAGCATTCCGAAACTTAATGCGCCCAAAGCTACAATGATAATATATTTGTTCATTTTTATTCTTGAAATATGTTTTGTACAGACAAAAGTATATAATGAAGAATAAAGGTCGATATTTTAGATTTAAATATGTATTTAATGTTTTAAAATGTAATTATTTATGTGTTTTGTCCGAAATTGAATTATTTTTTATACTTTAACTGGAAAAAATCCGATGCAAGAATTAAGCAAACAAGAAATAGAGTTACTTCGAATCCTTCAGGAGAATGCAAGATTTGATATTACAGATTTGACTGAAAGACTTAATATGTCGAGAACTTCGGTTTATGATAGAATTAAAAAACTCGAAAACGAAGGCTATATTAAAGATTATGTGGCGATAATTGATCCGAAAAGGGTAGGGTTAAATTTTACGGTAATTATTAATGTTTCTCTAAACAGTCAGCGTTTAGAATTGGTTGAAGAATTTTCGAGACAAGTTGCGGCACTCGATGAGGTTGTTGAAGGATATGTAACAGGAGGAATCTTCGATTATGTTCTAAAGGTTGTGGTGAAAGATCCCGAATCGTTTAACGATTTTATCAGAAAGCTTTCGGATATTCCTAATATTAGTAAAGTACAGAGTTCGTTTGTAATGAGTTATATCAAACAATCTACTAAATTGCATTTTTAGATAAAAAACTACGCAAAACTTTTATTTATAAGGTTTTGCGTAGTTTTTTATTAAATCTATTGTGGATTAAAAGTCATTTTTTAGTCCAATTCTTTTCAAGCTGTTTATGATTCTAAAAACGATTTCATCAGAAAACATGAAACTAGAAAGGGTTTCTTTCAATTCTGTTGCTGTTTGAGGTTGTAGTTCCAGAAGGTTGTTTAAGTGTGTTTTGGCTTTCGCGTCTTCACTTAGTAGGGATAAAGACACAGCTTTAAGCAAAGAATCCCAAATGGTCTCGTTAAAATCCATTTTTTCTGCCCAATATAAAGACTTTTGATATTCTTTTTTATGGATATAGTAATAACAATATCCAACATTAATCCACCACGGATGTGCGGGATTTATGTGGGTCGCATTTTCTAATAAATTAAAACCTTTTTCAAAATAACCTGCAAAAATCAATACGCAGCCTATCCCCGAAGCAATACCAGAAGAATTAGGATTTATTTTGAGGCATTGTTCTGCTGCTGCTAGGCAGTTATCCTGATCTTTTTTAAAGCAGTTTATAATGGCCAAGGCGTACCAAGCCTGCTGGCAATTTGGATCGATATTTAAAGCTTTTGAGATGCAATGACTGCTTTTTTCGATTGTTTTTTTACAGTTGTCTAATCCTAAGGCAATAGAGGCCAACTGCATTTCGCCCAGCATTGCCCAAACAATTGCATAGTTTGGGGCCAATTCTACAGCTTCAGTTAAGTTAGACAAGGCGGTAGCATAATTTTCGATAGAATACGAACAATGGTATTCATGATAACTGCAGATTGCCTTTAAAACGACTGAATTGTTTGCTATTTTTGATGGTGCAGTCTTTATCATTTCTTTAAAAATAATACCATAATAACCACCCATAGAAGCTACAATATCCTTTACAATTTCATTTTGAATTCTAATGCCATCATCTAAAGTGGCAGGTGTAAACAATTTGGTCAATATAAACTTTCCTGAGGATGAGTCTATCAAATTGACTCTGATTTGCAGTTTGTTACTGATAATTTGAATATGTCCTGTGATAATAAAGTCTGCTCCGATTAAATTTGCGGCTTCTAGAATATTTTCATTAATTTTTGCTATAACATCAGAAGAAAAATGACCTATTACAGAGATATCCTGAAAACGTGAAAGTTCTGCACTGATTTCTTCAGAAAGAATCTGCGAAAAGGCTTCTAAATCTGGACGGTGGGCAATTGTTTTAAAAGGAAAAACGGTAATTACAGGACTGGTTTTGTTGGTGCTGACGGGGAGATCAGGAGATCTCATTTTATTATTATGAACAAATTCTGGAACGTAACCGCCTTTTGGGACGTGAATAATAACCGAATTGTCTTTTCCGTCAGAAGAATAATATTCAGTAAGCAATTTCCTTAACCGTCCTGCATGAATACGAACCATGGCGTCATCATGAGGATTAAAATGAGAAGGCCTGCTTAAAGCATTTACAGCGATAGAATATTCTTTTATAAACTGCTGCCTTTCATCTATGGTTTCCGTGACAATATAGCGCAGAAAATTACTTAAAAGCGTTGAGTTCTTGAAAGAATAAAACTTTAAAACATTCTCCAGTTCATTATAGATTTTATCCGAGGGGATTTTTTTTGTAGACTCCATAATAAATTATTTGAAAATTATTAATGTCGAAAAAAAGTCACTGGGGCGTATAAAATGTTAAAGGACAAATACTTATGAAGATATAAATTTATGAAAATTTTTAACATGTTAGTATTATTAATCTGATATTTTTAACCGTTAAATGTAACGGTTAATAACCCTATTTGTGCTGTTGTATTAGTTATATTTGTTTGGTAATCAGGTATAAACTGTGTTTTGTTTCTTTTTTTAACAAAAAAAGACTGTAATATAAGTGTTGAAATTTTTGCATTCCCATTGTTAGAAGCTTTTAGGATCAGATAAAAGTTTTTAAGGTGAATAAAAATTCGTACTGAGAAAAATCGATTTTTTTTTAAAATAAAATGACTTTTATTTTAAAACCAGGACTGCAAAAATCAGATTAAAAGTTGTATCCCATAACAAACAAACTATAATCATTATGAAAAAAAGGTTTTTGCAAATGACAGCTATGAGGCATAGTGTCCTCATAATTTGTTTCTTCATTTCCACTTTTGTTCAGGCTCAAGATGAAGGGAATAAAAGCATGGAAATCTACGGATTTATTATGACCGATATTGGTTATAATTTTAATCAGATACAATCAGATTGGTACGATGTGGTGAGACCTACAAAACTTCCCGCTTTTAAAGACCAATACGGGCCAGATGGCAGTTACTACGCTTCTGTTCGTCAAACTAGATTAGGGTTTAAAAATTATTTTGATACAGGAATTGGCGAATTAAAAACTCATTTTGAATTCGAATTGTTCGGTACAGGTGTCGATGCAGGACAAACTACTTTTCGTCTTCGCCATGCCTATGCTGAATTAGGAAAATTTGGAGCTGGTCAAACTTGGAGCCCTTTTATGGATATTGGCGTATTCCCGAATTCGCTAGAATATTGGGGGCCAACCGGAATGGTGTTTTTTAGAAATATTCAAATTCGCTATATGCCAATTCAAGGCGATACCCGTTTAACCATTGCATTAGAAAGACCTGGAGCAAGTGCCGATCAGGGAGATTATGCAAATCGTGTGGAACTGCAAGGAGTAAAGGCAAGATTTCCGTTGCCAGATCTTACGGCTGAGTACCATCATGCTACCAAATGGGGCTATGTTGAGTTAGCTGGTATAGTTCGAAAAATTGAATGGAAAGATCAGAATAATGATCAGTATGATTTGTCTGGAGATGCGGTAGGCTGGGGACTTAATTTAAGTACTAATATCAATTTTAGTAAAAATGATGTTTTTAGAGGCCAGGTTGTATATGGAGAAGGAATTCAAAACTACATGAATGATGCTCCCGTAGACATCGGCATCGAAAACAATTTTGGCAATCCGGTAACTCCTGTAAAAGGTGTTGCGCTTCCTCTAGTGGGTGTTGTTGCTTTCTTAGATCATAACTGGAGTGATAAATTTAGTACTGCAATTGGATATTCTATGATTGACATCGATAACTCAGATGGACAAACAGATGAAGCTTTTAAAAAGGGACAGTACGTGTTGGGAAATCTTTTATACACTCCCGTGAAAAATTGTATGGTAGGTGTGGAATTTCAGTGGGGTAACCGCGAAAATTTCAATGACGGTTGGAGTACTTCAATAAATAAAATACAGTTTTCTTTTAGATATAATTTTTCGCAATCATTTTATAAAAGAAATCAGTAAAAGCCTTTAGTTTTTTAATTAATAAAAAAAGAAAATATGTGTAAAACTGTACAATACCTGCTATTGTTCGGACTGTCGTTAGGCAGTCTTAATGCTCAGACCCGAACAGAAAAAGATCTTCTAGGAGAAAAACAAATCCCAGCAAATGCTTATTACGGTGTGCAGACCGCACGTGCGTTAGAAAATTTTCAGATAAGTAGCTTGACTACGCAATCTTATCCTGACTATGTAAAAGCTTTTGCAATGGTCAAACTAGCTGCGGCACGTGCCAATGCTGATGTTGGCCGACTTAAAAAAGATAGGCTGGCTGCCATAGAAAAAGCTTGTCAGGCAGTAATTGATGGTAAATATCACGATCAATTTTTGGTTGATTTGTACCAAGGAGGTGCTGGTACTTCTGCAAATATGAATGTGAACGAAGTTTTGGCCAATATTGCACTGGAACTGAGCGGACATAAAAAAGGAGAATATCAATACATTGAACCTCACGATGATCTTAATATGGGGCAATCAACCAACGATGTGTACCCAACAGCTATAAAAGTGGCATTACTGCTTCATAATGACAAACTGCTTCAAGAAGCCGATCTTTTGGCTAAAGCTTTCCATAAAAAAGGTGATGAATTTAAAGATGTTTTAAAAATGGGAAGAACCGAAGGACAGGATGCTGTACCAATGACGGTAGGTCAGGAATTTCATGCTTTCGGAAATCAGCTTGATGCAGAGATTAGTGCTTTGAAAAAATCTGAAGTTTATCTATGCGAACAAAATATGGGAGCTACAGCGATAGGCACAGGAATTACAGCTTCTCCTGGTTATGCAGAAAAAGTAGCAGCACATCTGGCAAAAATTACAGGAAAACCAATAGTAATGAGCAAAGATCTTATTGCGGCTACAACCAGTCAGCAAGGATTTGTCATGTATTCTTCTACGCTTAAAAGTATGGCAGTTGCGCTGGCAAAAATAAGCAGCGATTTGATCATTTTAGCTTCTGGGCCACGTACAGGTTTTTTTGAAATCAATTTGCCTGCGCTTCAGCCAGGATCTTCAATTATGCCAGGAAAAGTAAATCCGGTTATGCCAGAATTGATGAACCAACTGTGTTTTAAAGTAATGGGGAATGATCTTACGGTAACAATTGCGGCACAATCTGGTTTATTGCAGTTAAATGCTTTTGAACCTGTTCAGGCCATTGCCATGATGGAATCGCAAGGATTGTTTTTTAAAGCAATGCCATTGTTTAGAAAAAACTGTATCGATGGCATTACGGTAAACAAAGACGTTTTGGCGCATTATATGGATAGAAGTGTTGGTGTTGTAACGGCTCTGAATCCTGTTTTGGGTTACGAAAAAACAACCGAACTAGCCAAAGAAGCATTGGCAACCAATAAAGGTATTCTGGAACTTATACGCGAAAAGAAATTGCTGACAGAAGATCAAATTAAAAAACTGCTTGATCCAGCAACTTTAACAGGCCAAAAATAACCTCAACCTTAAACATTAAAAAACATGAAATTAAATATCAACTTTTACAAAAAAATAATTTTACTGCTGATATTGTCATTAAACATCAGCATGTTCGGACAGGCTAAACCTAAGGTTTTAATCTTGGCAACAGGAGGAACAATTGCAGGTTCTGCTAAAACTGGAGTACAGTCGGGATATACTTCGGGTCAGGTTACCATTGATGCAATGGTAAATGCAATTCCAGATGCTTTAAAAGTGGCCGACATAAAAGGCGAGCAAATTGCGAATGTTGGATCTCAGGATATGTCTTTTGAAATTATGCTGAAAGTAGCCAATCGAATTAATGAATTAGCCAATAGTAATGATGTAGACGGTTTCGTAATTACGCACGGAACTGATACGATGGAAGAAACGGCCTTTTTTTTAAATCTAACTACAAAAACAGATAAACCAGTAGTGCTAGTAGGTTCAATGCGTCCATCAACAGCAATTAGTGCAGACGGACCTTTAAATCTTTATAATGCTATTGCAGTAGCAGGCGATCCTAAAGCAAAAGGGCGCGGAGTGCTTTTGGTAATGAATGACTGGATTCATTCGGCGCAATCATTAACAAAAGTAAGTACAACGGCCGTTCAAACTTTTATGTCTCCGCTTCGTGGACTTATCGGTATTACTTCTTACGGAACAAACGATTTCTTTAATTATCCAAGTCAAAAATTTGGAAAAAACTCAGAATTTGATGTGAAAGGCGTTAGCACTTTTCCTCGCGTAGATATTATTTATGCAGATGCAGATATGAAACCAGATTTAATTGATGCTTCAATAGAACGCGGCGCCAAAGGAATTGTAATTGCTGGAGTAGGAAACGGAAACATGAACAAAGCTTCTTTAGACGCTTGTGCAAGAGCGAGCAAAAAAGGAATTATCGTAGTTCGAAGCACGCGCGTTGCAACTGGACTTGTAAGTCGTAATGTAGAATGCAATGATGATGAACTAGGACTTATTGCTTCATACGCTTTGAATCCGCAAAAATCAAGAATCTTATTATCAGTAGCATTGCTGAAACAGAGAAGTTTAGCAGAATTGCAAAAGATATTCGAAGAGTATTAATCTTGTTGTTTAAGCAAATCTAAATTTATGATCCTAATACTATTATTGATGCTGATAAAATCATTGCTAAAGTCAACAGCCACTTTTTGGCCTGCTAGTAAAAGGGAATAATGTAATATCAACTTGAAAATTAAATATATATGAAAAGTAAAATAATTACAAGAGGGGTTCTTGCAGGATTCTGTGCTTTATTGATTTCTTGCAATACAAAAAAGGACGAAAATACTGTAATTGACTTAAAGGAAGTTAAGAAGCAAATTCAGGCAAAAGAAAATGAATATGCCGCAACATACAATGCTGGTCAGCTAAAAGAGATAGGGTATTATGCAGACGATGCGATAACTTTTTATCAGAACAGGCCACCAATTATTGGTAAAGAGGCGAGATATGAATTTTTGAAATCAGATTTAACTGATAACACCAATACGATATCATTTGAAACCAAAGAAGTTTTTGTTTCTCATGATGGAAATATGGTTGTAGAAGTAGGATATTATAAAGTAACAGATTCTACCAAAACACCAATTAATACTGGAAACTATATGAGCTTTTTCGAAAAAAGAGATGGCAAATATGTATGCGTAAGAGACATGAGTGCTTCTGATGGATTGGTAGAGTAATTTATAAATAAAGATTATGAAAAAGATACTATTTGTACTGTTATTGGCTTTTGGATTGAATGCCACTGCTCAAAGTTCTGTAGATGAGATAAAATTAATCCAAGATCTTTACGGAAAGTCTAAGGCAGATGTAGTTAAAGAATATTTGGGTTTAACAGATGTGCAGGCTACAGCATTTCAGCCGATTTATGACAATTACGAAGCGGAACGCAAAGCTTTGAGTCAGCAGAAGATTCAAATTCTTGAAGATTATGCAAAGAATTATGCCACACTGAGCGATGCTAAAGCGACAGAATTAACATCGGCAAATCTAAAATACAATCAAGAAGCTGAGAAACTCCTAGCCAAAACGCATTCTAAACTGGTAAAAGCCATTGGCGGAATTAATGCCGCAAAATTTGTACAGCTTGAGCAATATTTGCAAGTAACCATACGATCTGAAATTCAGAACGCGATTCCTTTTATTGGCGAATTGGATAAAACCAAAATGCATTAGACAATTTCTGGGTACAGAGTAGAAAGTATAAAAAGATTTTCTACTCCACTTATTAATATTTTATACTCTTACTATGATAAAGAAACTTACAAAATATTTGACAGTTGCATTAATCATGTCAGCCCAGTTGATTTTTTGCCAATCTGAAAATGATGGTCCAGAACTTGGGCTTCCTGGCGATAATCTTGATTTGTATGCCGTTATGTCTCTGTTTCAGAAATCAAAAACCATTGAGGAATTTGAAAAAAATCTGAATCTGGAGAAAACAGGAATCAATAATCTGGATTTGGATTTGGATAAAAAAGTAGACTTTATAAAAGTAGTCACAAAGAAAAATGGAAATTCGTTTACTTTTATTCTTCAAGTTGCTGTAAACAAGAAAGAAAACCAAGACGTTGCTGTTATTTTGGTCGATAAAGATAAAAACGGAAAGGTAAAAATGCAGATTGTGGGCGATGAACTGCTGTACGGAAAGGATTATGTTATTGAACCAGTAAGTAAATCCTCACCAGCAAAAACAGCAAATCCTGCCTATGCAGGAGACGACCCTGTGCAAAGTTCGCCAGCCGTAACAGCGGTTGTGGTAGAAACGGTGCCAATTGTACAATATGTATATTCACCAGCTTATGTACCGTATTATCCACCTTATTATTACGGATTTTATCCGCCTTATTTTGCCGCTTTTACCGTAATGGCAGTCGGCATTTATCGTCATAACCATTACTACCATCATCATGGTTATCATGGCGGGCATTATCATGGCGGACATAACAATGTATATATTAATAACAGAAACAGTTTTAATAATTACAATAATAATAGATCAAGATCTACTACCGTACGAGACAATTCTACCAATAACAGATACAATACCAATCGAGGTAATTCGCGCCCTTCAGCAAGCACGCGCCCATCTGCAGGAAACTCCAATCGTGCAGGAAATACCAGTGCATCTGGAAGAACAAGACAAAGTGCATCGCCAAGTGCGGGGACTTCAAATCTTAATAGAGGAAGTTCTTCAAACTCTAATTTTAATAGAGGAGGAAGTTCTTCATCAAGACCAAGTGCTGGGCAAATGGGAGGCGGTTCTCGTGGTGGAGGTGGCTTTAGTGGAGGCGGAGGCTTCGGCGGAGGTGGCGGAAGAAGAAGATAAACGGCGTTTTTTATAATGTTTCATCAAAAAAAATGCGTAAATCCTTTTGGGTTTACGCATTTTTGGTGTTTAATATTATGTTTTAAATATTTCATAGGAATAGAATCAGATTTGTATGCTCCAGCGGAACAAAATATTTGTAGAAAATCCAAATCCCATGATCAAAAAGCTCCAGAGGAGCGACATTAAATTATGTTCATTCCGTAGGAATGTCTCGTCGGTAGAAATGAAATTTGAATTCCGAATACACGTTCCGTAGGAACGTTTTGTAGGTAGAATTTAAATATGAACCGTGATTATACGTTCCGTAGGAACGTTTGATTAATCGGACATGTTTTTTATTTGCCTAAAATCAGGTGTCCCTACAGGACACAATGCAAAACGAAATTATTTTTTTTCTACCGATGAGATATTCCTAGCGGAATATTAACAATTGTTATCGTATAAGATAACCAATTATTGAGAGTGTATTTCTGATGCTTGGATTGTTGAAAATGATTTAAAATTGAAAGAATGGAAACGGCAGAAATAGAGAAAATAAGTTATCTAAAAAAACAATCAGCTCAATATTTAAATATTTTAAAATCGGCTGATAAAGGTTACCATACAGAAATCAATGTTTTAGAACAAGCCCTTCAATTATTTTCAATTGATGAAATGGAGCTTTTAGATATTATTAATGAAATGCAGATTAAAGAATCTTATGTTGAGATTAAATAAAAACTAAAGAAATCTGGAGCAATTCATTCCTTAGGAATGTTTCGTTGGTAGAAATAAAATTGGAATCACAATTAAACGTTCCGTAGGAACGTCTTGTAGGTAGAATTTAAATATAAAGCATGATTATACGTTCCTTAGGAACGTTTGATTGGTTAAATGTTTCGCAAATCAGGTGTCCCTACAGGACACAATGCAAAACGAAATTATTTTTTTCTACCGACCAGATATTCCTAGCGGAATATAAAATACTGTTATAATTAGATGTAAAAAAGCCCCAGATTTCTCTGAGGCTTTATAATATTGAAAAATACTTTTTAGAAATTAGTATTTATTTTTTTCGAACGATCTGCAATGTAAGAGATTAACCAGATTACCTGTCCTTCTTTTGCAAAATAAACTTTCTTTGAAGCTAGATCTGGAATACTTTCAAGACAAGTTACAAGAATATTGTTTGCCGAAATCAGATATTTTTGATCGTAAGTACTTAAAACTCTTGCCGCTTCTTTGTTAGTTTTTGCAAGGTTGGTAAACTTGCCAAAGTTGTTTTTAAGAATAGCATCATAATCAATAACATCCTGAAGAGTTAAAGCAACGTAATGATCTTTATTAACGGTTTCATCATAAAAAAGAGTTGAAAACGCCCAAACAGCACCACCAGATAAGTATAGTTTATTCTTTTTTGCTAAAGGTGGATTTGCATCAAATAGCTCTTTAGTCTTTTTGCGCAGAATTACGTTATAATCAAAAGATTTTTCCTGATATGTAGACATATCGTTTACCTGGCTTTTGTTTACCACCGTTTTTTCTACAGCATCAGTAAGAGTCATTGTTCCGAAACTAAGTTCTAAAGGAACAAACTCTAATTTGCCGTCTTTAAGTTCGTCGATATAACCTCCCTTTGTAGTTTGAGCACCAATGTCAAGAAGAAAAGCATTAGCAAAATCTACAGGCGGTATTGCACCTTTTACAAGTGTTTTTGCTTCTTCATTAACTTCTAGAATTTCTAATTGTTTACCAGTTAAAATAGCAATTTTGTTTTTTAGAACATCAATGTTGCGAGCAGATGCAAATACTGGAGCTGCTACAATGAAGATGTTTTCTTCAAGAATTTTATTTTCAGCTTTTATTTTTTGCAATTGGTTTGTAACCGTTACGCTGGTTTTTGTGATGTCTTCTGGAGTAAGCTCACCTTTAGAGTCAATATGGTCAGCAAAAGGAATTCTCTCAGTCCAGAAAGAAAGGATTTTATAATCGGCTTTTCTGATGTTACTAACATCAATAACCGAAACTTTTATGGCTCGACGGCCAATTTCAATTCCAGCATAAACACTTTTTTGAGAAAATGCAGTGACAGAAAAAAATAATGTTAAAAGAGTAAAAAATAAAAATTTGGGGTTGTGTTTTTTAAGCATTGTGTTGAATTGTAGTTATAATATAATTTGTTTTTAAGAGTTGTAAAGTTGTTTTTGGTGGTATTTATGTGAAAATCACAATTTTAGAATGAAAACAAATGATTTCATTATGGAATTGCGAATTTAATAAAACATTTAGTAATATAAAATCAGTTATTAAGAAAACGTGATATTAAATTATTGTAAAGAAATAACGGGTTTTATTTCGATAAAGTATATTTATTAAAAAAAGCTCCAGAAAAATCTGGAGCTTTTCTGTTTAGTAGCTGGATGCATTTGAAAGCTAAATAGTTTACTAAGAACTGTTTTTTTAGAGATAATAAATGAATTTGGACGTTTGAACAAACTTGCGGATTAAAATATTTGGGAAATTTGTATCAGATAAAAATGAAGGGAAAATGGAATCAAAAAAAGATCAAATTCTTTCAGAGCCAAAGCTCATGCAAAACTTCTATTCGGGAGAGAACGTTGAAAACGAAGCCTTTGTGTCCGATCACATCTTTAGCTATATCATTAGTGGCAGACATGATGTTTGGATAGGATATAAGAAATATACGTTTACTGTTGGTGATTACCGCTTCTTTAGAAGGAATCAATTAACAAAATCAATTAAGCATACAGAATCTGACGGATTTAAATCTATAGCGGTTCATTTTGACCAAAATACGCTTAAAGAAATTTCAAAAGAATTTGGATTTAAATCAGAAAGGTTTCATGGTGAAGGGGTGAAGATTATTGAGGCAAATAACATGCTGAAAAAATCTGTCGCTCTATTAAATGAATATGCCCAAAGAAAAGATGTTGATCATGAAATTTTGAGGATTAGAATTAAAGAACTGGTTTTAATACTTGCAGATATCGATCCTGAAATTAAGCAAATGCTGTTTGAATTTAACGAGCCTGGAAAATTGGATTTGGAAGGGTTTATGAATGGTCATTATAGATACAATGTTCCGTTAGAAAAATTTGCTTTCCTTACTGGGCGCAGTTTGTCAGGTTTCAAAAGGGATTTTGCGAAATTGTTTAAGATTACTCCAAGCAGATGGCTGACTAAAAAACGGCTTTCTGAAGCAAAATATTTAATAGAAAATTGCAAGCAGCGTCCAAGCGACATCTACTTAGAAATCGGCTTTGCTAATATGTCTCATTTCTCTTACGCCTATAAAAAAGAATTTGGGATTTCGCCTTTGCAAAAGAAATAAGAACAACTAATTTACAGATAAAATGGATTTAAAATTAAAAGGAAAAAGAGTACTTGTAACGGGTTCAAGTTCGGGACTTGGAGAATCAATAGTTAAAATGTTGGCAAATGAAGGAGCGACCGTTATAGTTCATGGTAGAAATAAAGATCGTGCCAATGTTGTGTGTCAGGAAATTATTAACAATGGGGGAAGTGCAGAAATCGCTTTAGGAGATCTTAACACCGATAACGGAGCTGATGAGGTTGCTTCTGCAGCGCTAAAAAATGGTCAAATTGATATTTTAATTAATAACGCGGGCGCAACATCGCATAAATCTTGGGGTGAAGCAACAGCGGCTGATTGGGCTGATATTTATAACAACAATGTGGTTTCATATGTAAGAATGATTCAGCGTATAGTGCCACAAATGAAAACATTAGGTTGGGGGCGAGTTATTCATATTGGTGGAGGCCTAGGCATACAGCCTATTAAGGAACAGCCACATTATAATGCGACCCTTGCAGCAAGACATAACCTTTCGATCTCACTTGCGAGATCATTGAAAGAAACCGGAATAACTTCAAATGTTGTATCTCCTGGAGCAATTATAAACTCTATGGTCGAAGATTGGCTTGTAAATGCTGCGCCTAAGTTTAATTGGGGGACAGATTTAAATGAAATAAAATCTAAAGCTGTTCAGCAGCTAATTCCAAATGATACGGGACGTTTTGGAGAACCTGAGGAAATCGCTGGAGCAGTTGCATATCTCTGTAGTACTTATGCCAATTACATTAGCGGAGCTACTATTAGGGTAGATGGCGGTACAATTAAATGTATGTAGAATAATATATTTCTGGAATTTTCTAGTAAAATCTTCACCATTAGTGCGATTGAATTTATTCAAGCAAAAAGGCTTCAGATTTCTCTGAAGCTTTTTTCACTAACTGGAAGTATTCAAACATTAATTCTAAAACCTATATCCAGCACTCAATCCAAATTTTGCTACAATATTATGGTCTGTTTTATTCGCATTAAACAATAAAAACCCGTAGCCAACATTTGCTTCAAAAATAAATCCGCTTTTACTGGCCCATTTCCATCCTCCACCTGCTCCAAGAGCAAAATCGATAACATCGGGATTTTCAGTATAGGTTGAATGGTCTTCTGATGTGTACACTTTTTTGCCATCAATAGAAGTCAGCATTCCAAATCCTTCAGCAAAAAAACCAGATGCATATTTTTTACCAAAATATCTTCTGTAATAGGGAGAGATAGAATAATTCATGTCATTGCTTGTATCATTCGTTAATACATGAAAGTAATAAATACCTAACGACGATCTTTTGTTTAAATGCCTTTCATAGCTTACATTTAGAGTTTTGTCTAAAGCGGCAATTGCATTTATGGTAATATCATTTTTTTTCTCAAAAGAATTTGACTCGATTTCGTTTTGAGCATTAGCAGAAAAAAAGGTAAAAAGAATGATAAGTAATAAATAGTTTTTTTTCATAAAAATTGATTTGAATTATTTGAAGCCAAAATTGACATAAGAAAAATTATAAAAGGTTTCAAAAGCTTAAAACTGTATAAATCGGTACTTATTTGCGTAGCTCTTTTGGATAAAAGAAACAAAAAAACACCACTTATTTTAGAGTGGTGTTTTTTTAAATTATTATTGGTTTAGAAAAAGAAATAACCAACAGATACTTGAAATACTCCGTTTTTATTTTTAATTGAAGAATTATCTACATTATTAATGTTAGTTAATCCCAGATTATATCTTACACCAAAATTAAGCCCGTTTTCAAGTTTGTATCCTAAGCCAAAATTAACACCAAAATCAAAAGTATTAAACGAATCTTTTATATCTGTTTTTTCATTTTTAGCAGAAAGCAAAAAGCCTATTTGCGGTCCAGCTTCAAGACTCAATCCTTTTGTTACATAGTATTTTCCCATTAAGGGAATGTTCAAATAATTCATAGCAATTATATCATTATTGAAACTATATCCCTGACGAGAATACATTATTTCGGGTTGAAAAGAGAACTTTTCAGACAATGGAATTTCTGACATAACACCAATATTATATGATGTTACAAAATCAGCATTTTCGGTATTATCTTCACTGATAGTTGCAAAGTTTAAACCCGCTTTAGCTCCAAATTTAATTTCTTGGGCATTTACATTCACAAATCCTAAAACTGTAAAAACAGCTAACAATAAAATTTTTTTCATAAAATAGTGTTTTGAATTATTTGATACCAAAATTCAAAAAAGCAAAATTAGCAGAGGTCTCAAAAGCTTAAAAGTGGATAAATTGGTACTTATTTCCAGCTGTTTCTTAACTTTTTCTTAGGAACATGAAACGTTGAAATAAACCAATTCTATTAAAGATTTTACAGAATAATCGAATGATAATTTGTAATTCAGATCTTATTAATTGTCATTTTGTTTAGTTTTAATTGTAATTCCTTTAACAGTAAATAAAATCAATTAAGTATAGTTTCGTGATGGAAAATTATAGGTAATTACCTAAAAAAAAAAACAGAAACAGCATCCTAACTAAATAACCACTATATAGATTGATCTTTACTATTTTTTTTAACACGGCAATTTTTCAAGGAATAGTTCTTGGAGCAATTATTCTAAAATCACCACTATTTAAGAGTAATGCCAATAGATATCTGGCTTATGCAATATTTGCGCTTTCGGTGCTTATTGCCAATCTCGTTTTCGAAATAATTGATCTTTACAGCAGTATGCCTTTCCTGCGTTTTCTGGATAATGTAGAATGGGCATTTCTTTTTCCGGTTCTCATTTTTATGTTTGTTATACATCAGGTAAACCATCCAATTAGAAATACGAAAAAGATCCGCTGGTTGTATGCTCCGTTTGTATATTCAGCCATTACAAATGTTTTTTATGACTGTGATGCTGTCGCACATATTTTTACAATTCCGCACTTTCTTAAAAGTTTTCTAGAAACTTTAGGAAGTTTTGATTTTTATCTTGTTCTGTTATTTATGCCTTTTATGGCTGTTTATACTTTCGGTTTTATTAAATTTTCAAAAGATAAGCAGGAAAAAAAATGGATCACTTTTCTATGGTTTTTGGTTTATGCATTAATGCTTTCCTGGATGGTGGTTATTTTGACAGGGCTGCTTTTTGAATATGATCTTTCTTATGTTATGCAGATTTTGGCGTTGTTTGCTACATTTTTAATTCATTGCACGGCATATTATGGTGTGTTCAGATACAGGTTGGCTGACAATAAAACTGAAATCGAAGAATTGCTAAATAATAAGACTTTGTTAGACGATGAAATATTTGTTGAAGAAGTACCTATTAAAAGAGGAAATGACGCAAATGGCTTAGAAATCTTTACAAAAGAAAACCCTTATTTTAAGAGATTGGAAATACTTTGCGAAGAGCATCAAATTTATAAAGACAGCAATTTAAACCGAGAAAAAGTAGCAGAAGAGCTGGGAATAAGTGCGGGATATGTTTCACAACTCGTCAATGTGATTACGGGAGATAACTTTGCCAATTACATAAATAACTATAGGGTTGAAGCCGTGAAAGAAATGATTCTCGATTCGGATTATGAAAACTACAGCCTGCTGGCAATAGGATTAGAATCTGGATTCACTTCGAAGACTACTTTTCACAATGCTTTTAAAAAATCGACAGGTATGACACCAAACAGCTTTCGGAATACCAATAAATAAAATTGAATTTAGTTACATGTTTGAAAATAAATGAGTTATTTTTAGCCTTGATCGCGAAAACTGATAATCAGAAACAGAAAAAAAATCATGAAAAAAGAATTTCCAACCATAAAAACCGAAAGACTTTTGCTGCGACAATTTGCGGATAATGATCTTGAAAATGTTTTCAAAGGGCTTTCGCATCCAGAAGTTATTCAATATTATGGAGTGAGTTTTCAAACATTGGAAGCAACAAAAGAACAAATGATTTTCTTTGCTGACCTTGAAAAAAACGATACAGGAATTTGGTTTGCTATTTGCTCTGCTGACAATAAAACATTCTATGGAGCGGCGGGATTAAATAATTTAAGTAAAGAACATAAAAAAGCAGAAATTGGTTTTTGGTTAATTCCAGATTTTTGGGGACATGGAATTATCAAAGAAGCAATACCGCTAATTTGTAATTATGGCTTTGATAATTTAGAACTTAACAGAATTGAAGCATTTGTTGAGACAGAAAATAAGAATTGTAAAAACGTAATGGCTAAACTTGATTTTCAGTATGAAGGAACTATGAAAGAATGTGAAGTTAAAAATGGCAAGTTTATAAGTCTTGATATTTATGCTATCTTTTTATCTGCCAATAGCATAAGTAATTCCTCCAAGTAAATGCTGCACAAAAAGAGGATCATTGTAACTTTCAGGGCTGTGTCCTAAAGCAGTGTAAAATGCTCTGCCGCCATCATACTCGTGATACCATGCCAGGGGATGATTATCGCCATGTTTACCTCCTTTACACGAAGATTCGTCAATCTTTATAAGCACATTTACGTTTGAGTTTAAATATTTAAAATTGTACCATTCGTCTTTTCGTTCCCAGATTGCAGGAAGATGTTTTGTAGATGGATGTTCATGATTTACAATTATAAGTTTAGCATTCTGCGGTTCAGGATGATCCTCGAAGATTCCGCCGATCATTTGGGTGTACCAAGACCAATCTGGTTCGCAGTTTGTGGCCGAATGAATGCCGACAAAACCATTTCCGTTTTGTATAAATTTTTGTAAAGCCAATTTTTGATTTTCGCCTAAAACATGGCCAGAGGCGCTTAAAAATATAACAGCTCGATATTGCTTTAAGTTTTTTGAATTAATTGCCAGAGAATCTTCAGTAGCATCTACAATAAAATGATTTTCCTGTCCCAGTTTTTTTATTGCTGCAATTCCGGCAGGAATGCTTTCGTGTCTGAAGCCATTAGTTTTAGAGAAAATCAGTACTTTTTTGGTTTTATAAGAAGTGTTCTGTTCTGTATTTTTTATATGGAAAGAAACCAAGAAATAGCTGGTTAGTACAATGAAACTGAATAAAAATAATTTTTTTATTGAAAACTGGTGGTTCATTTTAGAAAAATTTATTTTGGGAAGATAGAGAAAAAATAATTCTGTCGAGTGTGTTTTTTAGGTTATTGCAAAATAGCTAGTTCTGAATAATAGATACAGTTTGCTATTGGTATTGCTTCTGTTGACAGTTGAAGATTTTCGTAAATGTCTCGAAATTTGAGTTTTGGAAAATTTTCAGATATTTGATATATAAAATCGGTAATCACAATAATATGAACTATCAAAATATTGTTCCCGAAGACTCTATTTCACTTTTTGTGAAAAACATATGGGTGTTTGAAAATGAAGATAAAAATATGCATACAACATTGCCTTTTTTTGCAGATGGGTGTCCAGGTTTGATGTTTCAGCAAACCGATCACGGATTGATCGTAAAGCCTCATGATAAAAAGATGCCAGGAGTTTTTCTCTACGGACAAACCATTCTGCCAATTGAACTTGAGATTTCGGGCGCATTTCTTATTATCGTTTTTCAGTTGTATCCCTATGTTTTGAAGACATTTTTTGATATACAACCTCAGAGCATAAATGATAATTGTTATTACTTTGATGATACTGAAGAAGATATAAGGTGGCTTAAAAAACAATTGGAATCGAATGAAAGCGCAAAAGATAAAATTGAAATTATATCAAAATTGCTTTTACGGTATTTTGAAAAGAAAAAAGAAAACCTTGATTTTGAAATACGGCAAGGCATAGAATACATCTTTCAAACAAAAGGTCAAGAAAGCATCCGTTCGATCGCCAGTAAATTAAAGTTCAATATTCGCACCTTTGAGAGAAGATTCCTGACTGAAACAGGTCTTACTCCTAAACAGTTTGCTAAGATTATTCAATTTCAAGCCTCCTTGGATCAATTGACTGTTAAAGATTATGAAAAACATACCGACATTGTATATGAAAATGGGTTCTCAGATCAATCTCATTTTATAAGAGTTTTTAAAGCTTTTACTGGTAAAACTCCAAAATTATTTGAGAAATAATAATCACTGTCGCTTTTATTCTATTTTAGAACATTTATCTATTGCAATTTTGTACCACTAATCTTAAAAATTGATACAAAATGAAAGTAATAATCTTTGGAGCCACAGGTACAGTTGGCATTGAAATCGTAAAACAAGCATTAAAAAATGGTGATGAAGTAACAGCTTTTGTTCGTGATCCCCAAAAACTACAAACCATTTCTCATCCTAACCTTCATATTCATGTAGGTGATGTTTTGAGTTTGAATGATGTTGAAAATGCGTTGCAGAATCAAGAAGCAGTTTTTTGTGCCTTAGGCGATGGTAGAAAAGGCAAAATACGCGCAGAAGGAACAAAAAAAATTATTGAGGCGATGAGGAAAAAAGGATCAAAGAGGCTGATTTGCCAAACGACGCTCGGCTTGGGCGAAAGCTATGGAAATCTTAATTTTATCTGGAAACATGTTATGTTCGGGATGTTGCTAAAAAAAGCATTTCAAGACCATAAATTGCAAGAAAAATATATTTTAGACAGTAATTTGGATTATACAATTGTTAGGCCAAGTGCTTTTACCGATGACCAAATTACCAATACGTATCGCATAGGTTTTGACGGAAGTTATAAAAAGCTCAATCTAAAAATTGCTCGTAAGGAAGTTGCAGATTTTATGATTCGTCAGCTAGATACCAATGAATATTTAAAAAGAACAGTTAGTATTTCCAATTAAAATGAAAGCATCAAATATTTTACTAATTATTACGGCAATAATAACGGCATTAATGGCTGGGCTTTTCTTTTCATATTCGATTTCGGTGAGTTTGGGATTGGGAAAACTAAACGATAAGGAATTTCTAAATGCCATGCAGAACATCAATCGAGAGATTCAAAATATACCATTTTTCATTTGTTTTTTTGGAACGTTGATTATGCTCCCAATTACCAGTTTTCTGCACTACAAAAAGCAATCGTTTCTGTTACTCATTATAGCTACTCTATTTTATTCACTTGGTGTGTTTGTGGTAACTGTGTTTGTAAACATTCCTCTTAATAATAAGCTGGATTTGTTAGATCTTGCAAGTTCCTCAAACGCAAGTGCAAGACAAATGAGAAATATATTCGAAGACCGTTGGAACTTTTGGAATAACATAAGATCGCTATCTTCCTTATGCAGCGTGTTTTTCGTTATTTTAGCCTGTGTTTATAATGGGGATAAACTAAAAAGTAATTGATGCTAAATATAGAATAAATTGGTATAAAGAAAAAAACACCACTTGTAGAAGTGGTGTTTTTCTTTAGTAGCCCCAACGGGACAATTTTCGAACCATTTTTCAGATGATTTAAAGAAAATTAATTTTATTAGATATTGATGCTTTTCTAGAAACTTTTCTAACTATCAATTAAGATTATTCGCTATGCATCATGTTTTCTATATTCTAAAAGTTTTTCGACTACTTGTATTTCAGAAAATCCTTTATTTTTCATATTTAAATCAAACTCAATTAAGTTCTGAATATGTTCAATTGGAAATAGCTGGATATATTTAATGCCGTCTTTTTCAAAAAACATCTCATCTTCTGTCTCCTCAACTTCAAAAATTTGAATATCGGCTGCCATGTTTAAATTCTCCTTCATATATACTAATAATGCTTCAGATTCAGTATTTAATCCTAACTCAGTAATTAACTTTTTCAGTTTTCTAGGATTAAATAATGAGTCTATTAAATCAATTAATTTCATATGTAAGTATTTTTTTAATTTGAATATTGTAAGAAGTTTTTATGCATCTTGAATTGCATAATTAAATAGTTTCTGAGCTAGTAAATTATCATTCATAGAAAAATCATTGTTTAATTCTTCAATGGCGTCAAGAAAAAAATAAAAGTCAAAGAGATTAAAATACTTTAAACCATTAAATGTGTATTCAATTTTGCCTTCAGTATCTTCTATTTCGAAGAAAGCCAATTCTTTATTTAAGACAAAAGGCTTAGTCATATATATATCTATAGCTTCTGAATTAGTATTTAATGATCTTGACAAACAAAAGGCTTCATATTTTCCGTTTGATCTGAAATATTTAATTAATTCTAAAAGATTCATAAAGTATTAGTTTTAGTAATTATTAAGGTAATAATTCAAATCATTATCTTGTAAAGCAATTTTAAAAGGATCATGAGTGATTAGATAAATATTTTTTTGCGTATCTATTCCAATAAAATCACCATCTTCTAAATCTTTTAAATGATAATAAATTTTCCCATTTAATTCAATTTTATAAATATCGGAAGTGTTTAATAAGCTGATTTCTTCATGATTGAACAAGAATAGGATATTTTTAAAATCGTCATTTTCTACAAAGATTTTATAAGCTGAATGAATTTTGATTTTATTTACATCAGGATTAAAATTTAATATTTCAGAAACTGAATATCCTAAGATTAGACCATAACCAATTTCAACTTCAAGATGTTTATATTGACAGGATGTTTTATCGTAAACCTGAATTCCTCTGAGGGTAAAAGGTTGCTCTTTTTTTATTTCAAATTTATTAAGTAATACTACATTTAATTTAAAACTGATAAAATCAGGAATGTCCTTGTCAAATCTTACAGATTCAATTATTCCCTCAGAAATTTGTTTTTCAAAATTACGATATTCATTTCCAAGTAATGTGAATATGTTTTTGAACAATTCTTTTTCCCATCCAAAGAGCTGGACTCTCTTTTTTCTTTTGAAGAAATTAAACATATTACAAGTTTTATAAAGTGCTAATATAATTTATTCTGTAAAGATTTTTTATAAATAAAGTTAGACTTTAATTTCTAGATATGTTGAAAAATAAATTAATCGCTGATTATAGAGATACTAAAAAAAGGTTCGAATCCCATCAAGTTAACTTAAAAAGATTTACGAATCATTCTGTTCATGTAAGATAAAACTTTGTTATTGTCGAAAAAAGGTATAAAAAAAGACCTATCTTTAAGAAAGATAGGTCTTTTACCTTGTAGCGGGAACAGGACTCGAACCTGTGACCTTCGGGTTATGAGCCCGACGAGCTGCCTACTGCTCTATCCCGCGATGTTTCGGGTGCAAAGATACGGCGTTTTTTGAGAAATCCAACGAAAACTTAAAAAAATGTTTTATTTTCTGTATTGAGTTGATATGACTACCTTTGCAAAATAAATAAAGCAAAAAATGTCACATAAAGCAGGTTTCGTAAATATTATCGGAAATCCAAATGTTGGAAAATCAACATTGATGAACGCTTTCGTTGGAGAACGATTGTCGATCATTACATCAAAAGCACAAACTACACGTCATAGAATTCTTGGAATTGTAAACGGAGAAGACTTTCAATTGGTTCTATCTGATACTCCAGGAATCATTAAACCTGCATACGAAATGCAGGAATCGATGATGAATTTTGTAAAATCGGCTTTTGAAGATGCTGACATTTTAATCTACATGGTCGAAATAGGCGAGCAGGACCTTAAAGATGAAGATTTCTTCAAGAAAATCATTCATGCTAAGATTCCGGTTTTATTGCTTTTAAATAAAATTGATAATTCAAACCAAGAACAATTAGAACAGCAAGTTTCTTTCTGGAAAGAAAAAGTGCCAAATGCAGAGATTTTCCCAATTTCGGCATTGCAGAATTTCAACGTTCCAGAAGTTTTCGGAAGAATTATCGAATTACTTCCAGAATCACCACCTTATTATCCAAAAGACCAATTAACAGACAAACCAGAGCGTTTCTTTGTTAACGAAACCATTCGTGAGAAAATCTTATTGAATTACGCTAAAGAAATTCCATACGCAGTAGAAATCGTAACAGAAGAATTTCATGAAACCGACAATATTATCAGAATCCGTTCGGTAATTATGGTGGAACGCGATACGCAAAAAGGAATTATTATCGGACATAAAGGTGCTGCTTTGAAAAAAGTTGGAACCGATGCAAGAGCTGATTTAGAGAAATTCTTCGGAAAACAAATTCACATCGAGCTTTATGTAAAAGTGAACAAAAACTGGAGAAGCAATGCTAATATGCTGAAACGATTTGGTTATAATCAGTAAAAATAGTTTTCAGTCGCAGTTTACAGTCTCAGTTTGAAAACTGTGACTGCGACATAGAACTAAAAATACATTAAGAAATAATTGCTGAAAATGTAATAAGTCTTTAGTTTAGAGTCTCATTTTTACTAGTTTTTTACTGAATACTTAAAACTGTGACTGCAAACTAAAAAAAAGACTACCTTTGCAAAAAATTTAAATAAGGCATTTTTGACTTATAATTTATTGTTATATAGTCAGAAAGTGAAATCTTAAATCTAATCCCGATAGCTATCGGGACTAAAATTCAATAAAATGAGTAATAACATTGTTGCGATAGTAGGAAGACCTAATGTAGGGAAATCGACCCTTTTTAATAGGCTGATACAAAGAAGAGAAGCTATTGTAGATTCAGTATCTGGGGTTACCCGTGATAGAAACTATGGTAAAAGCGAGTGGAACGGAAAAGAGTTTTCTGTCATTGATACAGGTGGATATGTTCGAGGGTCTGATGACGTTTTCGAGGGTGAAATCCGTAAACAGGTAGAGCTTGCTATCGACGAAGCCGATGTTATTATTTTTGTGGTTGATGTTGAAGAAGGAATTACGCCAATGGATGAAACTGTTGCAAAATTACTTCGTAAAGTAACAAAACCAGTTTTATTGGCTGTAAATAAAGTAGATAACGCAATGCGTGAGAAAGATGCAATTGAGTTTTATAATCTTGGTTTAGGAGATTATTTCACATTTGCAAGTATTTCAGGAAGCGGAACAGGAGATTTGTTGGATGCTTTAATTGAAGCTTTCCCAGAGAAACCAGAAGTTGAGGTTAAAGAAGATTTGCCTCGTTTTGCAGTTGTAGGACGCCCGAATGCTGGAAAATCTAGTTTTATCAATGCTTTGATTGGTAAAGATCGTTATATTGTTACTGATATTGCTGGAACAACTCGTGATGCAATTGATACTAAATTTGACCGTTTTGGTTTCGAATTTAACTTAGTTGATACAGCAGGAATTCGCCGTAAAGCAAAAGTAAAAGAAGATTTAGAGTTTTATTCTGTAATGCGTTCTGTACGTGCAATTGAGCATGCTGATATCTGTATCTTGGTTATCGATGCGACACGCGGATTTGAAGGTCAAGACCAAAGTATTTTCTGGTTGGCTGAGAAAAACCGTAAAGGTGTTGTAATCTTGGTAAACAAATGGGATTTAGTAGAAAAAGATACTATGTCTACACGTGATTACGAAGAGAAAATCAAAAAAGAATTGATGCCATTTACAGATGTGCCAATTTTATTTGTTTCTGCTTTAACGAAACAACGTTTATTAAAAGCGCTTGAAGCAACAGTTCAAGTTTACGAAAACAGAAAACAAAGAATTGCAACTTCAAAATTCAACGAGTATATGTTGAAAGTAATTGAAGCGTATCCGCCACCAGCGACAAAAGGAAAATATGTAAAGATTAAATATTGTATGCAATTGCCAACGCAAACACCTCAGTTTGTATTTTTTGCCAATATGCCTCAATATGTAAAAGAACCTTATAAAAGGTATTTAGAAAATAAAATTCGAGAGAAATGGGATTTTGCTGGAGTTCCAATCGATATTTATATAAGAGAAAAATAAACGGCATAACTTATTGTCAAAATAAAAATCGCTCACATTCATGAGCGTTTTTTTGTTTTTTATAAAAACAAAGAATGATTATTAGTTAGTGAAAAGAAGAGTAATAACATTGTTAATTTTTAAAAATGGACTTGCATTTAATATTATTTTAAATGAAATTTGTTTGAACTAAAAAATTAGATATGAAAATAAAATTACTGTTAAGTTTGCTTTTTTTTAGCTTAATAAGTTGCTCTAAAGATGATGCAAATAATAATGAAATTGTTGCTCAAGAAACTTCAATGAATATTCTTCTTAATTCAGAAAAGACTAATATTACTGGGAAAGATGTAAAACGAGGAATACTTCCTGTTACTGTTAATTCTGTTGTAATTAAAGTTCAACCTTGGACTACAGGGGGAGGAATTGATCCAACTAGAGTTGCAAGTGTTTTTAATTTTAATATTGTTGCAGATAATAATACTAGTGCAGCAGATGGATTTGAAATAAGAAATTTTAGTACAGGAGTTTCGAGATTATCAGTTACAGCAAATTCTAGTAGCACTGTACAGGAATACGTTTATGGTAATTGGACAAATGAATCTAGTACATTATCTGTTAATGATTTATTCATTAAATGGGAAGCTCAATCTCCTGCAGTTAATTATATATCTAATGCGCAAACCATAAATGCGGTTGCCGGGATAAATACACCTGTATCATTTACTTTAATCCCAACTAATGGGCGTATAATATCAGTTTTCCAATTATCTAATGAATTGAAAGATTGGAATTATAGTGCTAAAGTGCAAACTAAATTTGAAGGAGGTAGCGGTTCAGGAATGGCAAATGTTGATAAAACTCATAATGGTATAACTCACCTTGATGGTTATTACGCTTATCAAGGAGCGCCACTTAAACATTTAGTTAGCATTTTTGATGATAAGGGTGAAAAAGTTGCAGAATATGCTGTCCCAGTAACTGTAGTTAATGGAGAAAGTGTTAATACTATATATACAATACTTTCAGATAAAATACCTGAGGGAAATAAATTGCAAACGACAATATTAGTGCCTGATTTTAAATCACCATTACCAGATCAAAAGGATATTTAATGCATGCCTTTAAGATTTGATGTATGATTTATTAAAAAATATTATAAAAAAAGAGTCCCCTGAATAGGGGACTTTTTTATGTTTTGTGTCTATCTTTATTGTAGTATCATTTTTTTTATTGGCATTATATTTGAATAAATGTAAAAAATACAATTAAACCTTTTGCGTTTTTTTAAGTCTTACTGATCTAACTAACCTAATTTTATGACCAGAATTTATTCATTACTATTGTTTTTAGCTTTTGTATATTCGGCAAATGCCCAAAACAATATCGTTATTAAAGGAACTGTAGTTGATATCAACTCGCAGCTTCCGCTTGAACTCGCGACCGTTTATTTTACAGCCGTAAAAGATTCGACCATTATTGAGTATGCTACAACAGATAAAAACGGAAATTTTATCATCAATACTAAAAAGTATGATAAGCCAGTTTTCTTAAAAGTAAATTATACAGGATATCAAACTTATTTTGAAGAGCAAAAAGCGCTTACAGAAAGTAAAGACTTTGGTAAATTGTACCTGCTTGAAAATGCCAATGTTTTAAATGAAGTGGTAATTAAAAGCGAAGCACCACCAATAACCATTAAAAAAGACACTCTTGAATTTAATGCAGGCTCGTATAAAGTTCGTCCAGATGGAAATGTGGAAACTTTACTGAAACAGTTGCCTGGTTTTGATGTAGATAATACAGGAAAAATTACAGTAAATGGGCGAGAAGTCAATCAGGTTTTAGTCAACGGAAAAGCATTTTTTGATAAAGATGGAGCTATTGCTATTAAAAATCTTCCAGCTGATATCATCAAAAAAGTTCAGGTTTCTGATTTTAAAACCAAAAAAGAAGAACTGGCAAAACAAGAATCAACTTCAGATTATTCGAGTATAAATATTACCATTGACGAAAAGAAAAATAAAGGCTATTTCGGAAAAGTTCTTGGCGGATATGGTTCAGACGAGCGCTACGAAAGCAGTTTAATGATGAACTTCTTTAAGAATAAGCAAAAAATAAGCGTACTCGCTTCATCAAACAATATCAACTCAACGGGATTTTCTATGGATGAGGTTTTTGATAATATGGGAGGCGGACGTAACTCAAAAGGAGGCAGTCAAGGTGCGAGCAGTGGAGGAAAAGGAATTACGCAGTCTACTCTTGCCGGAATCAATTACTCTGATGACTGGACAAAAGATTTGGAATTTATGAGCAGTTACAACTTTACAAATGCTGTAACCAAAAACGAAAGCAAATCCAACCAGCTGAGTTTATTGCCAACAGGAAATATCTTAACCGAAGCAGATTCTAAAACCAGAAATGAAAACACAGGAAACAAAGTAAATTTTGAATTAGAATACAAAATCAATCCTACTACGCAGATTGTTTTTGCTCCTAAATTGAATTTATCCGAATCAAATAGCAATTCGTCTTCTTCGACTTTTTCTGAAAATGAAAATGGCGATGCATTGAACGAAAGTACGGCAACATCGCACACAGAAAGTTCAAATACAAGTTTTGCTAACAGTATTAACTTCAATAAAACTTTTAAGAAGCAATCGCGAAATTTAAGTGTGGTTTTTAATAACAATAACACTAAAAACGATTCGAACGGAATTAATATTTCGGAGACTATTTTTTATCAGGATAATAAACCAAATGATGAAAGAAACCAGAATGCAAAAAACACCTCTAAAAGCGATGCTTATTCACTTGACTTAGAATATACAGAGCCTGTAACAGATTCGTTGAGATTACGTTTCGGAACAGATTTTGACTGGCAAAGTTCTATGAATGATCAAAAAACATTCAATTTTGATGATGCCTCACAAGAGTATTCAGATTTAAATCTATCGTTGACCAATTATACTACATCAAAACAAAATTCTATTACGCCAAAAGTGGGTATTACTTGGCAGAAAAGTAAATTTACGCTGAATGTAAATTCGAGAACGTCGATTGTTGAGTTTGATAATCATTCTTTTTATTTAAATCAAGCTACAGATCTGAATAAGAGATATATGCTGCCTTACGGAACAGCACAACTTCGATACAAATTCAACCGTTCTAAAAACTTAACTTTCAAATACGATTATTCTAATGCTCTTCCGTCGGCAACGCAATTAATGCTAGTTGCAGATTTAAATAATCCGTTAAATAGTGTAATTGGAAATCCGAATCTAAACCCGATTGAAAAAAGTACAGCGGGTATTGATTTTAAGAATTTTGATTTTAGAACGCGTTCTGGCTATAGTTTATTCCTTAAAGGAGATTATTATAACAATGATATCGTTTCGACATCTATATATGACGACAGCGGAAAAAGAAATACGACTTATGTAAATATTTCAGGAACTTATTCGGCTTCGCTTGGAGGAAACTGGAACCAGCAGATTAAAAAAGATGCGCATACTATCAGATATGGTTTACGTTTAAGCGGTAATTATAATTTTGATAAAGGATTTACAAATGCTGTTTTGTATTATGCCAAATCGGTTGTCGTTACGCCAAGTGTTTATGCTTCTTATGATTATGGAGAAGTGCTTTCGATTGCGCCATCTTATAGTTTATCGTATAACGAAACGAGATATGAAAATTATTCAAGAGACGCCACTTCAAACGTAATTCACAGAATTAATTTGCAGACAACCTCATATTGGCCAGCTAATTTAATCTTCGGAAATGACTTTGGATATACTTATAATTCAAATATTTCAGACGATTTCAAAAAAGATTTCTTCCTTTGGAATACAAGTTTGTCTTACGGATTTTTAGATAAAAAATTATATGCAAAAGTGAAAGTATATGATGTTTTAAACCAGAATCAAAGCGCAACAAGAACTATTTCACCAACTTCGATCCGAGATGAAGAAAATACGGTTTTAAAACGATATGTAATGTTTTCTTTAGCCTATAAAATTGGAAACTTTGCGGAAAGCAAAAAAGGAGGAAGGAGACAGAGAGGATCTTAGTCTTTTTAAAGGTCCTGAGATGCTAAGATATTAAGGTTCTAAGGGATAAAGTGACTAATAAAAAAAGAGCAAATCAAAATTGATTCGCTCTTTTTTTATTAGAAAATCTAAAATTTCCGATTAATTCTATGATAAACAGTAAATCGGATAATATCGCGATCATAGAAATCTATGCCACTGGCGCGCCTTTGAAAGTTTTTTAAATACCCCAACTCTAAACCAAGATTTGGATTGAAATGATAGCGTAAAGCAATGTAGAAACGGTTTTGATCAAATGTATTTCTGCGATTGTCTTTTCCGAAATTGAATAAAATTTCATCAGAGATAGTTCCCTTTATGCTTCTGCCTTCTTTTTCCCAAAGGGTAAACATGGATTGTAAACGGTACCTAAATCTGAAAGCATAGGAGAATTCATCTAAAAGTCCGTTTTTGTCTGCTTTTTGAATGAAGCGTTCTTCGAGCTGAAAACGGTTATGAAAAGTGATTTTAACAATATCATTAATAAGAGTAAGGTCTTGCTGTGCACGATATTCTGGAACAGAAAAATCGGGATCAATGTTTGGATTTTGAGTATTCACGCTAAAAAAGGCAAATCCAGCACCAAAATCCATCATTTTAGTCGCTCTGTAACGCGCTTGAGACCGTATAACAAAAAGATTTTCATGTACAGGATTTACAAAGCTTCGATTATCAAATTCAGAATGTAGCGCCCACTTTTCAGATAATGGAAAAATATTATAGTATCGAATCCAAGTCAAAGTCTGATGGTCGATATTTCTTTGATTTTGCCCTGTAATTAACTGGCTAAAAAAGAATAGAGAGAATATAAGTTTTAGGTTTCGGCTCAATTGCGATAAATTCAGGCTGCGAATTTATACAAATGATCCCATTCTTAATTATTTTAAAATCTGTTTTATATTTTTTTTTGTGAAAATAAAAAAAACGAGACACATTAAAATGCATCTCGTTTTTAATACTAAAACTAACTAACCTAACCGCTTACAGTGAATACTTAAATGTAACTCCGTAAGTTCTTTGATCACCAAGAACTCCAGCATATTGACCTGAGTTACCACCTGCAGGCAATAATTGTTCGTAGTAATCTTTGTTTAGAAGGTTTCTGCCCCAAATCTGGATAGATAAGCCTTGCGAAGCACGGAAACCTAAACGAGCATTAAAGATGGCATAACCTTGTACTACTAAATATTTTGAAGCCGAAGGGCTTGAAGAAAATTCAGAACGAGCATATCCATCAGCAGCAAAGAAGATTTTTCCAGCATTGCCAAAGAATCTTGCTTTGTCAGAAAGCTCACCTCCAAGAGAACCAGCCCATCTCGAAGCTCCTGGCAATTCAGTTCCAGAAACATCTTTGAAGGCAACTGGTGCTCCAGTTTCTTCCAACGGAAGTGGTGCATTTGTAAACTTTACATATTTACCATCTGTATAAGTTGCAGCACCATTGATTGTTAAGTGTGAGTTGATTACAAAACTGGCATCCAATTCGGCACCTCTTACGCGTACTTTATCTGCATTAGCAAGATAGCCACGGTTTACACCCAATTCAGCAGCCTGAACGTTAGTTTGAAAATCTTTGATATCAGTATTAAAGAACGTTAAGTTAAAGATTGAATTTTTAAATGGAGATGTTTTCACGCCAACTTCATAGTGGTATACTTTCTCTGGTTTTACCACTGCAAGTTCAGTCATCGGCTGGCCTGCTGAATTTGTTGGAAGTCCAGCTACGTTAACTCCAACAGGTTTGTAGCTTTTAGCAAAGGTACCATAGATATTAATCTTGTCAGACGCTTTATAAGTAAGCGTTATGTTTCCAGAAAAGTCTGTGTTATCTGTATTTGAGTCAAATGCCTGATCTGAGTAAACTGATTTTTTCAAAGCCAATAAGGCTGGATCTGTAGTTTGAAGACCTCCGTAGGTTTTACGAGAATAACTTGCATCTTTTTTATCAAAGTTATATCTCAAACCTGGTAAAATATGGAAACGTTCTGTAACAGCCCAGTCAATTTGACCAAACACGGCAGCACTAGAAGCTCTAATTCTTGCATCAGTATGGATTCCGTAACCTTCAAATAGACCTGGAGTTTTCCATAACGGACTTGTAGTGCTTTGAGAGAATCTCCATTGTGCATTTCCTGATTCTTCTGTACCATCTGTCTGCGATGTTTGATCGATAAAAAATACTCCACCGACACCGCTAATTTTTGATGTTAATTGTCCAGCATAACGAACCTCTTGTGTAATCTGAGTTTGTCTTGTTGGGTTTTGAGATTTAGCTAAAACCTGTAATCCTGTAAAATCTCTATCATTTGACGGATCCCAGTTCCAGAAACGCCAAGCAGTTGTAGATGTAAGTGTTCCGCCTCCAATTTTGGTGTCAATGTTTAACGAAACCCCTCCTAAATCTTGTCCAGAACGCCAAGGAGTGTCATGATCGATCTTACGGTCAAAGGCATTTAAACTTGGCAATTGGTAATTTAAATCTTTAATAATAGCATCAAACTGACGGTATGCAGCTCTCTGAGTAGGAGCAACACCAGCAACAACCTGAGCATATCCGTCAGGACGCTGTGTTGTAAGGTCTCCTGCAAAAGTAATGTTTGTGTTTTCTGTAGGAGTCCATAATAATTGTCCTCTAAAACCTTGATTGTTCAAAGTATTGGTTGGTCTTCCTGTCGCAATGTTATCAATTAAACCATCACGCTGAGTTCCTGAAAAAGATAAACGACCAGCAACTTTTTTTCCTAATGCTCCTGTTATAGAAGCTTTAGCTTGTAAAAATGCATAATTACCATAGCTTAATTCAAAATCGGCACCAGTTGTAAAACTTGGTTTGCGAGAAGTAATGTTAAAAGCTCCAGAAGTTGTGTTTTTTCCAAATAAAGATCCTTGTGGTCCGCGCAATACTTCGATTTGTTCTACATCGATAAAATCTAAAGTAGTTGCTGCTGGACGCGCATAGTAAACACCGTCTACATAGAAACCAACTCCAGGATCGATACCATCATTGGTAAGTCCGAATGGAGAACCTAAACTTCTAATGTTGATTCCAGTATTTCTAGGATTAGAAGAATACAATTGCACAGAAGGAACCAATTCTTTAATACGGTTTACGTTAAACGCTCCCGCTGCTTCAGCTTGTTTTCCTGTAACAACAGAAACTGCAATTGGCACATCTTGTACTTTTTCTATTCTTCTTCGTGAAGAAACTACAACCTCAACAAGTTTATTTTCTTCACGTAAAGTGATTAATAATGGCGAAGCTGGTATGGCTGTAATTTCAAGTTCAGTAGTATTATAACCAATGTATTGAACTAAAAGTGTAAGGGGTAATTTACCTTGTGATTCGATTGAAAATCTTCCTTCAGAATCTGTAATTGTACTAAAAGTTGTTCCTTTAATTACCACGTTGGCAGCTTCTAAAGGAATATTTTGATCTGTTGTAACAACCCCGTCTATTTTTTGAGCAAATGAGATTGAGAATGTTAAAACTGCAAGTATTGTAAATATGTTTTTTATAGATGTTTTCATTTTTATATTAAGTATATGTGATTAGTAGAATTTAAAATTAAATTTTTTTTACCAACACATACACATCATAGATGAAACAGTATTCACAGTTGTGAAATTATAATTATGTTTTTTTTGCAAAAGATTTTGTCCACCTGATTGACTAGAATGTACTTTCATGAGTTAAAATTTTGTAAATGATTAGTTAATTATTTTTGGCAAATATATATAATTAATTCTATCGATTTACTAGACTTTAGAAAATATTTTTTTATTTTTTTACCAGTGAAGCGATTGTGATACCTTCCATAGCCTTCAAAGTTTTGTCTCTAATAAGCATCAAACCGTGACGCAGACTGCATTCTGACTCGGTTTTACAATCAGAGCAAGGCTCATAAAAATTTAAAGAAGCGCATGGCAAAAGTGCAATTGCACCGTCAAATAATCGGTGAATTTCTGCCAAAGTGATGTCATTTTTGGATTTAATTAGATAGTATCCGCCAAATTTTCCCTGCTTACTGCTCACAAAACGACCGCGTTTTAGATCTAACAAAATCTGCTCTAAAAACTTTTTGGGAATATTAGCTCCCTCAGCTATTTCCACAGTTCTGGAAATGTGATTTTCGTCTTGTTCTGCTAAATAAAGTAAGGCCTTAAGGGCGTATTTTGCTTTATGTGATAACATCTATTAATAAATTGTAAAATGTAAATGTATGATATTTTAAGATTGAAACCTAAACTTGAAACCTCAAACAAAGAAAATTAGAACCAGAATAAATTACCAGCCTCCGCTAGATCCGCCACCAGAGAAACCTCCACCGCCAAATCCGCCACCGAAGCCACCGCCTCCGCCAAAACCACCACCAGATGATCCGCCACCGAAACCTCCAAATCCGCCACTGCTTCTTCCAAGATTACTTAAAATAATAGCGTCAAGTAGGCTAGGGCCACCACCGCCATTGTTGCCAGAATTTCCTCCTCCTCCTCTTTTATTTCGAGAAAGTAGAATTAATACGATTACAACAATTACAATAAATGGAAGAATAGGGAAGTCTTGTCCTTTTGCTTGTTTACGTTCGCCTTTAAATTTTCCTTTAAAAACATCAATAATGGCATCAGTTCCTTTATCAAGACCGTTGTAGAAACTTCCTGCTTTAAATTCCGGTATAATGATGTTTCTGATAATTGCTCCGCCAATACCAGCCGTTAAACGATCCTCAAGTCCGTACCCTGGATTGATGGCAATTTTCTTCTCATTTTTAGCTAAAAGAATGACAACTCCATTATCATCTTCTTTGGTTCCTCCAATTCCCCAAGTTTGGCCCCATTTTGTTGCTAATTGGCTTACATCTTCTCCTTTTAAGCTTTCAATAGTGATAATTACGATTTGAGTGGTAGTCGAATCGGAGTAACGAATTAGCTTTTCTTCTAATTGCGCTTTTTCCGTAGAGCTTAAAATGTTAGCGTAATCGTAAACAGAAGTTTGAAAACTTGGCTTTGCTGGAATCTCAAATTGCGCAAAAATAGCATTGCTGATAAATAATGCGATAAATAAAAAAGTAATCTGAAAAATTCTATTGGAATTTGGGATTTTAATTTTGGAATTTTTCATTATTTATCCTTTTGAGATTTCGTTAGATAGTTCGTTTACATCATCTTCCTGAGAAGGAAAATATTTTTTAAGCTGTTCGCCGGCATTCAAAATGCCGTCAACAATTCCTTGTTTAAAATTGCCAGCTTTAAAGTGATTCACCATAATGTCTTTGGTGCAATCCCAAAAATCATTAGAAACTAAATCATTAATTCCTTTATCTCCACAAATCACAAAATTTTTGTCTTCAACGGCAAAATAGAGCAATACGCCATTTTTCAGTTTAGTTTCGTCCATTCGCAATTCATGAAAAACTTCTAAAGCCCTATCAAAATGGACTTTAGAAGTTGTTTTTTCTATATGTACTCTAATTTCGCCAGAAGTATTATTTTCGGCCGTGCGAATAGCTTCAACAATTTCTTGTTCTTCTTCTTTGGTTAAAAAATCTTCTACTTTTGACATGGAAATTATTTTAGAGTTTAGATTGTAGATTTTAGATTGCAGATTAAATCTGAAATCTAAAATCGTTAATCAAAAATATTAAATCTTTAGAATTTTACTTCAACAGGTTTATCTGCTCCAGTAGAAGCTTCAAAGTATGGTTTCTCTTTGTATTCGCTCAAGAACCAGTTGTTTGGAATCTTTAAAACATATCCGTTGTAAACTTGTACCGCTTCGTTAAAACGTGTTCTAGCAGTTAAAATCTGGTTTTCAGTACTTGCTAGTTCATCTTGTAATTTCAAGAAGTTCTCATTAGCTTTTAAAGTTGGATATTGTTCAACAGAAACTAATAATCTTGATAAAGATGAACTTACTCCGCTTTGAGCTTGGTTAAATGCTGCTAATTGCTCAGGAGTTACATTGCTTGGATCAATTGTTACTGAAGTAGCTTTTGCACGAGCTTCGATTACAGCAGTTAAAGTTCCTTTTTCAAAATCTGCAGCACCTTTTACAGTGTTTACTAAATTCCCAATAAGATCATTACGTCTTTGGTAAGCCGTTTGAACATTTCCCCATTCTTTATTTACAGCTTGACTGTGTTGTAAAGCAGTATTTTTAATACCAATCGACCAAAATGCGATAATAGCAATAAGTGCTACAATAATTCCTACAGGGATTAACCACTTTTTCATGTTTGTTTTGATTTAAGTTTATTTCTATTTTTAATTACAATTCGTTTTTTATGTCGTTCAGTTGCGTTTTTATCGACTCTAATTTACGTATTATTTCGAATTTATCTAACGTTTTCTTCTGGCCTTCTTTTAAGTGTGTTTTGGCACCTTCAAGTGTAAATCCTCTTTCTTTAACTAAGTGATAAATCAATTGAAGATTGGTAATATCGTCTGGAGTGAACATTCTATTTCCCTTTGCATTTTTTTTAGGTTTTAGAATGTCAAATTCGCTGTCCCAAAATCGTATCAAAGAGGCATTGACATTAAAAGCTTTGGCAACTTCGCCAATACTGTAATATCTTTTGTCTTTAGAAAGTTCAATATGCATGGTTCGTTTTTTTCTATTTTACTTCAAAAATAGTATTTTTTGTACTATTAATCTAATGATTGATTTTCTTGGTTTGCCATTTGTGAAATTGCCACATATTCTACAGCTGAAATATTTCCATAATAAAAATTTAGCGGATTCACTACTTTACCGTCTTTATGAACTTCATAATGGCAATGCGGACCTTCAGATCTTCCTGTGCTTCCAACATATCCAATCACATCACCGCGTTTTACTCGTTGTCCAGGACGGCAGTTGTATTTGCTCAAATGCGCATATAAACTCTCATATCCAAAACCATGCCTGATCACTACGTGGTTTCCGTATCCAGAGGCAGTGTTGTCAGCTCTTTCTACAACGCCATCTCCTGTTGCATATATTGGCGCGCCTGTATTGGCAGTGAAATCCATTCCGTTATGCATTTTTCTCACTTTCGTGAAAGGGTCAATGCGGTATCCAAAACCTGACGCGACACGCTTTAAATTTTCATTTCGAACTGGCTGAATGGCAGGAATAGCCAATAATAAATTTTCTTTAGCTCCAGCTAATTTTAAAATTTCGTCTAAAGATTTAGACTGAATTGCCAGCTGCTTCGATAATTTGTCAACTCTTTTTGTTGCATTCAAAACCAATTGAGAATTGTTGTATCCTTCTAGCGCTTTGTATTTATCAGAACTTCTAAAACCAGCTTTTCGAATTGAATCTGGAATTTCAGCTTTGTTAAAATATACGCGATAAATATTATTGTCACGTTCTTCTAATGCGTCTGCGGCGGCATCAATTTCATCCAGTTTTTTATTCAAAATGGCATATTGAAGCTTTAAATTTTCAATTTCACGTGCCTGTAAACGATCTTTTGGAGTTTCGAAATAAGGGGTGTTAATTAAAAGAACAAAAACTAAAAAACCAAATAGAGCCGATGCCAGTAAAAACAGTAGTGCGTAACCTATTTTTATTCTTTTTCTGGTTTTTATTTTTGTATAAGCCAGATTTTCTGGGTCGTAATAATATTTTACTTTCGCCATATTTTAAAATACGCTATTTTTGCACCTTGTAAAATGAGTTAGTCGAATAAAACTGCTAATTGTTTCAGTTATTCGACACTTTTTTACGAGGATTAATGATTAGATATTGGGGCTATTTTATCATTAGATAATGCGCAAAATAGGCAATTTATTGTTTAAAATATAAGTTTTTTAATTTCATTATAAAAAACTTAACGTATCATCAAATGAATAAATTAGCTAATCATCTAGTTATCAAATTGACACATTAAATTGACACATTTTTCTAATTTAAATATGAAATCACAAGACGTACGTAAACAATTTTTAGATTTTTTTGAGAGTAAAGGGCATACTATTGTTCCTTCAGCTCCTATTGTTCTTAAAGACGACCCAACCCTAATGTTCAATAACTCGGGAATGGCCCAGTTTAAAGAATTTTTCTTAGGAAACGGAACTCCAAAAAGTCCAAGAATAGCCGATACGCAAAAATGTCTTCGTGTTTCAGGAAAACACAACGATCTTGAAGAAGTAGGTATTGACACGTACCACCACACCATGTTCGAAATGTTAGGAAACTGGTCTTTTGGTGATTACTTCAAAAAAGAAGCGATCAACTGGGCTTGGGAATTATTGACAGAAGTGTACAAAATTCCAAAAGAGAATCTTTATGTTTCTGTTTTTGAAGGAAGTAAAGAAGATAACGTTCCTTTTGACCAAGAAGCTTGGGATATCTGGAAAACTTTAATCGACGAAGACCGAATCATTTTAGGAAATAAAAAAGATAATTTCTGGGAAATGGGTGACCAAGGACCATGCGGACCTTGTTCTGAAATTCACGTTGATTTACGTTCTGAAGAAGAGAAAGCTTTAAAACCAGGTAAAGAAGAAGTAAATAATGATCACCCACAGGTAGTTGAAATCTGGAATAATGTATTCATGGAATTCAACCGTAAAGCTGATGGATCTTTAGAAAAACTTCCAGCACAGCACGTTGATACCGGAATGGGATTTGAGCGTTTGTGTATGGCTTTACAAGGAAAAACATCAAACTATGATACTGATGTTTTCATGCCTTTAATTAGAGAAATCGAAACCATTACTGGAGCAAAATATACAACTAATGATGTAACAGGCATTAGTGAAGAACAAAATAAAATGAATATTGCTATTCGTGTAGTAGCAGATCACGTTCGTGCGGTAGCTTTTGCTATTGCTGACGGTCAGTTGCCTTCTAACACGGGTGCAGGATATGTAATTCGTAGAATTTTACGTCGTGCAATTCGTTACGGATTTACCTTCTTAGGAACAAAAGAGCCGTTTATTTTTAAATTGGTTGAAACTTTAAGCGAACAAATGGGAGAATCATTCCCAGAAATCAGAACGCAGAAAGCACTTTGTTCGAATGTAATTCGTGAAGAGGAGAATTCATTCTTGAAAACATTAGATCAAGGATTAGTTCTTTTAGATGCTGTAATTTCAAATAACAATACAGATACTGTTGATGGTAAAAAAGCATTTGAATTGTATGATACTTACGGATTCCCAATTGATTTAACAGCTTTGATTCTTTCTGAAAGAGGATTGAAATTAGACGAAGAAGGATTCCAAGAACAATTACAATTACAAAAAGAAAGATCTCGTGCAGCCTCTAAAGTAACTGCTGGTGACTGGAATGTGCTTGTAGAAGATGATATTCAGGAATTTGTTGGATATGACAGATTATCACAGCAAGTAAAAATCACTAAATATCGTAGAGTTGAAAGTGCAAAAGACGGAGAAATTTTCCAATTGGTTTTCAATGCAACGCCATTTTATGGAGAAAGCGGAGGACAAACGGGAGATAAAGGATATTTAGAAGCTCAAAACGGAGATATCGTTTATATTATTGATACTAAAAAAGAAAATAACCAAACGATACATTTAGCAAAATCGTTACCAGAAAACCTTACGGGAACTTTTAACGCGGTTGTTGATGCAAATCAAAGAGCTAAAACTTCGTCAAATCACTCGGCTACGCACTTGTTGCACCAAGCTTTACGTAAGATTTTAGGAACTCACATTGAGCAAAAAGGTTCGATGGTAAGAAATGCTTCATTACGTTTCGACTTTTCTCACTTTGCTAAAGTTACTGATGAAGAATTAGTAGAAGTAGAAAATTTCGTAAACGCAAGGATTCGTGAGAGTTTGCCATTAATCGAAAAAAGAGCCATTCCGAAAGAGCAAGCACTTGAAGATGGAGCTATTGCTTTGTTTGGAGAGAAATATGGAGATTTAGTTCGTACCATTAAATTTGGTGATTCTGTTGAATTATGTGGAGGAACGCACGTTGCCAATACATCTGATATCTGGCACTTTAAAATTGTTTCTGAAGGAGCTGTTGCAGCTGGAATTAGAAGAATTGAAGCGATTACAAGTGAAGCAGCAAAAGAGTATTTTGAGTCTCAGGCTGTTTCTTTAGCAGAAATTAAAGAAGCGCTTAAAAATGCTCAAGATCCAGTAAAATCTATTTTGGCTTTACAAGATGAAAATGCTCAATTGAAAAAACAATTGGAAGCTTTATTAAAAGATAAGGCTAAAAATATGAAAGCTGATTTGGCTAAAGAATTGCAAGAAATCAACGGAGTTCAATTCTTGGCAAAACAAGTAGACTTAAATCCAGAAGGAGCAAAAGATTTAGCTTATGAATTAGGTGGTTCTTATAACAACTTATTCGTTGTTTTCGCTACAGCTCATGAAGGAAAACCAATGTTAACTTGTTATATCTCTAAAGAAATTGTAGCTGAGAAAAACCTAAACGCAGGACAAGTAGTTCGTGAATTAGGAAAATACATCCAAGGTGGAGGAGGAGGTCAGCCTTTCTTCGCAACTGCTGGAGGTAAAAATGTTGACGGAATTGGCGAGGCGCTTACTAAAGCTATCGATTTCCTGAAGTAATTTTTTTTTGATCTCGCAAAGACGCAGAGTCGCAAAGTTTATTTTTTAAGCTTTGCGACTTTTTTTTTAAGTTAATTTAATCTTTAAGATTTTTTGTTAAGTTGATGGTGTTTTTAATCTCGCAAAGACGCAGAGTCGCAAAGTTTGTTTTTTTAAGCTTTGCGACTTTTTTTTTAAAGTTGATTTAATCTTTAAGATTTTTTGTTAAGTTGAAAGTGTTTTTAATCTCGCAAAGACGCAGAGTCGCAAAGTTTATTTTTTTAAGCTTTGTGGCTTTTTTTTTAAGTCAATTTAATAGTTAAGATTTTTTTGTTAAGTTGATGGTGTTTTAATCTCGAAAAGTCGCAGAGACGCAAAGTTTTTAAATTTTATTTTTGTAAGTTTATACTTTAATTTTATGAGAATGAATGAGAATGAAATTTCAGCTGTTGTGGTTGATGTTTGTTATAAAATACATGTCAAATTAGGACCAGGATTATTGGAATCAGTTTATGAAGCGATTTTGTTTCATGAATTAATTAAAAGAGGATTAAGTGTTGAAAGACAAAAAACGTTGCCTGTTATCTGGGATCAAATAAATTTGGATATTGGATTTAGAGCAGATTTAATAGTTGAGAATAAAGTAATTCTAGAAATTAAATCAATCGAACAATTGACAGATGTTCATGCAAAACAAGTTCTAACATATCTCAAAATCACAAAAATGAAGTTAGGTTTACTAATTAACTTTAACGTACCAATTATCAAATTTGGAATTAAAAGAGTGGTTTCAAATCTTTAATAAGCACTTAAAAAACTTAAATAAAAAAGCAGAGTCGCAAAGCTTAAAAAATAAACTTTGCGACTCTGCGTCTTTGCGAGATTCTTTACGCGCATCTACTTACGCTCCCCAATCTGCTGGCGCCACATAGCGTAATAAAGACCTTTTTCCACAATTAAATCATCATGTTTGCCTTGCTCAATGATTTTACCTTGTTCCAAAACAAAAATTCTATCAGCATGCATAACTGTTGATAAACGGTGAGCTATTAAAACTGTGATTCGGTTTTTGTCTGATATATTTCTAATAGTTGCATTAATTTCTTCTTCTGTAATAGAGTCCAAAGCAGAAGTTGCTTCATCAAAAATCAATAAATTCGGATTTCTAAGAATAGCTCTTGCGATAGATAAACGCTGTTTTTCACCGCCTGAAACTTTAATTCCGCCTTCACCGATTGTAGTGTTTAAGCCGTCTTCAGCACGTCTTAAAAGTTTGTCGCAGCTTGCACGTTTTAACGCATCATAAAGTTCTTCGTCAGTTGCGTTGGGTTTAACGAATAACAAGTTCTCGCGAATTGTTCCAGAGAATAATTGTGCATCTTGCGTTACAAAACCAAGCTGTTTTCTTAAATCAAGTAAATCAATTTCAGTTGAATCAATATTATTATATAAAACCTGTCCTTCTTCTGGAGTATACAAACCGACTAATAATTTTACTAAAGTGGTTTTTCCAGACCCAGATGGACCAACAAAGGCAACAGTCTGACCTTGTTTGATTTCGAAATTGATATTTTCAACCGCTTTAAATTTGGCAGTTTTGTGCTGGAAACTAACATTTTCGAAAAGCAATTTCTGAATGGCGCCAATATGTTTTGGCGTTTTCGGGCGGAATTCTTTTGGAGCGTTCAATAAATGCTTGAAGTTTTCCATCGAAACTTTTGTCTCATTTAGAGCAATAATAAAGTTCCCTAATTCTTGTAAAGGTCCAAAAATGAAGAAAGTAAAGAATACCATTGTCAATAAATCTCCAACGATAATTTTTCCTCCAAATAAGAAATAATACAAAGCAAAAACAACGCAAGTTCTTAAAAAGTGTACTGTTGTTCCCTGAATAAAACTTAAACTTCTAATGAATCTGATTTTCTGTAATTCTAATTGAAGAATCTTAAACGTATTTAAGTTTAAACGTTTTTCTTCCTGATAGGTCAAACCAAGACTTTTTACCAATTCGATATTTCGTAAGCTTTCGGTAGTAGAACCCGCCAATGCATTGGTTTGATTCACAATTTTTCGAGAAACAATTTTGATCTTTTTTCCTAAATATAAACTTACTAAGGCAATAATTGGCGCTGTAATTAAAAAGATAATCGAAATTCTAAAATCGATTCTTGCTACATAAACAATTACGAAAATGAATCCGATAATAGTCTGGAAAATTAAAGAAATAGAAAGTGTAATCAGTTTTTCTGAATCGATTCTAACTTTTGTCAGTTTGCTTAAAGTTTCACCGCTTCGCTGATCTTCAAATTCGGCGTAAGGAAGATCAAGAGATTTTTTGATTCCATCAGTATACATTTGCGCACCGGTTCTCTGAATTACGACGTTGGTAAAATAATCTTGAAAATTTTTGGTAATTCTGGAAATCATGGCAGCACCAAGCGAAAGACCAAGCCAAAAGGCTAAAGATTTTATAAATCCGATTTCGTTTCCTTTGTATTTTGCAATTCCGACACCGCAATCCTGCATTAATTTACCTGTAATTACGGAGTCTGACAAACTGAAACAAATGTTGATAGTAGCCATTATCAACGCAAAAAACAAGAGCATTTTGTGTCTGATAATGTAGGTATATAATAATTTCATAAAAGATTTTAAAAAAGTGGAAGATGCAAAAATAAGGAATTGTTTTAGTTTGTGAAGTTCCTTTTTGTTATTAAAAATGTAATTTTTTTGATAAATTAAAATATAAGAAAAAAGTTAAGTATTTGTACGTGTTTTCCATTTTTTGCTTTTTTAAAATAGGGCAATTGTTGTGGTTATTTTGTTTACAAACAATATGTTAGAAATGTTTCAAGTGTATTGTTTGTTTCAAATGAGGAAACCCGTAAGGTTTTGATTTTTGGTTGCATTAAGTTTGTGTCGATAACAAATTTAACCAAATCAAAATGAAAAAAATTTTATGTCTTTTTGGAGCTTTAACGTTACTGTTAGCTTCTTGTTCAAGTGATGATTCTTCTTCAGATTCTTCAAATGTGTTACTTAAAAAAACAGTTGTTACAAATTCTGATGGAGAAAAATATACTACAAACTATCAATATGATGGTAATAAAATTGTCAGTGCTATAGACGATACAGGTGATGCAAACTTGTATTATACTTATACAGGAGATTTAATCACTAAAATAGAGTTTAAATATCCTGACGGGACGATAGACCAGATAAATACTTTTTCTTATAATGCCGAAGGTAAATTGACAACTTTTGTTAGAGTAGAACCAAACATGGATTGGGGACATAAAGAAGTTTATACGTACAATGCTGATGGTACAATTTTGGTTACGTCATATTCTGGAGATAGTGAAACTCAAACTGGTGAAGGTGTTACATCAACAATCAAATTTGTAAATGGCGAAGTAAGTGAAATCCTTGCAATTACAGCAAATCAAACGAATCATAAATATACATATGACAATAAAAACAATCCTACAAAAAATATTTTAGGAATGGATAAAATTGCATTTGTTGATGGAGAAGGAAATGGAGTTAAATTAAACATTTTAACAGATACAGTAGATGGTGATTTATGGGGAAATAGCACTTTTACCTATAATGATCAAGGATACCCAACTAAAGAAGTTAATACAGGATCTGATAGTTTAGGCACAACTGAATATTTTTATTAATACTTGAACAAGTTTATTAATATTATAAAAAGCCAGTTGCAAATGCTTCTGGCTTTCTTACTTTTGAAAAGTATAACTAATCTCTCAATTATGAAAAAACAATTATGGCTATTTGGTGTTCTAGCTTTGTTATTAACAGCATGTTCTAGTGATGAGAAATCTTCTTCGGAAGAAATTGACTCTACTCTGCCTAAAAACATTTCTTATATTTATCCTTCTCCCGAGTTAGGGACAAATTCTAAGACTACGGCTTCTTATAATGGAAATAAAATAGTTAGCCTTCTAAAGGATGATTCAAAAACAGTATTTACTTATGATGGAGATGTAATTGTGAAGCAAGAAGAATTTGATATAGAAAATGGAAAAGAAATCAAAAATGAAGAAGTTTCGTATAGTTATGAAAATGGAAAACTAAAAACGAGAGTTTTTAGAGAAAGGATAAGTGCCGAATATCCTGACGGTTATTTTATTGAGAAGGTGGTTTATACTCATAATTCCAATGGAACCGTTTCTTACATTAATTATACGGTTGATAATGTAAAGAAAACTGAAAGTAAAGATGGAGAAGGAACTTTAACTTATAAAGATGGAAACCTAATAAAAGAGGAACAAAAGTCTGGCTCTTCAACCGCAACATTAGTTTTTGAATACGATTCCAAAAAAAATCCTCTCAAAAACATACTAGGTTTCAATTTGTTACTAAACGAAATTGATGGATTTGGGACTAACAATATTGTAAAAACTACAAGAACAACAACTGAATTTCCGAATCCATCGGTTTATTTAACTACTTATATTTATAATGAGGCTTCATATCCAACAAGACATACTTCATTTGATGGAGGTGGCAAGAATATTGAATACGAAATAGAATATGCTTATTAAGAAATCTCAGAATCTAAAAAAAACACAAAAGCCAATATAAATCATGAAAAAACTAATACCGCTTTTTGGAGTTTTGGCACTACTATTAGTATCATGTACCAGTGATGAAAATTCTTCTCTTGACGCAAAAGATGATACATTTCCAAAAAGTATTATAACTACTTATTCGGGATCTCCGTCCGATACTACTTTTATCACTTATAAAGAAGATAAAATTGAAAGTATGACCACTAAAAAAAACAAAATTTACTTTTTTTACGAAGGAGGATTGATTCAATCAAAACAGTATTATGAGATTGTTCAAGGTAAAGAAAGTAAGACTACAGTTGTAACTTATTTTTATGAAAACGGAAAACTAGCCGCAAGCAAATTTATTAGTAGCATTAGTATAGATTATCCAAATGGGAAATTTACAGGTAGAAATGTATATACCTTTATATCGGATACATTAATTAAAGAGCAAAGATTTGATACAGATCAATTTACAAATATTGAAAAAGAAAGCGATACCTATGATATGCTGATCTATAAAAATGGAAATGTAAGAAGAAGAACCACTGTAAACGCCAAAACATCACTTGATATGTATACGCAAATTTATGCGTATGACAATAAAAATTCTCCATTTAAAAACATTAAAGGTGTCAATTTATTAATTGCTGATGAGATGTCTTCAAGCAATAATATTTTAACAATTTCAAGTAATACAAATTTTGTTTACGATAAAAACACTTATGAATATAATGATAAAGAGTATCCAAGTTTAAAAACTTATTATAAAGGCGGGGGAGAACAAGTATCAAGTACAACAAAATATTTATATTAAAAAAACAAATACTTCTGTCTGTGTTTTTTTGTATCTATAATTTTGGTTTTTGAGTAATTAAAAAATGAGAACAAACAATTTTTTTATGTTTGTTTTTACTTTTTAAATATTTTTTCGCGAGAAATTTAAGTTATATTCGGTTTGTTTTCAGTGTGTTGTAAAATGTTAAAACGAATTTGAATTCTTAATGTGGAATCCCGTAAGGATTTGATATTTGGTTATGCTACGTTTGCACCATTAAGAATTTTAACCAAATCAAAATGAAAAAATTATTATGTCTTTTTGGTGCTTTAGCACTAGTTTTAACATCTTGTTCAAGTGATGATAATAAAGAAGAAAGTGCTATTTTGCCAAAAACAATTAAATATTCTAGTGTAGCATATCCTTCAGAGAATTCTACTCGTGTAGCAACTTACAATGGTACTAAAATTGTAAGCATGAAAGATGAAACAGGAAGAACTGATTATACTTACGATGGTAACCTTGTGGTAAAAGAAACTAATTATGATACTGAAAGCGGTAAAGATATTATTAGCGACATAACAACTTATAAATATACAAACGGAAAGCTTACAGAGTCTCTATATGCAGAAGGCTTTTCGACAGAATTCCCTAATGGAGAATACAATAGCAGAATAGTATTTACGCATAACGCAGATGGAACAGTAAAAAGAGAGCGCTACAATGTAAATGGTACTATAGAAACAAAAAGTGTTTATTCTGAAGTGTTGACTTTTGCGAACGGAAATCTAGTTAAAAGTGTACAAACAGATTCACAATCAGATAGTGTATTTACAGCTGAATATGAATATGACAATAAAAACAATCCATACAAAAACATTGCAGGATTCAATTTGCTAATAGATCATAGTGAGGGTGAAGGTTCTGTATTTAGTTCTGTGAACAATATTGTTAAGTATACAGCATCTTATTCAAATGAAACACCAAAAGTATACAAAAGCGAAATCGTATACGATGCAAATAATTTCCTTTCAAAAGTTACTAATTTCCAAAGAGACGGAATCACACCTGCTGAATCTTTTGAGTTTACTTATTAATTAAAAGCATACTTTAATTATAGAAACCAAATACTTTTTGTATTTGGTTTTTTTTATATCTATTTTTTAGATTATTTTACAATTAAAAAATGAGAACGAAAGATTCTTTTTTTTCTTTTAAAGATTTTTTACAAAAAAAATAACATGTATGTTGTTTGTTTTCAGTGTGCTGAAAAATGTTAAAACGAATTCGAATTCTCAATATGGAATCCCGTAAGGTTTTGATTTTTGTTTGTATTACGTTTGCTTCAATAACAAATTTAACCAAATCATAATGAAAAAAATTTTATGTCTTTTTGGAGCTTTGACGTTAGTATTAACGTCTTGTTCAAGTGATGATTCATCTTCGTCAGATTCTAATGACAGTAAAAATATTAAACCAACCAAAATAGTTTATATGGATACTGATAATAAGGTAGTATATACAACAGATATAAAATATGACGGAAATAAAATAATTAGTGCAACTGATGACGATGGATTTGTATTGAAATATACTTATACAGGTGATCAAATTACAAAAGTTGAAGAGTTTCAATCTTTTACAGTTCTTTCATTGACAACAGAATACACTTATCTTAATGGGAAATTAAATACTGAAATTAAAAGATTTCCTAATGAAACCCATTATTTCGAAATAAAATATACTTATAATGAAGATGGTACAATTTCTTGTGATGGAAAAGGAATGAATTTGCCAATAGGTCAAAGTAGCTTTTTATCTGAAAAATATACTTTAAAAAATGGTAATGTGGTAAAGATTCAATCTATTTCGAATGGTCAGGTAGATGGAACAAGCCAATTTGAATATGATGTAAAAAAGAATCCAATGATTAATATTTTAGGAATGAATCTTTTGATAAGGCGAATCGATTTAACGCTTAATAATACGGTTAAAGTTACAACAGTTGCAGATTCATCCACTAAGGAAGTTACATATTCGTATTTGTATAATAATGATGGTTTCCCTACTGAACAAAAACGATTTGACGGAACAAAGTTAAGTTACACAATGCTATATACATATTAATTTTGCCACTTTAAATTAAACAAAAACCAAATACTTCTGTATTTGGTTTTTTTATTGGTTAAAATTGGTGAAATTCGTGTTTAAATTTAAAAATCATGCAATTCAGAACCCAAATACCCATTTCAAAAAGTAATAATCCGATCAATTACGATTCGAAAGTACTTTCTGTTGGTTCTTGTTTTGCAGAAAACATGGCGGAGAAGTTTGATTATTTTAAATTTCAAAATGAAACAAATCCGTTTGGAATTATTTTTAATCCGGTTTCTATTGAGAAAATATTTAGCAGAATTTCTAAACAAGAATGGTTCGAAGAAAAAGATGTTTTCTTTCATAACGAACGCTGGCATAGTTTTGAAGTTCATTCCGATTTAAGCAATTCTGATCGTCAGGAATTATTAGAAACACTTAATAAAGCTGTAACAGAAACTCACAAACAATTAAAAGAAGCCACTCATATTATTATCACTTTTGGAACTTCGTGGATTTATAGAAATCTTGAAAAAGACGAAATTGTAGCCAATTGCCATAAAGTGCCACAAAAACAATTTTCAAAAGAATTATTGTCGCCAGAAATAATTCAAAAAAGTATTCAAAATACAATTGAATCTATTCAGGCTTTGAATTCGAATATAAACTTCATTTTCACGATTTCTCCAGTTCGTCATATCAAAGACGGTTTCGTAGAAAACCAATTGAGCAAATCGCATTTATTTACAGCTTTGCATCAAGTTTTAAAAACTCATAACTATTTTCCTTCTTACGAAATCATGATGGACGAACTTCGTGATTATCGTTTTTATAACGAAGATATGCTGCATCCCAATCAGATTGCGATAGATTATATCTGGAAGCTTTTCAGTGAAAACTATGTTTCCGAAGATAGTGTTCCCGTAATGAAAGAAGTAGACGAAATTCAAAAAAGTTTGCGTCATAGAAGTTTTAATCCAGAATCAGAACAGTATCAAAAGTTCTTAGCAAAACTACAGCAAAAAATATATGTCTTAGGCGAAAAATTGCCACATATTAAATTCTAAAACTAAATTATGAAACTCAAAACACTGAGATTAATTTACTGTAGGTAATATCTTGCTTTTTGTATATTTGCTTTTACAAAATAAAGTAAAATTTTGATTTTTATTTTAACTCTAAATTAAGTTGAGAAATGAAAGCATTAGAATCGAGAAGAGGGTTGCCTCGTATTATTTATATTGGAGATGATGAGCCAGATCTTAAGTCTAAAAAAATTAGAAGTTTTGAATCTAATGATTTAGATGTAATGCATTTAAAAGATGATAGTGATATTAATAAATGCATTATTTCATTTAATCCTGACTGTATTGTAACTACGGTTAACTCACCTGAGTGCTATCTCAATCTGATGAGCCTGCCAATAGACATAAGAAGAAGATGGGTAAATTTACCCGATTCTAAAAAAGAGGAAATTGGCGAAATCGCGTATAACTGTGCGATGAACTACATTCTATCATTTCAAACGCATGATTTGATTTCTTTTTTTACCCCAATTTATAATACAGGTGAAAAACTTTTAAGAACGTATGAATCAGTAAAAAATCAAACATACATCAATTGGGAATGGGTAATAGTAAATGACTCGAATGATAACGGAAAAACGCTAAAAATTGCGGAAGAAATAGCAGCAAATGACGTACGTGTAAAAGTGTATGATTTTAAAGAAAAATCTAGGGGACTGATTGGCGAGGTTAAATATCGCGCTGCATGTATGTGTAATGGAGATTATTTAGCAGAGCTGGATCATGACGATTATCTTATACCAGATTGTGCTTTTAATATGGTTGAAGCATTTAGAAAATATCCAGAAGTTGGATTTGTGTATTCTGATTGTGCAGAAATTGATGAGAACTGGAATTCCTTAACCTATTCTGGAGAGTTCGTTTTTGGTTATGGCAAATACGAAAACCAGCTTGTTATGGGGAAATCAATGCAAGTCTTTATTTCTGCGAATATTAACCCAAAAACAATTCGTCATATCGTTGGAGTTCCAAATCATATTCGGGTATGGAGAAAATCAGTATATCATCAAATAGGAGGACATAGAAGAAGACTATCTATTGCAGATGATTACGAATTAATAGTACGAACTTTTCTTGCAACCAAGTTGCTTAGAGTGCCTAAAATAGGTTATTTGCAATTTATTTATTCTAACGAAAATGCTGCAAATACTCATGACACAGCTAGAGAAGATATTCAGCGTAGGGTTCGGACTATTGCTGCTTTTTATAATCAGAAGATAAAAGAGCGTTTTGAAGAACTTGGCGTAAAGGATTGGGCTTACGAAGAAAATCCAGCAAATCCATTACTAACTAAAAGTAGATTTGGAATAGAAGAAGGGGCTGTAAACCTAATTGACGGTTTAAGAACTGAAATGTCATAGATTATGAACGTCTAGAATAGGTATTAAATGCTTTTCAAAAATACATGACCAATATTAAAGGCATTTTTTTAGAATACGATTTCCCAACTATTTGTGATTATGACAAGATTGAAAATGTTTTATCACAAATAGGTTTCCATATAGAATATTAGCAATTAAGTCATTGGCATGGTTTAACTTACTGGCACAAAATATGGATGAAGTAAATGAAAGTTCATCATATGTAATACGTAATCCCAGTAGAAAAATGCTTCGGGATTCTTTATCATCAGTGAAATTTTAGAATAATTGCAGATAATTGTGTAAATTGTTGAGATTTAAAATCCACAATTTTGTAGGCTGTATAATTATAGTCTTATAAAGCTGCAACTTTAATCTAATCGTGTTTTGCTGACGTATGAATAAGAAATCAATTCATTTTCTTAAAAAAACACTTCGCATCTTAATATGGTGCGTGGTTTCTATAGTTGCACTTTTATTACTTTTAATAATCTTAATTCAGGTTCCGTCAGTTCAAAATTTCGTTAAAGACAAAGCGATTACTTATCTTGAAGGTAAGATCAAAACCAAAGTTTCCTTAGATTATATTTCGATCAAATTTCCCAAAGATGTAGTTCTGGAAGGTTTCTATTTTGAAGATCAAAAAAAAGATACTTTGTTGGCTGGTAAACGATTAGAGGTTGATGTTGATCTTTTTAAATTGGTAAGCAGCGAACTCGAAATTAATTCTATTTCATTAGAAAATGTAAAAGCCAATATTTCCAGAAACAAAGAAGGTATTTTCAATTTCGATTATATCATAAAAGCGTTCGAATTTAAAGAGCCAAAAGTAGAAGATCCTGATGCAAAACCGTTTAAAATATCTGTTGTAAAAGTAAATCTCGATCAGGTTAAATTTAATTTTAAAGACGATTTTTCGAAGAATGATATCAAAGTGAACTTGACGCATTTTGACACCAAATTCAAAAAGTTCGATCTTGATAAAATGGATTTTAATATTCCGAACATTAATTTGAATGGTTTAAAAGTAGTTTTAGATCAGGATGTTGTAGAGGAAATTGCTGAAGTTTCAGTTAAGACGGTTGATACAGTTTCGAAACGGCCAGATTTTAAACTTGTTCTAGAAAAAATAAGCCTGTCCAAAATTGATATTTTATATGACAATAAAGATTCTAAACTCAATTCAGGCATTCGTTTAGGAAATTTAAATCTTGCTGTAAACGAAATTGATTTGAACAAACAGCTTTTAGATTTTGATACTTTCGAAGTAAAAAATTTAAGCGGAAATCTGAGATTAGGCACAAAAGACAAACAAATTGAAACTCCCAATTTAGATACAACAGCGATAAAACAAGCTGGTTGGAAGGTTAAACTCAACGAAACCAATTTAGAAAACATCGCTTTCAAATTTGATGATATGCAGTCAAAACCCAAAACAAGAGGTTTAGATTATGCGCATTTAGATTTGAGCAAATTCAATTTTAAAGCCGAGAAATTATATTATGGAAATGATACGATTTCAGGAAAGATAAAAACACTTGCCGTAAACGAAAAAAGTGGCTTAGAGATTCAGTCTTTCAAAACCGATTTCTTTTACGGACCTAAAAATGCTTCGCTAGAAAATTTATATTTGAAAACACCGCAAACACTCGTTCAGGATAAAATTAAAGCACAATATAAATCGCTAGAATCTCTTCAGAAAGATTTGGGAAATCTGGGTATTGATGCTAATTTAAAGCAATCTAAAATTGGTTTCAAAGACATTTTATTGTTTGTTCCCGATCTTCAAAATACAAACCCATTCAAAAGTACCCCAAATGCCATTTTGTATGTAGACAGTCGTGTAAGCGGAAAAGTCAAAGATTTGAATATTTCGAAGTTTGAAATGAGCGGAATTGGTTCTACAAAAGTTTCTCTTTCGGGGGAAATTGCCGGATTGCCAGATGCGCAAAAAGCCTATTATGATCTAGATATTAAAAAAGCTTCGACGACTTCAAAAGACATCAATATGCTTGTGCCGGCGGGAACAATTCCGAAGAATATTCAGCTGCCATCTCAATTAAGTTTACAAGGAAAATTTACAGGCTCTGCTCAGAATTTTAAAACCAATATGGCTTTAGCCAGCAGTTTCGGAAATGCAAAAGTTGATGCCTTATTTGATCAACGCATTAAAAAAAGAGAAAAATACGATGCGCAGGTTTATCTGTTGGATTTCGATTTGGGACGTTTAATTAAAAACGATTCGATCGGAAAAATTACGCTTAAAGCGAAAGTAAAAGGAAATGGTTTAGATCCTAAAACCGCAAATGCAGCGATTGATGGTTTGGTACAGAAAGCGGTTTTTAATCGATACACCTATAAAGATTTAGCTTTAAAAGGAAATATCGAAAATGGTTCTTTTGCTGTAAAATCGGGAATGAAAGATCCAAATCTAAATTTCGATTTAATAGCTTCTGGAGATGCAAAAGATAAATATCCGACCGTAAAACTAAAGTTGAATCTGGATATCGCCGATTTAGAAAAACTGAATCTGCATGCGGGGCCAATGAAACTGCGCGGAAATGTCGATGCGGATATCACAAACAGTAATCCTGATTTTTTAAATGGAAAAGTCTTTCTTTCGAACATTCAAGTTTTGCAAGATGCAGAACCGATTGTTTTAGATTCAATTCATGTTTTGGCTTTTGCCGATAAAGACAGTAATTCGATTAAAATTTCGTCTCAGTTTTTAAAAGCCGAAGTGATCGGAAAATACAAATTGACGACTTTGGCAAACTCACTTCAAAAATCATTATCCAAATATATTGACCTTAAAAACCCGAAAGTCAATGCAGAATCAGATGAGCAAAGATTGGCTTTTATGCTCAAAGTAGACAATGATCCTGTGCTTTTTAAATTACTGCCAAAATTAACTGGATTAGAACCTTTTACCATAAAAGGGAATTATAATAATCAGACTGATTCCTTGACAGTAAAAGGAACGATTCCGAGAATTGTTTATGATGGAAATACCATTTCTGACGGAAAAATCAATATTGAAGCCAAAGAAAATGCACTGGAATATTTGGTTTCTGTCGCAACAATTGAAAGCGGTTCTTTAAAAATTCCGTTAACAAGTTTGTCAGGAAATGTGCAAAATAATATTCTGACTTATGCGCTTGAAGTTCAAGATGCAAAACAAAAGCAGCAATATTTTATTGCGGGTGAATTTAAAGCAGAAGATTCTAAGAATATTTTAAAACTGAATCCAGACAGCTTTATTTTAAATTATGATCAATGGAATGTCGATCCTGAAAATGCAATTGAGCTTGGAGAAAAACGACTTTATGTTAATAAGTTCAATTTAAGTAATAACGGAAACGAGTTAAAAATTCAGTCACAAGGAACGCAAGATAATGCGCCTTTGCAAGTAGATTTTGTAAACTTCAAAATCGAAACCATTATGAATATGGTTAAAAAAGACGAATTGTTGATGCAAGGCTTGATAAACGGAAATGCGTTGGTTGAAAACGTGATGACAAACCCGACTTTTACATCCGATTTAAAAATTGATGATTTTACTTTTAAAGGCTCAAAAGTTGGTGACTTAGAAATAAAAGTTGACAATAAAACTGCTAATACGCTTGCCGCAAATGTTGCCTTGACCGATGAAGGAAATGATTTAAAGTTAACAGGAGATTATTTGATGGATACTGGAAACTTTGATTTTGATGTGGTGATTAATAAACTTTATATCAAAAGTATTCAAGGTTTTAGTATGGGGAATATTACTGAAGGACAAGGCTTTCTTTCAGGAAATTTTAAACTGACAGGAAATGCTTCGGCTCCAAAAGTTAATGGAGAATTGATTTTTAATGATGCTGGTTTTAGAGTGACACAATTGAATTCGTATTTTAAAACGAAAAACGAAAAAATCACTTTTAATGATGGAACCATTTCGTTTGATAAATTTTCTCTTTTTGATGAAAATGACAACGAACTGTTTGTAAATGGAATGATTCAATCTCCCGATTTTGTCAAATACAATTTCAATCTGCTGGTTGAAGCTGACGATTTTAGAGCCATTCATTCAAAAGCCAAAGACAATGATTTGTTCTATGGAGATTTATTCTTAGATACCAAACTCAATATAAAAGGAAATTTGGACAGTCCAGTTGTTGATGGAACTATTAAAATTAATAAAGAAACCGATTTTACTGTTGTAATGCCACAGTCAGATCCTTCAATTGCAGATCGCGAAGGAATTGTAGAATTTGTTGATGAAGACAATCTGTACTTGAAACAAACGGTTGATATGCAGAACAAACTGAATCAATCGGAATTGAAAGGAATGGATGTTAATGTGGCTATTTCGATCAATAAAGAAGCAGAATTGACATTGCTGATTGACAAATCTAATGGCGATTATTTGAATTTGAAGGGAGAAGCAGAATTAGTCGGCGGAATCGATCAATCGGGAAAAACAACTTTGACGGGGAAATATGAGTTTTCGGATGGCGCTTATGAAATGAATTTCAACGGAATCAAAAGAAAATTTGATATTCAGAAAGGAAGTTTCATCACTTGGAACGGCGAACCAACAATGGCAACTTTAAATATTACAGCTATTTACAAAGTAAATACTGCTCCAATTGATTTGTTAGGGAGTCAGTTACAGAATAAAACACCGGCAGAACAGAATACCTACAAACAAAAACTTCCGTTTCAGACTTTACTGAAAATGAATGGAGAGCTGATGAAACCTGAAATTTCATTTGGAATTGTACTTCCTGAAGGAAATTATAATGTTGCTTCAGATGTGGTAGATATGACACGGGCAAAACTGAAACAATTAGAGCAAGATCCAGCAGAATTAAACAAACAAGTTTTTGCCCTTTTATTATTGAACAGATTTGTGGGCGAAAATCCGTTTGCGAGTGAAAGTGGCGGTATAAATGCAGAATCTTTTGCCAGACAGAGTGTGAGTAAGATACTTTCGCAGCAATTGAATAATCTGGCAGGAGATCTTATTGAAGGATTTGAAGTTAATTTTGATTTAGAATCGACAGAAGATTATACAACAGGAACGATGCAGAACAGAACAGATCTTAATGTTGAAGTTTCTAAAAAACTGCTTGATGATCGACTGAAAATTACCGTTGGAAGCAGTTTTGGTGTTGAAGGACAAGAACGTGCCAATGAAGAAAGCACCAATATTGCCGGAGACGTTGCGTTAGATTATCAATTAACAAAAGACGGTCGTTATATGGTTCGTGCCTATCGTAAGAACCAATATCAGGTTGCGGTAGAAGGTCAGGTAATCGAGACAGGAGTTGCTTTTGTGATTACAATGAGCTACAACAAATTCAGAGAGCTTTTTCATCGTACGGAAGCAGAAAAAGAATTAATAAAAGAAGAAAAAATTCGCAAGGAAAAAGAAAAGCAAAAAAAGAAAGAAGATAAAGAAAAAGGAAAACTGCAAGAGAACGAAGACGAAAAAACAATTGAAGGAAATGAGCAAAAGACTTAATCATAGAAATATATATTTAAAGTATATCGCGCTGCTTTCCTTGTTTTTTGTTTTAGGATGCAGTAATACGAAATACCTTCCCGATGGAGAGTTGCTTTATACAGGCGGTTCTGTTACCATCAAAGATTCGATTATGAAAAAGAAAGATCGAAAAGCTTTGGAAACAGAATTAGAAGGTTTATTGCGTCCAAAACCAAACAAACAAATCTTCGGACTTCGTCCTAAATTATTGATATATAATCTTGCAGGCCAACCCAAAAAAGATAAAGGAACAAGATATTGGCTTCGTAATAAAGTTGGAGAACCGCCAGTACTTTTCAGTAAAGTTGATTTGGATTATAATGCTTCCGTTTTGCGAAATTTTACAGAAAACAGAGGATATTTTAAAACCCGCGTAAGTGCCGATTCAACTGTTCGAAATAAAAGGGTAACTGCAGAATATATTGTGACGCCAAGAAAACAGTACATTATAAAAAGCGTTACATTTCCTGACGACTCTTTAAAAATGTCAAAAATTATTGCTAGAAGTCATAAAAGGAGTCTGCTTAAAGTGGGAAAACCATATGATTTGGATGTCATAAAAGCAGAAAGAGAAAGAATCGATGCGCGATTAAAAGAAAAAGGCTATTTCTATTTTAATCCAGATTATATTTTGGCTCAAGTTGACAGTAGTAAAGGCGATCATGAAGTGCGAATCAGATTGGTTATAAAAGATGATACGCCTGTAAAAGCCTTGACTTCTTACAAGATTGATAAAATCTTTGTGTATCCTAATTATTCTCTAACGAATGATAGTGCGGTTTATAGAAAAAGAAATATCACGCAATATAAAGATCTCACTATAATTGACACGACAGAAACTTTTAAACCAAGAATTTATGATCGAACAATTTATTTTAAGAAAGGGGATGTGTATAATCGAAAAGATCATAACTTAACTTTAAACCGATTTGTAAATCTTGGAACTTTCAGTTTTGTAAAGAATGAATTTAAACCGTCAGATTCCATTCCGAATACTTTAGATTCTTATTACTATTTGACTCTTTTACCTAAGAAGTTTATTCGTGTTGAAGTGATTGGAAAAACCAATTCTGCAAGTTATACAGGTACAGAATTAAATCTAAACTGGAATAACCGAAACTTTCTTAAAGGAGCTGAATTGTTTACGGCTTCTGTTTTCGGAGGAGCCGATTTTCAGTTGGGTGGAGTAAACAGAGGGAAAAATATTTATAAACTTGGAGGTGAAGTTAGTTTAACTTGGCCAAGATTTATAACGCCTTTTCATATTGAAGGGAACAGCGAATATGTGCCAAGAACCAAAGCGACCTTACGTTACGAGTATCAAAAAAGAACACAATTGTATGCTTTGAATTCTTTTAATACTTCTTTTGGTTATATGTGGAAAGAAAACATTCGTAAAGAACATCAATTGAATGTTATTGACGTGACTTATGTAAGTCCGAATCATGTAACACCAGAATATATGGCAGATATTGATGAAGATCCGGCATTGGGAAAAGTAATTGAAAAACAGTTGGTTTTTGGACCTACCTACAATTACACCTATACCAATACCATGCAGAAACGTAAAAAGAATACTATCTATTTTAATGGTGAATTGGATTTGGCTGGAAATCTAACAGGGGCGATTACTGGAGCCAATATTAAGAAAAACGATACGATAAAAATCTTTGATGTTCCGTTTAGCCAATATGTGAAAATCAGATCAGATTTCAGGCATTATTTAAAGCTTGGAAAAGAAAGTGAATTGGCCAGCAGATTGATTGTCGGCGCTGGATTTGCCTACGGAAATTCGAGAACACTTCCCGCATCTAAGCAGTTTGTTGTAGGAGGAACCAATAGTATTCGAGCTTTTAGAGCACGAACTTTAGGGCCAGGAAGTTATGTTATTCCGACCAATACAAGCGATAATTATACACCAGATCAATCTGCCGATTTAAAACTGGAATTCAATACAGAATACCGAGCAAAACTTTTCAGTATTGTAAGAGCCGCGGTGTTTTTGGATGCTGGTAATATTTGGCTTTTACACGCCGATCCAAACAAACCTGGTGCTGAAATTTCAAAGGATTTTATGAAAGAAATTGCTGTTGGAGCAGGTGCAGGTTTACGTTTTGATTTATCATTTTTAATTTTAAGAACCGATTTAGCCATTCCGCTCCGAAACCCAGCCTTGCCAGATGGGCAAAGATGGGTAATTGATGATATTAATTTCGGAAGCAGTTCGTGGAGAAAAGACAACCTCATTTTGAATATCGCTATCGGATATCCTTTCTAAAGTTTTTTTGCTATTTTTTTCTGCCACGAATTCACGAATTTTCGCTAATTTCTTTGTCTATTAATTTTTCCAATTTCACAAATTTTAATTTGTGAAATTCAATTATAATTATCCCCATAGATTAACGAAAATTCGTGAATTCGTGGCTAAAAAAAGAAAAAAATGAAGTAAATTGGTCTAAAATATTTTAGAGGAATGCAAAACTTGATCAAACGAATTATAGGTATTGGAGTTATTGTTTTAATAATTGTTCTGGGGTTTAAATATTGCCAGTTCAAAAAAGAAGACGATTCTGATATTCAGTATAATACCAATTTAATTCAGCAGCAGATTCTTAACGTTGGGAAATTGGTTGTTACCGAAGGGCATTTTTCAGAAGTCATCACCTATAAAAATCAGCAAAAGTATTTAATGGACATGATTTCTTTTGAGAAAAAAGCACTCATTGTGGTCAATGCTAATGTAACGGTTGCTTATGATCTGCATCAGATGAAATATGATATTGATGAAAAAAACAAGACCATTACAATTTTAAATATCCCAAAAGAAGAAATTACCATCAATCCAGACATTCAGTTTTACGATGTAGAACAAAGCAAACTGAATCCGTTTACGGGAGATGATTACAATAAAATCAATAAATCGGTAAAAGCCAATCTGGCTAAGAAAATCGAAAATTCTACCCTAAAAACAAACGCTCAAAATAGATTGATAAGTGAATTGTCTAAGATTTTAATCATGACCAATTCGATGGGATGGAAACTGCAGTATAACGGAAAAACTATTGAATCGGAAACAGAATTGACTCAGGATTTGAATTCAAAGCTGTAAAAAAGAATCTCGCAAAGTCGCAGAGTCGCAAAGTAAACTTTAAAAAGTAAAAAACTTTGCGACTCTGCGTCTTTGCGAGATTAAAAAATTATCAAAAGAAAAAAACTTTGTGTCTTAGTTCCGATAGCTATCGTGATTGTGGCAAATTATCAAAAATCAAATCCAAACCACCAGCAATCAAATGTGCAATTTCAGGGCGTTTCACTTTCAATTGATCCAGATAAATCAAAACTTCCTGTAAAAGCTGCTTTTCATCAGAATCTTTCAAAAGTTCAGCAATTTCAATAGCCAATAACCAATCGTTCGGATGATTGTTTTTTAGTTTTTCAAAAACAGATTTTAGTTCTGTTTTATCACTTTTATTTGTTCTGATATCTCTAACTATTGCGTATAAATGTTCTAATTCATCGCGCTTTTCAGTATGTTTCGCTTTGATTGTTTTTGTTGAAGGAACAATATTGATCAAGTCAAAACTATTTACATCGGCTGGACCTGAGAAAGCAGAAATCACTTTTTTACCAATTGCCATATCGTAATTGCCCCATTCAGGCTGAAACAAAACAGTTTCTCCATGAGTTACGGTGCAATTTCTAAAACTAATTAAAATAATTTCTCCGTGAAGATTTCTAGAACCTGTAATGATTTCACCTTCAACAATAATATTTCCTTCGAATTCTAATTTTATTTTTTCGCCTTCAATGATATTATAAGCCTGTAAATCCTTCGGACTCATATCTTCAATGGCGAGATTAAAACCTTTCAATTTCCCAATCGGACTTCCAAATCCGTGAGGATGCGTTAAAGTTCCGTGACCAACTAATTCTTTTTCGCGGTAAGCCAAAGCTGTTTTTCCAGTAGTTTGAATGTAAACTGGCTTTCCTTCTTCTTCAATAACATTTGTGAAAACTCCAGAAATCTGTAAACCTGTGCTCAATTCAATAGTCCCTAAAGCATTTGATTGAATCAGTTTTTTAATTCCAGAAAGACCTCCTGTACGAAGTGCCATTTTATGAGCAAATTCTTCTAGAACTAAACTTAAATAAGAAAAATTTGGAGTAACATATAATTGTGGCTGCAACTGCGTAATATCAAAATTCTGATTTGCTGCCGAAATATCATAAGGGATTTTCTTTACATTATCGGTCATACAGTGTGCACTTTCTCCAATAGAAGAAAGTAATCCAGCGCCATATATTTTTGGATTTTCAACGTTTCCGATCAAGCCATATTCAACAGTCCACCAGTGTAAGTTTCTTATTTGAGCCATTTCAGACAATTCTCCCATATCGTTCTGCAAATCGGCAACCGCTTTTTCAGCTTCATCGATTTTTTCTTGCGGAGTATCTTCTGCTTCTTTTAAAATAGAAAGCAAGCGAATCGCTTCATACATCTGATAATCTTTATGAGAAGAAATCGCTTTACAGCCAATTTCGCCAAAACGTCTCAAATATTCTGCATATTCAGGATTTGCAATAATAGGAGCGTGGCCGGCACCTTCGTGAATAATATCTGGAGCAGGAGTATATTCAATATGTTCCAATTGACGAATGTCTGAGGCAATAACCAAAACATTATAAGCTTGAAACTCCATAAAAGCATTTGGCGGAATAAATCCATCAACGGCAACCGCTGCCCAGCCAATTTCGCTAAGAATTCGGTTCATACCGTACATGCTTGGAATCGAATCGATTTCGATGCCAGTTTTACGTAAACCTTCTAGATAAGAATCATGGGCAACTTTAGAAAGATAATCTACATTTTTACGCATAACATATCGCCAAACCGCCTGATTGATAGGAGTGTAATCACTATAATCTTGAGGTTTAATGAATTGCTGTAAATGTTTAGGCAATCGCTCTAATAACGGATTGGTTTCAATGTTTGGATTCATTTCGAAAACGTTGTAGATTAAAATGTAAAATTACGAATTTATGGCTCGATTTTTTATCATCCATCACAAAATTTTTATTCGAAATTGACTTTTATTGCATTTTTGTAGATTTTTACAAAGCTGAAATAAATGGAATTTTAGCAGTCATTATTTTCATAATTCACTTTCTCCATTGTTTTTTCGAAGTTTTCAAGTTCTTTTTTAGTCATCGAAGCTTCTTTCAGATCCACTTTTAATTGTTTTTTAGCATCAGGGCTAATCCATAAACCAGTGAAAGAGTCTCCTGATTTTTGTAAAATCAAAACACCACTAAATCCTTGCTCAACTAACACAAATTCATTTTCTTTTTTTCTGTTTTGAGTAACATTAAGCTGAATCCAATTTTTCGATTTATTCTGACGATACATCGAAGTATACATTAAATCGGCTGTGCAAGGGTTTTCTTCTATTTTAATATAAACCGTTATCGGCGTTTTTCCGTCAACAGTTCCTTTATATAAATTTGAAGCTGAAGTTTGTGATTGTGCTGATAATTGATTTAAAAATGAGAAACAGATTGTAACAAAGAAAATTACTTTTTTCATAAATAAAAGAATATAGATTTGGGGTTAATTCATTTAATCAAATATAAAATTCTACTTTTTAATTGAAAGAAATTTTTTAAGATTTTTTGATAGTATTTCTCATTTCATTTTCTGCATTTCTAAAATATTCAATTTTGTGGCTGAACATAAAAGCCATATTGGTAGCACGCATTTTAGCTTCTTCTGTTATTGGCCCTGCAAATTGCGAATCTATTGTAGAATTAAAAATAGCAATCCAACGGTCAAAGTGTGTTTTGTCTACCGGTAATTGTTTGTGCGGAGGAAAAGGTGTTCCAGAATAAGCGCGAACATCAAATAAAATGGTTTGCCAGAAATTGTACATTTTTTGAAGATGCGGTTCCCAGCGATCTTGTAATTTATCATTAAATATCGGCCCGATTAAATCGTCCTTTCTAACATTTGCATAAAAGCTGTTAACCATTTGCTGAATGTCTTCTATTGTCGAAATATCTTTTAAAGCTGTCATTTTATTGTATTTTAAGTAAGCTGCAAAAATACAATATATCTTTCTTTTACTTCCCTGATAAATGTCATATGCCCTTTATTTGCTAGGTAAAATCGCGTTTTGTAAGGAATTGTATAGATTTTTTATTTTATGATGAGTTATTTCGATTTTAATAGGTAAGTTTTTTATGATTTTTAATTTTTTAAAATATTGTTATTCAGTGTTTTGGAAAACAATAAGATGAGTTTTTGTTATATCAGTTTTTTTAATTTGATGTGTATTTGTAAAGTTAAAAAATTAAGAATGTTATAAAAATACTCATAATATTGTGCTGTTTTAGTAAAATAAAACTGAATAAATAAGAAAAAACTAATTATCAAACCAAAACCACAAAAGAATGCACAAAACTACTCAAACACCTACAATTCGGGTAAGTAAAGCGTTGAAACTATTATGTTGCGGTACGCTTTTATTCATGAACAGCTTAAATGCTCAGACGGTAACTCCGTGGATGACCACAGGAGATCAAACGAAACTATTACAGCAACAGGCAACAGTAAGTTTCGGAACCAACTCAGGAACCAATCCTTCAACTGTAACAGTAAATGCAGGAACGACCTATCAAACTATGGACGGATTTGGTTATACCCTTACCGAAGGAAGCTGTGAAGTCATTTCTGGAATGGCAGCGACACAGCAAAACCAACTGTTGAATGATTTGTACAATCCAACAACGGGATTAAATGCAAGCGTAGTTCGTATTAGTATTGCCGCTTCAGATTTAAGCAGTTCATCTTACAGTTATAATGAAACTTCGGGCGACACCAATATGAACAATTTTAGTTTGAACGGACCAGATTTGACTTATTTGGTTCCAATTCTTAAAAAAATCTTATTGATTAATCCTAACATCAAAATCTTGGCAACACCTTGGTCTGCACCAAGATGGATGAAAACCAACGGATCTTGGGTTGGAGGATCTCTTCAAACGCAATATTATGCAGCGTATGCAAAATACTTCGTAAAATATTTTGATGCTATGAAAGCACAAGGTATTAATATTTGGGGAATTACACCGCAAAACGAACCAGAAAATCCAAACAATGAACCAAGTATGCTGATGAATTCTACAGAACAAAAGAATTTCATCAATCAACAGCTTGGCCCTCAAATGGCAGCTGCGGGTTACGGAAACATCAAAATTATTGCTTTCGATCACAATTGCGATAATACAGCTTATCCAATCGATGTTTTAAATAATAGTTCTTATGTTGACGGAGCGGCATTTCACTTGTATTTAGGAAACATTTCAGCCATGTCAACGGTAAAAACTCAAACCAATAAAAACGTTTATTTTACCGAACAATACACGGGTTCAGGCGGAAGCTTTAGCGGAGATTTTGGCTGGCATATGCAAAACGTTGTTATTGGAAGTACAAATAACTGGTCTAAAACAGTTTTAGAATGGAATGCTGCGAACAACTCAAGTCTTGGCCCTCGTACTCCTGGAGGATGCAGTACTTGTTTAGGCGCTATCACGGTTAATAATAGTACTAGTTATAGTAAAAATGTTGCATATTATATTATTGGTCAGATTTCTAAATATGTGAAACCGGGTGCAGTAAGAATTAATTCTTCAAGTACAAGCGGAAGTATTTCTTCAGTTGCATTTAAAAACCCTGATGGTTCAACTGCACTTGTAATTTATAATTCTGGAGGATCATCAAATACGATAAAAGTAGTTTCGGGATCATCAGCATTTAATTATGCAGTTCCAGCGTCTTCTGCGGTTACTTTTACTTGGGGAACATCAAACCCAGTTGCGGTTACGGGAGTTAGCGTAAGCCCAACTTCTGCAACGCTTACAGCGGGTCAGTCACAGCAATTGACAGCGACAGTTTCTCCTAGCAATGCTACAAATACTGCAGTAAATTGGAGTTCGAGCAATACTTCTGTGGCTACAGTAAACTCAAACGGATTGGTTTCTGCAATTGCTGCAGGAAATGCAACAATCACTGCAACAACTGTTGATGGTGCTAAAACAGCAACAAGCGCAATTACTGTAACGGCTGGTTCAACAGGATTTCCAGGGTATTATAACATTATTTCAAGAAACAGCAATAAAGGTTTAGATGTTGCAGATAATGCTACGACAAGCGGAAGCAGAATTCAGCAGTACGATATAACAAATGGAGGAGGAAGTAACCAAAGATGGAAATTTGTTTCTGATGGAAGCGGGAATTATTATATCATCATAAAATCGACAGGAATGTATTTGGCTGTTGAAAACAACGGAACAGCTGATGGGTTAAAAGTACAGCAAAAAACATTCTCATCTTCAAATGAATTTAAATGGACGGTAACAAGTCTTGGTACAGGATATTACAAAATTATAAACGTAAACAGTGGCAAATCGCTTGATGTTGAAAATGTTTCTACAGCAAATGGTGCCAATATTCAAGTTTGGGCTTATACAGGAGGCTTAAATCAGCAATGGCAGTTTGTACAGGTTGAATCTTCTGCAGCAAAAAGTGCTTTAGCCACGCAAACACCTGTAGTTGAAAATACAAGCTCAAATGACATGACCATTTTTGTAAATGAAGCAGATGACTCTTTAAAAATTGATACTAATCATGAAGGAGATGCAGAAGTACAGGTTTTCAATATTACTGGACAGCCAGTTTTAAAGAAAAACGTAAAATTTGTAAAAGGAAATCAAGCTGAAGTAGAAATTTCTCGATTACCAAAAGGCGTTTACATTGTAAAAGTTAACGATAGCAAAGGTTCTTATTCGAAAAAAATCTTGAAGCAATAATTACATCCACAATTCAATTAGTAATTTGTATTGAATGTGAAAAGGCTGTCATCTTATCTGACAGCCTTTGTTTTTTATTTTATCCGATCAATTGCGTAAACAAATCCTGATTGTCATTCAGGTATTGAAACTCAAAACCATTTTCGGTCATTTTCAATTTAATTGGCATAATATCATTTTTGTTTTTCAATTCTAAACCAACCACAACAGAACCTACTTCACGACTATTTTTCTTCGCAAACTGAAAATATGTAATATCATCGTCTGGGCCTAAAATATTATTGACAAATTCTTTTAAAGCTCCTGGTCGCTGTGGAAACTGAATCATAAAATAATGCATTAAACCTTCGTAAAGTAAAGAACGTTCTTTTATTTCGGCTGTTCTTTCAATGTCGTTGTTGCTTCCGCTTACAATGCAAACTACGTTTTTGCCTTTAATTTTATCTTTATAAAAATCCAAAGCAGCAATAGTTAAAGCTCCGGCAGGTTCAACCACCATTGCTTCTTCATTGTATAATCTCAAAATGGTTGTGCAGACTTTTCCTTCTGGAACCAGAATAATATCTTCTAAATTATATCGGCAGATTTCAAAAGTTTTGTCGCCAACTTGTTTTACAGCAGCACCATCAACAAATTTGTCTATAGTTTTTAGTGCCGTATTTTTATTTTCTTCAATTGAAGTTTTCATCGAAGGAGCACCTTTGGGTTCAACACCAATTATTTTTGTATGCGGACTTAAATGTTTAAAAACCTCAGATAAACCAGAAGCCAGTCCGCCGCCGCCAATAGGAACAAAAACATAATCGATTGGTTCTTTAAAACTTTCTAAGATTTCTAATCCTACAGTTCCTTGACCAGCGATTACTTTTTCATCATCAAAAGGATGAATGAATGTTTTGTGATTTTTGATAGCATCCGCAGTTGCTGAAGCATAAGCATCATCAAAAGTATCTCCAGTTAAAACAATTTCAACAAACGATTTTCCGAATAGCTGAACTTGTTTTACTTTTTGTTTTGGAGTGGTTTTTGGCATGTAAATTTTACCATGAATCTTTAAAAGATTGCAAGAATAGGCAACTCCTTGAGCATGATTTCCTGCACTGGCACATACAGTTCCGTTCGCTTTTTCTTTTTCGCTTAACGAAGAAATCTTATTGTAAGCGCCTCTAATTTTATACGAACGAACAATTTGTAAATCTTCTCTTTTTAATAAAATAGTCGATTCAAATTCGTCTGAAAGATTTAAATTTTGCGTTAAAGGCGTTGCAGCAACTACATTCTCAAGATGCTTTTGGGCATTAAGTACTTCGTCAAATAAACTCATGATGTTTTTCGTTTTGCCACGAATTACGCGAATTGACACTAATTTTATTATTTTTAGAAAAAAAAATAATTCGTGCTAATTTGTGTAATTCGTGGCGATTTAAAATCTCTTTAAAATAAAAAACCTCCCAATTGGGAGGTTTCTATAAATTATATTTTACAAACTTATATAACACCTCGCCATTACTGCTGAATTGCAATAATGCTAATAATAGCGATAATAATGTTGTTAAAGTTTGTCATTTTCTTTACTGATTGAAGCGCAAATGTATTAATTATTTCTGAAAAGTTCGCAACTATTTAAAGTTTTACAAAAACTGAAAACTGTCAACTGCGACTGAAAACTATTTTTTAACTGGCGGATATTGCGCTAAAATTTTAGCAACGAATTCAGCAATTTTTTCATCTTTTTTATCAATGTTTCTTGTCAAAGTTCCAACTCCTTCACCTTGCCAGATCATTTCTTTCTTTTTAGCATCGATTAAATCAATATACAAAGTGCCTTCAGTAGAAGTTGAAACTGTAGTTTGACCTCCGTACATCATGTAAGGATTCCAACCCCAGCCCCAACCGTAACCCCAGCCCGCGGTAAATTGGTTTACATCTACTTGCTCTCTTGATTTTGTAAAAATGTTTACCAGCAAGTCAGGATTTTCACTTTTTGTAAAACCTTTAGCTTGCATCTGATCATCAATTGCACGTAGAATTCTTCTCTTGTCTAAATCTGATATTTCAACCTTGTCAATTCCGGGCTTAAAATAGGCATACGTTTTATAAGGCGTAAAATCGACAGTTTTGTCATAATCAGAATAAACGGTCACAGTACTGCAAGAAGTAAATATCAGCAGTAGCAAAAACGGAATTAACTTAAGTGTTTTCATATTTCTAAGAATTAATATTCTTTTTTAAATCTGTCAGGCTTAGCGTAGTCAAAGCCCTTTCGTCTCTATAAGCCTTCGACTTCGCTCAGGATGACATTACGTTATTTTAAAGCAAACTTTCATCGACTAGATTAGGTAAAGTTACTTTTAATAATGGCTCAACTTCCATGGCTCTTTTTATAGCAAAAACAGCACCTTCATTTCTAGCCCAGCTTCTTCTGGAAATTCCGTTGTTAACATCCCAGAAAAGCATTGAAGCTAAGCGTTTTGAAGCCTCAGTAGAACCATCAAGAACCATACCAAATCCGCCATTTATAACCTCTCCCCAGCCAACGCCACCGCCATTATGAATAGAAACCCAAGTTGCTCCTCTAAAGCTGTCTCCAATCACATTATGAATCGCCATATCGGCAGTAAAACGAGAGCCGTCGTAGATGTTTGAAGTTTCTCTGTAAGGAGAATCTGTTCCAGAAACGTCATGGTGATCGCGTCCTAAAACCACTGCACCAATTTCTCCCTTTGCAATTGCCTGATTAAAAGCTTCAGCAATTTTAATTCTACCTTCAGCATCGGCATAAAGAATTCGAGCTTGAGAACCTACGACCAATTTATTTTCTTGAGCACCTTTTATCCATTTGATATTATCCTGCATTTGCTGCTGAATTTCATTTGGAGCAGTTTCTGCCATTTTCTCTAAAACTTCACAAGCAATGGCATCTGTTTTTAATAAGTCTTCAGGCTTTCCAGATGTACAAACCCAACGGAAAGGACCAAATCCGTAATCAAAACACATTGGTCCCATAATATCTTGAACATAACTCGGATATTTAAAATCGATATTATTTGCTGCCATTACATCTGCACCAGCGCGTGAAGCTTCTAGTAAAAAGGCATTTCCGTAATCAAAAAAGTAAGTTCCTTTTGCGGTGTGTTTATTAATTGCTGCTGCATGACGGCGTAAAGTTTCTTGAACTTTTTCTTTGAATAATTCTGGATTATTTGCCATCAAATCATTTGCTTCTTCAAACGAAATTCCAACCGGATAATAACCTCCAGCCCAAGGATTATGAAGTGAAGTCTGATCTGAACCTAAATCAATTTTGATGTTTTCCTGATCAAAACGTTCCCAAACATCCACCACATTTCCTAAATAAGCAATAGAAACAGTTTCTTTATTGGCTTTCGCCAAAGCGACTCTGGCAACCAGTTCGTCTGTAGAAGTTACCACTTCGTTAATCCAACCTTGCTCGTGACGAATTTTGGTGATTTTCGGATTTACCTCAGCACAAACAGTAATACATCCGGCGATATTTCCTGCTTTTGGTTGTGCACCAGACATTCCGCCAAGACCAGAAGTTACAAATAAACTTCCTTCAGGATTTTGTTTTATTTTTCTAAAACCGTTTAAAACTGTAATAGTTGTTCCGTGTACAATTCCCTGTGGGCCAATGTACATATAACTTCCCGCTGTCATTTGTCCGTATTGTGAAACTCCTAAAGCGTTCATTTTTTCCCAATCATCAGGTTTTGAATAATTAGGAATCACCATTCCGTTGGTAACCACAACTCTTGGTGCTTCTTTATGAGAAGGAAACAATCCCATTGGGTGACCTGAATACATTGTCAAAGTCTGCTCATCTGTCATTTCAGACAAATATTGCATCGTCAATAAATATTGCGCCCAGTTTTGGAAAACAGCACCGTTTCCGCCATACGTAATCAATTCATGCGGATGCTGCGCTACAGCATAATCCAGATTGTTTTGAATCATGTGCATAATCGCTTTTGCTTGCAATGATTTTCCAGGATATTCGTCGATCGGTCTTGCGTACATTCTGTAATCTGGACGAAGACGATACATATAAATACGCCCGTATTTTTCTAATTCTTCTGAAAATTCAGGGATTAGTTCAGCGTGATGTTTTGGATCAAAATAACGCAAAGCATTTTTCAAAGCCAGCTTTTTTTCTTCTGCCGAAAGGATTTCTTTTCTTTTCGGAGCATGATTAATTGCTGGATCGTATGCCTGTTTTGGTGGTAATATAGAAGGTATTCCTTGTTGTATTTGTTCTTTGAAAGTCATTTTTTTTTAGAGATGCTAAGTTGCTAAGGTTCTAAGACGCTAAGGTATTTTAGTTAGATTAACAACAGATTAATTTTTTATTTTTTATAAAATTATGTCGCCCCGCTGGGGCTTAAATGCGACTGACGGTTAATTGGTTCTATAAATATTTAGCTCCTCTGAAGCTGATAAAATAAAGCCTTGGAAAGGCGAAATATTTATAGAAGACAATAATCACCCAATATAAAAGCTCCATCGGAGCGAAATATCAGCCGAGGAAATTGGAATTTATTTTAATTATCCCATTTTCAAATTGACTCATTGGCAAATTGTCACATTTTCTAATTAAAAAAACTAAGGATAACGGATATCCGACCTATGATAGGACTTGTGGATTTTAATCCTGAATTTTCGTGAATGGATATCCATATTAATATTTTAGATTGTTGATTTTAAATTTTAGATTAGAATTTGGAATTTATTTAAATTATCTAATTCGTTTTTCTTCTTATTTCTCCTGTTCTTTTATCAAATCCGTACGGACAATGGCGACAGCCACTTTTACAGCAGTAACCACGTTTTAAATGATGTTTTTCAGTAAAGCATTTGTAACCTTCGGGCGTATAGTAAAAATCTTCGCCTTCGATTAATTTATTTTCATTACTTTGCTCTTTCATAAATCTGCTTCGCGTTCTTTTTCGAATAATTAAAAATCAAAAATAAAAATATTTGATTATGATTTTGTTGAAATCGAACAATTTTATAGCTACAAATTTATAAATTTTACAGCCAATGTTTCTGATTGTTGCCAAATATTTAATTCCGAAAGGATATCGAGGAATGGCTGTGTTTCCGTTTGTTTTGGTAAAATATGATTTTGATAAAGCAAATGGAGTTTTTGTCAATCACGAAAAGATACATTTACGTCAGCAATTAGAAATGTTAATTCTTCCATTCTTTATTTGGTATGTTTTTGAGTTTTTAATTCGTTTCATCCAATACAAAAACAAAGATTTAGCGTACCGAAATATCAGTTTTGAAAGAGAAGCCTATACAAACGAAACCAATTTAAATTATCTTAAAAACAGATCATTTTTTCAGTTTTTGAATTACATCAAATTAAAATGAAGGTTTTCAATCAACATATAAATATCGATTTTCCGAATCATATTTCTTTGACAATAAAGCGCGAAGATCTAATTCATCCTTTCGTTTCAGGAAATAAATTTAGAAAACTGAAATACAATTTACTTCAGGCTAAAGACGAAAACAAAGCGACTTTATTGACTTTTGGCGGAGCTTTTTCCAATCATATTGCAGCCGTGGCTTATGCAGGAAAAGAGCATGGCTTTAAAACTATCGGCATCATTCGCGGAGACGAGCTTTTAGATAAAATACAAGAAAATCCAACCTTGAAATTTGCTCAGGAAAACGGAATGCAGTTTGAGTTTGTTTCGAGAGAGGAGTATCGTTTAAAAAGTGAAGAATCTTTTATAGAAAAGCTGCAAGATAAATTTGGCGATTTTTATCTCGTTCCCGAAGGAGGCACAAATGAACTTGCCGTAAAAGGCTGTGAAGAGATTTTGACAGATGAAGATTCGGTTTTTAATTACGTTTGCTGTGCAGTTGGAACGGGTGGTACGATTTCGGGATTAATTAATAGTTCGCTGCAAAATCAGAAAATTTTGGGCTTTCCAGCGTTAAAAGGTGATTTTTTAACCGATGAAATTCGTATTTTTGCAAAAAAGGATAACTGGAATTTAATTTCTGACTATCATTTTGGAGGTTATGGCAAGATAAATTTAGAATTAATTGAATTTATTAATGCTTTTTTTGAAGAAACAAAAGTGCCCTTAGATCCAATTTATACAGGAAAGATGGTTTTTGGCGTTATAGATTTAATAAACAAAAATTATTTTCCTGCACATTCAAAAATTTTGCTCATTCACACAGGCGGATTGCAAGGAATTGACGGAATGAATATAAAGCTGAAGCAGAAGAAATTACCAATACTCAAAACCAATGATTAAAAAAATTGTATTACTTCTCGTAATATTAGCTTTAGCAAGCTGCTCTTCTAGTAAGCCTGCCATCGCGACGACTAAAAAAGCGGCAGCAGTTCAAACTCGAACGGCGGCAACAAAAAGAAGTACTCCTACTAAACCAATCGGTAAAAATTACCCTTCTACAAACAATACAACTGAGGTTATTCAATCTACATCTAAAACAGTTGTTACCAGTGATTTGATTAATAATTATGTGTCGCAGTACAAAGAAATTGCAATGGGAAACATGAAGATTTACGGAATTCCGGCGAGTATTATTCTGGCACAGGGAATTTTAGAATCGGGTGCAGGAAGAGGAGATTTGGCTGTAGATGCTAATAATCATTTTGGAATAAAATGTCATAATGATTGGTTGGGAGAAAGTGTTCGCCATGACGATGACTCGGCTCAGGAATGTTTTAGAAAATATCCTCAGGCATCAGAATCGTATAGAGATCACGCTTTATTCTTGGTTGGAAAAAAACGATATGCTAGCTTATTCACTTATGAAAAAGACGATTACAAAGCTTGGGCAAAAGGACTTAGAGCTTGCGGTTATGCAACAGATCCTAAATATCCAGATAAATTAATTAGTTATATTGAAAGATATAATCTGCATCAATACGATTGTCAGGTTACAGGAAGAAATTATGTGCCAATAAATACTTCGGCTCCACCAAAAAAATCATCTTATGATGTTGCTTCTGATCCAAAGATCAATATGAATCAATACGATCCGAATTTGTATGAGGTTCAAAAAGGAGATACATTATATTCAATTTCAAAGAAATTTAATTTATTGGTTGAAGATTTAAAAAAGAAGAATAATCTAACCGATAATGCGATTTCGATCGGGCAGAGACTTAAGGTTAAGTAATTAAGTGGGCAGTGTTCAGTTTTTAGTGTTCAGTCTAAGTTTTCAAACAATCTAAAAAAAATCCAAAAATAAGTTTTCAGGTTATAGTCTAAAATCTGAACTCTAAAATCTAAAATAAAAAATGTTATACAAAAGAAGTAGTCAGCTTTTTGCTGAAGCAGAAAAAGTAATTCCAGGAGGAGTAAATTCACCAGTAAGAGCGTTTAAAGCGGTTGGCGGAACTCCGATTTTTGTAAAAAGTGCTAAAGGCGCGTATTTATATGATGAAGACGGAAATAAATTAATAGATTATATCAACTCTTGGGGACCAATGATTTTAGGCCACGCTTATCAGCCAGTTGTTGATGCTGTAATCGAAAAAGCAAAACTGGGAACTTCATTTGGAATGCCAACAGAATTGGAAACAGAAATTGCAGCTCTAGCCGTTTCTATGGTTCCAAATATTGATAAAATACGTTTTGTAAATTCAGGTACAGAAGCTTGTATGAGCGCAATTCGTCTGGCTCGCGGATTTACAAAAAGAGATAAAATCATCAAATTTGCAGGCTGTTACCACGGACATTCTGATTCATTCTTGATTCAGGCAGGAAGTGGCGCTGTAACTTTCGGATCTCCAAATAGTCCAGGAGTTACAGAAGGAACTGCAAAAGATACTTTATTAGCAAAGTACAATGATTTAGAGAATGTAAAAACTTTAATTGAAGCTAATAAAGGAGAAATTGCGGCGATTATTATCGAAGCAGTTGCAGGAAATATGGGATGTATTGTGCCTAAAGAAGGTTTCTTGCAAGGTTTAAGAGACTTATGTACTGCAAACGGAATCTTATTGATCTTTGATGAAGTAATGACAGGTTTCCGTTTAGCACGTGGAGGAGTTCAGGAATTATACGGAATTGATGCTGATATTGTGACTTTCGGAAAAGTTATCGGTGGAGGACTTCCTGTTGGAGCTTTTGCTGCACGCGAAGAAATCATGAATTATTTAGCGCCTCTTGGACCAGTTTATCAGGCAGGAACATTGTCTGGAAATCCTTTGGCGATGGCTGCGGGATATGCAATGTTAAAAGCTTTAGATAGCGATAGAGAAATTTTTACTCGTTTAGAAGAAAAAACAGCGTATTTAGAAGCAGGAATTGACAGAGTTTTAAAAGCAAATAACGTTGTATTTACAATCAATAGAGTAGGTTCTATGATTTCGGTTCACTTTGATGCAAATCCGGTAACCGACTTTCAGACTGCTGCGAAAGGTGATAACGAAACGTTTAAGAAATTCTTCCACGGATTATTGCAAGAAGGTGTTTACATTGCGCCATCTGCATACGAAACGTGGTTTATTACAGATGCATTGACTTACGAAGATTTAGATTTTACAATTAATGCGATCGATAAAGTTTCGAAAACATTTTAAATAACAAAAAAGAGGCTTTTAAAGCCTCTTTTTTTATGCATCAAATTAGATTTTATCTTTTTGGCGCTCTTTCATTTTATCTCTCATTTTGTCTTTTTTCTCTTCTTGCAGCGCTTTCCATTTTGTGTATTGATCAGCTTTTAAGATCGATTTCATTTTGGCATCATTTGCTGCGACTTCGTCTTCCATTTGTTTTTTGAAAGCTGCTTTTTCTTCAGCAGTTGGTTTTGTGTTACTGTCTTTTTTTTCTTTTCTAGCTTCTCTAAATTTTTCGGCTTTTGCGCTTCTGTCTGCTAAAAGCTGTTTTACCTGTGCTTGTTGGTTAACATCTAAACTTAATTCTGTCGTCAGTTTTTGAAGCTGTTTCTCATTACGCTGTTCAGGCGTCATTCTTTCTCTTTGCTCACGCGCTGGTTTTTGATCCATGTCTTGTGCAAAACTCGCTATTCCAACAAATAGCATAGCTGCGATAAATAATTTTTTCATATTCAAGTTTTTTAATTGTTTTCAGATTAGACTTTATTAAAATCTTTAGGTTTAATCTTATATTTAAAATTATGTTTTATTTAACAGATTGATTTTTAGTTTTTTTTTGAAGAATGAATTTAAATTGGAATTTTGAGAATAATAGATTAAGCTTAAGTTTGTAAAAAAAGTATAAATTATGAATCATAAATTTTGGGGTGAAATTCAAGAAGACTGGGCAGGAATTTCAGGCAATAAGCTTTTTAAAATTTCACATTTTAAAGATGATGAAATTCAAGTTTTTTTAGGAGAAGAATTTGATGAAGATGGAGAAGAAATTGAAGAGCTTCCAACAAATGAAGAATTAGATGGTTTTGAGAAAACGTATAGCAGTTTTTTAGAAAATATTGATGATATTATTCTTCAAATAAAAGAAGAAGCTTTTCTTCGCTATAAAAAGATTTATGCAAAATATTATGAGGATTCAAAACAGTCGGGAGAGGAGCCTTTAAATATTGATACCAAAGAAAAACATTTTGAATACATTAAAGAATTACTATACGTAAGGATTTTAAAAGGAAATGAGATTAAAATGCCAATTCGTTATGATTTAGATACAGAACATGGTATTGAAATTAAATTAAAAGATAATAAAATAGTAGCAGTTGGTGGAATAGCAGAGACATAAGATAATTAAGGAGCTTAATAAGCTCTTTTTTTATGTCTTAAATTACTTTAAAATAAAATCCGTAATTTTAAGGAACTATTCAAAATCAAATTTATGGAACCAAGTAACAGCAAAATTGCCTTTTTCTCTACTCAGCCTTACGATAAAACGTTTTTTAATAAATACAACGAAGGCTTTGGTTTTCAGTTGAACTTTTTCGAAACACAGTTAAATCCTCAGACAGTAGCTTTAATTGAAGAGTGCGAGATTGTTTGTGTTTTTGTAAATGATATTGTAAATGAAACGGTTATTAATCAATTAGCAGAAAAAAAAGTAAAAATAATTGCTTTACGTTGCGCTGGATTTAATAATGTCGATTTGGAAGCGGCTAAAAAACATGAAATAAAAGTTTGCCGTGTTCCCGCATATTCGCCTCAGGCAGTTGCCGAACACGCCATGGCAATGATTTTGACTTTAAACCGAAAAACACATAAAGCCTACAACAGAGTTCGCGAACAGAATTTTTCATTAAACGGATTATTAGGTTTTGATTTATTCGGGAAAACAATTGGAATTATCGGCACAGGAAATATCGGAAAAGCATTTTCTAAAATTGCATTAGGTTTTGGCTGTAAAGTTTTGGCTTATGATATTGTGGAAAGTGAAGAAATGAAAAAGGACGGCGTTTCTTTTGTAGGTTTAGAAGAGATTTTTAAATCAAGTGATATTATTTCGCTTCATTGTCCGCTAAATGAGCAGACGAAGCATGTTATCAATACTACTTCTATTTCTTTTATGAAAGACAGTGTTATGATTATCAATACAAGCCGTGGCGGATTGATTGAAACTTCTTCTGTAATTGAAGGTTTAAAAGAAGGGAAAATTGGCTATTTAGGAATTGATGTTTATGAACAGGAAGAAAAACTGTTTTTTAGAGATCTTTCTGCAGATATTATACAAGATGATGCGATTCAGCGTTTGATGAGTTTTCCGAATGTTTTGGTAACCGCGCATCAGGCATTTTTTACCAATGAAGCTTTAACGCAGATTGCTTTGGTGACTTTTAACAATATAAAATCATTGCTGACTCGAAATGATATTGAAAATAAATCGGCATTGCTGGTGTAAATTATAACGAATTTAAAATATAGGATTATGAAAAATAAGATTTTAATTCTAATCACAATTCTGACATTGAGTTCTTGTCAGAATAAAGACAATTCGAAAAATATTGTAAAAACAATTGTTCAGGATACATTGTCTAAAACACTTGGTGGAACTGCAGATTTGAGTGAAGTTACTTCAAAAAAAGATAAAGCAGTAGAGTTAATCCGTAAACAGTTATTGGTTTTATTAAAGAATGACATTCCTGCATTGACAAAAGAAGAACGTTATTTTTATTATGATGCTTTTGATTTAAATAACGATCAGAAAAATGAATATTTTGTAGGTTTCTCAAATCCGTATTTCTGCGGAAGCGGAGGCTGTTCGGGTTATATTTTAAAAAATGATGGAAGCGTAATTAATCGTTTCACTGTAGCCGATTTTCCTATTTATGTAACCACTTCATCAACAGAAAAATTTTATGATCTTATATTTGAAAGCGGAGGAAAATTTCATCTTCTAAAAATGAAAAGCGGAAAATATCCATCCAATCCTTCTGTTCAGCAGGTTATAAAAGGTGATGTTCCAAAAGAAAGCACAAAGGTTTTGGATATTCAAGGGGAAAAATTGGAGAAGTATTCGTTTTAAATTTCAATTGAAAGTTAAAACTAAACCCGACAGGTTTTTAAAACCTGTCGGGTTTGTTGTTTAAAATTAAGAGAGCCATTCCAAATTTTGTCTATCTAAATCTTCTTGAGAAATGACTCTGCCATATTTTATATCTTCTTCACTTTGTCTGATGATATCTATTTCTTCTTCATCCAATTGATAAATTTCTTGATTATTCATGGTTAAGTTGTTTTCTGTTTAGGCAATTTAAATAAAAAAGCCCAGCAGATTCAAACCTGCTGGGCTGTATTTATAATAAAATAGGATAATAATTATCCCACCAATTCCACAAATTTAAACTCTCCGTCAACAACGACTTTAGTTAAACCGTGTTTAGATAAGTTTTTCATAGACGCATCCCATTTTTTACCACTTAAGTTAGCTGTAATTTTTAGCTGCGTTAAATCCATTCTATTTTCATTTTTTGTAAGCAAGTCAATGATGAATTTTTCTTCGTCAGAAAGTTCGATTTGAGCTTGTTTTTTCTCCGGACGCATTTGAGGGAACAATAACACTTCTTGAATAGAAGCATTGTTTGTTAAATACATAATCAAACGATCCATTCCAATTCCCATTCCAGAAGTTGGAGGCATACCGTATTCAAGAGCTCTTAAGAAATCTTCATCGATAATTCCGTTTGCTTCATCATCACCTTTTGCTGCCAAACGCATCTGATCTTCAAAACGCTCTCTTTGGTCAATAGGGTCATTAAGTTCAGAATATGCATTTGCGATTTCTTTTCCGCAAACCATTAATTCAAAACGTTCCGTCAAATCTGGATTATCACGGTGCTCTTTACAAAGCGGAGACATTTCTTTTGGATAATCTGTAATGAAAGTTGGCTGAATATAATTTCCTTCGCATTTTGCTCCAAAAATTTCATCAATCAATTTTCCTTTACCCATTGTTTCGTCAACCTCGATTCCCATTCCTCTTGCAGCTTCAAACAATTCTTGCTCTGTTTTTCCAGAAATATCAAAACCTGTAAAATGTTTGATAGAATCGGTCATGGTAACACGAGCATAAGGCGCTTTAAAGTTGATTTTGTGCTCGCCAAAAGTAACTTCGCTAGTTCCGTTAACGGCAATTGCACAATGCTCTAATAAACCTTCAGCAAAGTCCATCATCCAGTTGTAGTCTTTGTAGGCTACATATATTTCCATTGCAGTAAATTCAGGATTATGCGTTCTGTCCATTCCTTCATTACGGAAGTTTCTAGAAAACTCATAAACACCTTCAAATCCACCAACAATTAATCTTTTTAAGTATAACTCATTTGCAATACGCATGTAAAGCGGAATATCAAGCGAGTTGTGGTGTGTAATAAATGGTCTTGCCGAAGCTCCACCAGGAATTGACTGTAAAACTGGGGTATCAACTTCTAGGTATCCTGCAGTATTAAAATACTCTCTCATTGCAGTGAACAATTTAGTTCTCTTAAGGAAAGTTTCTTTAACTTGCGGATTTACAGTTAAATCTACATAACGCATTCTATAACGTAATTCAGCGTCATTGAAAGCATCGTGTACTTTTCCATCTTCGTCAACTTTTGGTAAAGGCAACGGACGCAATGTTTTACTCAAGAAAGTAAAACCAGTTACACGAATACATTTTGCACCAACTTGTGTAGTAAACAATTCACCTTCAATACCAATAAAATCACCTAAATCGGTTAATTTTTTGAATACTTGGTTGTATAAAGTTTTATCATCGCCCTCGCACAAAACATCACGATTCACATACAATTGAATACGTCCTTCGCTGTCTTGTAATTCAGCAAAACAAGCTTTACCTTGATCACGAACACTCATCAAACGTCCTGCAACGATAACCTTCTTACCTTCCTCGAAAGTTTCCTTTATCTGCTTCGAAGTATGATTTACAGGAAAAAGATTAGCTGGATAAGGATTGATTCCCAGATTGCGTAAGTTTTGAAGTTTTTCTCTTCTGATGATTTCTTGTTCTGATAATGCCATTTTGTGCTCTGTTTTTTAAGTGTGCAAAGATAAAGAAAAGAATGTAGATTTTTTAATGCAGTTTTTAGATTTTTTGAAGCAGCAATTTATTGGGTTTCAATCAACTTTAGTCCCGCTATACATTTCAATCTTTCGTGCCGAACCCCGGCACAAAAGGATTTCCATTTCTATCGGGGCTAGATTAGAAGTTTTTGTTTTTCATAAGGTTAAAAAACGAAAAATATTTCTGTAAGAAATCGACTAAAAAAAAACTTTGTATCTTGGCCACTTAAAACCTTATCTTCTTTAAAAAAAATGAAATATTTATCTGTTTTTCTTGTGCTAATTTCTTTTGCAAGCTGTCAAATTACAGAAACAATTACCATAAAATCAGACGGAAGTGGTACTGTAGAAATAGAACAGATTCGAGAAGAAAACAGTTATATGCAAATAGCAGGAGAAGAATATTCTAAAGAAAATGTTTTTCAGGATACAACTTATATCTTTCAAGATTATATCAATAAATACAACGAAAACTTCGTAAAGTATAAAGCAGAAGAGCAGCAGTTATTTCAAAAATATGCTAAAGTAAAAGTGCATTTAAAAAGAAGCTCTTTTGAAAAAGAATATAAAAATGAACTTTCGCTTCATTTTAATAAAGTTTCCGAAATTCCAGATTTATTTAAAACCGAAAATTATGCATCAGACATTCAGCATAATTACGCTTTATCTGCAGAAAATTATTATTATAGAATCACGTATGATTTTGATGGGAAAACTTTTAAACGTTTAGTTTCCATTATAAATGCTGCTGAATTTGAAAAAGCAAAAAGAGAATCAGAACAATTTGTTGCTAAATACGGCGCTTCAAATTTGGTTCAAAATTATACTTTAAAGTATCATTTCCCGATGAAGATAAGATCTGTTTCCAACTCAAAAGCCACTATTGGCTCAGATGGAAAATCTTTAACCTTAGAGCTTCTGATTTCAGATTTTTTGAGAGATCCTGAAATCACGAATCTGGAAGTAGTTTTAGAATAAAAATCTCAAATAATTTTTAAAAGAAGGTATCTTCGCTCAAATAACTTAAACCTCAATTATGAAAAGAATTCTACTTTGCTTTTTTATTGTATTTTGTATTACAAGCTGTACGCTTAAGGAACAGGTGGTCGTGAACGAAGATGGATCTGGAACTTTCTCTTACGGATTTGATATGTCACCAATGTATAAAATGGGAATGAAAAAATCAGATTCGACCAAAGTCAATAAAGTCTTAGATACTACTTTTACTTTCAAAGATGTTCTAGAAAAAATAAAAGACAGCATCTCTAAACTTCCAAATGGAGATAAAGAAAAACTAGAGCTACTTGAAAAAGAAAAAGAGAAACTTGAAATTTTAGAGAATTTTAAAGTAAGCATAAAGGTAAATGACGAAAAAAAGCAATTCGAATATGCTATGGCATTTGATTTTCCTAGTGGAACAGGTTATAAATCTATTGCAACTCCGGCAGAAAGTTTAGAAGGGTTGGCAGCGGCAGACAAAAAGAATTTTGGACTTCTAAGTGCTGCACCCAAACCAGAAGAAAAAGCAACCACGACTATTTTTTATGATGGTAAGGTTTTTATAAAGGCTGTAACGCCTGCTAAAGATGATAAAAAGGCTAAAAAGAAAAAAGAAGCTAAGAAAGAAAAAAGCGATGATCCATTCTCAAAAAAAATGGAAGAAATGATAAAGGAATGTAAGTATATAGCTGAATATCATTTTCCTAAAAAAATCAAAACCATTTCACTAAAGAAAGCAGTAATAACCGAAGATAGAAAAGGTTTTACTTTAGAAGTTCCTTTAGATAACATGCAGGAAAGTAATGTAGATTTTGGTTTCAAAGTAGAGTTTGAGCAATAATTGAAGGTTTTCATTAAAATGCATTTTTAAAAATAGTCTTTGTATCTTTGATAAAAATATACTGCGATGAAATTATATAAATTACTGAGTTTTTCTTTTTTAATAGCGACATTAACAAGCTGTACTTTTACTGAAAACATTTACGTGAATGATAATGGAACCGGAAAATTTTCGGTTGACATGGATGGTTCTGCTTTAATGGAAATGGCTGGAGATCAGATTGCAGGTCAAATGGGCAACGCTAAAAAAGATATTGATACTACTTTTACTTTCAAGCAGCTGTTTGAAGAAAAAAAAGACAGTATTGCGAAGCTATCACCAGAAACTCAGAAAGAGCTTAAAAAGCTAGAAAATTTCGTGGTATCCACCAAAATGAGTTCAGAGAAAAAACAGTTTCTAATGAATTTAGGAACAGATTTTAAAAATGTCAATGAACTGCAGGACATTTTACAGACTTTAAGCACATTCCAAAAATTAGAAGGAGGAGCTAATGCAAGTCCACTTGGAAATGGTTTTGGAGATAACAAAAGTAAATTAAGCTATACTTATGACGGAAAGAAATTTACAAGAAAAGCAGTAATCGATCAGGAGAAACTACAGGCTGCAAAGGCAAAAGATACGGCTGCTGATATGACTAAAATGATGTTTGCTTCGTCTAGTTATATTGTAAATTATCATTTTCCAAAAAAGATTAAGAAAGTCTCTAACCCCAATGCTTTGTTTAGCGACGACCGAAAATCAATTACAATTCAATACTCTTTTACGGATTATATGGAGAATCCCGAGAAGCTTAACTTTGATGTTGAGTTTGAAAAATAATTAAAATGAATAAAAAAATCCAACTTCAGGATCTGGGCAAAAGAGACTATAAATCGACTTGGGAATATCAAGAAGAAATCTTTAAAGATATAGTCGATTTAAAAATAAAGAACAGAAGAGAAGAATTAGATCTGCCAACACCAAATTATTTATTGTTTGTAGAGCATCCGCATGTTTATACTTTAGGAAAAAGCGGTGATCTTGAAAACTTGTTATTAAACGAAAAACAGCTAGAAGCCAAAGGAGCGACTTTTTATAAAATTAATCGTGGAGGTGATATTACGTATCACGGACCAGGACAGATTGTAGGTTATCCGATTTTAGATTTAGAAAATTTCTTTACCGATATTCATAAATACCTTCGTTTGCTGGAAGAGTCTATTATTTTGACTTTGGCAGAATATGGTTTGGAGTCGGGTAGAAGTGAAGGAGAAACAGGTGTTTGGCTTGGTGCTGGAACTCCGTTTGCTCGTAAAATATGTGCAATGGGCGTTCGCGCTTCAAGATGGGTGACCATGCACGGGTTTGCCTTAAACGCAAATGTCGATCTAGGATATTTTGATAATATAATTCCGTGTGGAATTCGCGGAAAAGGCGTTACATCTTTAAATGTAGAACTTGGTGTAGAGAAAGTAGATGAAGAAGAAGTAAAATCTAAAATCATCAAACATTTGACCGAGCTTTTTGAAGCTGAATTTGTTTAAAAACAGTTGCTAATAAAAATTAACCCGTTTCAAGTATTCATTTGAAACGGGTTTTTTATTTTGAGTGATAAATGTTTTTTTAGGTTGTTATTTTGCTTGTGAATGAGGAAACGGAGCTCGTTTTTTAAATAGAAAGCGTTTTTTTCTTAAATTTATATTGAAAAACTGAAAAACCATCTTATAAAAGTTAAGATTTTGAAGGGATGGCAAATTCTAGACTTCTTGTAGTTCTCTTAGCTTTTTATGCTAAATTTGGTTTTGTACTATTAAATTTAAATTTCATTTTATTTCTGATTGCTTATGAGAAAAATCTACTTATTCTGTTTCCTTTTTGCGCTTAATGGTCTTTTTGCACAAAAGAAAGATAAATTATATCCAGTTGCAGTTTATGAAAAAGTGTGGCAGGAAAAGAACAGCGATACCAGATTAAAAATGATTAAATCAATCTGGTTAGAAGACAGTACTTTTGAAGATCCTTCGGCTTCGATAAAAGGAATTGCGGCCTTTAATAATGTAATTAACGAATTTTATAAGAAAAACCCAGATGCTGTATTAACATCAGGACCAAAAATTGTAAAAGACAATTACGTAACGTGGGAATGGAAAGTTCTTGATTCTAAAAACAATCTTGTAATGGCAGGCCGCGATTTTGCACGTCTAAATGGTAAAGGGCAAGTAAGTAAAATTATCGGTTTTTGGGATAAAGGAGCGACTTTGTCTGAAGCTGATGTTTTGAAAAATCTTGAGGCTGATAATTTAAATGTAGTGGCAAAATATTATGAGAGCCTTTTTAAAACAAAAGATTTTGATGCTTTGGCAACTGTAGTGGCAGATGGAGCAGTTTACAATCAGGCCGCTGGATTGCCTTATGGCGGAACTTACACTGGTTTTAGCGAATGGACAAAGATGTTTACAAAATCGACGGAGTTTTTTGATCTTCAGATAGAAAAAGAACCGACTTATTTTAGTGATGTTTCTAAAAATGAAGTAATCATTTATTTTACAATAAACTGTAAATCTAAAAAGTCAGGCAAAACAATGTCAGTTCCGATTTCAGAACATTTTGATTTGAAAGATGGTAAAATTACTGCAGTTAGACCTTTTTATTATGACACAAAAACATTTGCTGAGTTTTTAAAAAGCAAAAAGTAATAAAAACGACCTAGATAATAGGTCGTTTTTTTATTAAAACAAATCGAGTTCTAATTGTTCAGGCAAAAGCCTAAAACTCATTCTGTGATATTTTGTAGTTCCAAATTCTTTAATAGCTTCTCGATGTTCTTTAGTCGGATATCCTTTGTTTTGTTTCCAGTTGTACATTGGATACTCTTCGTGAATTTTGTCCATGTATTCATCACGATACGTTTTTGCTAAAACAGACGCAGCTGCAATGCTTAAATATTTTCCATCACCTTTTATAATACTTTGGTTCGGAATCGATTTTAAAAGCGCAATTTCATCTTGAGAAAACTGTTTTCCGAAAGTGTTTTTAAGTCCGAGTTTGGCATTTAAAGAGCGGTTCCCATCAACAATAATATATTCAGGAACATGCTTTAATTTTAAAATACATTCCTGCATTCCTTTCATTGACGCATTTAGAATATTTATTTCATCAATTTCATCTGGAAACAAATGCGTAACGGCAAAACAAACCGCCTGTTCTTCAATAATAGGTCTTAAAAGCGCTCTTGTTTTTTCGGACAATTGTTTACTGTCATTCAGAATTTTATTTTCAAACTGTTCAGGTAAAATTATAGCAGCAGCAGTAACTGGTCCAGCTAAACACCCTCTTCCGGCTTCATCGGTACCACTTTCTAAAACAAATCCTGAGAAATTTTTTTCAAGCATTTTTTCGAGTTTAAAAAAGCAAATATGGTGCTTTTTTTTCTGAAAATCAGTAATAGGTTCCCAGAGATATTTGCATTTTTTGGAGTGGACATATTGCCATCAAAATTGGCGCAAATTTCATGATTTTTCAGATTGATTAAAAGCTTGTGATCTTCAGTAAAATCAGGTAAAAACTATTGAATTTTATGATTTTTTTTGCAGAATGTTTAATTGTTGATTTTTTAAAATTGATTATAAAATATAAAAATTCAGTTTTATAAGACTTGATTTACAATTTGTTACAATTTGATAATGAAATCTAAATTAAAAATTTGTCAAATGAAACATTTTCAGTGTAGAATGTTTTATTTATTTGGTTTTTATGCGGGATAATACTTACTTCTGTTTTGCTTCTTTACCTCTTTTTTTTGAGGTAATTCTTGCTTTAAATGTTAAATAAATGTTAATATTTTAATTAACAAAATTACAGTATTTTATGTATAAAATTTCATATATCGCTAATTTTGCGTTAATTAATTATTTCAAAATAAACACATGTTAAAATAATATTAAAAAAAAGTTATATAGTATCAATGAATCGCATTGTTGTTTTAAGAAAATATTATGATGTTTGTCGGATACTAATTCAAAATTTTTAAAAATGAAACTAAAGTTAAATGGATTCTTAGTGCTTCTGGTGGCGCTGATTACGCAACTAACCTTTGCGCAAGAAAGAACTGTTTCGGGTGTAGTTTCCGATAATGCAGGATTGCCTCTTCCAGGTGTGAGTGTATTAGTTAAAGGAACTAAAAGCGGAACGCAAACAGATTTTGATGGAAAATTCTCTATCAAAGCAACGTCAAGCGAAGTCTTGATTTTTACTTACATTGGAATGAAAACGCAAGAAGTTGCCGCTAGTTCTACAGCATTAAATGTAAAATTAACTAGTAATACTACAGAATTAGAAAGTGTTGTTGTTACCGCCCTTGGTATTAAGAGAGAGAAAAAAGCTCTTGGATATGCTACTCAGGAAATAAAAGGAGAAGATTTAGCGGGAGGAACAGCAAGCGCAAACTTCCTAAACGATCTTTCTGGGAAATCTGCGGGGGTATATATTAGAAAAAATACAAACTTCGGAGGATCTACAAACGTAGTGTCAAGAGGTGTTAAAAACCTTACTGGAAATAACCAAATGCTTATTGTTATTGATGGTATGCCTATTAACAATACCAACGTAAACTCAAGCCAAGGTTCGCAAACACAAGGAGCTCGTAATACGTATGATTATGGTAATGCTGGTATGGATATTAATTCTGATGATATCGAATCATTAAACATATTGAAAGGTGCTGCTGCATCTGCTTTATATGGGTTTCAAGCTGGTAATGGTGTAATTATGATTACTACTAAAAAAGGAAAAGCTCAAAAAGGTATGGGAGTAACTATATCTAGTGAGTTTGGTGTTGGTTCTGTTGATAAAAAGACTTTTCCTGTTTACCAAAACAAATACGGACAAGGTTATGGACCAACTTACGATGCCAATGGTAATCCAAAAGGAACTCCAGTTGGGCCAACAGGTGCGTTTTTTGTTATAGATAAAAATGGTAACCAAGTGGTAAGTACTACAGACGATGCTTCTTATGGTGTTGCATTTGATCCAAATCTTTCTGTTTATACTTGGGAGTCATATTCTCCATATTCTTCAAAATTTGGACAAAAATCTCCATGGGTAGCAGCTAAAAATGGTCCAATAACATTTTTTCAAACAGCTCAAACCTTCAATAACTCAATCTCTTTTGAAGGTGGTACAGACAAAAACAATTTTGTTATCAATTACAACAACTATAAAGAGACTGGTATTTTACCAAATAGTGAATTGAAGAAAAATAATGCAAGTATTAAATTCAACCACAAATTAACAGATAAATTATCTGTAAGTGTTTTTGCAAATTATTTAGCACAAACTACAATGGGTAGAAATACTACTGGTTACGGTGGTGATAACGTTGCAGGTTTATTCCGTCAATGGTGGGGAACTAACGTAGATATTCAATCTCAGAAAGAAGCTTTTAATAATTCAGGTGGACAAAATATTTCATGGAACATGGCAGATCCTGCTAATGGAAATACAAATCCTAAATATTGGGATAACCCATATTTTACAAGATATAAAAACTACCAAAATGACGAAAGAAACCGTTTCATCGGTTATGGACAGTTTGATTATAAATTTACAGATTGGTTAAACGCTACAGGAAAAGTAAGTACAGATTCTTATTCAGAATTACGTGAAGAGAGAAAAGCGGTAGGATCTTTGGCTGGAACGTTTGGAATTAACCGTTTAGCTGTTGGTTCAGGATACCAAAAATATACAGGTATGTTTTCTGAGCAAAACTATCAGTTTACATTAAACTTTAATAAAAAACTTACTGAAGATTTTTCATTGACAGGTTTAGTTGGGTACAATGCATTAAGAACTAGACGCACCTCTACATTGGCTTCTACAGATGGAGGACTTATTATTCCAGGAATCTATGCATTATCAAATTCGGTAAATCCTTCTCCATTCCCGGTTGAGGTTGAAGATAATTCAGCGGTAAACAGTGTTTATGCATCTGCTTCAGTAGGATTTAGAGATTTCCTTTATGTGGAAGGAACTGTACGAAATGATGCATTCTCGATGTTACCAAAAGGTAATAATGATGTTAATACATACTCTGCTTCTGCGAGTTATGTTTTTACAAAACATATTAATGCGCCATGGTTGACTTTTGGTAAATTTAGAGCGAGTTATGCTGAGAATCCACAAGGAAGTATTGATCCTTATGCATTGCAAGATGTATTCACTAAATTTAATCCATTTGGGTCAAACCAACTTTATTCAAGACCAAACACGGCTAATAACCCAGATTTGCATCCTGTAAAAACCAAATCTCAAGAGCTTGGTTTAGAGATGCAATTCCTAGACAGAAGAGTAGGTTTTGAGGTAAGTGTTTATAAAAGTTTAAGTGAAGATCAAATTTTTCCAGTAGATTATTCTACTGCAACTGGTAACTCTTCTAGGTATATAAACGCAGGATCAGTAGAAAATAAAGGTATTGAGTTGATATTCAATGCGGTTCCTGTTAAAACAAAAGATTTTCAATGGGATTTAGGTGTAAACTGGTCTAAAAATGAGAATACAGTTGTAGCTCTAGCTCCAGGTGTTGATGTTTTAACAATTGGTACATTCCAAGGTGGTGTTAGTATCGTTGGTACAAAAGGACATGCTTATGGTGATATTCTTGGAAAAGATTATATCTACAAAGACGGACAAAGAGTAACTAAAAATGGAGTGTATTTGCAAACTTCAACTGCTACTAATGTAATTGGTAATGTTACTCCAGATTGGATTGGTGGCTTCCGTAATAAATTTACTTACAAACAGGTTTCTTTAGGTTTCTTAATTGATGTTCAAAAAGGAGGAGATATTTTCTCTCTTGATCAATATTACGGACAAAGCTCTGGTTTATATACTACTACAGCAGGAAACAACGAACTTGGAAACCCAGTAAGAAATACATTGGCTAATGGTGGAGGTGTTATTTTACCTGGAGTAAATGAAGATGGTACTCCAAATACTACAAGAACACCAAATCCTGAAGTAGCTGGAAGTATCTATGGTTACAATAATAATCCACAAAAAGCATTTGTTTATGATGCAAGTTATGTGAAATTAAGAGAGGTAAGCATTACGTATAGTTTTCCTAAACAATTTATAGCTAAAGCAGGTTTGAATGATTTACGTCTTTCTTTAGTAGGTTCTAACTTATGGATCATCAGTAAAAATCTTCCAGATGCAGATCCAGAAAGTGGTCTAAGTTCAGGTAACTTATCATCAGGTTATTCAGGAGGTTCACTTCCGACAACAAGAAACATTGGTTGTAACCTAACATTAAAATTTTAAATCATGAAAAAAGTACTTTTATTAATGTCTGTGGTTGGTATGATGGTTTCGTGCAGCCAGGACATTACAGATATGAATGTTGATCCGAAAAGACCAACAACAACCAAAGCGGAATATTTGTTTACAAATGCAGAGAAAAAATTAGTCGATCAAATGGTTAGTACTAGTGTGAATAATAATGTTTTTAGATTATTTGCACAGCAATGGACAGAGACCACTTATCCTGATGAAAGCCAATATAACATTACAAACAGAAAAATTCCTGATACGCACTTTTTGGTTTTGTACAGAGACGTTCTTGCTGATTTTCACGATTCAAGAGTTATGATTGAAGCAACAACTCCTGCAACTCCTGCTGACGAAGCAGTTAAGCAGAATAAATTAGCGCTTATCGATATTTTAGAAGCTTATGCTTACAGTGTATTGGTAGATACTTTTGGAAATGTTCCTTATTCGCAAGCAATTGATATTAACAAATATCCTTTGCCAGCTTATGATGATGCAAAAACAATCTATAAAGATCTTATTAAAAGATTAAATGCAGACGTTGCGATATTAAAAACAAACAGTACAGCTGCTAACTTTGGTGCGGCAGATATTATTTATCAAGGTAACGCTGCAAGTACTGCAAAATGGGCAAAATTTGCTAATTCGTTGATAATTAGAATGGCAGTTAATATGTCTGATATCGATCCGGCTTATGCAACTACACAAGTTCAGGGAGCTCTTGCTTCTGGTGCTTTGGCTGGTAATAATGACAATACAAAATTGACTTATTTGACTACATCAGGAAATCAAAACCCTTTATATGCTGATTTAGTAACTAGCCAGAGATTTGATTTTATTCCTGCTGAGCCTTTTGTTTCTGCTATGGATGCTATTGTTCCTGGCGGAGATCCAAGGATGCCTAAATTTTTTACGAATCTAACTTCTCCAGCTCCAGTTATTCCTGCAGGAAGAACATTTGTTGGTGGAACGTATGGTGCAGGAAACGTTTATACATCTTATTCGCAAATAACGTCAACATTAAACAATCCAGTTTTTCCTGGGACTATCTTTGATTTCGCTGAGTTGAATTTCCTATTAGCAGAAGCTGCAGAGAAAAATTTAATTCCAGGTGGTTCTGCTCAAGCAAAAACATATTATGAAGCGGGTATTAAAGCTTCTATGGCAGACTGGGGAGTGACTGATGCTGCTGCTATTGATGCTTATATTGCAAGTCCAAAAGTAGATTATAGTAATCCTTTAAGTGGTGCAACATATAAAGAAAAAATTGGTACTCAAGCATGGTTTGCTCTTTACAACAGAGGATACGAGGCATGGACTTCTTACAGAAGATTAGATTTCCCTGTATTAAAAGCGCCTCAAGCAGCTATAAACAAGCTTATTTTTACTGTACCAGTTAGATATACCTATCCAGCTGCAGAAGCAAATATTAACAAAGCAAATTATACTAAAGCTTCTGCTGATATTGGTGGAGATTTATTAAATACTAAATTGTTCTGGGATAAGTTCTAATCTTTAGAATATAATATACATCAATTAAGTTGATGATTCAAAGTAAATTATACCCATTTTGGGAATAAGGAAAATAAATATTTTGATTTTTTTTTGGGAGCCCCGTATACTTTTGTATACGGGGTTTTCGTTTTCAAAAGACCAGAACATTTCTAGCCTCATATTATATATTATGTTTTTTCGTTTATACGTTTTTATCTTACCTTTGCTTCGCAAATTTTGTCAAAATAAATTTATATAAAGCCATCAAATGAGAATATTCATTTTTCTATATCTATTAGTTGTTCCAACTTTATTGTTTTCGCAAGAAAAAAAAACTGCTCCTAAAAATAATTTAGATATGAATACGGAATATTCAAGCATAACGGATACCGTAAAAAAGAAAAAACAGAAAATAGCGACGATAGATCAGTATAGAATTGTGACATTAGAACATGATACCATTTATGCAGATACTTCGCTGACTATTAAAAGTGCTTATAGACAAAATCATCTTAGAAAAGATCTTTTTGGATTTCAGGAGTTATCTAATATTGGACAGCCATTAAATACACTGCAATATAGCTTGACGAGTTTTTCTCCTTATCCAGAAATTGGTTTTAATGGGAAGCATTCTCTTTATATGCAGGCAGATCAAATTAGATATTATTCTGTTGCAACACCTTTTACAGAATTGTTTTTTAATACCACTATAAAAAAAGGACAGAATGTAGATTCTTTTATTACATTAAATGCTTCTAAAAATCTTAATTTTTCTATTGCTTACAAAGGGTTAAGATCTGAAGGAGATTATAATAACCAATTGGTTAGTGCTGGAAATTTAAGAATTACAACCAGTTATGCTACAACCAATAAACGCTACGCAATAAACGTTCATTTTACGAATCAGGATATATTGAATGAGGAAAATGGAGGTATTACAAACGATGCGGATTTTGAAAGTGATAATAAAGATTATAAAAACCGACAAAGATTGCAGGTTTATTTGACCGATGCAGAATCATTTTTAAAAGGGCGAAGATTGTTTTTTGATCATGCTTTTAGAGTAAACCCAACTGATGGAAGTAATAATTTGTACATAACGCATCAGTTTAATTATGAATATAAAGATTATGAATATAAACAACCAACTGTAATCTCAACTATAACGGCCAACGATGGATCTACTAAGCGTATACAGCGATTTGGAGAATCTTACGTGGCAGGTAGTATTAATGATCAGACTAAATATGAAAGACTATATAATAAGGTAGGGGCGGCCTATGAGAATTCTCTATTAGGTAAGTTTATATTTTTTATAGACGATTATAGATCCAATTATAAATACAATAGAATTATTGTTAATGCTGACGGAAGTGCAGTTCCAGACAATTTGTTTTTGCAGTTTAATAATTTCGGTGCTCAGTATGAATATCAGAAAAATAAATGGAATGGTCGATTTTTATATTCAAGATCAATAACCAATGAATCGCTTTCAGATTTGGATGCTAAATTGCGATACGATATGAGCGAAAAAATCAAATTTGATTTCAGATATCGCAACATTAATAAACTGCCAAATAACAATTATAATTTATATCAAAGTAGCTGGATTTCGTACAATTGGTCGAATAATTTTAAAAACGAAAAAATCAATTCGTTAAGTGCAGAAATTACAACTCCTTGGTTAACAGGGCAAGTTCAGTATACAGTACTAAAAGACCATTTGTATTTTACTGATATGGCTACGGATGCTGAAAAAGCTGTAAGTGCGCAGATTGTTAAGCCAATGCAGTATGGAAATGCCATTAATTATTTAGAAATAAAAGCGAGCCGAGAATTTAAATTTGGGCCTTTTGCTCTAGATAATACACTTTTATATCAGAAAGTAGATCAGTCTGATTTAATTTTAAATGTACCTGATTTTGTAACTAGAAATACATTCTATTATTCAAATCATTTCTTTAAAAAAGCATTGTTTATGCAAACAGGGCTTGTGTTTAATTATATGACAAAATATTACGGAGATGATTATAACCCTGTAATTGCAGAATTTTTTGTACAGCAGGATAAAAAAATCGGTGGTTTTGCAACATTCGATTTCTTTGTAAATGCCAGAATACGCCAGACTCGTTTTTATTTAAAAGCGGAACATTTTAATGCTTTATTTTCACAAAGCAACTATTATGCGGCGCCTCATAATCCGTATCGTGATTTTGTGTTGCGTTTTGGTCTGGTTTGGAATTTCTTCCAATAAAAACTGGCTTATTTTTTATTTAGAACCACTAATAAAACTTAAATAAAAATGGACTTTTCAAATAACATTTTAGAAACAATTGGTAATACACCATTGGTAAAACTCAACAAAATTGTTGCTGAAATTGATGCGTTAGTATTGGCAAAAGTCGAAACCTTTAATCCTGGTAATTCTGTAAAAGACAGAATGGCTGTAAAAATGATTGAAGATGCAGAGGCAGATGGCCGACTTAAACCTGGAGGAACTATCATTGAAGGAACTTCTGGAAATACGGGAATGGGACTTGCACTTGTGGCAATCGTAAAAGGATACAAATTAATTTGTGTAATCTCAGACAAACAGTCAAAAGAGAAAATGGATATTCTTCGTGCTGTTGGAGCAAAAGTTGTTGTTTGCCCTACAGATGTTGAACCTACAGATTCACGTTCTTATTATTCTGTTTCAAAACGTCTGGCAGAAGAAACTCCAAATTCTTGGTATGTAAATCAGTATGATAATATGTCAAATTCGTTGGCACATTATGAACAAACAGGACCAGAAATATGGAAACAGACAGACGGAAAAATTACACACTTTGTTGTGGGAGTTGGAACAGGAGGAACTATTTCTGGAGTTGGAAAATACTTGAAAGAGCAAAACCCAAATATCAAAATCTGGGGGATCGATACTTATGGTTCAGTTTTCAAAAAATACCATGAAACAGGAATCTTCGACGAAAACGAAATTTACTCGTACATAACAGAAGGTATCGGAGAAGATATTTTGCCTAAGAATGTTGATTTTTCTTTAATTGATGGTTTTACAAAAGTAACCGATAAAGATGCTGCAGTCTATACTAGAAAGATTGCTCTTGAAGAAGGTATTTTTGTTGGAAACTCTGCAGGGGCTTGTATAAAAGGTTTGTTACAGCTAAAAGAGCATTTTAAACCAGAAGATGTTGTTGTGGTATTATTTCACGATTCTGGAAGCCGATATGTAGGTAAAATGTTCAATGATGATTGGATGCGCGAACGCGGATTCCTGGAAGAAAACGTAACAAAAGCAGAAGACGTTATCAAAGATCATATTGATAAAGAATTGATTGTAGTACGTACAGAAGAATTGGTTTCGCACGCAATTGAGCGTATGCGTAAATATAAAATTTCGCAGATTCCGGTTGTCGATATCAATGGCTTTGTTGGTTCTGTAGACGAAACAGATTTATTTAGAAGCTATGTAGCTGATAAAAACGTTGCCGAAAAACCAATTAAAGACGTGATGGGGAAACCTTTCCCGATTGTAAAATTAGGAACGCCAATTGAAGAAGTTTCAAAACTTTTCAGCAAAGAAAACGATGCTGTTTTGGTAGATTTAGGAAACGGACACCATCATATTATTACTAAATATGATATTATTGGCTCAATAAAATAAGCCTTTACAAATATTAATAATCCATAAACCTAATTGTTTTACGATAAGGTTTATGGATTTGTCTTTTAAAAACAGAATATGAATTTTACTGCTATTGATTTTGAAACTGCAACGGGATATCATCCCTGTTCAGTTGGTATAGTTACAGTTGAGAATGGAATTATCGTAGACGAATATGTCTCTTTAATTAAGCCACCAAATAACGAGTACAATCCGTTTACGATTCGTGTTCATGGAATTTATCCAAAAGATACTGTCAATGCAAAATCGTTCTTTCAGATATATCCTGAGATAGAAAGAAGGCTAAAAAATAGAGTTGTTGTAGCACATAATGAAAGCTTTGATCGGAATGTTTTAATGAAAACAATGTTGCTTCATGGTTTAAATTATGATGATTTGAATATCGCCACAAAATGGGAATGCACAGTTAAAATCTACAAAGCAAAAGGCATTAAGCCTACAAAACTAAGCGATTGTTGTCGCGAAATGAAAATTCAGCTCAATCACCATCAAGCATTGTCAGATGCAAGAGCTTGCGCTAAATTATATATGCTTCGCTAAAATAATCTTGATAATTTGTAAGAATAATATTAAATTTATTTACTTTTAGATTTTGTAACATACTATAAAATCTAAAATGAAAGAAGACTTCCTTCATTATCTTTGGAAATTCAAGAAATTCGACAGTTTGAATTTAGAATCTTCTCAAGGTGAGCCAATTACTGTTCTTAAAACGGGCGATTATTTAGAACTTGCTGGGCCTGATTTTTTTAATGCCTATATAGAAATCGGAAATCAAAAGTGGGCAGGTAATGTAGAGATCCATTTAAAATCCTCAGATTGGTATTTGCATAACCATGAAAAAGATCCTGCTTATAAAAATGTCATTCTTCATGTAGTATGGGAGAATGATACCGCTATTTTTAGAGAAGACAATACAGAAATACCTGTTTTAGTTTTGAAAGATTATATTTCAAAAGAAATAATTGAAAGCTACAATGCATTGATTTCTCCGAAAACTTGGGTTTCTTGCGAAAGACAATTAAAAGAAATTGATAGATTTGTTTTTAAAAATTGGCAGGAAAGACTGTTTTTTGAGCGCTTAGAGCGAAAATCCAAATTTATTTATCAATTATTGGAAGAAACTAATCAAGATTGGGAAGCGGTCTTATTTTGTCTTCTAGCGAAGAATTTTGGGTTAAATACAAATGGAAATTCCTTTTTGCAGATATCAAAGGCAATTCCGTTTTCGGTGATTAGAAAAGAAAGTTTTGAAGTCGAAAATCTTGAAGCATTGCTTTTTGGAACTTCAGGATTATTAGAAATAGAGAAAGAAGATGTTTATTATAAAGATTTAAAGTTTCGCTACTTCTATTTGCTGCATAAATATCAAATGGAAAATACTTATGTAGATCCTCTTCAGTTTTTTAAACTCCGTCCAGATAATTTCCCTACAATTAGGCTTTCTCAGTTGGTATCGTTATATCATAAACATCAGAACTTATTTTCAAAAGTAATTGATTTAAAATCTGTTAACGAAGGATATCGCTTACTAAATGTTTCTGCAAGTCCATATTGGCAAAACCATTATCAATTTGATAAAGAAAGCCCAAAGAAAGCTAAAATGCTTTCTAAGTCATTTATAGATTTATTGATTATCAATACTATAATTCCGCTTCAATTTGCTTATTCAAACATAAGAGGCGAATCAATTGCCGAAGATTTAATTGATTTTATAAATGAAGTTGCTTCTGAGAAAAATACCATCATTGATAAGTTTAATTCATTCGGAATAAAATCTCAATCTGCATTTGAAAGTCAGTCATTGCTAGAGCTCAAAAATGAATATTGCGAGCGTAAAGCATGTTTAAAATGTGCTCTTGGTTTGGAATTGCTTAAAAATAATTAGATAATTTGTACTTTTGTAATCCTGAGTAGTCAGGAATCTAAAACTCTCAAGTCTTAAATCTAAAATATAGAGATGTCAGCAATTTTAAAACTTAAATTCTTTTTTGAAAAATATGGTTTTCATGTTTCTTCAAGACTAGCAGATAAACTCGGAATGCGCGTAACAAGCGTTCGATTGTTTTTTATCTATATTTCTTTTGTTACAGCGGGTCTAGGATTTGGGATATATTTAACCCTTGCTTTCTGGATTAGATTGAAAGATCTGATTCGTTCAAAAAGAACATCAGTATTTGATTTATAAAAAAAGCTCCAAATTTTAGTTTGGAGCTTTTTTTATGACTAGAATTGAAAATTATTCAACATCCGCATCTGTATTATTAAGTCTAGATCTTTTCTTGCTATATCCAAAGTATACAATGATACCAAGAATAAGCCATCCGAAAGATAATAACTGTGCATCTTTACTTAAATTGAAGATCAAATAAGAATTGATTGCAATTCCTAATACCGCAATAACCGGTAAAGCAGGAACTTTAAATGTTCTGGTTAATCCTGGTTGTTTTACTCTTAAAATCCAAACAGCAATACAAACCATTGTAAAGGCAAACAAAGTACCAAAACTTGTCATATCGGCCAATTTGTTGATTGGTGTAAAAGCAGCAACAGTTGCGATAATAGCTCCAAGAATCATTAAGTTAGTTTTCGGAGTTCCAGAAATAGGATTTACTTTAGAGAAAACTTGTGGAATTAAACCATCTTTAGACATTCCAAGGAAAATTCTAGATTGTCCCATGATCATTACCATTAATACTGAAATCAAACCTATAGTTGCTGCAACAGTAATAATAGAGCCAGCCCAGCCTTGTCCTGCAATATCAAATGCATAAGCAACAGGAGCTTTGATAGCTTCAGGATATTTCCCTAGTGGATTAAAGTCTTGGTAATTCATCATTCCTGTTAATACTAAAGAAACAAGAATATATAAAGTAGTACAGATTAATAAAGAAGCAATGATGGCAAAAGGGACGTCTTTTTTAGGATTAATAGCTTCTCCAGCTTGTGTAGAAACGGCATCAAAACCAACATAGGCAAAGAAAATTGCTGCAGCTCCAGAGATAATACCTCCAATTCCGTAAGCATTGTGAGTAGTTTCTTTTTCAATGATCTGAGTTGCTTCAGGAATAAATGGGCTCCAGTTTGCTGTATTAATGAAGAAAAGACCAGCAACAATTACGAAAATAACTGCAGATACTTTAAGGATTACAATAGCGTTATTCGCTTTAGCAGCACTTTTTGTTCCTTTAATAAGCAATGAAATAACTAAAATAACGATCAAGAAAGCAGGAAGATTCATAGAAAAACCTTCTCCTGTGTAGCTTGCAGGATCTGTAGTTAACCAATCTGGAAGGTGAATGTGAAATATTTTGAGCAATTTATTAAAGTACCCGGACCAGGAAACTGCTACGGTCATCGATCCCATTGCATATTCGAGAATTAGTCCCCATCCAATAATCCAGGCAAAAACTTCTCCAATCGTACCGTAAGCATATGCGTAAGCAGATCCTTCAACAGGCAAGATAGAAGCAAATTCAGAATAGCAAAGAGCCGCAAAAACACACGCAATACCTGCGATGATAAACGAAATTGCTAATGCTGGACCTGCATGATAATAAGCCCCAGTACCTGTAAGTACAAAAATTCCACCGCCGATAATGGCACCAACACCAATGGCAGTAAGACTCCATTTACCTAGGACTCTCTTTAAATCACTCTTTTTCATATCGGCCTCAAAGGCTGATATAGGTTTAACTCTCCAAATTGACATATAATTTTATTGGTTTATTTGTTATTAAGTGCCAAATGTATTGTTTTTTGTAAAAAATAAAAACAATTATCATGTTTTAAGTTATAAAATCTTTGATTTTTTTACAGTACTCGTAAGAAACATTCTTCAAGTATTGATATTCATTAAATTAATTAGGCTTTTGTAAAAGATTCGATAATTTTTTAAAAGTTACTTTTCTTACTATTTTTCTTAATAAATTTGAAAGATTTTTCTTAATTTAATTTTAAAAAGCACTTTCGGCGATGAATTTTAAATTTTCAAACCAATATTTTCATTTTACAAGACAACAGCGAATAGGCATTTTTATGCTCTTTATTATAATGATCGGACTGCAGGTGTTTTATTTGTTTGCCGATTTTAATATATCAGAAACCAATAGCGCAGAAAAAGAAGAATGGCTTGCTTTGCAATCAGAAATCGACCAGGAAAACTTAATCAATAAAAAAGCAAAACCAATTAGCTATCTTTTCAATCCTAATTTTATTTCTGATTATAAAGGATACAAACTTGGAATGTCTGTTCAAGAAATCGATCGTTTATTGGCATTTCGAAAAGAGAATAAATATGTAAACTCAGCAGAAGAATTTCAAAAAGTTACAGGTATTTCTGATTCGCTATTAAATAAAATTTCTCCTTTGTTTAAATTTCCAGATTGGAAACAGAATAAAAATAATTATAGCATTGAGAAAAAAGATTTTAGTATAAAAAGTTTTCCAAAAAAAGAAAGGGTTGAAATATTAGATATCAATCAGGCTACTAAAGAAGATTTAATGAAAATCTACGGAATAGGAGAAGGGCTTTCAACTAGAATATTAAACCAGAAAGAAATCCTAGGTTCATTTGTGTCAATGGAGCAGATGAAAGATATTTGGGGACTTTCGCCTGAAGTGATAAATGAGCTGAATAGTCATTTTAAGGTTGTGATTCCTTCAACTTTGAAGAAAATAAATGTAAATGAGGCGTCACTAAAGGAGCTTGCTCAGTTTTCTTACTTTAAATATGGGCTTGCAAAACAAATTGTAACGTATAGAAGTATGAACGGAAATTTTAAGAATATTGAGGATTTAGCAAAAATTAAAGATTTTCCTGTTGAAAAAGCAAAAATAATTAGTTTATATTTGGAGTTCTAAAAGAAACTAACTCATGAACTTTGATTACAACGAAACACAATTAATGATTGCGCAGTCTATAAAAGACTTTGCAGAAAAAAATATTAGACCTTATATAATGGAGTGGGATGAGGCTCAAATTTTCCCAATACAATTATTTAAGCAACTTGGCGAAATGGGCTTCATGGGAGTTTTGGTTCCAGAAGAATATGGAGGTTCAGGTTTAGGTTATCATGAGTATATTACAGTAATTGAGGAAATCTCAAAAGTAGATCCTTCAATTGGATTGTCAGTCGCAGCACACAATTCTTTATGTACAAATCATATCTTAACTTTCGGAAACGAAGAACAAAAGAAAAAATGGTTGCCCAAATTGGCTACAGCAGAACATATTGGAGCATGGGGATTAACAGAACATAATACAGGTTCTGATGCTGGCGGAATGAATACAACTGCAGTAAAGGATGGTGATCATTGGATTGTAAATGGTGCGAAAAATTTTATTACACACGGTATATCTGGAGATGTTGCTGTTGTAATTGTTCGTACTGGAGAAAAAGGTGATTCTAAAGGAATGACGGCTTTTGTGTTTGAAAAGGGCATGAAAGGTTTTTCATCTGGCAAAAAAGAAAATAAATTAGGAATGAGGGCAAGTGAAACTGCCGAATTGGTTTTTGACAGCTGTCGTGTTCCTGATGCAAATAGATTAGGAGAAGTTGGTGAAGGTTTTGTTCAGGCTATGAAAATTCTTGATGGAGGAAGAATCTCTATCGGAGCTCTATCTTTAGGAATTGCAAAAGGAGCGTATGAAGCAGCGTTGAAATATTCAAAAGAAAGGCATCAGTTTGGACAGCCTATTAGTAATTTTCAAGGAATCTCTTTTAAGTTGGCAGATATGGCAACAGAAATTGAAGCTTCAGAATTACTTTTGCATAAAGCGGCCTATTTAAAACAAGAGCATAAACCTGTAACAACACTAGGTGCAATGGCAAAAATGTATGCGTCAGAAGCATGTGTGAAAATTGCAAATGATGCAGTTCAGATTCATGGCGGTTACGGTTATACTAAAGATTTTCCAGTAGAAAAGTTCTACAGAGATTCTAAATTATGTACTATAGGCGAAGGGACAACTGAAATTCAAAAATTGGTTATTTCTAGAAATTTGCTTAAAGAATAAAGAATAAAGAATAAAGAATAAAGAATAAAGAATATAAGGTCTATTCTCTATATTCTCTGCTCTTTCCTCTTTTTGAAAAAATAATTCATAATTTATAATTCATAATTCATAATTAATATATACATTTGCAGCCTTAACGAGAGGAGGTGTCTATATTATGTTAATTATACCAATTAAAGACGGAGAAAATATCGATAGAGCATTAAAGCGCTATAAAAGAAAATTTGATAAAACAGGAACTGTTCGTCAATTAAGAGCACGTACTGCTTTTATTAAGCCTTCTGTTATCAAAAGAGCTCAAATCCAAAAAGCGGCTTACATTCAAGGCTTGAAAGATAGTTTAGAAAGTTAATATCAGCTTTTAGAAAATAATTACCGTTAGTGGTCAAAATGTTTTAATTTTGACACTAACGGTTTTTTTTGTGCTTAATTTTTAGATTTTATGAAAACGAATAAAGAAGCTTTTTCGGATTATCTTTTATTAGAGAAAAAATACTCTTCGCATACTGTTGGCGCTTACTTGAATGATATAACGGCTTTTGAGTCTTTTGTGAAGGAGTCTTTTGATCAAGAAAGTATTGATTTGGTGAATTATAGTCAAGTAAGAAGTTGGATTGTTTTTTTGGTGGATCGGGATATTTCGAATGTTTCGATTAATAGAAAGATGGCTTCTTTGAAAGCTTTTTATAGGTTTCTTTTAAAGTCAAAACAGATTGAAGTTAATCCGATGTTGAAGCATAAATCTTTGAAAACGCCCAAAGTGGTTCAGGTTCCTTTTTCGGAAAAAGAATTGAAAGATTTACTGGATGTGATGGAGGTTCCAGTTGGTTTTGAAGAAGTTCGAGATAAGCTTATTGTGGAGATGTTTTATGTTACAGGAATGCGTCGGGCGGAGTTAATTCATTTAATGATTAAAAATGTTGATCGTTCTGGTGGTGTGATTAAAGTTTTAGGAAAAAGAAATAAGGAGCGTATTATTCCTATTCTGCCAATTATTGCTGATCAAATTGATTTGTATATAGAGGAAAGGGATGGTTTGGAAAGTTTGGTTGATTCGGACTATTTTTTTGTTTCGAAAAAAGGGTTAAAATTGAGCGAATCTTTTGTTTATCGTTTAATAAATTCATACTTTAGTAGGGTCTCAGAAAAGGTAAAAAAAAGTCCGCATGTGCTTCGTCATACTTTTGCAACACATCTTTTAAATAATGGGGCAGATTTGAATTCAGTTAAAGAATTGCTAGGGCATTCTAGTTTGGCGTCTACACAAGTTTATACTCATAATAGTCTTGCGGAGCTTAAGAAAGTGTATAAAGGTGCGCATCCGAGAAGTAAATAGCGGTTCAAAATGTTAATCCTAAAATTTTTATTATGAAGGTAGATGTTCATGCAGTTAATTTTACTGTCGACAGAAAATTGGTCGATTTTATCCAAGAAAGAATGGGTAAGCTAGAGAAATACTACGATCGTGTGGTTTCATCAGATGTTTTTTTAAAAGTGGAAAGAACAAGTGATAAAGAGAATAAGGTGGTGGAGATAAAGATTAATGTTCCTGGTGATGATTTTTTGGTAAAAAAACAGTGTAAAACATTTGAAGAAGCCGTTGAGCTTTCTGCAGAGTCGTTAGAACGTTTGCTTGTAAAAAGGAAGGAAAAAATTAGAGCGCACATTTAATTGAAATTTTTTTTAAAAAATGTTTTGATTAAAAGATAAAATAGCTACATTTGCAGTCCGTTAGAAATAGCGGACTTTTTTAATGTATTCGCCGATGTAGCTCAGCTGGCTAGAGCAGCTGATTTGTAATCAGCAGGTCGTGGGTTCGAGTCCCTCTATCGGCTCAGGAAATTTCAAATGCGATTTGAAATTGGTTCTTTAAAATAATGGAATTTTAAAATTAGGGGAGATACTCAAGCGGCCAACGAGGGCAGACTGTAAATCTGCTGTGTGAACTTCGCAGGTTCGA
>NZ_QJRI01000111.1 GCF_003254565.1 Flavobacterium nitrogenifigens
CAGTACAGGTGCTCCTATAATCAATAGCAATACAACTTCATTAACGGGAGCTAGCTTAACAACAACCGTAAATGGGGTAGCCAGTACAGCTCTGGATTTAACTCCAGCGATTAAAGCTAATGAAACTGTAACCACATTAGCACAGGATTTAGGAACCGGAACAATAACTTATAGCAATGAAGCTGCGACAGCTGCAACAGCGCAAGTTACCAGTACAAATGCAGGCAACATATTAACCGTAGGTACAGATGGTGGAAGTTTATTGACTCCGACTGCAATTACAAATGCTACCACAGTATCAAACACATCAGCAGTAAATAGTCTAACTACAACCGTAAACGGTGTAGCGGGAACAGCAGTGCCTATTATTAATACTAACGAAACATCATTAAATGCGGGAAATTTAACTACAACCGTAAATGGGGTTGCAAGCGCACCATTAGATTTAACTCCAATCATTACAGCAGCAACTACCAATACTTTGGGCTTAGCAGGTAACACTTTAACCTCAACGGTAAACGGAGTAGCCGCAACATCAGACGCTGTAAGTGGTGTTTCAAATGCTTCGGCAGTAAATACTTCGACGGTAACCGTAAACGGTATTACCAGTACAGGTGCTCCTATAATCAATAGCAATACAACTTCATTAAC
>NZ_QJRI01000159.1 GCF_003254565.1 Flavobacterium nitrogenifigens
AAAGAGGTTAAGATTTTGGGTTTTAGGTTTTTAAAAATCTGAAATCTAAATTCAGAGATCTAAAATCAGAACTCTCTGCCGGTGTAGCTCAGGGGTAGAGTGCTTCCTTGGTAAGGAAGAGGTCTCGGGTTCAAATCCCGACATTGGCTCAAGTAAGTAGGAAATTGAAAATTAATATATAACTAAGATTAAAAATTAAGTAAAATGGCAAAGGAGAATTTTAATCGTTCCAAACCGCACTTAAACATAGGTACAATTGGACACGTAGATCACGGAAAAACTACATTAACTGCTGCAATTACAAAAGTATTGTCAGATGCTGGTTACTGTCAAGCAAAATCGTTTGATCAAATCGATAACGCTCCAGAGGAGAAAGAAAGAGGTATTACTATCAATACATCTCACGTAGAGTATGAAACAGCTAACCGTCACTACGCTCACGTTGACTGTCCAGGTCACGCGGATTACGTAAAGAACATGGTTACTGGTGCTGCTCAAATGGACGGTGCTATCTTAGTAGTTGCTGCTACAGATGGTCCAATGCCACAAACTCGTGAGCACATCCTTTTAGGACGTCAGGTTGGTATTCCAAGAATCGTTGTTTTCATGAACAAAGTGGATATGGTTGATGATGCTGAGTTATTAGAGCTTGTTGAAATGGAAATTAGAGATTTATTATCTTTCTACGAATATGATGGAGATAATGGTCCTGTAGTTCAAGGTTCTGCTTTAGGAGGATTAAACAATGATCCAAACTGGGTACCTAAAATTATCGAATTAATGGAAGCTGTTGACAACTGGATCGAAGAGCCAGTACGTGACGTTGCTAAACCATTCTTGATGCCAGTTGAGGACGTATTTACAATTACAGGTCGTGGAACTGTTGCTACAGGTCGTATCGAAACTGGAGTTGCTAACACTGGAGATCCTGTTGAAATCATTGGTATGGGAGCTGAAAAATTAACTTCTACTATTACAGGAGTTGAGATGTTCCGTAAAATCCTTGATAGAGGTGAAGCTGGAGATAACGTAGGTTTATTGTTAAGAGGTATTGATAAAGCTGATATCAAAAGAGGTATGGTTATTATTAAGCCAGGTTCAGTAAAACCACACGCTAAATTCAAAGCTGAGGTTTATATCTTGAAAAAAGAAGAAGGTGGACGTCACACTCCATTCCACAATAACTACCGTCCACAGTTCTACGTACGTACAACTGACGTAACTGGAGTTATTACTTTACCAGCAGGTGTAGAGATGGTAATGCCAGGTGATAACTTAACTATTGAGGTTGCTTTATTAAGCCCAATCGCTATGAACGTAGGTTTACGTTTCGCTATCCGTGAAGGTGGTAGAACAGTTGGTGCTGGTCAGGTTACTGAAATCGTAGAGTAATTCTATAAAAATAAATAAAAAGCCAGTGATTATTTTTTAATCACTGGCTTTAATTACGGGCGTAGTTCAAGGGTAGAATAGCGGTCTCCAAAACCGTTGATGGGGGTTCGAATCCCTCCGCCCGTGCAATAAAAAATATATCAAATGACAAAAGTTACTAATTATTTATCAGAGGCTTTCGAAGAGTTAAAGTCAAATGTTACTTGGCCAGCTTGGGCTGAAGTGCAAAAATTGACAATTGTTGTGGCTGTATTTTCGATTCTATTCGCTTTGGCAACATGGGGAGTAGACGAATTTTTTGCAAAAGCTTTGGCTGGATTTTTTAACTGGTTAAAAGGATAATTTTTTTGTGATGGCAGATAATAATGTGAAAAAATGGTACGTAGTTAGAGCAGTTAGTGGTCAAGAGAATAAAGTGAAAGCTTATATCGAGACTGAGATTGCGAGATTAGGTATGGAGGATTATGTTTCTCAGGTTTTGGTTCCTACTGAAAAAGTAGTTACTGTAAAAGATGGGAAAAAATCATCTAAGGATAAAGTTTACTTTCCTGGATATGTTATGATTGAAGCTAACTTAGTTGGTGAAATCCCTCATATTATTAAGTCAATTACTAGTGTTATTGGATTTTTGGGAGAAACTAAAGGTGGAGAACCTGTTCCTTTAAGACTTTCTGAAGTAAACCGTATGTTAGGTAAAGTAGATGAGTTGGCTGTAAATACGGACACTCGTTCTATTCCATTTAGTGTTGGAGAAACGGTTAAGGTTATTGATGGACCTTTCAATGGATTTAATGGATCTGTTGAGAAAATCAATGAAGAGAAGCGTAAACTTGAGGTAATGGTTAAGATTTTCGGAAGAAAAACTCCATTGGAATTAAGTTTTATGCAAGTAGAAAAAGTATAATTTTTTGTTACACTATAATAAACCATTGTGATCGCTTCCATTGATCACAGTGTTAAATTTTTTAAAAATGGCTAAAGAAATTAGTAAGGTAGTTAAACTACAAGTTAAGGGAGGTGCTGCGAACCCGTCGCCACCGGTTGGACCTGCTTTAGGAGCTGCTGGGGTTAACATCATGGAGTTTTGTAAGCAATTTAATGCTAGAACTCAAGATAAACCTGGCAAAATTTGTCCAGTGCAAATCACTGTGTACAAAGACAAATCATTTGATTTTGTTGTTAAGACTCCTCCAGCAGCAGTTCAGTTAATGGAAGCTGCAAAGCTAAAATCTGGTTCTGGTGAGCCTAATCGTAAAAAAGTAGCTAGCGTTACTTGGGAACAAATTAGAACTATTGCTGAAGACAAAATGCCAGACTTAAACGCTTTCACAATTGAGAAAGCTATGAGTATGGTTGCTGGAACAGCTAGATCTATGGGTATAACTGTATCAGGAGATGCTCCTTTTTAATTAAGAAAAAGAAATGGCAAAATTAACAAAAAAGCAAAAAGAGGCTGCTTCAAAAATTGAAAAGAACAAATTATACTCTTTAAAAGATGCTGCTGCATTAATTAAAGTTGTTGCTTCTGCAAAATTTGATGAGTCTGTTGATATCGCAGTTCGTTTGGGTGTTGATCCAAGAAAAGCGAATCAAATGGTTAGAGGTGTAGTTACTTTACCTCACGGAACAGGAAAAGACGTTAAAGTATTAGCATTGGTTACTCCAGATAAAGAAGCGGAAGCTAGAGAAGCTGGAGCAGATCACGTTGGTCTTGACGATTACTTGCAAAAAATTAAAGACGGTTGGACAGATGTTGATGTGATCATTACTATGCCTGCTGTTATGGGTAAATTAGGTCCATTAGGTCGTATTTTAGGACCTAGAGGTTTAATGCCAAACCCTAAAACAGGTACAGTAACTATGGATGTTGCTAAAGCTGTTCAAGAAGTTAAAGCTGGTAAAATTGACTTTAAAGTTGATAAAACTGGTATCGTTCACGCTGGTATTGGTAAAGTTTCTTTCGGAGCTGAGCAAATCGTTGAGAACGCGCACGAAATTATTCAAACATTAATAAAACTTAAACCAACTGCTGCTAAAGGTACATACATCAAAGGTATCCACCTTACAAGCACAATGAGTCCTGCTATCGCATTAGACCCAAAAGCAGTATAATTGGTAGTTAAAAATTTTTAGTATGACTAGAGAAGAAAAATCAATCGCGATTGAAAATTTAACTGCGCAGTTAGCTGGTACAAATATCATTTACATTTCTGATATTTCTGGTTTAAACGCAGAGACAACTTCAAACTTACGTAGAGCTTGTTTCAAAGCAGGTATCAAATTAGAAGTTGTAAAGAACACTTTGCTTGCAAAAGCAATGGAAGCTTCTGATAATGATTATGGTGATTTACCTACAGTTTTATCAGGTAACAGTGCTATTTTTATTTCTGATGTTGCTAACGCACCTGGAAAAATTATCAAAGATTTCCGTAAGAAATCTGATAAACCAGTTTTAAAAGGAGCTTACATCAATTCTGAAGTATATATTGGGGATAACCAATTAGATGCATTAGCTACAATTAAATCTAAAGAAGAGCTTATTGGAGAAATCATTGGATTATTACAATCTCCAGCTCAAAGAATTATTTCTGCTTTACAAAACAAATTCGCTGGAAGCGAAGAGGGAGCAGAGTAATAAACGTGAGGAAGTTTACTTCCTTACTGCTTAATTAGCGCACAATAATTAAATTATATTTTTTACACAAATCATTTTAAACGATAGAAAAAATGGCAGATTTGAAACAATTCGCAGAACAATTAGTTAACTTAACAGTTAAAGAAGTTAACGAATTAGCAACAATATTAAAAGATGAGTACGGAATCGAGCCTGCTGCTGCTGCTGTAGTAGTTGCTGCTGGTGGAGGAGACGGTGCTGCTGAAGAAGCACAAACTGAATTTACAGTTGTATTGAAAGATGCAGGAGCTTCTAAATTAGCTGTTGTAAAATTAGTTAAAGAATTAACTGGTTTAGGTCTTAAAGAAGCTAAAGATGTAGTTGACGGTGCACCAAGCAACGTTAAAGAAGGTGTTTCTAAAGAAGAGGCTGAAGGTCTTAAAAAATCTTTAGAAGAGGCTGGAGCTACTGTTGAGCTTAAATAATTAAACTCAGTTTAAGAACTAGGTTTAGGTCTTGAGTTAACACTCAAAGGCCTAAACCATTTTTCGTATAATAAAATATATCAATTTTATTATCCCATAGTTTAAAATACGAAAAAGTTTTTGATCAATACGAAGAAAGAAAATTAGACTTAATTTATAGAACTAATTTTTAAAGATGTATTGATTATAATAAGAAAGTATAGATTAAACAATGTGTATTTACACAAAAATAAATTACTTTTTTTTAATCAAAATTTTGTCCATTGATGATAACAAATCAGACTGAAAGATTGAATTTTGCCTCTACAAAAAATATCCCTGACTATCCAGACTTTTTGGATGTTCAGGTTAAATCTTTTAAAGATTTCTTTCAATTAGAAACGAAATCTGACGAAAGAGGCAACGAAGGGTTATACAATACCTTCATGGAAAACTTCCCAATTACAGATACAAGAAACAACTTTGTATTGGAATTCCTAGATTATTTTGTTGATCCTCCACGTTATACAATTCAAGAATGTATAGAGAGAGGTCTTACTTATAGTGTGCCTTTAAAAGCTAGGTTAAAACTATACTGTACAGATCCAGAACACGAAGATTTTGAAACTATTGTACAAGATGTTTATCTTGGAACAATTCCTTACATGACTCCTAGTGGTACTTTTGTTATTAATGGTGCCGAGCGTGTTGTAGTATCTCAATTACACCGTTCTCCAGGGGTTTTCTTTGGACAGTCATTCCACGCAAATGGAACTAAACTTTACTCTGCAAGAGTTATTCCTTTTAAAGGTTCTTGGATAGAGTTCTCTACTGATATTAACAGCGTAATGTACGCGTATATCGATAGAAAGAAAAAATTACCTGTAACAACTTTATTCCGTGCTATCGGTTTTGAAAGAGATAAGGATATCCTTGAAATTTTCGACTTAGCTGAAGAGATTAAAGTTTCTAAAACAGGTATTAAGAAATATATTGGAAGAAGACTTGCTGCACGTGTTTTGAACACATGGCACGAGGATTTCGTAGATGAGGATACTGGAGAGGTAGTTTCTATCGAGCGTAACGAAATCATCCTTGATCGTGATACTATTATCGACAAAGATAACGTTGAAGAGATCATCGATTCTAACGTAAAATCTATTTTGTTACACAAAGAGGATAATAACCAAGCAGATTATGCTATTATCCACAACACGTTACAAAAAGATCCAACAAACTCTGAAAAAGAAGCTGTAGAGCACATTTACCGTCAGTTGCGTAACGCTGAACCGCCTGATGAGGAAACTGCTCGTGGTATTATAGATAAATTGTTCTTCTCTGATCAACGTTACAACTTAGGTGAGGTAGGTCGTTACAGAATGAACAAAAAATTAGATTTAGATATCCCTATGGATAAGCAAGTGCTTACTAAAGAGGATATCATTACTATCGTTAAATATTTGATCGAGTTGATCAACTCTAAAGCAGAGATTGATGATATCGACCACTTATCAAACCGTCGTGTTAGAACAGTTGGAGAACAATTGTCTCAACAATTCGGTGTTGGTTTAGCACGTATGGCTAGAACTATTCGTGAGAGAATGAACGTTAGAGATAACGAGGTGTTTACACCAATTGATTTGATCAATGCTAAAACATTATCATCAGTTATCAACTCTTTCTTTGGTACTAACCAGTTATCTCAATTTATGGATCAAACGAATCCATTAGCTGAGATTACACACAAAAGAAGACTTTCTGCACTTGGGCCAGGTGGACTTTCGAGAGAGAGAGCTGGTTTCGAGGTTCGTGACGTTCACTATACTCACTATGGTCGTTTATGTCCGATTGAAACTCCTGAGGGACCAAACATTGGTTTGATTTCATCTCTTGGTGTTTATGCAAAAGTTAACGGAATGGGATTCATTGAAACTCCATACCGTAAAGTAACGGATGGTGTTGTTGATTTAGAAAGTGCACCTATCTATTTAAGTGCTGAAGAAGAAGAAGGAAAAATGATTGCTCAGGCAAACATTGATATGGACGCTTCAGGTAAAATTACAGCTAGTAACGTTATTGCTCGTGAAGAGGGTGACTTCCCAGTTGTTGAACCAAGTTCAGTACATTATACAGACGTTGCTCCTAACCAGATCGCTTCGATTTCTGCATCTTTGATTCCTTTCTTGGAGCATGATGATGCGAACCGTGCGTTGATGGGATCAAACATGATGCGTCAGGCAGTTCCTTTGATCCGTCCTGAAGCTCCGATTGTTGGTACAGGTTTAGAGCGTCAGGTAGCTTCAGATTCAAGAGTATTGATCAATGCTGAAGGGCATGGTACTGTTGAATACGTTGATGCTAACATCATTACTATTAAATACGATCGTACAGAAGACGAGAGAATGGTTAGTTTTGATGCTGATGAGAAAACGTACAACTTAATTAAATTTAGAAAAACCAATCAAGGTACAAGTATCAACTTGAAACCAATCGTAAGAAGAGGTGATAGAGTTGTTCCTGGACAAGTATTGTCTGAAGGATATGCTACTCAAAATGGAGAATTAGCTTTAGGTAGAAACTTAAAAGTTGCGTTCATGCCATGGAAAGGGTACAACTTCGAGGATGCCATTGTAATTTCTGAAAAAGTAGTTCGTGATGATATTTTTACATCTATCCACGTTGATGATTATTCATTAGAGGTTAGAGATACTAAGTTAGGAAACGAAGAGTTAACAAACGATATTCCTAACGTTTCTGAAGAAGCTACTAAAGATTTAGATGAAAACGGTATGATCAGAATTGGAGCAGAGGTTAAACCTGGCGACATTTTGATTGGAAAAATTACACCAAAAGGAGAATCAGATCCTACTCCAGAGGAGAAATTGCTTCGTGCAATCTTCGGGGATAAAGCAGGTGATGTAAAAGATGCTTCATTAAAAGCTTCTCCATCTTTACATGGTGTAGTTCTTGATAAAAAATTATTTGCAAGAGCTGTAAAAGATAAACGTAAACGTACTCAGGATAAAGACGCTTTAGGTGCTTTAGAAATGGAATTCGAAACTAAATTTGTTGAATTAAAAGACAGATTGGTTGAGAAATTATTCTTGATCGTTAACGGAAAAACATCTCAAGGTGTAATGAATGATTTGGGTGAAGAAGTTTTACCAAAAGGTAAAAAATATACTCAAAAAATGCTTTACGCAGTAGAAGATTTTGCTCACTTAAGCAAAGGTCAGTGGGTTGCTGATGACGCTACAAATAAAATGGTTAATGATTTAATTCATAACTATAAAATTAAGCTGAACGACTTACAAGGAGCTTTAAGAAGAGAGAAATTCACTATTACAGTTGGAGATGAATTACCATCTGGAATCTTGAAATTGGCTAAAATCTACATCGCTAAAAAACGTAAGTTAAAAGTGGGTGATAAAATGGCGGGACGTCACGGTAACAAAGGTATTGTTGCTAGAATCGTTCGTCATGAAGATATGCCTTTCTTAGAAGATGGAACACCAGTAGATATCGTATTGAATCCACTTGGGGTACCTTCACGTATGAACATTGGTCAGATTTATGAGACTGTATTAGGATGGGCTGGTATGAACTTGGGTAGAAAATTTGCTACTCCAATTTTCGACGGAGCTTCTCTTGACGAGATCAATGCTTTGACTGATGAGGCTAACGTACCACGTTTCGGACATACTTACCTATTTGATGGTGGAACTGGAGAGCGTTTTGCGCAAAAAGCGACTGTGGGTGTAATTTACATGCTTAAATTAGGACACATGGTTGATGATAAGATGCACGCACGTTCTATCGGACCATACTCATTGATTACGCAACAGCCACTTGGAGGTAAGGCCCAATTTGGAGGTCAGCGTTTTGGAGAGATGGAGGTTTGGGCACTTGAGGCTTATGGAGCTTCTAGTACACTACGTGAAATCTTAACTGTTAAGTCTGATGACGTTATTGGTAGAGCTAAAACTTACGAGGCTATCGTTAAGGGTGAAACTATGCCAGAACCAGGTTTACCAGAATCATTCAATGTATTAATGCACGAATTGAAAGGTCTAGGTTTAGATCTTCGTTTGGAAGAATAATAAAAGTTTTCAGTTACAGTCTCAGTATTCAGTTTAACACTGAAAACTGGGACTGCCACTGTTTACTAAATGTTACAAGTTTTTAAAGATTTATACCCGTAACCCGTTCCGATTTTTTATAACAATGCGAGGCATTTTATAACTAGCACTTCAAATAAGAATTTGAGGTTTAGAGAAGTAACCCGAGGTAGTGTTTTAAGTCGAAAGTTTGAAAGTCCAAAGTCTAAAGTCAGCAATGACTTTAAAAACTTTATGACATTTGACTTTAGACTAGGCTAAGAATCAATTTTTTAATTGCAAATAAATCAATAGTAAAAACTATGATGAATAACAGAAACAATAAAGATAAGAATCCAGTAAAAAGATTTAACAAAATCTCTATTGGATTGGCTTCACCAGAATCTATCTTGAAAGAATCAAGAGGAGAGGTTTTAAAGCCAGAAACAATCAACTATAGAACTCACAAACCAGAGCGTGACGGACTTTTCTGCGAAAGAATCTTCGGACCAGTAAAAGATTTCGAATGTGCTTGTGGTAAGTATAAAAGAATTCGTTACAAAGGTATCATCTGTGACCGTTGTGGTGTTGAAGTTACTGAGAAAAAAGTACGTCGTGATAGAGTAGGACACATCAACCTTGTTGTGCCAATTGCTCACATCTGGTACTTCCGTTCTCTTCCAAACAAAATTGGTTATATCCTTGGTCTTCCATCTAAGAAATTAGATATGATCATTTACTACGAAAGATACGTAGTAATTCAGCCAGGTATCGCTAAAAATGCAGATGGAGAATCATTACAAAGATTAGATTTCTTAACTGAAGAAGAATATTTAAATATTTTAGATACTCTTCCACAAGAAAACCAATATTTAGATGATTTAGATCCTAATAAATTTGTTGCCAAAATGGGAGCAGAGTGTATTATGGATTTATTGGCTCGTATTGACTTAGATGCTTTATCTTATGAATTAAGACACAGCGCTAACAACGAGACATCTAAACAAAGAAAAACTGAAGCTTTAAAAAGATTACAAGTTGTTGAGTCTTTCCGTGAGTCTAACGAAAACCGCGAAAACCGTCCAGAATGGATGATCATGAAAGTGGTTCCAGTTATCCCACCAGAATTACGTCCGCTTGTGCCACTTGATGGAGGTCGTTTTGCAACTTCAGATTTGAACGACTTATATCGTCGTGTAATCATCCGTAACAACCGTTTGAAAAGATTAATGGAGATTAAAGCTCCAGAGGTTATCTTAAGAAACGAGAAACGTATGTTACAAGAATCTGTAGATTCATTATTCGATAACACTCGTAAAGCTTCTGCTGTTAAAACAGAATCAAACAGACCATTAAAATCATTATCTGACTCATTAAAAGGTAAACAAGGACGTTTCCGTCAAAACTTACTTGGTAAACGTGTGGATTATTCTGCTCGTTCGGTAATTGTTGTTGGTCCTGAGTTAAAATTATATGAGTGCGGATTGCCAAAAGATATGGCTTCTGAATTATACAAACCTTTCGTTATCCGTAAGTTGATTGAAAGAGGTATTGTAAAAACAGTAAAATCTGCTAAGAAAATCATTGATAAGAAAGAGCCAGTAGTTTGGGATATCCTTGAAAACGTAATTAAAGGACACCCAGTATTACTTAACCGTGCTCCTACTTTGCACAGACTTGGTATTCAGGCTTTCCAGCCAAAATTAATTGAAGGAAAAGCGATCCAGTTACACCCATTAGTATGTACCGCTTTCAACGCCGATTTCGATGGTGACCAGATGGCGGTTCACTTACCATTAGGACCAGAAGCTATTTTAGAGGCTCAATTATTAATGTTGGCTTCTCACAATATCTTGAACCCTGCAAATGGTGCGCCTATCACTGTACCTTCTCAGGACATGGTCTTGGGTCTATATTATATGACCAAAGAGCGTATTTCTACAGAAGATCACAAAATTATTGGTCAGGATTTGACTTTCTATTCTGCTGAAGAAGTAAATATTGCATTAAACGAAGGAAGATTAGAATTGAATGCTCGTGTGAAAATCAGAGCAAAAGATTTTAATGACGCTGGAGAATTAGTGTACAAAATCATCCAGACAACTGCAGGACGTGTATTATTTAACGAAGTAGTACCTGAAGCAGCTGGATATATCAACGACGTATTGACTAAGAAAAACCTTAGAGATATTATCGGACACATTTTAAGTGTGACTGATGTGCCTACAACGGCAGCTTTCTTAGATAATATGAAAGATATGGGGTATAAATTCGCATTTAGAGGAGGTTTATCATTCTCTTTAGGTGATATTAGAATTCCAGAACAAAAAACGAAGTTAATTGCAGATGCTAGAGAGCAAGTTGAAGGTATCTCAACTAACTATAACATGGGTCTTATCACAAATAACGAGCGTTACAACCAAGTTATTGACGTATGGACTTCAGCAAATGCTCAGTTAACAGAGTTAGCAATGAAAAATATTAGAGAAGACCAACAAGGTTTCAACTCTGTATATATGATGCTTGACTCTGGGGCGAGGGGTTCTAAGGAGCAGATTCGTCAGTTAACTGGTATGCGTGGTTTGATGGCTAAGCCTAAAAAATCTACTGCTGGTGGTGGTGAGATTATTGAAAACCCGATTCTTTCTAACTTTAAGGAAGGTCTTTCTATCCTTGAGTACTTCATTTCTACTCACGGTGCTCGTAAAGGTCTTGCGGATACGGCTCTTAAAACAGCCGATGCTGGTTACTTGACAAGAAGGCTTCATGACGTTTCTCAAGATGTTATTGTTAACATCGAAGATTGTGGAACTTTAAGAGGTGTTGAAGTTGCTGCTTTGAAGAAAAATGAGGAAATCGTTGAATCTTTAGGTGAGAGAATCTTAGGACGTGTTGCATTACAAGACGTTATTAATCCTCTTACTAATGAAGTAATGGTTAGGTCTGGTGAGCAAATTACTGAATCTATCGTTAAAACGATCGAAGCTTCTCCAATTGAAAAAGTAGAAGTTAGATCTCCATTAACTTGTGAGGCTTTAAAAGGTATTTGTGCTAAATGTTACGGTAGAAACTTAGCTACTGGTAAGATGACGCAAAGAGGTGAAGCTGTCGGAGTTATTGCAGCTCAGTCTATTGGAGAGCCAGGTACACAGTTGACACTTCGTACGTTCCACGTTGGAGGGGTTGCTGGAGGTATTTCTGAAGAGTCTAGTATTATTACAAGATTCAATGGTAGACTTGAAATTGAAGATTTAAAAACAGTTAAAGGTGAAGATAGTGAAGGTAACGAAGTTGATATCGTTGTATCACGTTCTACGGAGTTAAAATTAATTGACGAAGGAACCGGAATTGTTTTAAATACACATAACATTCCTTACGGATCTAGTATTTTTGTAAATGATGGAGATGTAGTTACTAAAGGAACTGTAATCTGTAAATGGGATCCATATAATGGTGTAATTGTTTCTGAATTTACTGGTAAGATTGCTTACGAAGATTTAGAACAAGGACAATCATACATGGTTGAGATCGATGAGCAGACTGGTTTCCAAGAAAAAGTAATTTCTGAGGCTAGAAACAAAAAATTAATCCCAACTTTATTAGTTTATGGTAAAGAAGGTGAATTGATTCGTTCATACAACTTACCAGTAGGTGCACACTTAATGGTTGAGAATGGTGAGAAAATTAAAGCAGGTAAAGTATTAGTAAAAATTCCTCGTCGTTCTTCTAAAGCAGGCGATATCACGGGAGGTTTACCAAGAATTACTGAGCTTCTTGAGGCTCGTAACCCTTCAAACCCAGCAGTTGTATCTGAAATTGATGGTGTTGTATCATTCGGTAAAATTAAGAGAGGTAACCGTGAGATCGTTATCGAGTCTAAATTTGGTGAGATTAAAAAGTATCTAGTGAAACTTTCAAGCCAAATCTTAGTACAAGAGAATGACTTCGTAAGAGCGGGAGTTCCATTGTCTGATGGTGCAATTACACCAGATGATATCTTAAGAATTCAAGGTCCAGCTGCTGTTCAACAGTACTTGGTAAATGAAATTCAAGAGGTTTACCGTTTACAAGGGGTAAAAATTAATGATAAGCACTTTGAGGTTGTAATTCGTCAAATGATGCGTAAAGTAAGAGTTGAGGATCCAGGAGATACTTTATTCTTAGAAGACCAATTAATTCATACTAAAGATTTCATCGTTCAAAACGATAAATTATATGGAATGAAAGTGGTTGAAGATGCTGGAGATTCTTCAGTATTGAAACCAGGTCAGATCATTACACCTCGTGAATTGCGTGATGAAAATTCATTATTGAAACGTACAGATAAAAATCTTGTTGTAGCAAGAGACGTAATCACTGCAACTGCAACGCCAGTTCTACAAGGTATTACAAGAGCTTCGTTACAAACTAAATCATTCATTTCTGCGGCTTCATTCCAGGAGACAACGAAAGTACTTAACGAAGCTGCAGTAGCTGGTAAAGTAGATGATCTAGAAGGATTAAAAGAAAATGTAATTGTTGGACACAGAATTCCTGCAGGAACTGGTATGAGAGAATACGATAACACTATCGTAGGATCTAAAGACGATTACAACGAAATGATGGCTAATAAAGAAGAATACATTTATTAATTAGGAAACTATGAGTAATCCGAAACAACAACAAGAGCAAATTAACATTGAGTTAGACGAAACTATTGCAGAAGGAATTTATTCTAATCTAGCAATTATTAATCACTCATCATCTGAGTTTGTTTTAGATTTTGTGAGTATTATGCCAGGTATTCCTAAAGCCAAGGTAAAGTCAAGAATTGTTTTGACACCACAACATGCTAAAAGATTATTGAGAGCAATAGGGGAGAATATCCACAGATTTGAGGCAGCTCATGGCGAAATCAAAGAAACGGAACAAGCACCAATTCCGCTTAATTTTGGTCCAGCAGGACAAGCATAAATTTTAAAGCCCCTTTTTCAAGGGGCTTTTTTTATGGCTAATGAATTAAAAATGTAGTATGTCGGATTTAATTTACTTTAGTCGACAAAGTTTCTTTTCAACTAAATATTTCTTTAACTTGGTGTTACCTAGAAAGATTCAATTTTGAAATATACATGACTTAGTAAAGGTTGATTTAATTCAAATTATAAAAAAGCGCTAATTTTGATATTAGCGTTTTTTTTGTGAGAGATATAAAAATGTAATATTTTTACTATAAAAAATATGTTTATTGAATGAAAAATATTTAAATTTGTGCTCTAATTTTTAAAGTATGAATGATGGAGCAAGAGTTGGACTTATCTAAGTATGTCTCAAAAAGTAAAAAAAGAGAAATGCAATCAATAGATGTTTTAATATTGATCATTGTCAGTTTTTATTTTAGTATTGACTGCATAACAATTTCATATATTCAAGATCAGCTTGGCATTCATTGGCTTCTCTTAAGCATATTAAATTTTCTATCTGGAGTTTTTATGTTTCAGTATCGAAAGGATATCTTTCATTTTTCAATAAAGCCAATTTTTAAGAATAGTATCCTGCTTATTTACTTCTTTTTTTTGATCATTGCGGGAGTTTCTATTTTTTTTGCAATTAACAAAGTCGAGAGTATGATTATTTATACTCGATTCTTAACAACGGTTGTCACATTTTGTATTCTTGCGGTTTTACTTTATAAGAGGCTGTATTTATTTAAACCTTTATCAATTGTTGTGGCAATCCTGATATTAATAAAGTCGTTTTCAGCAGTAAAATTATTCTATGCAGGTTTAGGTAAAATAGGTTTAGGAGTTTTAATCAATTCTTTGCAAAGTACGGAAGGTAATAAAAATATTTTTGCGGCAGTATTGGTTGTCCAGATTCCGGTGCTTGTGTATGGCTTGCTAGTTCATAAAAAATGGCTGAAGTATTTATGCGCTTTATCTCTGGGATTCGCGTTAACTACAGTTTTTCTTATTAATGCACGAGCAGCTTATTTAAGCACACTATTGCAGTTTTTTCTATTGCTGGTTGGTATTTTCTTTATATTTTACAAGGCCAACAAAATGAAATTGTTTTATAAAAATGCCTTAGTGTTGCTCTGTGTTTTTTTGGGAAGTTTTTTTATTAGTCAACATAGTATAAAAAAAGCACTTCAGAAAGATAAAAATTCAGTGTATGGTACTGTAGGCGATAGGTTAAGCACTATAACTGATAATTCAAATTCAACCACATCAATACGTTTAGAATATTGGCAACATGCGTTAGAAGTAGTTAAAAAGAACCCTATTCTTGGTGTTGGAGTGGGCAATTGGAAATTATATACTACAACATATACTAATACACTGATTGATGATAACACTTTTTCAAAACACCCTCATAATGATTTTATAGAAGTTGCGGGCGAAACAGGAATCCCTAATGGTATTGTCTATATTTTAATTTTTGGATGTGCCTTTTTTCTTGCTTTAAAGAGTATGTTTTCAAAACAAGAACATGAATTAAAACTACTATCCTTAATTCTTTTTATTTCTCTCTGTGGTTATTTTATTGATGCATTTTTTAATTTTCCACTCGAAAGGCCACATATGCAGATTTTGTTTGCTTTTCTTTTGGCTACGATAATCATCAATTATTTAGAGGATAAAGAAGAAAAGAAAGGTGATCAAGATGTAATTTGGATAAAAGTCTTAGTTTTATCGATTGTCGTACTCAGCGCTGTAGGAACTTGTATTCATTATACGGTTTTTAAGTCAATGAAATCTCAGTTTATAATAGATAATGATTTAAATAGTGTCGATGGTTTGCCTGATGCTTTGCCACAATATAAATATGATCAGGTGAAGCTTATGTTTCCTTCTTTTCCAAACATTGCCGAAAACTCTGAGACGATAGGCTATAAAGAAGCTAAATATCTGCAAAAAGAAAAAAGATATGATGAAGCTATTAAAATTTTGGACAGCGTTCATAAATTTAGTCCTAATACTGCGTATGATTATTATCTCAAATGCAAGATTTATCAAGATTTAAAAAAACAAGATAGTGCCTATTTGTATGGTAAAAAGGCTTTTTATGCTAAACCAAGAAATATTTATTATTATAAAATGGCAATTCATTTGGGGTCTTTGAACAAAGATTCAGCTGAAATTGTTAAAATGTATAATTTATTTAACACGTATAGAAAAGATTCGCAAGCTTATTTCTATTATGCTAAATGTCTTGCGTGGTCTGGTAAGTATAATATAAAAGAGATGAAGAAAATTGTTGATGAGGGAGTGAAATTGTATCCTGAAGAAAAGGACTTAATACAATGGCAATCAGTTTTGTCTAAATATTAACAAAAAAAACATCATTGAAAATGAACATGCCCCAAAAAGTTAGATACTATTTGGGGCATTTTTATTTTTAGTTTAATCAAATTCTGAAGTAAAGTACAGTTTTACACTTGGATATTTACTTTGTGTCATTTGAATGGTGAAATCAGAATCAGCTAAGAATACCAATTGACCATATTTATCATGAGCCAAGAATTTTTGTTTAATACGTTTAAATTCTTTGAATTCTTCATTTTTAGCATCATCAGGTTTTACCCAGCAAGCTTTATGTACAGGAAAGTTTTCGTATGTGCATTTAGCACCGTATTCGTGCTCTAGACGATATTGGATAACTTCGTACTGAAGCGCCCCAACTGTTCCGATTACTTTACGGTTGTTCATTTCTAAAGTAAATAACTGAGCAACACCTTCATCCATTAATTGATCAACACCTTTATCCAACTGTTTTGCTTTCAATGGATCAGCATTATTGATGTATCTAAAGTGTTCTGGAGAGAAGCTCGGAATTCCTTTAAAACTCATGATTTCGCCTTCTGTCAAAGTATCACCAATTTTAAAGTTTCCTGTATCGTGCAAACCTACAATATCACCTGGATAAGAAACATCGACTATCTCTTTTTTCTCAGCAAAGAATGCATTTGGACTAGAGAATTTCAAATTTTTCTTTTGTCTAACGTGGTAATATGGTTTGTTTCTTTCGAAAGTTCCAGAAACAATTTTAATGAAAGCCAAACGATCTCTATGCTTAGGATCCATATTGGCGTGAATTTTAAACACAAAACCACTCATTTTTTCTTCTGTTGGATCAACCAAACGAGTTTCAGAATCTTTTGGTCTTGGAGATGGAGCGATTGTAATGAAACAATCTAACAATTCACGAACCCCAAAATTATTTAATGCAGAACCAAAGAATACAGGTTGAATTTTTCCGTCTAAATAATCTTGACGTTCAAATTTTGGATAGACTTCATCGATTAATTCTAATTCTTCACGAAGTTTTGTTGCTGCTTTTTCACCAACAATTTTATCTAGTTCAGGATTATTTTGAACATCAGAAAAAGCAATCGTTTCCTCTATGTTTTTACGGCTGTCTCCACTGAAAAGATTAATGTTTTCTTCCCATAAGTTGTAAATTCCTTGGAAATCATAACCCATTCCGATTGGGAAACTTAATGGAGTTACTTTTAAACCTAATTTTTGCTCCACTTCATCCATTAGATCAAAAGCATCTTTACCTTCACGATCTAATTTATTGATGAAAACAATCATCGGAATGTTACGCATTCTACAAACTGCAACCAATTTTTCAGTTTGTTCCTCAACCCCTTTTGCAACGTCAATTACAACAATAACGCTATCAACAGCAGTTAAAGTTCTAAAAGTATCTTCGGCAAAATCCTTGTGTCCAGGAGTATCAAGGATATTAATTTTTTTATCTTTATAATTAAAAGCAAGAACAGAGGTAGAAACCGAAATACCTCTTTGGCGTTCGATCTCCATAAAGTCACTCGTTGCTCCTTTTTTAATCTTATTACTTTTTACCGCACCAGCTTCCTGAATTGCACCTCCAAATAACAATAATTTCTCAGTCAATGTTGTTTTACCGGCATCGGGATGCGATATAATTCCGAATGTTCTTCTGCGTTGTATTTCTTTTAAAAAGCTCATATTTCGTATAAATAGGTTGCAAAAGTACTATTAAATACGACTTTATAAAAATATTCACTTCCTAAATTTGGAAGTCTTTTGTCTTAAACGGTTTTTTAGAGCAAAAAATAAGGCTGTTTTTGCAACAGCCTTAAATAGTCATTTTTAAAATTACTGATTAATTGACCAAATTGAATATCCTTTAGGAGGACATTGTATTTTTACCCATTTGTCGGCTTGAGTTGTTGGATACCAAGATGAGTTTCCAGTAAAATCTTTAATTTGGGTATTAGCCCAATTGGTCTGAATCCATCTTTCTTGCCATACATCGGAGTTGTTAATGTAAACTACTAATCCAGGATTGCCGTTGTAGCCGTTTCTTCTTGCTACATATTCGTCATTATCAGAATATAAAATAGAGGTTGTTCCAGTTGCTTTATTATTATGAATCCAAATTAGATTATTCAGTTTGTTCTTATCCAGCCATTCTTCATAATCTCGGTAGAAAATTGTTGGATATCCTTCGTGAGTTAATATATAGGAGTAAGCAAGCATTTTGCTCCAAATTTCATCTGTATCATGATTGGTTACAAAAGTCACTGCTTTGTAAGGATTACGTTTCCACATCATATCATCATTCAGAAGAGCAAGATTGTTTCCGTCAAAAGCATCATTCATTTTGTAATAGCAAGCGAAATCAAATACAGAACTATTTGCAGCATTTGCCCAATCATTTAATACATTTACATTCGAATCCCATAATTCTCCAACAGAAAATCCACCAACATTAGCATTCCATGAATTTACAACCCAAGCACCAAAACCTTTTACGTAGTCAAATCTCCAGCCATCAAATTTCATAGTGTTTTTATAATATTTACCGACTCCGTCTGCACGTAGCCATAGCCAGTTCTGAACATTTGGTGCAGCATGGCATAAATCAGGAAACCCTCCAAAAGATCCTTCGTCATTGTTTCCGTAGCTGTTTTTATAAAAATCATTATAGTTACGAGGAAATTTGCCCGAAGCAACTCCTGTAAAATTAGTCCACGTATTTGTTCCTGTAAATGGGTTAGCTTCAGATTGCCCACCACTGTTATGATTGATTACGATATCTGCATAAACTTTGATGTTTTCATTGTGAGCAGCTGTAATTAAGCTTACCAATTCAGTTTTTGATCCAAATCTTGTTTCAGTACTTCCATTCTGATTGTAATCACCAAAATCAAAATAATCTGTTGGATCGTATCCCATAGAAAATGCTCCGTTTTGTGCTTTCGAAGCTGGTGGTAACCAGATAGAACCAATTCCGGCATTGCCCCATGCAGTTACTTTGCTGCTTACGGTATTCCACCAAGTTCCTCCAGAAGGAACATCCCAATAAAAAGCCTGCATCATAACTCCTCCTCCAGGATTATCAACATATTTTCCTGTTGAAGTAGAATTGGAAGTTCCTGTGCTAAATGGTTTTCCATCGTGATGCGTAACATCAATGACTTTAAAATTTTGGCTTTCAGCTTTTGAATCAGATTCGCTCATTTCGTTCTGAGAACACGAATACAGCAGTGCAGTAAATGCCGTAATAAGGCATAATTTTAAAATAGGTTTTTTCATAATAGATGTGGTTAAGTTAAATAGTGAGTTTTATAATTGTCAAATTCAAGCTTTAAAAAAGTAAATAATGTCATTTTTTAATACTGTAAAATGATAATTACGCATCTAAAGTAATTTTTTTTTGATTTAATTTTAATTTATGAGAAAATAGGCTCTAACGAAAACGTTGTAGTGTTGAGAACTTTTTTCTATAATGCTTATAATTAAGGATTTATTTAAGGAAAGAATTAGAATTATTGAAGAAATTATAGAATAATTGCTCATTGCAATCCTGAAATGAAAATATCTGATTTGATATAGGCTTAAAAAACTATCCTATAATTTTTTGTTAATAGTATATAGGATAGTTGGATTATGTAATTGAATTGTTATTTTTGTTCGTTATAAGTTACGAAAGAACTATACTTTAATTATTTATGTTTCTGTTGGACATATATAATTTTAGAAGGATTATCTAAAACAGGCTTTACATTCAAATAAAAATTAAAATAATGTTATTAAAAAAATTACAGCTAAAAACAATTGATTTCAAGTTTGCACTAACAATTTGTTTTTTTCTTTTTTTAACTCCAATTATCACAGCGCAAGAAATTATTCCTGATGTTGTTGCTCAGAAACCTGTAGAAACTCCTTCTGGTGGAAAATTAAAAATCGATGGAATTATTGCGACAGTAGGGGATTATATTGTTTTAGATTCTGATATCGATAAAGGATTTCTAGAAATTACTGCGCAAGGCGGGTCTATCAAAGATATTACAAGATGCCAGATGCTTGGTAAACTTTTAGAAGACAAATTATATGCACACCAAGCTATTCAGGATAGTATTATTGTGAGCGATGCCGAGGTTAGAAGTATGATGGAAGACCGTCTTAACTATATGACACAGCAAGTTGGTGATATCAATAAAGTAGTTGAGTACTATAAGAAAAGCTCTGTAGAAGAATTTAAAACTTATTTTGCAGATATCTTGAAGGAGCAAAAATTGGCTTCGGAGATGAGAGATAAGATCGTAAAAGATGTTGAGATTACTCCAGAAGAGGTTCGTAATTTCTTTAATAAAATCCCAAAAGATGAATTGCCAACTTTTGGAGCAGAAATGGAAGTAGCACAAATTGTGGTAGAACCTAAAATTTCTAAAGAAGACAAGCAAAAAGTAATTGATAGATTAAATGCTATTAGAAAAGATGTTCTAGAAGGTTCTAGTTTTGCTACAAAAGCCGTTTTATACTCTCAAGATCCAGGATCATCACCAAATGGAGGGTATTACAAAATGACAAGAAAAACTCCTTTTGTTAAAGAATTTAAAGATGTAGCTTTTAGTTTGCAGGCTGGAGAAATTTCAGAGCCATTTGAAACAATTTATGGATATCATATTATAATGGTAGAAAAAATTAAAGGACAAGAAGTAGAACTTCGTCATATTTTGATTTCTCCAACAGTTTCAGAAGCGGCTTTAAAAGAAGCAAAAGAAAGAATTACCAATATTAGAAATAAAATTGTTAATAAAGAATTGACTTTTGCTGAAGCAGCAAGAACAGAATCTGACGAAAAAGAGACTAGAACAAACGGTGGAACATTGGTGAATCCGACAACACAAGACACTCGTTTTGAATTGACAAAAATGGATCCAACTTTGTATAGTCAAGTTTCAAATTTAAAGGGAGACGAAGTTTCTCAACCGCTTTTAAATACGGATGACAAAGGTAAAAAGACATATAAGTTAATTACGGTTACAAATAGAATTGACGAGCACACTGCTGATTATGCTAAAGATTATACTAAAATTAAAGAATTAGCATTAAAAGAAAAGCAGATCAATGCAATTGCAAAATGGTTTGATACTAAAATTAAAGATACTTACATCAAAATCATTGGAGAGTATAAAGATTGTACTTTTGCGAACAACTGGTTGAAAAAATAAGTTTTAATAAATAAATAAAAAGAGTTAGTTTTATGATTTCATAGAATTAACTCTTTTTAATTTTAAATACATTCATAAATGTCTGACGTAACAGCAATTCACAATTTAGTTCAAAAAAGAAACGAATTAAAAAAAGAAATAGCGAAAATCATTGTAGGGCAAGATGCCGTTGTAGACCAAATTTTACTTTGTATATTTTCTGGAGGACACGCACTTTTAATAGGGGTTCCAGGTTTGGCAAAAACCTTAATGATAAATACTTTATCTCAGGCTTTAGGTCTAGATTTTAAGAGAATTCAGTTTACGCCAGATTTAATGCCTTCTGATATTTTAGGAAGTGAAATTTTGGATGAAAATAGAAACTTTAAATTCATTAAAGGGCCAATTTTCTCTAACATCATTCTAGCTGACGAGATAAACAGAACGCCACCAAAAACGCAAGCAGCTTTGTTAGAAGCGATGCAGGAGAGATCGGTAACTATTGCGGGGCAGCATCATAAATTAGATTTGCCTTATTTTGTTTTGGCAACTCAAAACCCTATTGAGCAGGAAGGAACTTATCCATTGCCTGAAGCTCAGTTAGACCGTTTTATGTTTGCCATTAAATTAGAATATCCAACTTTTGAAGAGGAAGTTCAAGTGGTAAAAAGAACGACTTCTGATGTTAAAACAGAAATTAATCCGTTGTTTACTGCACAGGAAATTATCGATTTTCAGCATTTAATCCGCAGAATTCCAGTTGCAGACAATGTTATTGAATATGCCGTAACGCTAGTAAGCAAAACACGTCCAGATAATAGTTTAGCAAATGATTTTGTGAAAAACTACTTAGATTGGGGAGCTGGGCCAAGAGCATCACAAAACTTAATTTTGGCAGCAAAAGCACATGCTGCTTTTAATGGAAAATTTTCACCAGATATTGAAGATGTTCAGGCAGTGGCAACAGGAATTCTTCGTCATAGAATTATTAAAAATTATAAAGCAGATGCGGAAGGAATTACAGAAGAAACAATCATTAAAAAACTGATGTAATTTTTACAAAATATATTTACTAAATCCCGATAAGCTATTATCGGGATTTTTTGCTTTAGTCTGGAATTTCAAAATCGATCGACGACGTTCAAACGACATCAAAAAGACCAACTATAACGTTATAATTGCTTATTTAGAAAGATTCTTTTCGAAAATAGAGGTAAAAACTTACTTGCTTTGTAACATCAAATTTCGACTTTGTTAAAGAAAAGATCTTTAAATGTTAATAATTCATTATTTTAATTCAAAATTGATTTTTTAGCAAAAACAAGCAGTGAAAATCGTTTTTTAGCAATAATAATTTTTGAAAAGGCTTGTTCTATTAAATTTTTTTTAATTATCGGGTTTAATGCTTAAATTTGCCTCAAAAAAATAAATCCGCTTTTATTATGAATATTTATCAGGATTACCTTCAAGAAATTGAAGAAAGAAAAAATCAAGGGTTGCACCCTAAACCAATTGATGGAGCTGAATTATTAAGCGAAATCATTGCTCAAATTAAAGATGTTGATAACGCAAATCGCGAAGACTCTCTTAAGTTTTTTATTTACAATACTTTACCAGGTACAACAAGTGCTGCAGGTGAAAAAGCTAAGTTCTTAAAAGAAATTATTTTAGGTCAATCAATAGTAAAAGAAATCACTCCAGCTTTTGCTTTTGAATTATTATCGCACATGAAGGGTGGACCTTCTATTGAAGTGTTGTTAGATTTGGCTTTAGGAAATGATGCTGCGATTGCTCAACAAGCTGCAGACGTTCTTAAAACACAAGTTTTTCTTTACGATGCAGATACTGACCGTTTGAAAGAAGCTTTCAAAGCTGGTAACTCATTCGCTAAAGAAATTATCGAGAGTTATGCAAAAGCTGAATTCTTCACTAAACTTCCAGAAATAGCAGAAGAAATTAAAGTTGTTACTTATATCGCTGGTGAAGGAGATATCTCTACAGATTTACTTTCTCCAGGAAACCAAGCTCACTCTCGTTCAGATCGTGAACTTCACGGTAAGTGTATGATTACTCCTCAAGCACAAGAGGAAATACAAGCGTTACAAGCAAAGCACCCAGATGCAAGCGTAATGTTAATCGCTGAGAAAGGAACAATGGGTGTTGGTTCTTCTAGAATGTCAGGTGTAAACAACGTGGCGCTTTGGACAGGAAAACAAGCAAGTGAGTATGTTCCATTCGTAAATATTGCTCCAATTGTTGGAGGTACAAATGGTATTTCTCCAATTTTCCTTACTACAGTTGACGTAACTGGAGGTATCGGAATTGACCTTAAAAACTGGGTTAAAAAATTAGATGCAGATGGAAAACCAGTATTGAACGAAAACAACGAACCAATTCTTGAGCAAGCTTATTCTGTTGCTACAGGAACTGTTTTGACAATCAATACTCAAACTAAAAAATTATACAATGGTGATCAAGAATTAATTGATATTTCTAGATCATTTACGCCTCAGAAAAAAGAGTTTATTAGAGCTGGAGGATCTTACGCAATTGTATTCGGTAAAAAACTTCAAACTTTCGCGGCTAAAGTTTTAGATATCGAAGCTCCTGCTGTATTTGCTCCATCTAAAGAAATTTCTAATGAAGGACAAGGTTTAACTGCAGTTGAAAAAATCTTCAATAAAAATGCTGTAGGAATTGCTCCAGGAAAAGTGCTACACGCTGGTTCTGATGTTCGTGTAGAAGTAAACATTGTAGGTTCTCAAGATACTACAGGTCTTATGACGGCTCAGGAATTAGAGTCTATGGCTGCTACGGTAATTTCTCCAATTGTTGATGGGGCTTACCAATCTGGATGTCATACTGCTTCTGTTTGGGACAAAAAAGCTCAGGCTAACATTCCTAAATTGATGAAGTTTATGAACAACTTCGGTTTGATCACAGCTCGTGACCCAAAAGGAGTTTATCATTCAATGACAGACGTAATCCACAAAGTACTTAATGATATTACTATCGACGAATGGGCAATCATTATCGGTGGTGACTCTCACACGAGAATGTCTAAAGGTGTTGCTTTTGGTGCTGACTCAGGAACTGTTGCTCTTGCATTGGCTACGGGAGAGGCTTCTATGCCAATCCCAGAATCTGTAAAAGTGACTTTCAAAGGAGATATGAAAGGCTATATGGATTTCCGTGATGTGGTTCATGCTACTCAAGCTCAAATGCTTAAGCAATTCAACGGTGAAAACGTATTCCAAGGAAGAATCATTGAGGTTCACATCGGAACTCTTACTGCTGACCAAGCGTTTACATTTACAGATTGGACTGCAGAGATGAAAGCAAAAGCTTCTATCTGTATTTCAGAAGACGATACTTTGATCGAATCATTGGAAATTGCTAAAGGCAGAATCCAAATCATGATCGATAAAGGAATGGATAACGACAGACAAGTTCTTCAAGGATTAATCAATAAAGCAGATAAGAGAATTGCAGAAATTAAATCTGGTGAAAAACCAGCTTTAACTCCGGATGCAAACGCTAAATACTATGCTGAAGTTGTAGTGGATTTGGATCAAATTGCTGAACCAATGATCGCTGACCCAGATGTTAATAATAAAGACGTTTCTAAACGTTATACTCACGATACCATCAGACCATTATCTTTCTATGGTGGAGAGAAAAAAGTAGATCTTGGATTTATTGGTTCTTGTATGGTTCACAAAGGAGATATGAAAATCCTTGCTCAAATGTTGAAAAACGTTGAAGCACAAACAGGTAAAGTTGAATTTAACGCTCCACTTGTAGTTGCTCCTCCAACTTATAACATTGTTGATGAATTGAAAGCAGAAGGTGATTGGGAAGTGTTACAAAAATACTCAGGTTTCGAATTTGACGATAACGCTCCTAAAGGTGCAGCTCGTACAGAATACGAAAACATGTTGTATTTAGAGCGTCCTGGATGTAACCTTTGTATGGGTAACCAAGAAAAAGCTGCTAAAGGAGATACGGTAATGGCAACATCTACTCGTCTTTTCCAAGGTAGAGTTGTAGAAGATGCTGAAGGTAAAAAAGGAGAATCATTGCTTTCTTCTACTCCAGTTGTGGTTCTTTCTACAATTTTAGGTAGAACTCCAACTATGGAAGAATATACTGCAGCGGTAGACGGAATTAACTTGACTAAGTTTGCTCCTTCTAACAAACAATTAGTTATGTAATCAAACGATTATTTAATAATATTTTAAAAGCCCGAGTCGTAAAACTCGGGCTTTTTTAGTAATAATTGTTCTATTTTTTGTATCTTGTCATGTTCAAAAAAGAATAATAAAAAACAAAAAATCTATGGCTTTTGATATCGAAATGATTAAAAAAGTGTACGAAAACATGCCAGCGCGAGTTGATAAAGCGCGTGAAATTGTTGGACGTCCGCTTACTTTAACAGAGAAAATTTTATACAATCACCTTTGGGATGGAAATCCTACTAAGGCGTTTGGAAGAGGAATTGATTATGTTGACTTTGCACCAGACCGCGTTGCTTGTCAAGATGCGACAGCACAAATGGCCTTATTGCAGTTTATGCATGCAGGTAAATCTAAAGTGGCAGTGCCTACAACGGTTCACTGCGATCACTTGATTCAGGCAAAAGTAGATGCTGCAACAGATTTGGCTAGAGCTAAAACTCAAAGTAATGAGGTTTTTGATTTCTTGTCGTCAGTTTCTAATAAATACGGAATCGGTTTCTGGAAGCCAGGAGCTGGAATTATTCACCAAGTAGTACTTGAAAATTATGCTTTCCCAGGAGGAATGATGATTGGTACCGATTCTCACACTGTAAATGCAGGTGGTTTAGGAATGGTGGCGATTGGTGTAGGTGGAGCAGATGCTGTGGATGTGATGTCTGGAATGGCTTGGGAACTTAAATTTCCTAAGTTGATCGGAGTTAAATTAACTGGTAAATTATCAGGATGGACAGCTCCAAAAGATGTTATTCTTAAAGTTGCTGGTATTCTTACTGTAAAAGGTGGTACTGGAGCAATCGTAGAATATTTTGGAGAAGGTGCAAAAGCAATGTCTTGTACAGGTAAAGGAACTATTTGTAATATGGGAGCTGAGATTGGAGCTACAACTTCTACTTTTGGTTACGATGATTCAATGGGACGCTACCTTCGTTCTACAAATAGAGCAGATGTTGCTGATGCAGCAGATAAAATTGCTCCTTATTTAACAGGAGATGCAGAAGTATATGCTAATCCTGAAAAATATTTTGATCAAGTGATTGAGATCAACTTATCTACATTAGAACCACATTTAAATGGTCCTTTTACTCCAGATTTAGCGACTCCGATTTCTAAAATGAAAGAAGAGGCAATCAAAAATAACTGGCCATTACAAGTACAGTATGGTTTGATAGGTTCTTGTACAAACTCATCTTACGAAGATATTTCTCGTGCAGCTTCTTTGGCAAAACAGGTCGCTGCTAAAAACTTAAAAACGAAAGCGAAATTTACAATTACGCCAGGTTCTGAAGTAGTGCGCTCTACAATAGAAAGAGACGGATTTATTGATACTTTTAATAAAATCAATGCAACTGTATTTGCAAATGCATGCGGACCATGTATTGGTATGTGGGATAGAGAAGGGGCAGAGAAAGAAGAAAGAAACACTATCGTGCATTCTTTTAACCGTAACTTCTCAAAACGTGCCGATGGTAACCCGAATACTTTAGCTTTCGTAGGTTCTCCTGAATTGGTAACTGCTTTAGCTATTGCTGGTGATTTAGGATTTAATCCATTAACGGATAAATTAATCAACGAAGATGGTGAAGAAGTAATGCTTGAAGAGCCAACAGGAGATGAACTTCCTGCTAAAGGTTTTTATGCTGAGGATCCAGGATTCCAAGCTCCAGCAGAAGACGGATCAGGAGTTCAGGTTGTGGTAAATCCAACTTCAGAGCGTTTGCAACTATTGGCTCCGTTTGATGCTTGGGATGGTAAAAATATTACAGGCGCTAAATTGTTAATCAAAGCATTCGGAAAATGTACAACCGACCATATTTCTATGGCTGGACCTTGGTTGCGTTTCCGTGGACATTTAGATAATATTTCTAATAATATGCTGATTGGAGCTGTAAATGCTTACAATCAAAAAACAAACTCTGTGAAAAACCAATTAACAGGTCAATATGATGCTGTTCCTGCGGTTGCACGTGCGTACAAAGCGGCTGGAGTTCCGTCAATTGTAGTTGGTGATCATAACTACGGAGAAGGATCTTCTCGTGAGCATGCGGCTATGGAGCCTCGTTTCTTAGGGGTTAAAGCGGTATTGGTAAAATCTTTTGCTCGTATCCATGAAACAAACCTTAAAAAACAAGGTCTTTTAGGGTTGACATTTGCAAATGAAGCAGATTACGATAAAATTCAAGAAGATGATACTATTAACTTCTTAGATTTAACTGAATTCGCTCCGGGAAAACCGTTGACATTAGAATTTGTTCATGCAGATGGTACAAAAGATATTATCTTGGCTAACCACACCTATAACGAAGGTCAAATTGGTTGGTTTGTTGCAGGTTCTGCGTTAAACTTAATTGCAGCTGGAAAAGCTTAATGTTTACGTTTTTATATTAAAAAGCCCTGTTTTTGCAGGGCTTTTTACTTTAGTTAAAACTCATTATTTTCACTAGTTAAGGTTTGAATTTGAGTGTGCAATGTTTATGTGTAGATGTAGTTTGTTGATGATTGCTGTTTTGAGATTTAACAATTCGGCTTATTTGCAGATTTGTAAAGAGAAAGAAAAAATAATGATGGTATAGCGTGGTTTTTTAAACATCTAAGTTTTTTTGTTTCGGTTAGAAATAAGAAAATACCATGTTTCTTGTAAAAAACTGCCTTTCAAAAAGTTGGGTCAATTTCGATGCAGAGACTGTTAATTCGAGGTAAAATAATTGTTAAAAACACAGGTTTTTTTACTTTAAAAAGTTAAATTCGCTTTTTAGGCAATATATTTGTCTTTTTTGAGTTGTGATTAATGTATAATATAGAAAAAAGTGTAAAAACTTTAAGAAAGAGAGTATGGTTTACAGGTTAATAATAGTATTGTTTTTTTTCAGTGTTGGAGCCTTTGCGCAAGATAATTTTATTAAGCACAAAATTTCACAAGGAGATAACCTTTCTGTTATTGCTAAAAAATATGGGGTAAAAGTAAAAGACATTGCAGATGCAAATCCGAATGCTCCTAGAATATTAAAACTTAATTCCACTCTTTTAATTCCGAATAAAAATAAAACTGCTGCAAAGACAAAAAATAAAAATGTTGAGGTTGCAGATAATAATACTTCTTCTATAGCTGCTTCTGGTACTCATGAAGTAGCTTCCAAAGAAACGCTTTGGGGGATTTCTAAAAAATATAATGTTTCTGTTGATGATTTAAAGAAAGCAAATCCATCTTTGGAAAGCGAAGGCTTAAAAATAGGACAGCAAATAAATATTCCTTCAAATAACGTAGCTTCAAATATTAGCTCGCCAAGTGATGCTTCTGTTAGTTCAGAAGTGGTTTCAACAGATGTAGAGTTTATAAGAGAAGTCAAAACCAAAGAAACAAAATATGGCATTTCTAAGGAATATGGTATTACAGTTGCAGAATTAGTACGCCAGAATCCATCAATTAAAGGAAAAGTTCCTGTTGGATATTTGTTGAAAATTCGTGTTCCAAAAGAAAAAGCGGATGCCATTCAAGCAGCAAAAACTTTGCAAGAAACTAATCTACAGACCGATGCTTCATCTAGTCAAGTAGCAGAAACGGCACCAGAAATAAAAAGAGATTCAACTGTTGTGAGGACGGGAGATTATTCTGGATTAATTGATCAGCTTATAGCAAGTGCAACCGAGAATATAGGTATTAGATATAGATCTGGAGGAACGACAAAAGCAGGTTTTGACTGTTCAGGATTAATGTTTTGCACTTTTGGAAATTTTGACATTAAATTACCTAGAAGTTCAATAGAGCAATCTCGAATAGGAACAAAAGTAGCTTCAGACGAAGCGCAAAAAGGGGATTTGATTTTCTTTAGAACCAATGGCAGACGCCATATAAATCACGTAGGTATGGTTGTCGAAAATGTCGATGGCGAGATTAAATTCGTACATTCATCTACTCACGGAGGTGTGATGATTTCCTCAACAAAAGAACCATATTATACAAGAGCTTTTTCTCAAGTAAATCGTGTTTTGAATTAGGCTTCAAGAAAAACACTTTTTAATGTCTCTAATCTAAAAGGTTTATTCCAAAAATCGGATACATACTTGTTTTCTTTAACTTTTTTGATTTCGTCACTATCTAAAGTAGAAGAAAGTACAAAAATTTCGATCTTTTCTTTTACATCTTCTGGGAGCTTGTCAAATTCTTTCAAAAATTCAAATCCATCCATAACAGGCATTTGAATGTCTAAAAGAATAATCAATGGACTTTGATTCTGATTTTTTTGAATCCAGTTCATGCCTTCTTTCCCGTTGTTTGCAATATAAACAGGATTAACATCAAGCCCTTTTTTCAGCAGCTTTTTAATGACAAATTGATCAATCAAGTTGTCTTCTATAATTATAAATTGAGATCTATACGGCATAAGAATTTGGTATTGTTACTATAAATTTACTTCCCACACTGCTTTCGGAAAAAACAGAAATATCACCTCTGATGTTTTCAACGGCTTCTTTTACAATATACAAGCCTAAACCAGAGCCTTTGTTTTTATTTGTTCCAAAATACATATCAAAAATATTTGCTTTATAATCGTCATGAATTCCGATTCCATTATCTGTCACTTCAAGTTTATTTAAACCGTCACTAGAATAAGTTTTTATCGTAATAAACATTTCTGGCTTGTTGCAATCTGCATACTTAATAGCATTAGAAAGCAGATTGTTAATGATGATTTTTAGACGAAGCCCATCGCTTTCAATATGATCCACTAAAAGCTCTTGCGTGAATTTAATTTTGTTTGCATTTTCAATATGCATTAATTGTTGGATAGCTTCATTGCACAATTCTTTTAAACTCACAGGCTCCATTATTACTTGTTTTCTTTTGTTTTTGGAGTAATCAATAATATCGCTAATAAATTGATCTTGCCTTGCTAGGCTCTGATGCATCATTTGCAAATAATTTCGAACCTGCTCCACATCATCTTCTAATGCTGTTATTTCGATAAGACCTTTCAATGAAGTGATAGGAGATCTCAAATCGTGTGATGCGCTGTAAACAAATCGGTCCAATTCACGATTTACGGTAACAAGGTTCTCATTTTTTGCCTCTATTTCTTTTTTCGAAACTAATAGCCTTTTTACCATTATCGAATAATAAAGACAAACGCTGCAGACTATAACCAGTATGAAAAAGATATTTGTGATAATCAGTAGATCCTTTATTTTTCGAGTTCCTTCTCCCAATGTATTTGAAAAATTCCGTTCATTAACTGTTAGTCGGTCACTTATTGCACTTATTTCTTTTAAATATTTCTTTTGATCTTTAGCAGTCAATACATTATGCTCAATTTTGGCATTAATCTGCTGGCCAATAACAAATAAATCGAAAATTAGTTTGTCACCCTGTCCCCATTCATCTATAGCTTTAGATAAAAAGCTTACATGTTTAAAATTGTCAAACAGCCAGATAATATCGTCTAAATCATCTTCGTGATTTCTGCCAATTAAAAATCCCTTTCGGGCAATTTTATTGTCTCCAGCTTTTAGGAGTGTAACTCTCGCAATTCCATCTCCTTGAGGTACTTTTAACTCTTCGAGGTATAATTTCCATTGTGTGCGATTTTTGGTAAATAAATAAGTAATTAAGTGTCTAGATGCATCTTTTTGTCCTTTAGAATAATGTGATTCCCCATTTACGTAAGCTCTATTTGCTGATAAGATTTTAATAGTAAAAAAATTGATGCAGATTAATAATGCGCACGAAATGAACACTATTAAAATGAGAATGAAAACATTTGGGAAACGAAAATTTTTTAAAGCTTGCAATTTAGACATAATCTTAAAATTAGTAGGTTAATAAAACGTGCCTTTTTTGCGTGTTTTGCAAGTATGAATAAATAGTTATGGGGGAAATTTAATTCATGTTTTCGTTAAACACTTGTTAATGTATTTTGCTGATTGTAAATGCTGTCAGAATCATTCTCTCAAATATAATAAAATTTATCTTATGATTTTCGTAAAAAAGATACTGTAGAAGTTAAAATATTTTTGTTTTAAGTATTTTTGTTTAAGTATTAAATATTGGTTTTGTCAGATTGTTTGATTAAAATTTAGCATAAATAATCAATCTTCTAAAGGCGTAAATAGACGGGACTATAGGAAAATAAGTATCTATTCTTTTTTTGAATTCAGCTGATAATGCTGCAAATTCCTGTTCTTCCAATCTTTCTTGATAAACAGTTAATGCAGAGCCTGAAATGAAGTCAAAAAAGTCATCTTTTTTATTAGAAATTATAGGGTAAACTTTCTCATACAGAACCAGATTTGTACCGCCATTTTCAAACAGGATTTTTGCGTATTCATCTAAGGTCAATACTGGAGAAGGACGCGTCCAATGTTTTAGATACGTTACAAAAGGTTCTTCTTGAACAAGCTGTAAAAGTATTTTATTCAGGATGTTTTCATTTTGCTGTGGCATCTGAACTGCCAGTTGTCCGCCTGGATTTATTCGGGAGATAATTTTCGGAAAAAGTTCGTTATGGTTATCAATCCATTGCAATGCGGCGTTGGAGAAGATTAAATCCCATTTGGTCTCTTCATTAATCTGTTCTAAAATCGCCTTTTCTTTAAATTTAAGATTTTCTTGTATTGGAGCTTTAGCCAGCATTTCAGCAGAATTGTCGATGCCAAGAACAGATGGCTTTGTAAGTTTTTGATACAATTTTTTGGTCAATTCACCTGTTCCGCATCCGAGGTCTATAACTTTTAGATTTGGTTTGTCAACAATATGACTTGTTAAATCATCAAACGGTTTAGAACGTTCTTCTTTAAACTCATTGTATTTTTTCGGATCCCAAGTCATGATTTTCTTTTTCTTTTAAAATTAAAGAAAATTTCCCTTGTTTCAAAAGGAAGATATAGTATATCTCATTTGTCTTGAGAGCTAATATGTTTATTAAGAATCTTTAGTCAAGTTCATGCCAAAAATGTCCACAACCATTTTTGCATTCTGTATTTCTTCTTTCCGTATCCGTAATTTTAAAAATCCAAAGTAAAGAGACTATTACTTTTTTATTTTCATTTTTAGGCAATGAAGCCAATTTATTGAAAGCAATTTTAGTGGAAAAACTTTTTAAGATTACAATTGGCGTATAAGTGGGTTTTAGAGGAATAGTATTTATTGCTCTTTGATAAGTTTCTGAATTATAATCGGTTTTATTTGGAATAGAGTTTAAAATGTAAATTTGAAGTGTTTCAAAAATTTCGTCAAAACTATTCTTATCCAATAATAGCTCTAAACCAATATTGAAATCCATTTTGTCTTGAGCAATTTTATTGATTATTTCTTCCATTCTTTCCAAGTTCTTTATTTTTCATTAGGCAATTCGTAGAAATCAAATATATAAAAGTTGGAATTACTAATGTTGATTTATATATCGTTTTTGAATGCACTTTTTGTTTGCGTAAGGGGTAGGAACGGCATTCTTTTATGGTAGTTCCGATAGCTATCGGTAACCACAAAAGATAAAGTGGACAGCCGACCCACTTTTTTCGGCTGGATACACCCAAAAGATTTTAATAAAGATTTGGGTTAAATCTTGATAAATATGATCTTTTTTAAGAATTTATGGAATTTATAATTTAAAGATTAAGATTTCAGAAAAAAGTATATCTTTATCCAACCTAAACCAATAAAAATGCAAGAAAACGACCAAGAACATTTTAAAAGAGAACTCGGACTCTTAGACGGAACCATGCTTGTGGTTGGCTCTATGATCGGATCCGGGATATTTATTGTAAGCGCCGATATCGCAAGACAAGTAGGTTCGGCGGGATGGCTTACTTTAATCTGGCTTTTGTCTGGATTTATTACTGTTGTTGCAGCAGTTAGTTACGGCGAATTGAGTGCTATGTTCCCAAAAGCAGGAGGCCAATACGTTTACCTGAAAGAAGCTTATAACAAACTGATTGCCTTTTTGTACGGCTGGAGTTTTTTTGCAGTTATTCAGACTGGAACTATTGCAGCTGTAGGAGTGGCTTTTTCTAAATTTGCTGCTTATTTGTATGAACCGTTGAGCGATGAGAATATTCTTTACGAACTGGGAGCTTTTAAACTCAATGCTGCTCAGCTCGTTTCAATTTTAACGATTATCATTCTGACATTCATTAATAGCCGAGGTGTAAAAAATGGAAAAATTCTGCAAACCGTTTTAACCATAATTAAAATTTTATCGCTACTAGGCTTAGTTGTTTTTGGATTGACGCTTGCTGCGAAAGCTTCTGTTTGGGATGCAAACTGGGCAGACGGATGGAGTACAAAGACATTTGACAAAGTAAGTGGATCATGGCTGCCAATTAGCGGAACTGCTTTGATTTCGGGAATTTCAGCAGCAATGGTAGGATCGTTATTTTCTAGCGATGCTTGGAATGGTGTGACTTTTATTGCGGGTGAAATTAAGAATCCGAAACGCAATGTAGGTCTAAGTTTGTTTTTAGGAACTTTTATTGTGACCTCTCTTTATGTTGTGACAAATCTTATGTATTTGGCTGTAGTGCCGTTTGACGAAATTGCTACAGCAAAATTTGACCGCGTTGCAGTTGTGGCCTCAGATTATATTTTCGGGAATATTGGAGCGCTCATTATTGCAATTATGATTATGATTTCGACTTTTGCCTGCAACAACGGATTAATTATGGCGGGTGCGAGAGTATATTATACGATGGCAAAAGACGGTTTATTTTTCAAAAAAGCTGCCGTTTTAAACAGTTCGAGTGTTCCTGCTTGGGCACTTTGGGCGCAGTGCATTTGGGCTTCAGCTTTGTGTCTTACAGGAAAGTATGGCGATTTGCTTGATTTTGTAATTATCATTGTATTGATTTTTTACATACTTACGATCTACGGAATTTTTATTCTAAGAAAAAAAATGCCAGATGCAGAAAGACCTTATAAAGCATTTGGATATCCATTTTTGCCAATGTTATATATAGTGGTAGCGTCAGCAATTTGTATTTCGTTGTTAATCACAAAATTCTCAACTTGCGGTTGGGGAGTATTAATTATGTTAACCGGAATTCCAGTTTACTATTTAACAAAACCAAGTGAATAATATTTTAGCTTCAATTGAAATTTAATAAAAAAAGCATCTTGATCTTTCAAGATGCTTTTTTTATGCTTTATACGTTTTAAGAATTAGATAAATCATTGGTAATTCTTTCTTCGGTAGGTCTTAAATAAAGAAGATAAACAATGAGAAGTATTCCGAACAAGATAAATTCGGGTTTAATGAATAATATCAAAAAAGCGGCACCTTCAAGAACCGCCCATCGCATAATAGAAGCAGTTTGGTAAACAGGAAGTTTGTCTTCGAGTTTTAATTTCGGATCAATTTGTTTTAATTGTGCTTTAAATAATATACTGCTTAATACAAAGGCAAGAATAGGAATAATAAGGTATAGTATTGAATTAGAATCAATAGCTGGAACGCTTAGTGTTTCTAACGAAATATCTCCTACAATGAAATACGCGATAATTGTTCCAGCGCAAATGCCAAGATGAATGATTTGTAAAGTTTTGATTTTTTCTGTCATAATTTGGTTTAGATTTGAGGTTGATTATGCAAGTTAATGCTAATTATTTTTAAATAAACAAATTAAGATCTTGATTTTAGCAAATGATATAGTTGTAAACAAAAAAAAGACACTAGAATTAGTGTCTTTTAAATGTAAATAATCGCTGTAAACTCGGGTTATATTTCAACCGGTTCATCAACAGATTTTATAGTTGAATTAATAATAGACAAAGTAAGCGGATCGTTTTCTCCAGAGAAGAAAGCTTCCAGAATTTCCTGAAATATTGGATTTGCATTTTCTACCAAAGAAAACAGAGTCATGCAAGAACGCAATTTTCGAGCATCTAAATCTCCAAAAATTCCATCAGCCGATTTCATTTTAAAGGTCAATAGCAATTCTGAAATTTCAATTAAATGTTTTCCTAAAATTGGATGCTCCAAATAATCTGAAGCTTCTTTTAAATCATTAATGGCATAAAGATTTGCAGTATCGCTTTTGCCCAATCCTTTAATTTGAGGAAAAATAAACCACATCCAATGCGTCTCTTTTTTCCCTTTTCCTATTTCAGAAAGAGCAGTAAGATAAAGTTTGTTTTGTGCATCTAGGAAGCGCGCTAAATCGTTGTTTGAATAAGCCATTGCGGTATTATATTTTTTTAAAAGGTTGCAAAAATAGTAAAAAAGGAAGGTTCAGCCTAATAAAACGTTCATACAATCAGTATTTTAACTTTTTTCGACAGAATTTTCCTCGTTGAAATTGAGCTAATAAATCAGCTAGTTTTTAGTTCTGAATGCATTACGTATTACGTTGCGTTTGCCTAAAAGTTAAATTTATTCTGGGCAAAACTTTGCGTGCTGTTTTGGGTACATGATGTTGCCAAAAACTATTGGTAGTCCCCGCCATTAGTAGGAAAGATCCATGATGAAGTGGTATTTCAACCAATGGAATATCCTTTCTGAATTTATGGCGAAGTTTAAACATTCGGGTTTCTCCAAAAGTGACAGATGCTATAATTGGATCTTTACCAGATTTGTCTTCTCGGTCGCTATGCCAGCCTACGCCATCTTTTCCGTTTCGGTATAAATTTAACAGAAGGCTGTTAAAATCAAGCTGAGTTTCTTTTTCAACACGGCTTCTGATTTTTAACAATTCATACGTCCAGTCAGGTCCGTTTGGATCAGCTCCTTCGTTGTCTTTATCTTCGTACCACGCAATCATTCTGGGAACAGTATAGGTTTTATCATAAATTTCCATTTCGTACTCTCTCCATTTCGTTTTGCGCAGTATTCTGTCATAAAAAGAATCTGATTCTTCTTTACTGAAGAAATTTTCAATCAGAATTAGTTCGCAATCCGGAAGATCAAATATTTTTTTACCTCCGTGTCCAGTGGTAAATAATTCGGTATCGGTAAATAGTGTCATAATTTTGATTTTTTACAGCTCTATTTTTCTCTAATTTGATTTTAGACTAAATGCTTTTTAAAGAATACTTTTCTAGGATGCTTCTCTGCATAAGAAAAAATCAGTTGTTCAATATATTGATTGCTTTTATAAGGCGTAACATAATTTTTTACGTCTGAAGGCTCATGAATCGAAACATCTGAAGGAAGATATCCCATACCATAAAAATGCCCATTTTCAATCCAAATGCAGCTGCGTTCTTCTTTTGATTTTCCTTTGTCGATAATGGCAAAAGTTGGTCTGTTGTTTAAGAGATAGTCAATAGCATTATCGACTTGTGCATTATGCATTATAGCATCTGGCAGACTTTGCGGATTATTATTATAGAAAAATTCTCCCTCTTCAGATCTTGAATATTTGCAGAAACGGTGATCGATTTCAAAACGTTCGGCAAGGTTTCGAAGTAAATTGATGCCTTCATGCAAACTGCTGAATTCATGAATGCAGACCTGAAACTTGCTCACTTTGCCAATAGCGAGATATTTATAACCATTTCTCGCTTCATATTGATAAATGCCAAATTTAGCTTCAAAACGTTTTAAAGCTCTATTATAAGTCGGCCAGAGTTTTTTGATTTCAGTACATTCTAAAAGAAGCGCCATTAATTCGGTAGCGCAGACTTCAAAAGAAATTCCGTGAATATCTCTTAAAAAATGCTGTCTCTGCGGATTGATATTATTACCGCTGAAATGAGAAGAAACGCGTTTTTTCAAATTAATAGCTTTTCCAACATAAATCACTTTTTTCGCCTGATTATAAAAATAATATACTCCTGGTTTATCGGGTAAATTATTAAAATCATCTGGCGGAAGGTTAGGAGGTAAGCGCTGGTCTTGTGCTGTTTTTTTAATCATTTTTTCGATTTCTCCAGCATCATCCCATTCTAGCAAAAGAGAAAATAATAGGGCAGTAGCATCGGCATCTCCTCCAGCACGGTGCCTATTTTCTAAATTGATATTTAAAGAATTGCAAAGATTTCCTAAACTGTAAGAACCTAAACCAGGTTTGATTTTTCTGGCCGCACGAACGGTGCAGAGTTTTTTAGCAGACCATTTAAAACCTGACTGTTCCAACTGATGATGAACGAATGAATAATCGAAATTGACATTGTGTGCAACGAAAATACGATCAGTAAGCATTTCTAATATTTTCTCTGAAATATCATCAAAGATTGGGGCATTGGCTACCATTTCGTTATTAATGCCCGTTAATCCAAAAATAGAAGGAGGAATGTCCTGTTGAGGATTTACAAGTGTTTCATAACGATCTAGCACATTTTTACCATCATGAATAATGATCGCAATTTCAGTAATGCGACTGCCACTGGCATTTCCGCCTGTGGTTTCAATATCGACTATAGCATATTCCGTATTTTTCATCTTTATATAACGTAAGTTCTTCTTTAGTTATTTAATTTTTTAACACATAGTGTGCAGACTTTATTTTTTAATCTCGCAAAGTCGCAGAGACGCCAAGTTTTGTTTTTTTCAAGTTCTTTAAATTAAACTTTGCGACTTTGCGTCTTTGCGAGCAATTTTCGGCGTTTAGTAAAAATTAAAACTTCATTCTATGTCTCGGCAAATTAATTTCATGTCCCTGCGGATAAGGCGCTCGATGCGTCAAACTAACATCTTCCTTTATCTGACTTTGTGTTCTGTATTGATCTTTCGAATCCATATAGCGCGGATCTGGAATAAAAGGCATTTTGGCCATTTTGAGAATCGTAATAGTCGGAAAATGATAATCAACCTCAACATTTCCTAATAATAAGTAACAGCCACCACCCTGAAAAGGATATTTTTCTAAGCTGTCAGGAAAATGAGCGGTGTCAAAATAGGTGCCTTCGTGATCAATCCAAGTTCCAAAATACATGGTGCCTTTTTTGGTCGGGACGTGTTTTCTGGAAATGAGATAGGCCAGCATTCTAACTTGTTTTTTATGATACTGTACTAAATCTTTTGCCATCACATCACCACGATGTTTGGTTTGTAAAAGATCAAAAACAGTACAAGAAACAGGAAAACTTAGCAACTCGATTTCGTCAAAAGCATCTTCAAAAACAGAGCGTTCCAATGTTGGAAGTTTATATTCTTTAACAGGTTCTTGCAAAAGTTTTAAATCTCTGTTTTCAGGTTTAAAATTGTTCAGCAATAAACTAGCAATTACCAAAAGCTGATTTTTAGTTTTTCCGGTAAAACGAAAAGCATCAATGAAAATCAGAGTTTTAACACCTTCGATCCCAATTGGAATTCGATTGATAAAATCTTCTAGAGAACTAAAATCCCCTTTTTTATTTCGATCTTCTTCAATCAAGTGAGCGATTTTAGATTCCAGACTTTGAATGTGCATAAAACCGAGATAAATATCGGTTCCGTATAAAGTCGTTTGATATTCACTTTTATTCACACACGGATTATGAATCGTTCCGCCAGACATTCTAGCTTCGTGTACATAAACTTCGGTTCTGTAAAATCCGCCCTGATTGTTGATTACCGCCGTCATAAACTCAACAGGGAAATTAACTTTCAAGTATAAACTTTGATAACTCTCAACCGCATAAGAAGCCGAATGCGCTTTGCAGAAAGAATAGCCCGCAAAAGATTCAATTTGACGATAAATTTCCTGACTTAATTGTAACGGATGTCCTTTTTGTGCGCAGCTCGCAAAGAAATTATCTTTTACTTTTTGTAAAGCTTCCAACGATCTTCCTTTTCCCGACATGGCACGACGCAGAATATCGCCGTCAGGAGCGGGAAGTCCGCCGTAATGCTGGGCGATTTTTATCACATCTTCCTGATAAACCATAATGCCGTAAGTTTCGCCAAGATGTTCCCTAAAAACTTCATGGAAATACTCAAACTGAGTTGGATTATTATGGCGAAAAATATACTCTTTCATCATTCCCGATTGTGCTACTCCAGGACGAATGATAGACGAAGCTGCAACCAAAATTTTATAATTGTCGCAATTTAGTCGACGCAATAATCCTCGCATAGCTGGACTTTCGATATAAAAACAGCCAATTGTATGTCCTTTTGCTAAATAAGAGTTGCAAACCGCTTCATCTTTAGAAATGGAAGTATCGCGAATATTAACTTTTATGCCTCGGTTTTTGGCAATCAGTTTTACGCTGTCGTCAATATGGCCGATGCCTCGCTGACTTAGAATATCAAATTTGTCAAAACCAATTTCTTCGGCAATATGCATATCAAAAAGTACAATTGGAAAACCTTTTGGAGGCATTTCTAGAGGCGTGTAATTCGTAATTGGTTCTTCAGAAATCAAAATTCCGCAGGCGTGCATACTGCGTTGGTTCGGATATTTTTCCAATAGCATTCCATATTGCTGAACCATTTTTACAATTTTATTGGTTTCATGCAACGCCATTGGATTTTTAGCCAGCATATCGAGTTCTTCTTTTGGAAGCCCAAAAACCTTTCCGACTTCTCTAAAAATAGATCTGTATTTAAATTCAACGTTTGTACCGCAAAAAGCAACATGATCTTTGCCGTATTTTTTGAAGATATATTCTAAAATGGTATTGCGTTCCTGCCAGCTCCAATCGATATCAAAATCGGGTGGAGTTTTACGGTTGAGGTTTAAGAAACGTTCAAAATATAAGTCCAATTCGATAGGACAGATATCGGTAATTCCGAGACAATAGGCAATAATACTGTTGGCACCACTTCCGCGTCCAATGTGCATAAAACCCTTACTGTTGCTGTATTGAATAATATCCCAGGTAATTAAAAAATAACCGCTGAATTCTAATTCATCAATTACTTTTAATTCTTTCTCTACGCGGGCTTTTGCTTCTAGATTTTCGTTTTCGTAACGATTTTTAAATCCTTCCCAAGCTAATTCAGTCAGTTTTTCTAAATCTTTTTGGCGGTTTTCAGTATAGAATTTTTTATTTCTTTTAGCTGAAAAATCATATTGAAAATTGCACTCATCAATAATACGCTGTGTATTTAAAATGATTTCAGGATATTTTTCATAGAATGGCAGAATCGATTCTACAGGTTTCATCACATCAGAAACTTTACAATAATCTGCTTCTGTAAGCTTCGATAAAATAATATTCGTATCAATAGCCCGAAGCACTTTATGCAGGTTGTATTCTTTTTTATTTCTAAAAGTTACAGGCTGTAAAACCACCATTTTGGAGATTTTATTTTTATGTTTTGAAGTCAGAAGACTTGAAACTTCTTCAGGACGAACTCCGATAAATTCATTTTCAAAAAGCGTTTCGGGAGCATTTTCTAAAGTATAAATCACAAAAGCCGATTTGAATTTGGGAGCACGCAAAGGCAAAGTTTCTCCGCTGAAATTATGTTCCGTTAAGAATCTGTTCATTTCGGCTAAACCTTCTGCATTTTGTGCCAAACCAATATATCGGAATTGATGTTCGCATCGAAATTCCATTCCAACCAAAGGCTTGATTTCTTTTTCCTGACACGCTTTTATAAAATCGTAAATTCCAGTAACGGTATTAATATCGGTCAATGCCATTGCTTTTATACCATGCAAAACGGCTTCAGCAATCAATTCCTTAAGCGGAATCGTGCCGTAACGTAATGAATGATAAGAATGACAATTGAGATACATTATTTTTTGCGTTTTAAAATTTCGTCTTTAGTATTCGGTTTAAAGTGAGCTCCGGCACAACGCATTACGGCATCAAAACCATAACGGCTTTTCATTTTGTCCATCGCTTCATAAAGTGAAAGCATTTCCTGAGTATCTTCGAAAAGATCGATTTGATACGTTCCGCGTACCAATCCGCTAAAGCGAACGCCAATCAGGCGTAGACGCATACGACGCTGATACACTTTTTCAAAAAGCTCTATTACGTTTTTAGTCAAAATATGATCGGCGGAGGTATAAGCTACTCGGCATTGTTTGGTTTCGGTATCAAAATTGGCGTAACGTATTTTGACCGTAACAGTTGAAGTCAGCCATTGTTCTGCACGAAGCTGGAAAGCCAGTTTTTCTACCATTCCTAATAATATTCTTCTCAGTTTGGCAAGATCGATAGTATCTTGTGAAAAAGTAGTTTCGGTCGAAATTGATTTTCTTTCCGTATAAGGTTCAACAGGGGTATGGTCAATTCCGTGCGCTTTTTTCCAAAGTTCCAAACCATTTTTACCAATCATTTGTTGTAAAACCTCAGCAGGCATTTCGGCTAAAGTCTGAATTTTACGAACGCCGATTCTAGACAAAAGCTGAAAAGTCACAGCGCCCACCATCGGGATTTTCTGAATCGAAAGCGGATTTAAAAAATCCTGAACTTTTTGTTCTGGAATTTCTAGATTCCCAACAGGTTTGCCTTCGCCAGTCGCAATTTTAGAAACGGTTTTATTGATGGATAATGAAAAACTAATCGGAAGTCCTGTTTCTTTAATTACTTTTTGCGCCAATTCATTTGTCCATTTGTAACTTCCGTGAAATTTGTCCATTCCGGTAATGTCCATATAAAATTCATCGATGCTGGCTTTTTCTAAAACAGGTGCTTTTTCCTGAAGAATTTCGGTAACATCATGAGAAAGTTGCGAATATAATTCCATGTCGCCTTTCATCACTTTTGCGTCTGGACAAAGTTTTAATGCCATACGAATTGGCATGGCAGAACGAACACCATATTTTCGGGCTTCATACGAACAAGAGGCCACAACACCGCGGTCTCCGCCACCTATAATAAGCGGAATTCCGTTGAGTTCTGAGTTGGTGCGTCTTTCGCAGGATACAAAAAAGGTATCCAGATCCATATGTACAATTGCCCGTGCCATTTTCCTTTTGTTTTTGTATGGAACAAAATTAGCACAGGTGATAACAATTTTTTGTATATTTGCTGTTCCAAATTATAACAAATTAATTATGTCCTTATTTTCAGACAACATCAGAGCACTAAGGGTTAAGCATAAAATATCACAAGAAAAATTAGCTGAAAACCTAAGTATTACAAGAGGAAGATACGTGAAATACGAAGACGGAACTTCGGAGGCACCGTATGACATTTTAAAGAAGATTGCATTATATTTTCATATGAGTATCGACTTGATATTATCTGTCGATATCCGTAAAATTGATGTGCAAAATTTGATAAAACTAGAAGGCAATCGACTTATTTTACCCATTCAAGTGGATAGTTTTGGAGAAAATTTTATTGAAATTGTATCTCAAAAAGCAAAAGCAGGTTATTTAAACGGATATGCTGATCCAGAATATATTGAAAGTTTACAGCAGATTACACTTCCGTTTTTAGGACCAGGAAAACATCGTGGATTTCCCGTTGAAGGCGATTCTATGCCTCCGCATGAAGATGGTTCTATCATTATTGGCCGTTATGTAGAAAAACTAGGAGAGGTGATGGATGGTAAAACCTATATTCTTATTACCAAAAGTGAAGGAATGGTTTACAAACGTCTCAATAAAAACAAAAAGAATAGTTTGGTTTTAGAATCTGACAATAGTTTTTACCCAAATTATGAAGTGAAAGCTTCTGATATTTTGGAGATTTGGGAATACGAATGCAACATCGGCCGTTCAGACAAAAAACAAGAAACAACAGAAACTGGAGCAATGAAAGATTTGCTTTTAGAATTGAAACGTGAAGTTCGAGAGATTAAGAATAATACTTCGAATACATAAAAAGAGTTTTGCCACAGATTTCACAGATTAAAAGGATTATTTTTTTCGCCACGAATTACACAAATTTTCACAAATTTTTTATTCAAATATAATTCGTGGAAATTTGTGTAATTCGTGGCAAACAAACTATACAAAGTAGTAAAAAATCCTTTTAATCTGTGAAATCTGTGGCTTAAAAAACTTTGTATCTTAGCGCCTTTGTGGCAAAAAAAACTAAAAAACCTTCGCAAATCCTAATCCATATTGCTGTCCATTATAAAAAGGCATAATCATAGAAGTTGATTTGTTCTCAGAATCTGATTTGAATAACTTTTTAGTAATATACGGATTGATCCAATAAGCAATTTTGGTACTCAATATCCCGATTCCAGCTCCAGCAGCGACATCAGTTAACCAATGACGATTATTGTAGATTCTAAAAAGTCCCGTTCCAGTAGCAACGGCATAACCTGCAATTCCATACCAAATCGATTTGTCTTTGTATTCTTGGTATAAAAATTCGGCGCCCATAAATGCAGTTGCAGTGTGTCCAGAAGGAAAGGAATTATTCGAACTTCCATCAGGTCTTTCTACATGTGAAATCGATTTTAAACCTAAAACCGTTGTCGCCATAATCGCATACGAAGTCACAAGTATTACAGAACGGTCGCGCATATTATTTTTGCCTTTTACTCCAAAAGCATTCAGCGCATAAACAGATACGGCAGGCGCATATTGCGAGAAATCGTCAATGGTAACTTTCTCGTCAATGTCTTCAGTAACCTCATTTTTAATTTGATGATTGAAACTCAAAAGCTGATCACTTTCTAAACCAATTACGCCATAACCAATTAATACGCTCGGAATAATTAATTGTTTGTAATTGAATTTTAATGGATGTGAAGTACTGTCAATTTTTGTGATCGAATCATTTTGCTGTGCATTCGCAGAAAATAATCCGAATAGAAATACGAGGGAAATCGTTTTGCGGAACATTGTTTTTGTCGTTATATTTTGCAATAGTAACGAATGTTCAACGCTGGTATTTTGGTCTTAATTGAACCTTAAGTGAATATTAATTTGTTGGGTTTGAATAGGGTAATTGGATTAAGATTGGCTAAATAAGAGTCTTATTTTATTTTCCTTTTTTCAGGATTTTGACGATTGTCCCAAAAAGATAATACTTCTATTTGATTGTTATTAATTTCATAAAAAATCAAATAAATTTTCATTGGAATAACACGAGTGATTTTATTAGAAGTAAGTCTTCCAATAAACTCATTATTAGAAAGAGTTTCTAATAAATCTTCAACTTCTTCAAGAATTTTTAAGCTGTAATCAGAATTTCCATTCCTGAAAACATAAAACTCAAGAACATTAGAAAATTCAAGTTTAGCAAGATCAGACCAGATTATTTCTTTTTTAGCCATTCTCTCATCTCTGAAATTACATCTTCATTTTTATGAAATTCGCCATTTTTTATCTGATTTCGGCTTGTTTCGATAGAAGATTGTTGTTCAGCATTTAATTCATATAATGACTGTTCTGAAGAATCAAAAATAGTTTGAAGTGCTTTTAAAAAATTCATGTCTTTAGAATCTCTAATTCTGGAGATCAAATTTTCTTTTATTTGCGCTGTCATGTCCATATCAAATTCTTTTTAATACTCAAAATTAAAGATTTATTTTCAAAATACTGTTAAATAATTTATACTTTCAACGAAAACCAAAACGTACTTCCTAATCCCAAATTACTCTCAACCCCAACACTTCCATTTTGAGCTTCAATAAATTCTTTGCTAATAGCTAATCCCAATCCCGTTCCGGATTTCTGACTTCCCGGAACCTGAAAATATTTGTCAAAAACTTTGTCTTTATATCTTGTATCAATTCCTTTTCCGGTATCGATAACCTGAAACACGATTTGATTTAATTCTTTTTTAAGTTTGATGTGAATGGTACTTTTTTCAGAAGAATAACGGATGGCATTCGACAAATAATTAATCAAAACCCAGCCTGTTTTTTCGCTGTCGGCTTTTACGTCTTCTAGATTTTCATCGGCATCAATTATTAATTTAATCTGTTTTTGTTCCGCCTGAACTTTTACTGCTTCAACAGCATAATTTACAATTTCTTGCGGATTGCTTTTTTCGATATTCAGCTGAATATTTCCAGTTTCTAACTGCGATAGATTAAGCAATTCGCCAGTAATTTTCAATAAGCGCTGACTGTCATCTTTTATGCTTTCGACCAATTGTTTTTGATCGTCGTTCATATCGCCTGTTTTTTCATTTTCAAGTAATTTCAGACTTAGTTTTATCGATGCAATTGGTGTTTTTAATTCGTGCGAAACGGTGGCAATAAAGTTGGTTTTGGCAAAATCCAGTTCTTTAAAAAGTGTAATATTTCGCAGAATAATCACATCGCCAATATTGATTTCTTTTTCTTCTCCAGTCGGAATTATGGTAATATTGAGAATTTCTTTTTCGAAATAACTTTCTTTTCCGTGCGCATAAATTTTAAGTGGTTGTTTTTTAGGAGCGTCTGAATCTTCTTTTAAAATCAAAGACCGAATCAAATCATTCGATAAGGCTAGAGTAGAAGCCGATTTTCCGATAACATCTTCCAGTTTCAGACCAACAATTTTCAGTGCTTCATCATTGGCAAACAAAACAATTCCTTCATGATCTAATCCAATAATAGGATCGTTCATATTATTGATTAAAGTTTCCAGTCGTTTCTTTTCAAAAAAGAGTTTATACAAATTACTATCATTATATTCCTGGAGTTTCTGCGCCATCGTATTAAACGATTTGGCCAAATCTCCAAATTCGCTATGACTCGTAAAATGAACGCGTTCAGAATAGTTTTTATTCGCAATTTCCTTGATACTCAGTGTCAATTCCTTGATAGGATTGGCAATATTATTCGGAAGATTAACCAGCAAATTAAAAGCAATCAAAAAGCATAAACTTCCCACAATGGCAATCCATAAATTGGCATTTTCGGCGGTATGTTTAGCAATATCGCTTTTCTGTTTTATAGCATCCAGATTCAGTTTCATGATGGCAAAAATATCCTGTCTGATTTTTGCTTTTATGGTTTCGTTTGCTCCGTTTTGTTCTAAAAGCGTAAAACTTTTTTCAAGGTTTTCGGTTGCTTCTTTTTCTCCGGGTTCGGTAACATTTTGCGTTTGTTTTTCAAGATATTCCTTGAAAACATGAATCTTGCTATCAGGGCTCGCTTTAATTTCATCCAAAGACAAAATCATATTTCGCGAATATTCCAGCGTATTATAATTCGCTTTCAGAATATTCTCGGTATCTGCTTTTATCAAAAAAACAGAATATCCGCTCACTAACGAAAGTATAATGATCATTAAAAATAACAATCCAACACCCAGATTCAATTTGGTTTTAATTCTCATTTTATAAAACATTTAATTTTTTTTGAACTTTTTTTGAACCATATAAGTGATATAAGAAAATATTAGAATTGCTTTTTTTTTAACCGCAAAGACGCGAAGTTTTACGCAAAGTTCGCTAGAGCATGGCGCAAAGTTTTTTTTAATCTTTGCGTGCTTTGCGAGACCTTAGCGTCTTTGCGGTTAAAAAAAAATCAACGCCTCGAATTTAAATGAACTTATATCACTTATATGGTTTAAAAATTTTTCACGACAGGATAACAAGGTCAACATTTGACAAAGACAATTTGTTGAGCAAACGTCTGAAAATTGTTGTAGACAAAATTACTTTAAACAAATTAAAATGCGGTTTTCCGATACACACAGTTGTAATTTGTTTTTGCTCTACCGTTTTTAAAATAGCATCGGTAATATTTGAATTTTCCAATTTAATAACCTCAGCGCCCAATTGCACAGCGAGTTTAAAGTTATTAATTAAATGTCTTTGTTTGTCGAGTGCAATTCTGTTACTGCTTTCTTTTGGCGTTTCAACATACAAAACATACCACGATCCGTTGTAATAACTGGCTAATCTTGCTGCTTTTCTAATAATGATTTTAGCCGTTTTTTCATTACTGCTAATGCAGGCTAAAAGCTTTTCATGTCTTAAAGCATGCAGATTCGGAACTTCACTTTCCACTTTTCGAACTACCTGACTTGCCACTTCTTTCAAAGCCAATTCACGCAATTGGAGAATTTGTTCCGATTTAAAAAAGTTCGCTAAAGCAGTCGGAATTTTATCTGCTGTATAAATTTTTCCTTCTTTCAGTCGGGCAATCAAATCTTCTGAAGTCAAATCGATATTTACAACCTCATCGGCCAATCGTAGAACATTATCAGGAATTCTTTCTTGAACATCGATATTGGTAATCCGTTTTACATCTTCATTTAAACTCTCAATATGTTGAATATTGACAGCCGAAATTACATTAATTCCAGCATCCAAAATCTCCAGAACATCCTGCCAGCGTTTTTCGTTTTTGCTTCCTTCAATGTTTGTATGCGCCAATTCATCAACGATAACCACTTCTGGTCTAAGGTTGATGATTGCCTGAACATCGAGTTCATCGAGTTCTTTTCCTTTATAAAAAATAGTCCGCCTCGGAATTATAGGCAAGCCTGCTAATAATTCATGCGTTTCCTTTCGCATGTGCGTTTCGATGTAACCAATTTTGACATCGATTCCGTTTTTCAATAACGAATGCGCTTCCTGAAGCATACGAAAAGTCTTGCCCACACCGGCGCTCATCCCAATGTAGATTTTAAACTTTCCTTTTCGTGATTTCTGAATCAAATCCAGAAAATGCTGTGCGTTATTTTCGTTTTCTTCTTTCATATTTTTTTGCCACGAAGGCGCTAAGACACTAACCTTTATTTTTTTTAGCCACAGATTTCACAGATTAAAAAGATTATTGAATTGCTTTGTGTTGATTTATTTGCCACGAATTACACAAATCTCCACGAATTATATTGAATAAAAATTAGTGAAAATTTGTGTAATTCGTGGCGAAAAAAAATCCTTTTAATCTGTGTAATCTGTGGCAAAAATATTTCTAGAAACTAATAGCTAATGCTGTCGTCACAAACGTATTTGCATCTGTTGGCTGATTGTTTTTTGTGAAAATTTCATCTTTGCTTGAAAGATTTCTTGCTTCAATTCTAAACATAACATTGTCAGTAACTAAGTAATCAAAGTTAGCTGAAAATCCGTAAGTTTTAAATCCGTTTGGAGTTTCAGTTGCGATAATTACACCTTTTTCGTCACTATAATATTCTCCTCGTGCAGCCAGCTGAATTTTATCAGTCGGTTTGTATTGAAGAATTAAGACAGGAGAGAACCAAACATCATATTTATTACTTCCTTTAGCCGATTGCTGAGAACCAATATCAAAACCAGTTGTTAAGTTTACTTTTTCAGCCACTTTAAATTGTCCATAAAAGTTATTAAAGTAACGCCATCTCTTGTCAATATCAGGCTGTTCGTTTCCAATATATGTACTCCAGTTCAAAACAACCCGATCAGATGGTTTGTACGTAACTTGAGTTCCAAAAGCCGGAGTTTGATTGCCATCAATTTTCTGAATTCTCTGCCAGCCGTTCAAATACATCGCCGCCAAATACCATTTTCCAGAATCAGAAGTATAGCCAATTTTGACTCCTGCTTCATAATAAGGCGAATTTTCAGCCAAAATGCTTCGGGTCAAAGTCTGACAGTCTTTTCCTATTGCACTTTCAAAACCAATGTGAGCAGGCATAATCCCAGCATCAATCCATAAATCATGTTTTTGCGAAATCTTCACACCCACATTCGCTTCATAAACATTTTGCAGTAAATCCTGCTCAGCCGACATATTATATTGCGCATAAGTTCCTGCCATCAAGGCTAAATTCGCTCGGACATTTCCTTTAGAATAATTCACCTTTGCCAAACCTAAATTCAGGTTCACTTCATTGGTTCGATTATAATTATAAAAAAAACTCGGTTTTGTATGATTCTCCGGTTTCGCGAAATCATAACTGTAATAAACGTCTACATATCCAGAAAACGTAAACGGACTTTTAGATTCTTCTTGTGCGTGTAAATTGCTAAAACCAAAAGCGATTAAAGCAGTAAGTATTATTTTTTTCATTTTTGTGGTATTCAATTATTTGTTTAGTAGATTTTTTAGGAGCTATTTCCCACTATCCGTTTCAATCTTTTGTGCCGAACCCCGGCACAAAAGGATTTCCACTACTATCGGGGCTAGGGCATTTGGGGTAAAAAGGCGTTTTCGTTTCCTGCAAGGTTTCCAAAACCTTGTAGGTATTTAATTTTAAGTTTATTGATTCCAATTCTCGCCACAGTTTGTCATCCTGAGGAACGAAGGATCACACTAGTAGCTCGACAAAGATTGACGATCATGCGGACGGAACTTCTCGTGTGATCCTTCGTTCCTCAGGATGACAAACTACACGGATACTTCATGATAATACTTGATGCAGATTTTTCATACCTACAAAGTTTTGAAAACCTTGCAGGAGAAAAACTTAGAATCTCAGTATCTTAGAACCTTAGCATCTTAAAGCTTCAGCGAAGCTGATCCAGCGCCACATTCAATTCCAAAACATTTACCGTTTCAGGACCAACAACGGCCGAATTAATTTTAGATTCTACTAAAGCTTTTACTTTCGCTTCAGCTAAATTTCGCTCTTTAGCAATTCGTTTCACCTGAATCAAAGCGCCTTGCGGAGAAACATTCGGATCTAAACCGCTTCCTGAAGCTGTAACCATATCAGCAGGAATATCAGATTTTTTCAAGTACGGATGAACCAATAAAAGGGTATCAATTCTTTTTTGAACCAATGCTAGATATTCAGCATTGCTTGGACCTTTATTGCTTCCGGCACTTCCCGCCGCATTATAATCAACAGCCGAAGGCCTTCCCCAGAAATAATTTGACTTATCAAACTTCTGTCCGATTTTTTGATAACCAACTATCTTTCCGTTAACCGAGATAGTTTCTCCTTTTCCTTGGTTTGGAGCCATTTGTGCGATTCCGTAAATCGCTAAAGGATAAATAACTGCGAACAAGATTAATGTAGCGACAGTAAGTTTTATGAGTGAAAATAGATTTTTCATTTTTTTTATTTTTAGAGGTTCTAAGGAGCTAAGGTTCTAAGGGACTAAGAGAAAAAAACTTAGCGCCTTAGCATCTCAGAACCTTAGTAACTTTTTTTACATAAAGATTGCAACTATTAAATCAATAACTTTGATTCCGATAAAAGGAACAATTAAACCGCCAAGACCATAAATCAAAAGATTACGTTTTAGAATGGCACTTGCCCCAATTGGACGATATTCAACACCTTTCAATGCCAGCGGAATCAAAATCGGAATGATAATAGCATTGAAAATTACAGCCGATAAAATGGCGCTTTCAGGACTATGCAAATGCATAATATTCAAACCTTGAAGCGCAGGAATCGCAGTAATAAAAAGAGCAGGAACAATAGCAAAATATTTCGCAACGTCATTTGCAATTGAAAAAGTGGTTAAAGTACCTCGAGTCATTAAAAGCTGTTTTCCAATTTCAACAATCTCGATTAATTTCGTTGGGTCATTGTCAAGGTCAACCATATTTCCAGCTTCTTTTGCAGCTTGAGTCCCGCTGTTCATGGCAACTCCAACATTCGCTTGCGCAAGGGCAGGAGCGTCATTTGTTCCGTCACCCATCATGGCAACTAGGCGTCCTTCGGCTTGTTCTTTTCTTATGTAATTCATTTTATCCTCAGGCTTAGCTTCGGCAATAAAATCATCCACGCCAGCTTTTTCGGCAATAAATTTCGCAGTAAGCGGATTATCACCAGTAACCATAACCGTTTTGATTCCCATTCGGCGCAAGCGCTCAAAACGTTCTTTCATTCCGGTTTTAATGATGTCCTGAAGTTCGATAACACCTTGGATTTCATTATTTTTAATGACTACTAAAGGTGTTCCTCCATTAGAAGAAATTGAAATTACTTGTTGTGCAGTATCTTCAGGAAAAGAATTTCCAGCTTGTTGTGCAATGTTTTTAGCAGCGTCTTGTGCACCTTTTCGAATGTTTGTTCCGTCTTTTAATACAACTCCAGAAGTTCTGGTTTCGGCAGTAAATTTGATAGTATGCGAAATATCAGAAGTAGTCTTTAAGAAACTTGCTTTTGTTTCACTCTTCACATCAATCATTTCACTTAACTCTAAAATACTTTTCCCTTCAGGCGTATCATCAGCAAGCGAACTCAAAACAGCCGATTTCACGAAATCATCAAAAGAGATTCCTTTTGTTGGATAAAAATTGGTTGCTTTTCTGTTTCCGATTGTGATAGTTCCTGTTTTATCCAAAAGCAAAACATCAATATCTCCAGCTGTTTCAACTGCTTTACCAGATTTTGTAATTACGTTGGCACGTAAAGCTCTATCCATTCCCGCAATACCAATTGCAGAAAGCAAACCTCCAATTGTAGTTGGAATTAAACAGACAAACAAAGCAATGAAAGCCGCGATCGTGATGGGTGCGTTGGCATAGTCGGCAAACGGTTTTAGTGTAACGCACACAATCACGAAAATTAAAGTAAATGCGGCTAATAAAATGGTTAAGGCAATTTCGTTTGGCGTTTTCTGACGGCTTGCACCTTCAACCAAAGCAATCATTTTATCTAAGAAGCTTTCGCCAGGTTCAGAAGTTACTTTTACTTTAATTTTATCAGATAATACTTTTGTTCCTCCAGTTACAGAAGATTTATCTCCGCCAGCTTCTCTAATTACAGGAGCACTTTCTCCAGTAATGGCACTTTCGTCGATTGTAGCCAAACCTTCGATAATTTCACCATCGGCAGCAATTAAATCGCCAGCTTCGCAAACGAAAATATCGTCTTTTTTTAATGCTGAAGAACTGATATTTCTGATTTCTCCGTTTGGAAGAATCTGTCTTGCAGGAGTCTCTTCACGGGTTTTTCTTAAACTGTCAGCTTGTGCTTTTCCTCTTGCTTCGGCAATAGCTTCAGCGAAATTGGCAAATAAAAGCGTTGCCAGTAAAATTAAAAATACAATTAGGTTATAAGTAAAACTTCCTTGGTCATTTGCGCCCATTAAGATCGAAACGCAGACAGCAAACATAATGGCTGTTCCAATTTCTACGGTAAACATTACCGGATTTTTGATCATCATTTTTGGGTTCAGCTTGACAAAAGATTGCACTAAGGCTTCTTTTACCTGTTTGCTTTCAAACAATGATGTGGATTTATTAGTTGTCATTTCTTTATATTATTTAGTTGGCTTTTTTAAACACATAGAAACATAGATTTTACTTTGTGGTAAAGGCGTTTCACTTGCATCAACACACATAGCTATGTGTTAGAAACTAGTTTCTTTTGATTTTCTTTTTTAGGTAAAGAAAAGACTATGTTTCTATGTGTTTAAAATATTTTCAGCATTGAAAAATGAGTTATTATTTTAGTGTAAAGAATTCTGCCAATGGGCCTAAAGCCAACGCTGGAAAGAAAGATAAAGCCGCAATAATGGCAATCACAGCAAAAGTCATAATTCCGAAAATTGAGGTATCAGTCTTTAAAGTTCCTGCACTCTCTGGAATGTATTTTTTACCTGCCAATAAACCTGCAATTGCCAATGGACCAATGATTGGAATAAAACGGCTTAGCAGTAATACAATTCCTGTAGTGATATTCCAGAACGGATTATTATCTCCCAATCCTTCAAAACCAGAACCATTATTGGCAGCGCTCGAAGTATATTCGTATAACATTTCAGAGAATCCGTGATTTCCGGGATTGTTTAACCAGCCTGTTGCGTTTCCGCTAAACCAATAACCCATTGCAGTATCATGCGCAGCAAAATAAGATGCTAAAGCAGTTCCCGCTAATATTAATAATGGGTGAAGAATGGCGATAAAAGCAGCAATTTTAACTTCTCGCGCTTCGATTTTCTTTCCTAAAAACTCTGGTGTTCGACCAACCATTAATCCGGAGATAAATACGGCTAGTATTATGAAAATATAGTAGTTTAGAATACCAACACCGCATCCGCCGTAAAAGGCATTTACCATCATAGATAATAATTGCATAGCGCCAGAAACCGGCATTGAACTATCGTGCATACTGTTTACAGAACCTGTAGAAATTACCGTTGTTGCAATACTCCAGAAACCTGAAATTGCTGGGCCAAACCGAACTTCTTTTCCTTCCATCGCTCCAGTTGTCTGTGCGATTCCCATTTTTTCGATAGCAGGATTTCCGTTGATCTCACTCATAACGGTTGGAACAACCAAGAGTAAAAATCCAACGGTCATGACACCAAAAATAATGTAAGAGAATTTTCTTTTGTTTAAGAAAAATCCAAGTGCAAAAATCATCGCAAACGGAATAATCATTTGCGCCCAAAGTTCAACTGCGTTTGTAAAGTAAGTTGGATTTTCTAATGGATGAGTAGAATTAGCTCCAAAGAATCCACCGCCGTTTGTACCAATATGTTTAATGGCAATAAAAGCAGCAGCTGGTCCGCGAGAAACCTCAACCGGATCACCTTGTAAAGTTGTAATAGCGTCTTTTCCTTCAAAAGTCATTGGAGTTCCGCTAAAAACTAATGCGATAGCTACAATTGCTGAAAGCGGTAATAAAATACGAGTACAGCTTTTTACGAAATAATTGTAGAAATTCCCCAGTTTGTCAGTAGTTCTCTCTTTCATTGCAGTAAAAACCATTGCAGCAGCAGCGATTCCAACACCAGCTGAAACAAATTGTAAAAACATCAAAACCATTTGCGATAGATACGAAACACCGCTTTCGCCAGAATAATGCTGTAAGTTGCAGTTAACAACAAATGAAATAGTGGTGTTAAATGCCAAATCAGGCGACATCGATGGATTATTATCTGGATTTAGTGGTAAAGAACCCTGAAAAAGCAGAACAAAAAAGCAAAGAAAAAACCAAACCATATTGATGCTTAAAAGTGCTTTTAAGTGCTGTTTCCAGTTCATTTCCTCGGCTGGATTGATACCGCTAATTTTAAAAATAAGTTTTTCAATTGGATTGAAAATTGGGTCAAGAAGTGTTTTATTTCCCAAGAAAACTTTAGCAATATATTTCCCTACCGGAATAGCTAAAATAATGGTAAGGATAAAAATACCTATGACACCTAGTATTTCTGTGTTCATATTTTATTTGTTAGAAATTATTTAATTTTTAGAATTTTATAAAAACAGGATAAGTACAATAAAGGCTAATGTCCAGACAGCACATACATATAATAGAGGTGTCTTTTTATTTTTATAATTTGACTTTTTCATTTTTAGAATTTTTCAGGTTTGATTAAGACATAAATCAGATACAAGAAAACGGCGATTGAGATAATAAATAGTGCGGTCATGATTTAGATTTTTTCAAAAAATTCAACAGACAAAAAGCAAATGGCAAACAGCACAACGGCCAGCCCAAGTAAAAGAAAAGTGATCATAGGGATTATTTTAGATTTTAGTCCCGAAGCCTCGGGACAGATTTTAGATTTTTTGAAGTCGATTAAACAATTAAACAGTTAAACGATTCAACATATTTATACGCCAGAGGCATTAACCTGCTTGATATATTCTGCTTTAAGCGTTTGAGGGAAAAGGTGAGAAATATTGCAGTGACGCATTTCCATAAAAGACGAAACTGAAAAAACATATACATTAGAAATGGCATTTTTGGTTTCGATACTTCCGTTTATAAATAACCGTTCAGCAAGCGCTAAGCATTTTTTTGCTCGAACGATATTACCACAGATAATATTTTTTTTAGTAATCTCAGCAAATCGTTCTGCTTGTTTGTAGATTGAGGTAACTTGATTTTTCATTTGGAATGAATTTTTAATGTTCTCTCTCCTTATGCCAAAAGATGTTCCGAAAAAATCAGGTTGTGTGTAAAGTGTTGTGAATAAAAGGGATGTAGTTTTGTGCCAAAAAATAGGTATAAAAAAAGCCTATCATTTTGATAAGCTTTTCTCGTTTTGATATGTTATTTTGAAGCTTCGGAGAAGCGGTATATTTATAGAAAATGATGTATTCACATTTACAAGAGCCCCAGCGGGGTGACATGTTTTTTAGATTGTGTCGGTGTCGCTCCGCTGGAGCTTTCAATCAATGTGGCTAAAAATATTCTATAAATATACCGCTTCTCCGAAGCTTTGAAATTGCCATTGGAATTTGGAATTTAATTTTTGGAATTTTCTATCCCATATTCTTCCAATTTTCTATACAAAGTTGCAATTCCAATTTCTAATAATCTGGCCGTTTCAGCCTTATTTCCTTTCGTATAATTTAAAACCTTTTGAATATGCAGTTTTTCAACACTTTGCATGGAGAAAGCAGACATTGGTTTCGAATTGTTTTCAGTTTGATGTTGCATTTCATAAGGAAGAACATCTGCGGTCAGAATATTTCCATTGCTCAAAATAACCGATCTTTCAATAACATTTTTGAGTTCGCGGATATTTCCTGGCCAAGAGTAATTTTCTAATTTCTGTAAAAAGTCATCTCCAACCTGTAAATCTTTTTTATTCGTTTTTTCTGAAAATTGTTTCACGTAATAATTAGCCAATAACGGAATATCTTTAATTCTTTCTCGTAAAGAAGGAAGCTTGATTTCGAAAATATTCAAACGGAAATACAAATCAGAGCGGAAGCGATGTTCGTCGCTTTCGGTTTTTAAATCTCGGTTTGTAGCCGCAATTAATCTAAAGTTTGATTTTTTCGGAGTTGTATCGCCAATGGGAATGTATTCGCTGGTTTCTAAAACACGCAATAATTTCGCTTGGAGGTCAATTGGCATTTCACCAATTTCATCCAGAAATAAAGTTCCGCCATTTGCTTCTTCAATAAAACCTTTTTTATCTTTTACAGCTCCTGTAAATGCACCTTGTTTATGACCGAAAAGCTCGCTTTCTAAAATTTCTTTTGTGAAAGTACTGCAGTTCAGCGCCACAAAAGATTTTCCTGCACGATTGCTGTTTTCATGAATCGCCTGCGCAAAAACTTCTTTTCCGGTTCCGGTTTCCCCCATAAGTAAAACAGTCGAATCGGTTTTGGCTACTTTTTGTGCCAAATCAATAACTTGTTCAATTCCTTTTGATTTTCCTATAATGGTATTGAAAGAATACTTATCGTTGATTCGTTTTTCTAACTGCTGCACTTTTTTCTGCAAATGCACTTTTTCAACAGCTTTATAAAGAAGCGGAATAATCTTGTCGTTATCATCGCCTTTTACAATATAATCGAAAGCACCATTTTTCATCGCTTGAACGCCGTCAGGAATATTTCCGAAAGCAGTAAGTAGAATAACTTCTGTCAAAGGGAAACTGTTTTTTATGTTTTGAAGAAAATCAACACCGTTTCCGTCAGGAAGTTTCACATCGCACAAAACGACATCAATTTCGGTTTGTTCCAATTTTTTAAAACCCGATTTTAAATCTTTGGCTTCAAAAACTTCAAATCCTTCCGATTTTATAATTCTCGCGAGCAGACTTCTAAGTTTTTCTTCGTCGTCTATAATTAAAATTTTGTGTGTCATTTTGCAGATAAGCTAAAACCGAATTGGTGTTTTGATGTACAAATTTAGGTTTAAAATCTGTTCTCTTTTTTGATTCAGAACAAATTATTTTTAAGGACAGGATCAGTTTTAAAATATTTTTTCAAAAAGAAATGTACTTTTAGATCGCAAAAGAACCACTAAAATTTATGTCAAAACGAATTCTACTTATAATAGCTATCATAATTTTCGGAAGCTTTACTAGTTTTTCTAACGGAATTATTCAAAAAGATTCTTCAAAAACAAAGACAATTTCATTCAAAATAAAACTAAAATCGGCTGATAAAATCAAAATTGCCGTTTCTCCTTTAAAATACAATAAACATTTGGCGTATAGTTTTACGCTCGACGATGGTTATAGATCAGCTTATTTAACCGCTTTTCCATTATTGAACGGAAGAAAAATCAGCAATTCATCAATAAACGAATGGAAAATTGATCAAGGCGGAGACGGAACAACTTCAGAAGGACTTTTCTATTCGGACGGAATGGGAAATAAAATTCCGTTTAAATTGGCATTAGCAATAAATGGAGGTTCAATACGTGATTTGCCAGAAAATCGCGGACATCTTTCTTGGTCAGAAATTAAAGAAATGTACAATGCTGGTTGGGATATATTGAATCATAGTTTTCATCATGCCACAAAACATGGCACTAATTATTTGACAGAAGTAACCGAAAATACTGCTTCAATAAAGCAAAATCTTGATTTTACAATGTCTCATTTCGTAGTTCCAGGCGGAGAAGGTGATGAGAAATATTATTTGGAATATGAAAAAGAAGCCCTCAATAATGGAAATTTTTCGGTAGCATCTTATTATGGCGTCGGTCCAGTTTTTAAAGTTGATTCAAAAGTAGATTTAGATAAAATGATTTCTGCCCGAACGTTTGTTCAAAGTTCAAAAGACACAACAAGTTTTAAAACGATGGATAAATATTTAAAAACGATAGATTCTATTGTAAAACAGAAAGATCCAGTTTGGTTTAACGAATTCACGCACGGAACTGGAAATACAAATTTGTGGAATTTAAGTATGCGTTTTCCTGAATTCAAATATTATATGACAACGCTTGCCAATAAATACGGAGAAAAAGGAAACGACTCAATCTGGATGGCACCGTGGCAGGAAGTTTATGAATATATTTGGTTAAGAGACAGAATAAAAGTCGATTTCCAGCAGAAAAATAAAGAAGTAACTGTTACAATTCAGCTTCCAGAAATTCCAGAAAGTTTTAGAAATCGGGATATTTCATTAAATGTAGAAGCGTCATCAAAATTTGAAATCGAATCCAATAAAGATTTGAAAATAAAAGACGACGGAAAAACAACTCACAAACAGATTTTCATTCAATTAAAATAAAAGTTTTTTGCCACGAATTCACGAATTTCTCTAATTCTTATTTTTGACTAGTTTTTATTTCAAACATAGCCCGTGGTTTCAACCACGGGTACGTAATGTATAATTACACCCAATTTGTAGCGAGCTATATTTTGAGCATTTGTGAAAAACTAAATTAAAAATTAGTGGAAATTCGTGGAATTCGTGGCAAAAAAAACTAATCAATCTCTTTTTCGTTATCCTTTATAAAAGTGTCAATATTCATTAAAAGAGGATCAATTACAATTCGTTGAGGTTTGTTTTTGATTTTAATTTTCCCTTCAATTAAATTGTTTTTGATCGGAAATGTGTAGCGAAATAACTTTCCGTTTTCATCATAAATTCCAATGTCGATTGTCTTATCATTGTCAATTTGCTTTCGAACTCCTGTAGCATTTTCAATATATTTTTTAGAATCTGCTTTAAAGGAGATTTCATATAAATTCTTCTTTTTTACACTTTCTACTTCAGAAATCTTAGAAGAATAAGTAATAATTTTTTTAAACATTTCATCTAGTTTTGGATAAAGTTTAGAATCTGTAACTGCATAAATCTCTCTCAATAAATCTTCAGAATCTGGAATTGGATTAGGATATTTGTAATGATTCAAGAAATTATGCAAAGCCAGATTTACTTTTTCTTCACCAATTAAAACCCGAAGCTGATGCATGACCAGCATTCCTTTATCATAAGGTAAATGCGGGGTTTCGTAATTTGTTTTATACAAAGGCGTTTCAGGATCATAACTTCGGCTACTTAAATACAAATCCAGATGAATTTTTAAAGTTTCGAGCGCTTTTTCCAAACCATGTTCTTTTTCATACAACATCAATTCTGTGTATTGTGCCAAAGTTTCAGTCAAAATCCAGCTTCCTTCTTTTTGTTCAGGACTAATTTGCGAATTTCCCCACCATTCGTGCGACAATTCATGTGCCGTCAATTGATTGATGATATCTTCTTTATCGCGATTATTCATGTTGCTGTAAAAACCGAAATTCTCTTTCATAAAAACTGTGGACGGATAAGAAGTCGCGGCAAATCCATCCGCGAAAGCAGAAACCTCGGCATAACGAATCGTTTTGTATGGATATTTTCCAAAATTGTTTTGGCAATAATTTAAAGTGTTTTTTACATCCTGAATTAGTTTTGCAACGTTTCTCGAATGTCTTTTATCATAAAAAACTTCAATAGAAATGTCTTTATAATTTGTTTTTTGAATTTCATATTCGGCAGAAGAAAAAGCAAATCGGAACGGAATTTTCCCATTAGATTTATAATGAAAGTAATTTCGATCGTCTTTTGTCCAGTTTCCGATTAAATCTCCAACACCAATTGCCGTTTGATTTTTAGACGTCGAAACCACAACATCATAATCAATAAAATCATTTGTTGTTTTCGATTTGTCTTCCAGTTTTTTAAGTGGAGTCTGTGGTTTCAAATGCCTTTTTGCTCGTTCTTTTTCACTGCTGATTTCATTCGATTCCTGATAACCAAAAGTTGGAAAGTAACGGCTTATTCGCATAAAAGAACCATTTTCAATGATAGAATTAAATGCAGTATGACCTTTAAATGGCGACCAAGATGACTCAAAAGAAAAACTCATTTTTATTTTCTGCTGAGGTTGTAAAGGTTTTTCCAATCGATACCAATAATGCTGAAATTTAGAAACATCGTCCAGATTTTTTGCATTCTCAATTTCAACAGAAGTCAGCTTTGAATTTCGATCTATATATAGGAGTAAACTATCAATAGTTTTTTCAGTATTATTTACTAATTCATAAGTGCCTTTTACTTCATAACGATTTTCTTCAGGAAATAAATTCACTTTGCTTTTTACAGAAATAATTGTTGGTTGCGTTAGATTGACATATTTTTTAAACTGCTTTTCGTATTTTTCACTCCAATTGTCCTGATCATCTTTGGTCAAATACGGGTATTCAATATTAGTTTTATAAAAAAGATAACTTCCAAAACCAATGAAAAGAATACTTCCCAAAGCAAAAGTTGTTTTTTGAATAATGTTAAATGAATTTCTACGAATGGTTTTTAGAATAGTAGAATTTCGTTTCCATAAAATTCCAGTCAAAGTCAGCAGAATCAAAGCCAGACCAAAATTGTAAAGCATCGAGATATGAAAGGGAAAAGTATAACTTCCGAAACCATTCAAATCAAAATATTCTCTTTTAAAAGAATCTCCGAATCGAAATAACGGATGTAAGATTCCCAGTTGTTCTCCAATTCCAGTGCAAAATAAAAGAACAATAAAAGCAGAAATTCCCAAGCCTAAATACTTGTTTTTAATGAAAGTCTGAATGGCGATTACCAAAATTGAAATCAAAAACAATGGAAATCCGATATAGTAAAACGTCGAAAAGTAAAGTCCAGCTTCAATTGGCGCATTTGCATGTATGATTTGAAAAGCAATTCCAATCAAAATACTAATTCCAATCAAGATCAATGGAATTATAAAAAGCGCTGTCAGTTTCGAAAGCAAAACTACAAATTGAGAATACGGCGCTGTATTTTCCAGCATTTCAAATCTCGAATTTTCGCTTCGATTCAATAATTCACTGCTATAAAAAAGAATTATCAGAATTAGAATAAAAGGCAAACGATCCATTATGGTGGAAATCATTAGAGCTGTATCGGTAATTTTTTCTGCCAATCTAATTCCGCCATCAATTTCATCTGAAATCTCAATCATTAATAATCCCGAAAACAGAAGAACAATCAGTAAAAATGGAATTCCTTTTAACACCAAATAGATATCCATTTTCAAATTGCTTTTAAAAACGGCACAATTATGTTTTGAGGTTTTAAATTGCTGTTCTGGAATTATGGCAGAAAACATTGGCGTCTCTTTTTTATTGACTTTAACCGATTTTATCTTTTTAGTTTTTGTTTTTCGAAAAGAAAACAATTTATACGAAACAAAAATCAGAAGAAAAGAAACACAAATCCACAAGATTCGATTGAATAAAAAATTGCCTGAAAGAGAAACCAATTGGTTGTTTTTTTCTATTGATGTCCAATATCTCGTTTGTTCCAAAAAAGCTGCCAAACCAAACGGATCTATCTTTGCTGCCAAAGACATCGCTTTCGCGGAAGACGGAGAAGCATTTGCAAATAAAGGCGAGTTTGAAAAAATAGAACCTGCTATATATAATATGTAGATGAATAAGCCGCCAACATAAACAAAAAGTTTGCTTCGTGTAAGCCAAGCCATCGTTGCAAGAATCGAAAGACATAAAAATAGGTTGGGAACAACGATAACAAGAAAAGGCCAGATGTAATTTAGAATTTCAAAAGGTCCAATTTCACTTTTAGGAATCCAAGACATTTGATGTCCGATAATCATTCCGATAATAAACATTCCAAAGGAAGAAACCGATATTATAAAAGCCGCAATAAATTTACTTCCCAAAAAATAAAACTTAGAAATAGGAGTAGAGAAGATTATTGAATCAAATTTGGTCTCATATTCTTTTAAGAAATGCTGTGCAACTTGAAGTGTGATAGAGAAAATTGTCATTAGCGAAATAAGACCAATCGCGTAAGTCAGCACAAACGGACTATTTTTATAAGCTCCCGAAAACGAAAAGTTCGCAAAAGCACTCACAAAAAAGCCTAAAACCAAATAAATAATAAATGTGGCATAAAAAGTCCAGCTTCTGGTATTGTTATGCCATTCAAATTGAATTAATTTAGAAAGCATAACGTTATTTTTTAAGTTGATTTTGAGATAAAATATTAAAGTAAACATCGCTCAAATCTGGAAAAGTCAATTCAAAACCAGAATCTGGCTGTTGTTCAGAAAAAACATGAATATTGATTTTTCCTGAATTCAGATGAGAGGAAATAATATTAAAGTGTTCTTGATGATTTTTGAGTTCGTTTTTATGAATCGCTTTTGTCCAGATTTTTCCTTTCAAAGAATCGATGGCTTTATTAGGATTCCCTTCCAAAATCAATTTTCCATTAGAAATAATCGCCATTTTGGTGCACAAATCACGAACGTCTTCTACAATATGTGTTGATAGAACCACAATAATGCTTTCGCCAATTTCGCTCAAAAGATTATTGAATCGGTTTCGTTCTTCAGGATCAAGTCCTGCAGTGGGTTCATCTACAATAATAATCTTCGGATTTCCCAATAAAGCCTGAGCAATTCCAAAGCGCTGACGCATTCCGCCAGAAAACGAATGAACCGCTTTGTCTTTATGCTGTAATAAATTAGTTTGCTGTAGCAAATACAAAATTTGATCGTGACGTTCTTTCTTATTGACAATTCCCTTCAAAATTGCTAGATGATCCAATAAACGATAAGCAGAAATCTTTGGATAAACGCCAAATTCCTGAGGAAGATATCCGAGATTCTCTCTAATAAACATTGGGTTTTCGAGACTATTAATTCCGTTAAATTCGATAATTCCCGAAGTGGGTTCCTGCAAAGCGGCAATAGTTCGCATTAAAGTCGATTTTCCAGCGCCATTTGGTCCAAGCAGGCCAAACATTCCGTTAGAAATTTCAAGCGATAAATGGTCAATCGCTTGTGTGCCGTTCTCATACGTTTTGCTGAGATTTTTGATAGATAAACTGTTCATTTTTTGATTGATTTTTGATGATTATATAAATGATGATTTGAAATTTTTAGGCAATAAAAGTCCTGTCGGCCTCAAAAAGCCGATTTTTATGTTCAGAAAATTTGATTTAAAAGAAAGCTACTCGCTTACATATTCTAAAATATCACCAGGTTGGCAGTCTAGTATTTTGCAAATAGCTTCGAGAGTATCAAATCGAATACCTTTTGCTTTTCCAGTTTTTAGAATCGATAAATTAGCAGGCGTTATCTCTAATTTCTCTGCCAATTCTTTACTCTGCATCTTGCGTTTGGCAAGCATTACATCAACATTTACAATTATTGGCATAGCTATATAAATAAGTCTTGTTCGTTCTGAAGGTTTAAACCTTGTTTAAAAATGGCAGCTAAAAAATAAGCAAAAGCGCCAAGCATTCCGTGTAATATGATAAAAAGCGCTACTTCATTATCTAAAGGAACAAAGAAGAACGCAAAAAATATCACGATACTAGGAATAAATAAATTGGATAAATAAAAGCGTTTTAAGTGTAGAACTCCAGTTTGAGTAAATAATTTAGGCTGAAAGAAAACTTTAAAGACATTACTGCTCAGTAAAAAGAAAAGCCCGTACAAACTCAGTGGAGCCAAAAAATCAAAAAGAATATACGGCAGGTTGTAATCACCAAGCATTAAAGGATGAGAAGTAAAAGGATAACAAACTTGAAAGTACTTTCCGTTATCTTTAAATGTTAGAAATAATCCTGTCACTAAAGTAAAAACCGAGTAGGCAGCCAAGAAAAAATAAACTATAGACAAGAATCGGGTGAAATAAAATAATATTCTGGAAACAATATGAGTAGTCTTCATACAAAGAGAAATTAAATTGATATTGCAAATGTATAATTAATTATCGTAAAACGATAATTAATTATTAAAAAATAGATATTTCGGGAGGCTTTAGAATATTATAATTCTATTAACACTAGAAAACAAAAGGCATTCGCATAAATGGATTAATTTTGCATTTTAGCCTTAATTTATATGAAAAAATCGATTTCAGTCTCAATATTAGAGCTTGCGATTATCACCCAAGATAGTAACGCAACAGAAACATTCCAAAAAACAAAAGACATAGCGCAATTAGCCGATAAACTAGGATACAAGAGAATCTGGTTGGCAGAACACCATAATATGGCACATGTTGCAAGTACGGCAACTGTGGTTTTAATTGGTTACGTGGCAAGTCAAACCCAAAATATCCGCGTAGGTTCTGGCGGAATCATGCTTCCAAATCATTCTCCTCTAGTAGTGGCAGAACAATTCGGAACGTTAGAAACCCTTTATCCAAACCGAATTGATTTAGGTTTAGGAAGAGCGCCAGGAACAGATCAGCCAACTGCCGAAGCGATTCGAAAAGACTTTTTTGAGCAAGCACAGAGATTTCCGCAAAATGTAAGCAAACTTCAAGAATATTTTTCTTCTGAAAATGCCACAGGAAAAGTGCGTGCATTTCCAGCCGAGGGTCTAAATGTGCCAATTTGGATTTTAGGATCAAGTATGGATAGTGCGGCTCTAGCGGCTGCTTATGGATTGCCTTATGCTTTTGCAGGACACTTTGCGCCAAAACTGATGATTCAGGCATTCGAATTTTATAGAGAAAATTTTCAGCCATCAGAGTATTTAGATCAGCCAAAAACAATGGCGTGTGTAAATATCATTGCGGCAGATACCAATGAAGAAGCAGAATTGCTATCGACAAGTTTGTATCAAATGTTTCTAAATCTAATTAGAAATGATCGTAAAGGATTGCAGCCACCAGTTCCATCGCTAGATGATATCATGAACGAAGCAGAACGTTTCCATGTAAATCAAATGACAGCGGGAACCTTTACAGGAAACAAAGAACAGTTAGTAACCGATTTGAGAAAGTTTATTGACTATATCCGAATCGATGAGCTAATGGTGACAAGTCCAATCTTCGATCACCAAGCAAAACTAAAAAGCATTCAAATTACAAAAGAAGTAATAGATGCTTTGAATGAGTAATACATATAATGTATAGTTTTTAAATTATACTATATATAAGAGTAAGTCTTGGTTATAACCCGACAGGTTTTAAAAACCTGTCGGGTTTGTTTTTGTATATATAATGAGAAAACCTCGATTGTTAGGCTGAGCGTAGCGAATCGCATCCAGTTTTGGAATTTGGAATTTAAAAGATTGGAATTTCAATGTTAATTAGGAGCTATTTCCCGCTATCCGCTTCAATCTTTTTATGGCG
>NZ_QJRI01000121.1 GCF_003254565.1 Flavobacterium nitrogenifigens
TACATTTCCGTTGCCGTCATCAAAAGTCCAGTTAATCGTGTAGGTTCCCTGAGCATTGTATGCCAATGGATCTGTCGTTGTTCCCGTAACTGTTCCCGCGCAATTGTCCGTGGTTGTCGGTGCTGCTGCTGTTGCAGAGCATTCTCCCGTAATATCAGCCAATACGGGCTTGACAGGTTTCTCCGTGTCTTTAATGATCACTTTTTGGACCGCTGTTTCTACATTTCCGTTGCCGTCATCAAAAGTCCAGTTAATCGTATAAGTTCCCTGAGCATTGTATGCCAAAGGATCTGATGTTGTCCCAGTCACCGTTCCCGCACAATTGTCTGTGGCTGTTGGAGCTGCTGCTGTCGCAGAACATTCTCCCGTAATATCTGCCAATACAGGCTTTGCAGGTTTCTCTGTATCCTTAATGATTACATTCTGAACCGCTGTTTCTACATTTCCGTTCCCGTCATCAAAAGTCCAGTTTATGGTGTAGGTTCCCTGATCAGTATAAGTCAAAGGATCTGCCGTTGTTCCAGTCACCGTTCCCGCACAATTGTCTGTTGCTGTTGGAGCTGCTGCTGTTGCGGAGCATTCTCCCGTAATATCCGCTAATGTTGGTTTTACAGGTTTTTCGGTGTCTTTAACGATTACCTTTTGAGTGGCTGTTTCTACATTTCCGTTGCCGTCATTAAAAGTCCAGTTTATGGTGTAGGTTCCCTGAGCAGTATAAGTCAAAGGATCTGCCGTTGTTCCCGTAACTGTTCCCGCGCAATTATCCGTTGTTGTTGGAGCTGCTGCTGTTGCAGAGCATTCTCCCGTAATATCTGCCAATACAGGCTTGACAGGTTTCTCCGTGTCTTTAACGATTACCTTTTGAATAGCTGTTTCTACATTTCCGTTGCCGTCATCAAAAGTCCAGTTAATCGTGTAGGTTCCCTGAGCATTG
>NZ_QJRI01000089.1 GCF_003254565.1 Flavobacterium nitrogenifigens
TGGTTAATGATAAATCTGCTGATGTTGGAACTGGAACCGTAGTAGCTTCTGCATAGTCGTCTTCTGTTGTAACTCCATTGTTTGGAGCAGAATCTGGATCAGGCTGGCTGCTTGCTGTGACTTCGGCATTATTAGTGTAATTTCCTGTAGCATTTACTATAGCTGTTATCTGTAAAGTGTGAGTGGCTGCAATTGCCATATTTCCAACTGTCCATAAACCTGTTGCTGGATTATAATCTCCAGCTGTTGCAGTGTATGACACATAGGTATATCCAGATGGGAGCAAATCGGTAACAGCAACACCATCTGTTGCTTGCGGACCTGCATTATTTAGCTGTAAGCTGAAAGTTACCTGAGAACCTACAAGTGGAGTAGCATTATCGACTGTTTTGGTTAATGATAAATCTGCTGATGTTGGAACTGGAACCGTAGTAGCTTCT
>NZ_QJRI01000049.1 GCF_003254565.1 Flavobacterium nitrogenifigens
AGCTGTTGGAGCAGTTGTCCAAGTAGGAGCAGTTGTATCCTGAATGGTAATCACCTGAGTGAAAGTGTCAGATGTGTTTCCGCAGTCGTCTTTTACGGTCCAAGTGTTGGTGTAAGTTCCAGCGTTTCCGCATCCTTCAGAAGCCACAAACTGTCCGCTTATTTTTGTGATGTTTGAAACATCAGAGTCGCAAAGGTCGGAAGCTGTTGGGATCTGAGCCTGTGCTGTGGCAAGGCCAGCTGCATCGCTGCATTCCAAGGTTACATCTAGAGAACCA
>NZ_QJRI01000112.1 GCF_003254565.1 Flavobacterium nitrogenifigens
AACTCCTTTTAGGGTAACCGCTCCGGGCATATTATACGCCAGCGAACCGCCTTCCAGCTGGCTCATGATCCACAATCGTCTTTGAGAATCCGTTAAGGGATAAGATTCGCTTTCAGGTGCCTTTGGGATTGCAGTATATTCACTATCACCTTTATATCGACTAAAAAAATCAATTAAATCTTTTTTATAAAATTTTATTTCGTTTAATATATCTTCTGTAATAACTCCAACTGGAGCTTTAATATCTAGTTTTCCATCAATTACCTCAATATTCACGTTTGATTGAAATAATTTTTTAAGTAGTATTTGCATTATTTTATTGGAATTTACTGTTTAATTGTTCTTCTAACCTCATTTTCATTACTGTTGTTTTTTCCAGTTTTATTTTTCTCATACGATAGTTAGCTTTTTTAAAAAATAAAATTTTCAGTAGTTTCATTATCTAGATTAACCTCATAAGTCATCTGTATATTTTCGATTAAAGCAGCCTGGCTTTCTAATACCATATTTTTAAATATGTCATTGAAAGTGATTTTTACATCAATTTCTTTATAGATAAGATTCATTAATCTTGTAACTGACAAACTATTTCCTCCTAATTCAAAAAAGTTATCTGTTACTCCAATTCTTTCAATTCCCAGTACCTCCTGCCATATGGAAGCCAGTTTTTCTTCTG
>NZ_QJRI01000119.1 GCF_003254565.1 Flavobacterium nitrogenifigens
AGATGCCTGACCCACCGTAAGAGTACCCTCAACATATGAAATCGAATAGTTTGGAGATGATGCGCCACCTGCCGTTATTACATACGTGCCAACTGGACTTGAAGCTGTGACTGTGGTTGAAGCTGCAGCTGCTGATGTTAGGGATGCTTCCGTATCGCCGTTCACAAATCCCAAGTAGCTCACCGTCAGAGCTGGATTTGCACTGCCGTAGGTTTTGCTCTTGTCATCGGCTGTCACTATAAGAGACGCTTGGGTTACTGTCAGAGTTCCATCTGCATATGATATTGAATAGTTCGGAGATGATGCACCGCTTGCCGTGATTGCATACGTGCCAGCAGGGCTTGAAGCTGTGGCTGTGGTTGAAGCTGCAGCTGCAGTTGTTAGGGACGCTTCCGTATCGCCGTTCACAAATCCCAAGTAGCTCACCGTCAGAGCCGGATTCGCGCTGCCATAAGGCTTGCTCTTGTCATCGGCTGTCACTATAAGAGATGCTTGGGTTACTGTCAGAGTCCCATCTGCATATGATATTGAATAGTTCGCAGATGATGCGCCGCCTGCTGTAATTGCATACGTGCCAACTGGACTTGATGCCGTGGCTGTGGTTGAGGCTGTAGCCGCAGTTGTTAGCGATGCTTCGGTATCGCCGTTCACAAATCCAGCATAGCTTACCGTCAAAACCGGATTCGCAGAGCCGTATATTTTGTTCTTATCGTCCGCTGTGATCGTAAGCGAGGCGGCTGTCACGCTCATCGTTCCATCAGCATAAGTGATTGTATAATTGGATGCTGCGGCTCCGCTCGCTGCGATCGGGTAAGTCCCCACCGGACTTCCTGTAACTGC
>NZ_QJRI01000005.1 GCF_003254565.1 Flavobacterium nitrogenifigens
GCCTCGCTTACGATCACGGCAGATGATAAGAGCAAAATATACGGCAGTTCGAATCCGGCTCTGACGGTGAGCTACTCGGGATTTGTGAATGGCGATACTGAAACTGTGCTAACCGCAGCGCCTACAGTCGCCACCACGGCAGTTACAGGAAGTCCGGTGGGGACTTACCCGATCGCAGCGAGCGGAGCCGCAGCATCCAATTAT
>NZ_QJRI01000158.1 GCF_003254565.1 Flavobacterium nitrogenifigens
TTAGTTAGTTAGTTAGTTAGTTAGTTAGTTAGTTAGTTAGTTAGTTAGTTAGTTAGTTAGTTATGTGTTTTCTTTTTCTTTTTCTTTTTTCTTTTGTTTTGATTTTGGCTGGCGATGGTGGAGTTGGGTAAAGGGTGTGGTTGATTTTAATATGGAGGATTATTTTACGGCTATTTGAAATCTAAATTGTTTAGAGCAGAAAAAAAATGAAAGTAGCTAATGAGATGCCGGTTCAAGCTCTGTTCTCTTGAAAATGCAAGTTAATTTCATAAGCGGGAAACATTCAAATATCTAACCGATTTATGGAAGATTACTACAAAGTTGTATCTTAAATGCCATTAGTTTTGCAAAATTTTTATACTTAGATTTCTGAAGCTGCTTTTCTTTTTTGTAAATTCCCAGCATCATCATGATTTGCATTTTGACACCATTTAAATCTTTGATGTGATCACTTTTAATGTCTGCCAAGCAAGGCCTAAAGGCATTTATTTTTGTCAAAAATCGCTTCAAGCTGGTCAATTACCGATTTAGCTTTGAAATCTGTTTTTTCGATTGCTTCAATGATTTTTGGACATTCTGTAAATGCTTCTTTAGACATTTTGCGAATTAATGAATCGGTACCTACTGCCAAATTGCTTCCAGCAGATTTTGCATAACCAAAAACCAATTCTTCGCTATTCTTCTTTCCAAAAAAGTAAGAAGTGCTTCCATAGGTAATTACCCTGCTGGTTCCGCCTGCATTAGGTCTGTTGCTGCCTTGCTCAGTAATGTAGCCTATTTTTGCGCTTTTGTCATAAATAATATACATCCATCTTTTTTTGCCTGATCTGGAGAATTTTCCGGTTAGAAGATTGGCTGTTGTAGCATACAATCTCTCGGCGGTAAATTTGACATTATCGACATCAATAAATTCGATTTTTTTTATATCGGTGCTCGATATTTTCTCTTTTTTAGCTTCTTCGCTAGTTTTAAATTTTACTTTAGAATCGTTGTATTCTACTTTTTCTGCCAGTCCTTTTTTCACAGTTCCATCTTCCATATATAAGACCGCCTTAACATATTTTGCTTGAATTGTGGCAGTAAATAATAAAAGGACTATTAAAAGTAAAGTCGTGTTTTTCATGTATTCTTTAAATATTTATAGTAAATGTAATACAATTGGTTTGTGGTGCTCAAGCAAATGTATAATTAATCCCGAAAATAAGATTACCTGTAATCAGGTATATAGTCGGATTTTTTTGTCATTTCGTCGATTTTTTTTGATTGCAAGCTAAAATTAATACATATATTCGCAGAAATTTTTGCGAATGAAAATAGTATTACCCTTAATAATTTTTAGTTTTTTTTTTAATGCCCCAATCTACAGCCAGAACGAAACTAACATTACCTACGGATTAAAATTTGGTGTTCTGCATTCCACCTTCAGTAATCTTCCAGAGAGCATAAAAGGAAGGGATAATACTTTTGATAACAGTGTTATGGAAAGTAAGGGTAAATTTGGTTTAGAAGGCGGTTTCTTTTTAAATTTTAAACTTCATGATACCCGAGTTGCCATTCAGCCGGAAATCTTATTTAGACAGTCGGGAGAAAAAGTGACGTACAAAGATGCCGTTGGAAAAGAATTTGAACTCGGATTAAATTATGCTTTTCTGCAAATCGGTGCTTTATATAAAGTTTATCCTTACGAAGGTTTAAATTTTGGTGCGGGTGCTTTTTATGGCTTCAATTTATCTCCCAACGATATAACATACACTTCCAATGAAGCAGGCGGTATGTATGATGTTGCCACAAGGCAGTTCTATAAAGATGGTCTTGACGGAGACGATGATTTCGCGTTGTGTTTCGCATTAGGTTATGAACTTCATAAAAGCATACACTTTGACTTTCGCTATTATCTAGGCGTAAAGGACATGATTAAGAGTAATGCATCATCTTTTCAGTTTATCGAAAATCAAAATAAAAGCAGTGTCTTTTGTTTTTCGTTGGGCTACAGTTTTCATCAATGGTAATTTATAAAAAAATGAAAAAAATTATTTTGCTTCTTTTATTAGTAAGCACAAAATCTTTATTGGCACAAGGCGATCGAGAAATTACATATGGTCTTTTTGGCGGCGGAATCTATTCTAAAATGTCCAATCTTCCAGATGTGATAGTGCCGAAAGGTATTTATGAAGGCTATACCCTAAAAGAAGAAGGAAAGTTTGGAGGAATGGGCGGTTTTTTCATTAATTGGAAATATCCTTATGCAAAAGTTGCTATTCAGACCGAAATCTCCTATTCTGGCCAGGGAACCGATTTGAATTACGAAGACGTAAAAGGACTTAAATATAAAATGACTTTTGGTTATAGTTATATCAATGTCGGAGCGCAGTTTAAATATTATCCTGCTGAAGGATTTTATATTGGCGTTGGGCCTTATGTAGGATTTAATATTGCGAGTGATAATATAAAATACTCCTCAAACGCACAGGAATTGTTTGCAGATTCTGGTGTTTATTTTGAGCCAGATGCCAATGTTCAGAAAGTATTGAAAGAATCTTTGACGGGTAAAAATTATTTCTACGGAGTTTTGTCCGCAGGATATGAATTTGGCAATAATCTTTCTATCGGAGCAAGATACTCTTTGGGGCTTACAGATGCTTTAATGACCGAAGAAAATGGACATCGTTACAGCGAAAACAAAAATAAAATCAATAGTATTTCACTAATTATTGGTTATTCATTTGACTTTGATGATTTAGGAAATTTCTAAAAAGCATCATCATAAAAATCACTTTAGAATATGAATAAAAGGATTTTTTTATTGGCACACTTAACAGCATTTCTAATTGTGAATGCTGTCTTTTCGCAGGAAAAAATAGTTCCAGGAGCAGTTTCAGAACCTTTTTTTTGGATTAAATCCAGAAAAACAGGAGAGAATTACTATTGGGAAAGTCTCATAAACAATAAAGAAGCAAAGGTGCCGGTAAAGAAATACGATGGCGCTACTTTTAATTTTAATCCCAGTATTGTTATTGATGCGGATCAGGATTCTTTAATTGTGCCTTTTGGCTCAGATAGTAAAAGACGCCAGACCCTTTTTATGGTTTACAAAGTAAAGGACAGTCTGAAAGAACAATTTTTATGGACGATTAATGATCCTCAAAAAACAATCTCGGCTGCGACAAACAAACGTTTGGTTGACTTAAAAAAATATTCTTACCAGTCTTATCAGGAAAAAATTAAACCTCATAAGGCTAATATTCATTTTTTTCAGCAGAATGTGACTGATAGTGTTGCAAAATTGTCTTCGTTAACGATTGGCCAGAAATCAAAAATGGAGAAATTACCGCCAGAAGATTTTAAAGGAAGCATAAGCGAAATCTTGATTTACAATCGTGTTTTATCTGGTTTAGAAACGCAGAAAGCGGCGAGTTATTTAGCCATTAAATATGGGATTTCACTTTCTCAGTTTGACAATAAGAACTATTTAAACAGTAAAGGAGAAAAGATCTGGGATGCCGAAAAACACAAAGGATTTACGTCGTCAATTACCGCAGTCGGACGTGACGACGCGAGCGGTTTGCTGCAAACCAAAAGCAGCAATATGATAGAAGAAGGACTGATGACGTTTGAAGTAAAAAGCAAATCCAACAAGATTCCTAATAATTATTTTGCTTTTTGGAGCGATAACGGAAAGAATCTCTTAGTTAAAAAGCAAGAGCAAGGAGAACCAATCGGAGTTTCTAGAGAATGGCAGCTAGATTATGCGAACCCAAGCGATCTTAGTTTAGACTGGACATTTAATCCTGCCTTTATAAAAGGAACACTGCCAAAAGATACTTTTTACTGGCTTTTAGTTGATTACTCTGGAAAGGGAACTTACGATGAAAACGATTCAGAATACATTCGTTTAGGAAGCACTGCCAGTACAGAAAAATTATCTTTAAAAGATTTTAACTGGAATAAACAGAAATCTGGGACAGCAAAATTTACCTTAAAAGTAGCCCCGCAAATGTTCAGCAGAGTATGGATAACCGAAGCCTTATGCGGCGTTTCTGGATCTGGAGAATTAAATTATACCATAGAAGGAGGCGAAGCTCCTTTTACAGTTACAGTTAAAAAAGAAGGCAGTGAAGCCGTTGTAAAACAATGGAGTCAAGCTGCAAAAAGCCAGACCGGCGTGCAGCTTTCATCAGGAACTTATGATTATATCGTAAAAGACAAAAAAGGAAATCTGTATTCAGAAACCGTATTTGTGGCAGATAAGGAAGGAACTTTTCCGAATCTGAAATCAGATTATCTGCTGACAGATGGAAATGCGCTTCTTTTGGATGCCAGTGCAGCTCTGCCGTCTGGAAATTATCAATACCAATGGTTTTATGAAGGGAATTTTATAGATGACAATCCGAAAATATTAATCGATCAGCCAGGCAATTATGAGCTTCGATTAATAAACGGGCAGGAATGTAAAACGTCTAAAATGATTGCTGTAGCGACAGATGGAAAAGAAATTACAGATTCTAGCATACTGATTTTATATCCGAATCCAACCCCAGACGGAAAGTTTGCAATTGCGATGCAGTTTCCTAAAAAGACCGACGCAACAATTCGCGTTTATTCTTTGACGGGATCACTTTTAAAAGAGAAGAAATACAATCAGATTGAAACCTATCTGCATGAAGATAATATAAAAGCGCCATCTGGAATGTATCTGGTCAATGTGAGTTCAGATTTTGGAAATAAAACTTTTAAAGTAATTGTCAAATAAATTGACAGCTTAAAAAACAGGTCAATTTATTAAAATATAAAACCGATTGCCTCAAATCGATTTAATCTGCTTATGAAAAATAGAATTATAGTATTGGTGTTTTTAATAGGAGCATTTTTGTTTGCCGCTAATATTAGCGAATATAGAATAGCTTCTCTGTTTTCTGAAAACACAGTGGAAGAAGAGGAGATTTTAGTCTCTGATTCTACGGCTGTTCAAAAAAATGAAAACAAAACCACAAAGTTATTCGCAGCTGATATTAAAGAAGGTATAATTGGGGTTGACAATCCTGAGGATATTGATGATGCCTACGATAATGTTTTTCATTTAAAAGTAGATGAACTTCCCGCACAAAATGAAAACGCTTATTTAGAATACGAATTATTCGGTTACGATCAAGCAGCCTCAATTTCTAGAAGTTTAAACAACCAGCCCAGTATTGGAGGGCAATTTTTGTCTTATAACAAAGCATGGACTAGTCAGTCTGAATTATTATCTGAAAAATCATTGCGAAAAGGAGATAACGTGCTTTTGTTTACAGCGCCAGAAGGAACTGCGAATGGATACAAAATTAAAAATGTACGAATAGTATATAAAAACGGGAACAAGAATTCCAATTTTACGCTTTTAAAAGCAGCTGATAAATTATATATCAAAGGAACTAATTTTCCTTCTCAGTTAAAAAAAATGACTATTGCCGGAATTACGGTAGATGTCACTCAGCCGGAATTTGAATTGGTTTTGGATGCTGAAAAGATCGGAGAATCTGTCTCAGTTTTAAAGGAAACAGCTTCGGGAGTTATTCTAAATGAAGAAATAAAAGTAAAGCAATTTTCTAATGTAGAAAGTTTCAGGCCAATTGAGAGTGCAAAAGAAGGTGTTTCAAAAATCATCAATTTTGAAACAGCCAATGCTTTAGAATATAAAGATTTCCTGGCTGTTTTTCCTGCCGGCGCTTTAAAAAATAATGTAAAAGTATCGGTAAGCGGTTTGCGTAAAATTGACATTGCTCCATTAAACTCGGCAATGGTAAATGTGACCGCTGAAAATGCAGGTTTCCGTTTACTGCCGCATGGGACTATTTTTGAAAAAGCCGTAACACTTTCACTTCCTTACGATAAAGAGACAATTCCCGAAGGTTATACAGAAAAAGACATCAATATATTTTATTTTGACGAGAACAAACGCCTTTGGCAGAAAGTAACCAAAGACTCTCTTGACATCAAACAGGGAATTATTAAGGCCAAAACAACCCATTTTACAGATTTTATTGCGGGAATTATCAAAATGCCCGAATCGCCTGAGACTTCGGGTTATACGCCAACAAGCATTAAAGATCTAAAAGCCGCCAGTCCGCTGGTAGGAATCCAATCTATTGCGCCGCCTTCGGCAAACGGAAGAGGAACCATGAGTACAGGTTTTTCCATCGTTATTCCGAATGGCCGGGGAGGTATGCAACCGTCTTTTAACTTACAGTATGATAGTGACGGCGGACACAGCTGGGCAGGAATGGGCTGGGATATTTCGGCGCCGGCAGTAAGTATTGAAACACGCTGGGGAGCGCCAAGATATGATGCAGTTAATGAAACAGAAAGTTATGCTGTTGCAGGAGAAGCTTTGATTCCGAACTCACATAGAGCAGAATGGATTGCCAGAACTGCTGATAAGCAGTTTTATCCAAGAAGAGAAGGTGCTTTTCAGCAGATTATCCGTAAAGGATCATCTCCTAAAAATTATTATTGGGTTGTAAAAGATAAGAGTGGTGTTGCGAGTTATTATGGCGGAACACCATCTGGATTATCTGCAAATGGTGTTTTGCAGGATGCAAATGGAAATATCGGACATTGGGCACTTTGTCTTCAAGTCGATTTAAAAGGGAATACAGTGGAGTATGAATACGACAAACGCGATGGCGAATTGTATCTTAAAAAAGTATATTATACTGGTTCTGGATCGCAAAAAGGAAATTACAGTGTCACTTTCGTAAAAAACTCAGATCTTGGTGAAGCAAACCGAACAGATGTTCAGGTTTCGGCCAGATTAGGTTTTAAACAGCTGAACAATCAGCTATTGCGTAAAATAGAAGTCCGCTACAAAAATGATATGATTCGCAGTTACGAATTGAAATTTAAGGAAGGTGCTTTCAAAAAGACTTTGCTAGAGTCCATTTCAGAATACGATTCAGAATCCAAATTGTTCTACACAAACACATTAGATTACTTTGATGATATTCGTGACGCATCGGGAAAATACACTCCTTTTGGTCCTGAGCAGGTTTGGAATGTTCCGAAGGATAATTTAAAAAATAGCTCGATTCCAGTTTTCAGCGATGCGCTTTTTTCAGGAAAACACTCTTTAGTCAGCAGTTCAGAAGGAGCGACAAATGGCGTAAGCTATCGTTTAGGGATCGGGTTGGCAACTAATGCAGGAAGTTTGAAAGGCTTTACGGTTGGAGGTCACGGAGGAAACAGTTGGGGATCATCTGATACGGCAGTAAGTCTGGAAGATTTAGATGGTGACGGATTGCCAGACAAAGTTTTCAAGAATAAAAATGGGGTTTATTACCGAAAAAACTTGGCTGGTTCTCGACAATTAGGTTTTGGTGAACTGCAGGAAATTAATATTAGCGATGTTGGATTTTCAAAATCAACTTCATTCAATTGGGGTGTCGACTTAAATCTGAAATATGGAAATATCGGTTACGATCAGCAAAGATCTACTAATAAAACTAAAGCGTATTTCATGGATTTTAATGGAGACGGTTTGGTAGATTTTGTTAAAAACGGACAAGTTTATTATAACCGATTGGAGAATGGTGTGCCAACTTTTAGAAGCAGCAGTACAGGAACGCCTTCGCCCGTTTTTGGAGGAGGAGATATCACGATTCCAGGTTTTACCACTATTTCTGCAGAAGAGATCGAAAAACAGAATCCGCTGCATGATGTGGTGCGTATGTGGGAAGCGCCTGTAAAAGGAATAGTGTCTGTTTCGCATCAATACCAATTAATCGAAGATACCACTCCTGATGGAATAAAAGCTCGTGCAGCATACGTAAATAATGCAGGAAATGATAAAGCAGACGGCGTTCATTTGTATTTTCAAAAAGGAAACCAATTGCTTTGGAATGAGGCGATCGGTCCAAAAGATTATGCCATTAAAACGAAACAAAACACTGGAATTGCTGTAGAAAAAGGAGAACGACTATACTTTAGAGTAAGTTCGGTAAAGGATGGAAATTTTGATGCTGTAAATTGGAATCCGGTTGTCACTTATTCGCAAGTAAAACATTTTGACCGCGGTTTAAGTGGAAATGTAACGGAGAGCGATTTTATAATTCCTGCCACTTTAAAAGATGTCAATGGGTATTCTTTGGCTTCATATAATGCAAATGCAGATTTTTTCAGCAGTTCTGTTGCAGGAAAAACAGTTGCTGCTGCTGGAAATGTTGTATTAAAAGGAATCTTAAACAAACCGGTAACATCAGATCATATTAAATTGGTTATTACGAAAACCTATTTGGAGCAGACCAATCCAGCTGTAGTTGTTTTTGAAAAGACTTTTTTAGCAAATGAAGTAGCATCATTTAATTTAGCGTCAGTAAATCTTCCTGCATTTGAAGCCGAAACGCAGATTAGTTTGGCCCTTCAAACCGAAACCAACATCAATTGGCAAACTATTTCTTTTGCTCCAACGGTTACAGTGCCAGCTTATGCAGGTGGTGTTGCAGAAGAAGTTCCTATGGATGTTTCACATACTTTATACAATAAAAGAGAAGGAAATTATAATATTCCAGGAATAACTTCAACAGTAAGCGGAAAAGTAAAACTGAGCATATTGCCACAGGATTTAGTGTTGGCGACACCTTTCCAATATCCTGGAAATATTAATAATTATAATGGAGATGTAATTATTTCGGCTAAACAAAACAATGTTTTATTGGCACGCAATCGTTACAGAATCACAGCAGGAACCATGGTTTTAGTGAATAATACCTTTGATGATGCGGTCAACTATCCTGATGCTGTTTTAGGAACTCCAATTCAATTGGAAATGACGGTTTCTAATGCGCAGTCTGTGACCATTATTAAAAACTATCCAAAAACCAATGCCTTAAATGTTCAGGTTCAGATTACCGATTTTAAAGATGTTGCAGATCTAACAGATGATATAGTTTTAAACACCACGACAGATGATTTTGCCATTTATAGTCTTTTAAACGCTGATGAAAGAACTTTCGGTTTGTACCATCGTCAATGGGGCGGATTTGTGATTAACGGAAATTTAGCTTCCAATACTATTGATCAAACGCTTTTAAAACAGTCAGATGCTTACAATACAGAACCGGATTTAAACAATACAGATCCTGACAATTATGATGGTAAAGGATATGAAATTGCTGACAGTTATTTTGTATCATTAAATCCGTCTTACAGTAAATACAAATGGGAAGGTCTGGAAGAAGGAATTTACATTAAAGGGCAAACCATCGGAACATCGAGATTAGGAGAAGATGATATTGCCGATTATACCGATTTTACTCTTCCAAATCTGCAGGGAGGAAGCACTTCTGCTTTAGATATGATTAGCGAAAGTAAAAGTAAAAGTATTTCTGGGGGAGTTTCTGCAGGAGGTTCAGCAAGTTTTGGATACAGTAAATCTATAGATGGAGACTCGTATATGACCCAGACCATGAGCGATTTTAATGGTGACCGCTTTCCAGATTATATTCGTGGAGGAAATATACAATTGACAGCGCCTGTCGGGAAAGTTTCGGACCAAATCGTAAATATTGGAGATAATTTCAGCCATTCTAGAACAAGCTCTGAAGGACCAAATTTTGGCGGAAGCTACAGTCACGGTGCGCCATCCAACTCTATGAGTGTTACGGTAGCAAAATCGAAAGTAAAAGGAGATTCTGCAAAAGAAACGGCCTCAAAAGAAGCTGAAAAAGGAGGGAACAGCATTTCTGTGAGCGCTTCACAGGGTAAAGGTGAAGACCGTTCTGTACTGATTCATAGCGATATTAATGGAGATGGATTGCCAGATAAAATAACAGAGTCTGGAGATGTATTTTTAAATACAGGTTACGGATTTTTGCCAGCAGAAAAATGGAACCTGGCTAGTATCAACAAAGGAAATTCTACAGATTGGAGCGCAGGTTTAGGATTCAGTATTAAACAGGGATCCATTTCTGGAGGAGCTAATTATGCCAGATCGCAGTCAGATAGTGATGAATCTTTTATGGATATTAATGGTGACGGACTTGCAGATAAGATTAGATACGTAGGCAGTACAATGCTGGTTTCTTTAAATTTAGGAAACTCGTTTGATACGCCGGTTGTATATCCGAGATTTCCGGAAATGAGCCAGAATAAAGGGGTAAGTTATGGTCTGAATGCCAATGTCTCAATTGATATTATTGCTTGGCTATTGCGTATTACGCCTACCATTGGAGGAAGTAAAGGATGGAGTACCAACCGTTCTGAAGGCACTTTTATGGATATTGATGGAGATGGAAATTTAGATTATGTGGTTTCGAAAGATGATGGTCATTTAACAGCACAGTTATCCAATATCAAAAGAACCAACAAATTAAAAAGCGTTAAAAATGGTGCAGGAAATAGTTATACAGTAGATTATGAACTGTTGAAACCAAGTTACGAAAACCCTTCAGCGAAGTGGGTTTTACAAACTGTAGATGTTTTTGACGGACATACTGGTGACGGTATCGATCATTCTATTGCAAAATTTAGATACGAAGACGGTTATCAGGATCGTCGTGAAAGAGAGTTTTACGGATTTGGAAAAGTAACTCAGGAACAGATTGATGCGGCAGATAATTCGGTTTTTATGACCACAGTGCAGGAATTTTACAATCAGGATTATTTTAGAAAAAAACTTTTAAAATACAGCTACACTTTAGACAAAAATGGAAAAATGCGCCAGGAGTCTGAAAATGAATATAGTTTTATAGATGTGGCAACACAGGTGAGCGTTCCCATTTCAGAATTGAACTTGCCTTCTTGCGATGCCAAACGTATTTTTGTTGGATTAATTCATGCCAATCAGAAAGTCTATGAAGGCGGTAGCGATTATCTGGAAACGAATACTTTTAATACGTATGATGCTAACGGAAACATTATTCAATACGAAGATTTAGGCAACGGTGCCGCGGCTGATAAAGTAACCGCAAAAATCAGTTATTACGAAAGTACAACGCCTTATTATGGTGGTATTCCAAAACAGTTGGAAGTATTTACCACCGATGGCCTTCGCCGTAAAAGAGCGACAACCATCAATACGACAACTGCCGAAGTGACGCAGATTAAAAATTACGCTTCAGCAGATAAAATTGCGATTACCGATATCGCATACGATGCATACGGAAACTTGCAGAAAATTACAGGTCCTTCAAATCACAAAGACCAGCGTATGACTTTAGAATATGTATACGATGCAGAAAATCATCAGTACATGACGGAGATTAAAGATGCTTTTGGTTATCAAAACAAAATGGAATACAATTACCGTTTTGGAGTACCAGTTAAAACAACAGACCGTAACGATCAAAGTACAGATTATACTTTGGATGCAAAAGGCCGAATTGCAACAATTCGCGCACCTTATGAAATTGCTTCGGGTAAGTCCTATACGATTGCTTATGAATATTTTCCCGATGCGAAAGTGCCGTATGCCAAAACCAGAAATTACGATCCAGAATTGGACAAAGACATTGAGACTTATACCTATACAGACGGATTAGGAAGAGCTTTGCAGGTTAAAAAAACAGCAAGTTTGTTTACCGGTGCTGGAAGCGCCGATCAAGAAGCGCATATTATTTCTGGAAAAGTAATTTATGATGGATTAGGAAGAGCTATAACCAGTTATTACCCAACCACAAGTACGACTTTAGACAATAATTTCAGTACGGCAGTTTCTACTGTCGCACCAACGAAAACAGACTATGATGAGGTAAACCGCCCCATAAAAGTAACCTTGCCAGACGGAAGTTCCAATACTACAGTTTTCGCTTTGGAAAGTTATAATGGTCTTCCAGTATTAAAAACTACACAAACCGATGCATTAAACAAAACCAATACGACGTATACCGATGCTACAGGACAGAATGTAGCCAGTATGCAAAACGATTTGACAACGAAATTTGACACTAATGCATTGGGCGAAATGATCAAAGTTACCGATGCCATGGATCATATCACCAAAAGTACGTACGATTGGCTCGGAAGACGCATCGAGTTTACACATCCAGATGCGGGAACAACGAAAATGGAATACGATTTAGCAGGTAATTTGACTACTCGTATTACACAAGATATTAAAAATACAGTTCCTAATGGTGGCGCTATACAATACGTGTACAATTACAACCGTTTAGAGAGTATCAAATATCCTAAAAACCCGCAGAACAACGTGCAGTACAATTATGGTAAAGCAGACGGTACACCATCTCGCCGAGGCAGATTGTGGTTTGTGCAGGATGCCAGCGGTGGGCAGGAATTTTTCTACGGAAAATTAGGAGAGGTGGAAAAAGAAATTCGAACCCTCCGTATTACGCCAACAGATATACAGACTTATATTTCTCAATACGAATATGATACTTGGAACAGAATCCAGAAAATGATATATCCAGATGGCGAAGTGGTAGAATACACCTATAACCGCGCAGGAAACTTGCAGAGCATGCAGGGTAAAAAAGAAAGCCATACCTACGATTACATCAAACAATTGAGTTATGATGAATTTGAACAGCGCAAATATTTAAAATACGGAAACGACACCGAAACCAATTATACCTACGATCCTGTTATGCGCAGATTACAGCAGCTGCAGGTAAAAAGCGGTTCAAGGCAGGTTATGAATAATGCCTACGGTTATGATTTGGTCGGAAATGTATTGAGCATAAAAAATACGGCGCCAATCGTTAATAATGCTTTAGGAGGAACTTCGGCTCACGAATATCAGTACGATGATTTCTACAGATTAAAATCGGCAAAAGCGGCGTATCAAGGCGAGTTTACAAAGGCGAGTTATGAGCTGAATATGAGCTATAACAAAATGCATAATATTACCAAAAAAGACTTGGTGCATATTGTAAATAATGAGCAGAAAGGCTATGTTTTAGATTATAATTACGACAACGAACTGCACCCTAACGCACCGAACAAAATTGCAGAAGCAGGAAAAGTACAGCCAAGAGAATATGTGTATGATGGAAACGGAAACCCGACAAGTTATACCGAAGAAAAGAATTTCAGAAAAATGACTTGGGACGAAGAAAACCGTTTAATGGGAATTAACGATAACGGAAGAATTCACCAATATACTTATGATGCAGGAGGAGAAAGAGTAATAAAAAGTTCAGGCGATTCGCAGAATGTAGCCATAAACGGTGAAACAGCAGCAACCATTGTTCATACAGATGATTACACAGGTTATGTTTCGCCATATTTTGTAATAAGCAAAGGGAAATTTACCAAGCACTATTTCGAAGGAGCAGGACGTATCGTGAGTAAACTGGGGAACGGAGCTTTTGCACAGCCTTTAAAACTAACAGCAGGAGGAGTAAATTACGGCAAGCTTACAGCAGAACAGCAAAAAGCATTAGACACCTATGTGAGGAGTTTAGGATTGCCTCCCGGACCTCCAACGCAACAAGGCATTTATGCAACGCCAGAATTTACAGGTGATCCTTATCCTAGTGAAGTTTTAAAACCGGTTGAAGAAAACCAAGAACCGCCCGAAGGCTGGCCAAGAAATCCAGTTTTCAATGCCCCTGGAGATGTGCCAGGACCGCCAGTACAATTTGGCCCGCCTATAGAACCAGAAATCGTAAAATCTGGTGAAGGTTTTACAGGAACAGGAATGCCAGAGAATGATATTTTCTATTTTCACCCGGATCATTTAGGAAGTACTTCGTATATTACAACCAAAAACGGTTCTATTTCACAGCATGTGGAGTATATTGCATTTGGGGAGGTTTTGTTTGAGGAGCATAGTTCTACTTTTTCAAGTCCTTACTTGTTTAATGGGAAGGAATTAGACAGGGAGACGAATTTGAGTTATTATGGGGCTAGGTATTATGACGCGAAGACTAGTTTGTGGTTGAGTGGAGACCCATTAGCTGAAAAATATCCTAATGTAGGTGCATACGTTTATTGTTTGAATAATCCGATTGTTTTTGTTGATCCCGATGGAAAAGATCCTATCACAGGTATAATAGACGCTGTATCGAGTTTTGCATTAGATGTAGGTATGGATTACTTTGGAGGTATGTTAATTGAAGGTAAGTCATCTCAAGAAGCATATAATGATATCGGGTGGGCTTCTGCTACATGGGGGGCAGTTGGATCATATGCGATTTCATCTGTTACTCCAACTGGAACAGCTACCGCTATTAAAATCCAAAAATTTGCTAAATCAAGAGCAGGTAAGATGATAATAGGTACAGTAACTAAAATGACTACTAAAATTATTGATAATTACAGTAAAGGTAAATATGACACAGATGGGCATTTTGATATGGATAAATTAATGGAAGGTGAAGATGGGTTAATGAATATATTTTTAGAGTCATCAATTGAAACTTTAGTTGAACAAGGGTTTGGCAATAAAGCAGAAGAAATGCTAGGCAGTTTGAAGATTGAAAATAAGGCTTTAATACGTAAAGTAAATAAAATGCTAAATAAAGTTGAAAATGGCGAATCCCCTACAAGAATTAAAAATTATTTTAAAAAGGTAAAAGAACAAGGAAACAAAGCATTAAAAGGTACAAATAACCTTTTACGACAAAAGACAAAAGATGCTGTTCAAAAAGGAGCCATTTCAAAAAAAGCAAATCAATATAGAAAAGATAAACAAAAAGAAAATGATAAATAAAATTTTAAAGAGTAAATGGATTTATTTTTTACTGCTAATAGGTATAGTATTATATCTACGAGACAATCAATTAATATTAAACCCTCCTAAATATATTTTTTGGATATTATTCTCATTATCCTTTATTATATTATCTGTATTAGAGATTAAAGATAAAATTAAAATAACAAAAAGCATTTGGGACTATTTTTTCGTAATGATAACGGTTTCTTTTTTTTCCATTTATATCGCTTTAATTTTAAAAATTCCAATCAATGAATATATAATATTTAAAAGCCAGAATGAAATTTTTGAAAAAAAATGTAAAATATCAAATTATATTTCTGGTCGATCAGATAGATTACTTTTTTATTTTGATGATAAAGTTTATAGTGTAGGATTTCAAAATCATAAACATTTGGAGAGAAAAAATATTATTGATAATTATTTATTAAGAGTAGAATACAAAAGATCTATTTTTAATACTTATGTAGTACAGGAATATGAGTTAATTAAAAAATAGAATATAGAGAAGACATTAAATTATTAATAACACAAAAAACAAATCTAAATGAAAAATTTTATTCTTTATTTTTTCTTCTTTTTTGCACTTCAGATTAATTCTCAATCTTTTGAAGGCAAGCTTGAATACGTTGTAAATACTACTACTTTAGGTGATACTTTAATAAATGGGATAAGTAAGAATAATTTAATTGAGAATTTGAAAAAACAAGGTGAGATACCAGTTGATACAATAACTTATATGTTTACAAGTAAAGGTAACTTTCTTAATATTTATAAATATAAGGACATAGAGATTATAAATACATATTTACAAAAGAATAATTTGCTTTATCGATTTGTAGACAATTCAAGTATTGTCTCTGCTGTAGATGTTTCAATAGATTTGGAAGAAATACTGGGAAATGAACCTATTATTACAAAAAAAGAGAAAAAAGAAATGGTAGGAGAGATTAATTGCTCTATAGTTGAAGTGGTATGGAAAACAGGGGTTTATCGATATTATTATGCTGAGGGACTTTTGAGTGTAAATCCAGATCTTTTTAAAAATTATAAATATGATCAATTTTATGAATTTCTTAAAATTTCTCACTCATTACCAATAAAACTTGAGAAACTGGTATATAATTTTTATAAGTCAGTATATGACTTAAAAGCATATAATAATGAGCATATTGATGAAGAATTGTTTGTTTTGCCAAAAATGAAGGAAAATAAAGAGCTGGGTAGCATGCAATTAAATAAAAAGATTTTTATAATTAAATAGTTAATAATTTACTGATTCTGAGTTAATGGTATGAGTTTCTAAAATTATAACTAAAATAAAAGAGAGTCAATAATTTAAAGATGAGCAGTAATGCTCATCTTTTTTGTTTCAATATTTCAATGCGCCGGGCGATGTGCCAGGACCGCCAGTACAGTTTGGTCCTCCTGTAGAACCTACAACCGTAAAAGGTGGAGAAGGATTTACAGGAACTGGAATGCCTGAAAATGATATTTTCTATTTCCACCCGGATCATTTAGGAGGTACTTTGTATATTACAACCAAAAATGGAAGCATAAGCCAGCATGTGGAGTACATTGCTTTTGGGGAGGTTTTGTTTGAGGAGCATTCGTCTAGTTTTTCTAGCCCTTATTTGTTTAATGGCATGGAGTTAGATAGGGAAACGAATTTGAGCTATTATGGGGCCAGGTATTTGGATATGAAGACTAGTTTGTGGCTTAATGTTGACCCACTCGCACTTTATAATCCTATGTTTGAGGATGAGTTTTATTTTGATGGAGATCATAATGATGGAGTTTATAACTCTGGAAATTTATCAAATTTTAATTATTGTTATCAAAATCCTATCAAATATGTTGATCCAAATGGTAAGCTGGAAAAAACGGTCAAATTGACCACGCTTTTTCAGCATAAAGTGACCACCGCTTTCGGATTAAACTGACCACCACTTTTCAATTTAAACTGACCACATAGTTTCGGTTCAAATTGACCACTAAAAACTACTTCTTTTTCATGTTGTTAAACCATGGATCTGTATAAAAACTACAGGCTATGGCAAATAACAAACTAGACATGAATAAAATTAGAAAAGTTATTAAATTACATTGTAACGGCAAAAGCAAGCTGTTTATAAGCAAGTATTTATCGCTTTCCAGAAACACAGTAAAAAAATACATCTCTTTATTTGAAGTGCTTGGATTAAGCCTTGAGTCTGTCAACAAGAAAACCGATACTGAATTAGATGAACTGTTTTCCCCGGGCCCCGCAGAAGTTCTTTCCTCAAGAATCGAGGATCTCTATGCTTATTTTCCACAGATGGAACGGGAATTAAAAAAAAACGGCATTACCATACAAATCATGTGGGAGAGATATATCGCTTTAAATCCCGATGGCTTGAGAATTACCCAATTCAGAAACCGTTACAGGGACTGGGGTAATAAAGTAAATCCTGTGATGCATATGAACCACAAGGCTGGTGATAAAATGTATGTAGATTATGCCGGAAAGACACTCTCAATTTTAGACAAAAGCACATCAGAGATCAGAGAAGTGCAGTTTTTTGTAGCTATACTCGGAGCAAGCCAATATACTTATGCAGAAGCTTCCATGAGCCAGCAAAAGGAAGATTTTGTAGCTTCGGTAGAGAATGCAATGCGTTTTTTTGAAGGAACACCTGCTGCAATAGTACCAGACAATTTAAAATCTGCCGTAATCCGAACCAGCCGCTTCGAACCTACCATTAATGAAACTCTGGCAGATTTAGCAGAACATTATGAGACTACTATTCTCCCAGCAAGAGCATATAGACCAAGAGATAAATCTTTGGTCGAAGGTGCGGTTAAAATACTTTACAGAAGAATTTATGCAAACTTAAAAGACACTAAATACTTCAGTATAGACGAACTAAATCAGGAGATATGGACTCTTCTGGATGCTCATAACAATAAGAAACTTACCGGAAGACCTTACTCTCGTTTTGAACTCTTTATTGAAGATGAAAGACATGAACTGCAACCGCTTCCTTTGGAACGCTTTGAGATTAAATACCAGTCTCTAGCAACAGTTATGCAGAATGGACATGTTCAACTAAGCCAGGATAAGAATTATTACAGTGTACCTTATCAATATTTAAAGAAAAAAGTAAAACTGCTCTACACAAACTCTACAGTTGAAATCTACTTCAAATACAATCGTATAGCTACTCACATCAGAAATCCCAAGCCTTACATCTACTCTACAAATCCTGAACATCTGGCAAGCACACATCAATTTGTATCCCAATGGAATGCCCTAAGATTTATTGATTGGGCCAACAGTATTGATCCGGCAGTAGGAGAATACATTATGCAGATAATCGAAAAGCAGAAACCACCCGGAGCAGGCCTATAAAAGCTGTTTAGGGATATTATCTTTTGAAAAGAAAGTAGGTACAGAAAGATTAGTAAATGCCTGTAAACGCGCTCTGGACTTTAAGATTTATAATTTTAAAACTATACAGAACATCTTAGATAACAGTCTGGATAAAATATCTATTGAACACGAAATGGAACAGGAACAGGATCTTCCCGAACACAATAATATTAGAGGAAAAAATTATTATAACTAAAATCAATATACAATGAATGAATCTACCGTAACAAAAATGAAGCAGATGAAGCTTCATGGAATGCACAATGCCTTCATGACAGCTATCGAAAGCGGCAAAACTGATCATTATACCCTTGATCAGTTTATATCAATGATAATAGATGCCGAATGGGATGAAAGACACAACAGACGTATAGAACGGAGTATTGCCAATGCACGATTCCACTACAAATCAAATATTGAAAGCATCAATTTTGACCAGTCCCGAAACATCGACAGAAATCTTATACTCAGGCTTGCAGAGTGCAGTTTTGTAGAAAAGAATGAGAATATCTTAATTACAGGAAGCACGGGTGTCGGCAAAAGCTTTTTAGGAACAGCACTTGGCTATCAGGCCTGCATAGAAGGTTATAAGGTAAGTTATTTTAACTCCGCAAAATTGTTTGCAAAGCTCAAAATGGCAAAAGCAGACGGCACTTATCTAAGAGAACTCACGAAAATACAAAGACAGGATGTTATCATACTCGATGACTTTGGCCTGCAGTCTCTGGACAGTCACAACAGAATTGCACTTTTAGAGATCATTGAGGACAGACATAACAACGGCTCAATTATCGTAACCTCGCAAATCCCGGTTCAGGGATGGTATGATATAATTGGCGAGAAAACTATAGCAGATGCAATCTTAGACAGACTAATACATCAATCACATAGAGTTGAACTGCATGGGGAATCAATGAGGAAGAAAAAAAGCATAAACAAAGGATAATTATTTATCTATCTTTGAAATAATAACTAACACACGAAAAAAAGTAGTTTTTTGAAATAAATCGAGGTGCTCACTTTGCACCGGAATTAGATGGTCACTTTAAACCAAAACAAGGTGGTCACTTTAAATTGTAATCAGATGGTCAATATCACTGAGTTTTACAATATAGCACTTTTATAACATACCCCTGTAATAGTAATGGATATTACATCCATAAGAAGTGGAGTGGAATCGACAGAAATCAGTGGTAATTATGTAAAGAATTTAAGATACGAGATACGTATGCATGATAAAATCTTCCGATAGGCAATTGCTTATTTTTGATATTGACAATACTAGTGCTGAAGCCTGTTATTTTATTTGTTGCTACTAAAAATGAACGATGAATTCTACAGAACAAACCTTCAGGCAGTTTCTCTTGCATTTCAGTAATGGATTGGTAGGTCTTATAACATTCTGTAGTGGTAAAAATCAACAAATAATTGCCTTGAGATTCAAAATAGCTTATTTCTTCCAGAAAAAGTTTCACCATCTTTCTTTCACATTTCACAAAAATAAACGGATTTTCTTTCTCTTGTTTTTTAGAATGTAATATCGTTTCATTGAACTCTCTGGCTTTACTGTATTTATTTATAGCTTTCGTAAAACGTTCTAGAGAAATTGGTTTTAAAATATAATCGAGAGCATCAATCTCAAATCCTTGGACAGCATATTCTGTATAAGCAGTTGTGAAAATTACAGCGGTTTCTGCATGCAGACTTTTGGCAAATTCTATTCCTGATTTTCCCGGTAAATTTATATCTAAAAAAATAAGATCAATTTTGTGCGATTTTAAAATATTCTGCGCATTGGAAACACTGGTAAATTTTCCTTTCAAATCCAGAAAATCAAACTTCGCAATATGAAGTTCCAGTAAAATAGAGGCCGGTAATTCATCTTCAATTATAATACAATTAATTGCTGACATCTTTTATCTTTATTTTTAAGGAAACAAAAAAACTTAACATCTCATTTTTTATGGTCAAAGTATGTTTTGCAGGATATAGCAGCTCTAATCTCCTTTTTACATTTGCAATTCCAATTCCGCTGCGCACATTATCTCCTATAGTATTATAATGCTCAGGCAGGCTATTTTCAATTTTAACCACAAGCCATTCATCGCTTGCATTAATAGCAATTGTAATCCAGCCCTGATTGTTCTCATCTAAACAATGCTTATAGCTGTTTTCGATAAATGGAAGTATCAAAAAAGGCTCAATAAAATGATTCTCAACATTTCCATAAAGGCTAAAACTCAATTGAAGCTGATTTTCAAAACGCAGCTGTTGTAACGAAATATAATTTTTGAGATAATCTATTTCGTTTTGCAGAGAGATACTTTTATTGTTCAAATCGTAAATCGAAAACCGAAGCAGATCCGATATTTTAATCACAATTTCAGCAGAATCATCTGATTTGTTCAAAATTTTAGAGTATAAGCTATTCAGGACATTGAATAGAAAATGTGGATGGAACTGGTTTCGGAGCGAGGATAATTCTGCTTGAAGCTTTTCGGATAAAATCGTCTGGACCTTATTTTTTTCTTCTGCTAAATAATATAAAAGTTTAAATGCAATTGGCGTTGTAACTACAAATTGTAATTTACTCACATTGTACAAAAAGACTGGTGCCGACAAAAGAGGTTCTCTCTTCCAGAAAGTCATATAATAACGTAATATTATATAATTGTCAATTAGCCGCTGCAAGAATGCAAAAACTAGAATCAGAAGAACATAGCAACCGATAAAAATGGCAGTTTTTTTCTTAAATAACAAATTAGGCATTAAAAACTCAACAATAATAGTCACGAACAGTATCTTAGGCAAAACGCTGTACCATTCGTTTCGCCAAGCCATAATGAAATCGTCTTCCGGAAGTCCCTGGATCATACTAAACAGTAAAATATAACCCAACCAGTACAAGGTATAGAGTTTTATCTTTTGAGATTTGTTTTCGGGATTGTAGCTGATTTGCCCCAATTGGTCAAGTTTTATATTAATGCAAAAATAAGGCTTTATTTCAAATCAAAATTGTTGTCTGCAATGCAAATCATGTTGTTTAAATAAATTCTTTTTTTGGAATGAAAAAGAAAAATAACTTTCGTTCAAAAACTAACTTAAAAAATAACCAAAGATGAAAAAAAAAATCTTTTTTTTCTTGATTTTAATGTCTTTAGCATTTATTGCAAATGCTAGAAATTCTACAAGTCATAAAAAAAAACTAACCAAACCGAGCATGAAGCCAATGTATTTAATTGCAGTAATAGGAATTCTTTTTGGAATAAGCAGTTTACCAGTTTTTGGACAGCAGAAAAAAAACACAACTGTAAGTGTATTTCAAAATCGCGTTTTTAACGGAGATAAACACATGCTATTAGGCGATTTAAAATGGGCTTTTAAAACAAGTGGAAAAATATTTTCTTCACCTATTGTTTATAATGGTATTGTTTATATAGGTAGTGAGGATGGCAATCTTTATGCTATCAATCAGAAAACGGGCAAAACACATTGGAAATTTAAAACGGGAGGTGCGGTACACAGCTCTCCGGCAGTTTTCAAAAACACTGTCTATATTGGAAGTTTTGATGGCTACTATTATGCTCTTGATATCCACACAGGTCATATGAAATGGAAATTCAAAACAGGTGGAGAAAAGTGGTTTGACGAAATAGGTTTTCTGAGTTTTAAGCCTGTGGACAAATGCATGGATGATTTGTGGGATTTCTTTTTGTCCTCTCCTGTTATAAAACCCGACGATAAAAATCCAAGAATTTTCTTTGGCAGCAGTGATGGGAATGTATATGCACTCAATGCAAATACAGGAGAGTTGGAATGGAAATTTGCGGCAAAAGGATCGATTCACTGCAGTCCTGTCCTGTATAAGAACACACTCTATATTGGTAGTTGGGATGCTAATCTGTATGCCGTAGATACAGAGACTGGAAAAATGCAATGGAAATTTGCAACAGGAATGCAATTGGGCTTTAAAGGAATTGAATCTAGCGTAGCAGTTGCTAATGATATGGTTTATTTTGGCGCTCGTGATCCTTTTTTATTTGCGCTCAATGCCAAAACCGGAAAATTGGTTTGGAAGTATGACGCGGCTTATTCCTGGATTATCAGTTCGCCAGTTGTAGCGAATGACGTTCTGTATGTCGGCACATCCGACACTTTTGCACTGTTGGCCCTGGATGCAAAAAGTGGAAAAGAATTATATAAGTTTAAAGCAAACGGTTATGTATATTCTTCTCCGGCGATTGCTGGTGATACGGCTTACTTTGGAGATTTTACCGGTAATTTCTTTGCAGTAAACGTTCAATCTTCGGGCAAGCAATGGAACTGTTTCAGCACAGATAGCAGAATGTTATATGCCTCTGAAATATTAAATAATGGCTTCCTTGACTTTTCTTATGCTGCCAAAGGGGCTGATTTTTCTTTTTACGATGTCAATAAAACCGTGATGGATCAATTTTATAAATTGGGCTCCATTGTTTCTTCTCCTTTTATTTCCAATAACACTGTTTATTTTGGAAGCGCTGACGGGAATTGTTACGCAATTGGGCTAAAATCAAGAAATAATTCATACCCAAAATTCAAATAATTTAAACCCAAATAAAATTGTACGGCTATACAATGAAATGCGGTTTTTTTTCTGGCATTCCTATTCTCTTTTTATTTGTTTAGGATAGGATATTTCCAAAATCGAAAAGAAAGTTAATGCCATAAAATCATTAGGAACACGATGCCTGTTTGGATATTGAGGGGGCAAACAGATTTTATAGGAAATCTTTATGATGAGAATACACCGCCAACAGAGCAGACGAAATCTAAAATACTCTGTGATTCCAAATTCCTGTACTTTGCTTTTAGATAATATGGTAATGAACCGGATAATCATAAAACGTTTGTCGAGAAGTGATGGCTTTGATGGCGGTCGGTTGACGTTAATACTGACAGCTACCATGATAAAAGACCGGGGTTCTCATTTGCCATAAATATCGAGAGTAAAGAGTGATTAATTTAAAGAACGGTTGGTCTCTCGGTATTCTGGAAAGTGTAATGACAGACTAATATGTCAAAATCGATAGTGGTCAAGAACGACAAGAAGTGCATATAGAACCGCTTACCAATAATCTTGTTGGTTATGTTAAAAGGATTTTAACGGCCGAAATAGTTTTTTGGGAGCAATTGTAACAGCAACCAGCAGAAATACGGATGAACCGCAATTTCTGCTTTTGCGAAAAGCAGCGTATTCCGGCGGATTGGATTTCAAGCACAATTGGAAAAACAGGAAATATTTTATTGGTGGAAATGCAATCTCCAGCCATGTCTTAGGTTCAAGAGAATCGATTACGAACACGCAGAGAGAAATTTCACATTTGTTTCAAAGAGTAGATGCTGATTATATTTCTGTTGATAAAAGCAGAACGTCACTTACGGGGACGGGAGGAAAGATTGAAGCAGGAAAGGCCGCTGAAGGACACTGGCGATATAATGCGACACTAACCTCGCCTTCGCCGGAATTGGAGCTCAACGATATTGGCTTCTGTGTCAGGGGGATGAAATCAAGCAGATTTTTTATGTAGTGATCAATCCTTAAAATCTTTTCATGATGATGCGTTTTGAGCCACGACTTTTGATTTTGTTGGATTTCATAATGCAAGATAATAATATTAAACTATAAACTTAATCTAAACAAAATAAACACAGAATGAATAAATTTTGGACTTTATTCCTTATTATCTGCCTTCCTGTACAACTATATTCTCAAGATGAAATTAATTCATTGTTAGATGAATTAGATGCTGCTATTGATAAAAGAGAAATCTATCATAATAAAAAGGAAACTGAAATAAGTAAACTTGTCAGTTTGAAGAAATTAACTTCTACGAACGTTCAGAAATATGAGATATTTGAAAAGTTATATAATGAATACAGGGCTTATCAGTCAGATTCAGCTTTAAATTATGCCCGTAGAAGTTTAATAGCGGCTAACATCTTAAAGGATTTAACCAAAATTAATACTGCAAAATTGAATTTAGCATCTATTATGGGAACTTTGGGGATGTATAAAGAAGCAACCGATATTTTGCATAGGATCGATATACATTCTACGCCTGAAATTAAAAGCTTCTACTACGGCGTACATAGTTCGCTGTATCTGTATATGTCCATATATGCCGCCTCCAAACAGGAAAAAAAAAGCTACGAACAATTGAGCGAACAGTTTCGGGATTCCGTTTTTAAGTACGAGTCAAAATCGAATGTTATTACTCAAGCGAATATTTTGTTTGAAAAAAGGCAATATGACAAGACCCTTCAAATGTTACACGATTATTTTTATAAAATGGATAAAAATGATCCTGATAGAGCAATCGTAGCCTATATTATATCTAGAACCTACCAAAAGAAGAAAAATTTCCATCAGGAGAAAAAGTGGTTAATCAAATCGGCAATTTCAGATTTGAAATTAGATAAAAGGGAATACATTTCACTTCGATCTTTGGCTTTTATCATGTATAAAGAAGATGATGTAGACCGGGCCTATAAATATATCCAACGCTCTTTGGAAGATGCGCTTTTTTGCAATGCCCGTTTGAGGACCTACGAAATTTCTAGAATGCTGTCTATCATCGATCTAGCTTATCAAAAACAGAATGAAACCAACCGTTGGCAATTGATAATGTTTTTAATAAGTGTGAGTATTTTATCTCTATTGTTAATGGTTGCTTTGGTTTTGCTATTTAAAGAGATGAAAAAAAAATCCGTAGCCAAAAGGGAAATTAGTTTGGCCAACAGTAAGCTCGTTGAATTAAATAAAGAGTTGAACAGTTTTAATGAAAGATTAAATTATGCCAACTCAACGCTTATAGAGGCTAATTTGGTTAAGGAAATTTACATTGGGCGTTATATGGATCAGTGCTCGCTATATATTAGCAAGTTAGAGGAATATCAGCGTAGATTGAATGTTATTCTTTCCAGTGGAAAAACAGCCGAATTAGTCAAAGCCGTGAAATCTAAAGAATTCATTGAAGTGGAATTAAAAGAATTTTACAAAAATTTTGACAAGACTTTTTTGTCTCTTTTTCCAAATTTCATTGAAGAATTTAATGAATTGCTTATTGATAATGAGTGTATTAAATTAAAACCCGGAGAGTTGATGAATACTGAATTGCGAATATATGCCTTAATCCGACTAGGAATTTCAGATAGTGTAAAAATTGCGGATTTTTTGCGCTATTCTTTATCTACGATTTATAATTACAGAACCAAACTAAGAAATAAAGCTTTAGGTCCTCGGGATAAATTTGAAGCAAATGTGATGCGAATAGAGACTAATATATAGTTTTTTTTAAAATTTGCCGCCTTTTTACTCTTCTTATAGTAAAAAGGCTTTTATTATTCTACCAAATTACTACTTTTTCGTAGGATTAAGTATCGTTAAGTTATTTAAAATAAATTCATTATGCTTTTTAGGGCTGACTTTTTGCTACCAAACCATCATAGCAAGAATTGTGGCCGAAAAAACGCTTTAAATTTGATGGAACTAAAAAAGGTAAAAAAAACCATTAATTTTATTAACTCAATTCAAATGAAACATTTCTTACTATTGACCTTGCTGTGCCTGGCATCTAATAGCTTGTTGGCGCAGCAATTAAAATCTCCCAATCAAAAATTTCAAATGAAGTTTTCTTTACAAAGTGATGGCACACCCATTTATAGCTTGAATTATAAGGACAAGGTAGTTATTAAGCCGAGCAAACTGGGATTGGAGCTGAAAAATGATTCAAAATCATTACTGAATGATTTCACAGTTATTGATTCTGCCAAGAGTACTTTTGACGAAAACTGGAAGCCAGTTTGGGGAGAAGTAGCCAGCATTCGTGACCATTATAATGAATTGGCGGTAACCCTAAACCAAAAAGGAACCGATAGACAGCTGGTTATCCGTTTCCGATTGTTTGACGAAGGTTTAGGCTTTCGCTATGAATTTCCTTTGCAAAAAAATCTAACTTATTTTATTATTAAAGAAGAAAAAAGCCAGTTTGCAATGAATGGAGACCATACCGCTTTCTGGATTCCAGGAGATTATGATACTCAGGAATACGATTATACGACTTCTAAATTGTCTGAAATAAGAGGTTTGACTAAAAAAGCCACTACCGAAAATGTTTCGCAGCAATCTTTTTCGCCGACAGGAGTCCAGACGGCCCTGATGATGAAAACAGCAGATGGGCTTTTTATCAATCTGCATGAAGCCGCCTTAATTAATTATTCATGTATGCATTTGAATTTGGATGACAAGAATATGGTTTTTGAATCGTGGTTAACGCCAGACGCCAAAGGTGATAAAGGCTATATGCAGGCACCTTGCCAATCGCCTTGGAGAACTATTATGGCAAGTGATGATGCCACGGAAATTTTGGCTTCAAAAATGATTTTGAACTTAAATGATCCTTGTAAAATCGAGGATACTTCTTGGATTAAACCAATGAAATACGTTGGGGTTTGGTGGGAAATGATTACAGGGAAAAGCACTTGGGCCTATACCGATGAATATCCAACAGTGCAATTAGGGCTTACCGATTATGCAAAAGCTAAACCCAACGGAAAACATGGCGCCAATACGGCTAATGTAAAAAAATACATTGATTTCGCAGCTGCAAATGGGTTTAGTGCGGTATTGGTAGAGGGTTGGAACGAAGGCTGGGAAGATTGGTTTGGCCAGTCTAAAGATTATGTTTTTGATTTTGTAACCCCTTATCCTGATTTTGATGTAAAAGGAATTCAGGAGTATGCCAAATCGAAAGGGATTAAAATAATCATGCATCACGAAACTTCCGGCTCTACACGCAATTATGAACGTCACATGGACAAAGCTTATCGTTTTATGAAAGACAATGGTTATGATGCTGTAAAGAGCGGCTATGTGGGGCCAATCCTTCCGCGCGGTGAAAATCATTATAATCAATGGCTTGTCAATCATTATCAGTTTGCAATTGAAAAAGCGGCAGACTATAAAATCATGGTCAACGCACATGAAGCGATTCGTCCAACAGGGATTTGCAGAACTTATCCAAATTTAATTGGAAATGAATCGGCTAGAGGAACAGAATACCAGGCTTTTGGGGGATCCAAGCCTAATCACGTTACAATTTTGCCATTTACCAGATTAATTGGCGGCCCAATGGATTATACTCCTGGAATTTTTGAAATGAATATCAGCAAAATTAATCCAGAAAACAATTCGCATTTAAACAGCACCTTGGCAAATCAATTAGGATTGTACGTAACAATGTACAGCCCATTGCAAATGGCTGCTGACTTGCCGGAAAATTACGAGCGTTTTCCAGATGCTTTCCAATTTATTAAAGATGTTGCTGTAGACTGGAGTGAGAGTAAATATTTAGAAGCTGACCCTGGAGAATTCATCACAGTTGCAAGAAAAGCGAAAGGAACGGAGGATTGGTTTATAGGTAACGTAAATGGTGAAAAATCAAGAACTTCATCTATTACTTTGGATTTCCTAAAAAAAGGTAAAAATTACCAAGCAACCATTTATGCAGATGCAAAAGAAGCGCATTACAAAACCAATCCGCAGGCTTATATTATTCGAAAGATAAAAGTTGATAGTAAATCTAAATTAGCGCAATATACTGCTCCGGGAGGCGGTTATGCTATAAGTATTATTGAATTGAAATAGAGACTAATGACTTTGGAAATTAATTTTACCTATTTAATTGTTTAAATAAAATCAAAGCTGTTTTATTATCCCTAAACCCCTCAAAGCAATTTGAGGGGTTTTTATCTTCATTGTGCAAACAGTCCTATTCATATTCTTTTTACTTCAACTCGGAAAATTTCAATTCCAAGATGCATCCCCATAAGTACTTCCTAGAGTGCTTTCTTTCAGTTGAGCCTCCAACGATTATGGTGCTGAATATTCCTATAAGTTTAGTCTCCTTCAAGTTTTTAATGATAGATGGCTTTTTAGCCATCAGCATTCAAAAGCGGATCATATTCACAATTAAAAGATATATTCGGTATATCAGCCTCAAAAGATCCCGCCATTTCGGCAAGGATGCTACTCTGAAAATTCAATTTCTGATCTGTAATTGCGTATTTAGGCTGATAACTTAAAGTTTCTCCTTCCTGTTTTGTGACTTTTTTTTTGGAGATTCCTAGCAAGAAAAAACTATTGAAACAAACCTTTGGCGGTGGGCAGAATTAAAAATCTTCCTGCATATTCTGCATTATCAACACTTAAGGATCAAATCAGAAAATCTTCTACAAAATATATTAGATTTTGTGCCTTCAGGATTATTGAGAGAGATCAAACCAATTAGTTTTTTTAAGGCATTTTAATTTAAAATATTTCGATTGAAGCGCAGAGCATTAAAGAATTAACAATTTTTACTAGCGTAATAAATCTAATGTTAAACTAACTTTTTTGCAAATGCGATTTGCCTAGCTCAAATCTGATTTTTTACTACATAGGCACTACTTTTTACAGGTGTTAAATGGTGTTAATTGTTTGTTTTTAAGGTGTTTGCGCGTATGTAACAACTCGTTTAGCTACATTTTTTTTATTGTCAAAATTAAGACTTTAAACGCTTCATAATTTTGTGTCAGCGAAATCGAAATAATCTCTCCTTAGATCATAGCGATTTTGCAAAAACAGTATTACTAACAACCAAACTTATTTAAACCAAACTTATGAAAACAATTTACAGAAAGTTGTTATTTTTATTCCTATTGGTGCCTTTTACAGTATTAGCCCAGAACACGTTAAGCGGTACTGTTGCTGACAAAAGGACGGGTCAGCCAATACCGGGAGTAAATTTAAATGTACAAGGTGCTCCAAACGGTGCATCTACGGGATTTGACGGTAATTTCCAACTGTCAAATGTTAGAAGCGGAAACAAAATTGTTGTTTCTTTCATTGGATACAAAACCCAGACCATTGATTACACAGGACAAAAAACATTAAATGTTTTTTTAGAAGAAGATGCAAACCAGCTCAAAGAAGTTCTAGTTCAGGTAGGTTACGGAACTGTTAAGAAAAAAGATGCAACAGGTTCTGTTTCACAAATTGCAGCAAAAGACTTTAATAAAGGGATTAACGTTACTTCTGAGAGTTTAATTAAGGGCCGTATTTCAGGCGTGAATATAACAGGCGGAGGAGCGCCTGGAGCAAAAGCGGACATTAGAATTAGAGGAGGCTCATCGTTAAATGCTTCAAACGAACCTTTAATTGTAATAGACGGACTTCCCACTAGTAATGCGGTACCTAACGGAGCTACAAGTATTTTGGCTACAATAGATCCTAATGATATTGAGTCGTTTACAGTTTTAAAAGATGCATCTGCGGCTGCAATTTATGGATCTAGGGCTGCAAATGGTGTAATTGTAATTACAACAAAGAAAGGCTCTAAGGCTGGAATGAAGGTTTCATTCAATTCTCAAACCGGCGTGGATACTGTTGCTGATACAGTCGATGTATTGAGTGCTGATCAATTTCGGAATTTAGTAAATGAAAAAGGTTCAGCAGCTCAGAAGGCATTGTTAGGCACTGCCAATACAAATTGGCAAGATGAAATTTTTCATACTGTACTGACAACCAACAATAATGTATCCGCAAGCGGTGCACTATTTGGCAAGCTTCCTGTTAGGCTTTCTTTAGGCAACACAAACAACCCTGGAATATTAAAAAATACAAGCTTTGAGAGGACTACTGCTTCATTGACTATGAATCCTGTTTTATTTGATAACCATTTAAAAGTTGATATTAACGGTAATTTGTCTTTTGGTAAAAATAGATTTCAAAATCAAGGCGCTGTGATTGGCAATGCAATAGGATTTGATCCTACGCAGCCAGTATACCAGACGGGATCTCGTTATGGCGGATATTTCGAATGGTTAGAAGCAAATGGCAATTTACCCTTATTGCCAGGAAGGAACCCTGTGGCTTTATTAGATCAGACGAACAACAGTTCAACCTCTACTAGAAAATGGGGAAATGTAAGGTTAGATTATAATTTGCATTTCTTTGAAGATTTAAGGGCTGTGCTTGAATTGGGCATTGATAAATTTGATAGCAACGGATTTATAGATATAAGCACTGAAAGTGCCACTGGATATCAGCCTAATGTTTTTAGCTCAGGAAATTGGGTGAATAAAGGAGGAAATACGCATTATACGGACTCGCGCCAAAATAAAAACTTAAATGCCTATTTTAATTATAGCAAAGATTTAGGAAAGTTTAAAACTGATGTTACGGCAGGCTATAACTATCAAATGTTTCAAAGAGAAGGATTTACAACTAATAATATAAGAGTTCCCGGTACTGAGCCTGATGTTCAAACGGATCCAGATATTAATTTGCAGTCTTACTTTGGTCGTGTAAATCTAGGATATGATGGCAGGTATTTATTAACATTGAATTATAGAAGAGACGGTACTTCGCGTTTTTCTGAAAAAAACAGATGGGGTAATTTTTCAGGCGCTGCTTTCGCATGGAACATTTCAAGTGAGTCGTTTTTGAAAGATAATAGTGCTTTATCAAATCTTAAATTACGATTAGGGTATGGTGAGACTGGACAGCAGGATATTAGTGCTTCGTACGATTATCTAAAAAGAGTGACTTTGGGCACGGTGAACTCTCAGTATATTTTTGGAAACACTATCTACAGGGTAGCAAGAACTGAAGGTTATAATCCAGACATTAAATGGGAAGAATTAGCTGAAGCCAATATAGGTTTAGATTATGGATTATTCAATAATAGAATAACAGGATCCATCAACTATTTTAATAAAAAGTCAAATGATCTTTTAGCTTTTATTGCTTATCCTGATGGCGCGAATATGAGAAATCAGGGTTTTTCTAACGTAGGCAGCGTAAAGACAGATGGTGTTGAATTTAGCATCGAATCAGACATTATAAAAAATGATAATTTAAACTGGAATTTAGCTTTTAATGCAACTTATATTAAACAGGAAATAACCAATTTAGGCTTTACTGTTCCGGGTTTTCAAGGATATACCACTGGAGGTATTGCAGGTGGTAATGGTAATCAGATACAAATTAACTCTGTAGGATTTGCTCCCAATACCTTTTATGTTTATGAGCAGCTATATGATGCAAATAAAAGACCGATCCAAGGAGCTTACGCAGATAGAAATAAAGACGGGCAAATTAACACCGAGGACCGTTACAGGCTTCACAAAGCGGCACCGGATTATACGTTTGGCTTTGTCAGCACATTGAATTACAAAAATTTTGATTTTACAATGAATTGGAGAGCTAGTTTAGGAAATTATGTTTTTGACAATATAAGCTCTGATAAAGGATACCTGCAGGCAGGCTTAAGAAGAGAAACTGATTTGGCCAATGTTACTATAGATTATTATAACACGGGTTTTGATGCTGAAACTAATTCAAATGGAACCCAACGCAACTATTCTGATTATTTCATAAAAGATGCATCTTTCATAAAATTAGATAACCTGACAATAGGCTATGCATTAGGGAAAAAGATATTAAAGTCTGCCGCATTGAGATTTTCTGCAGGAGTTCAAAATGTTTTGACTTTCACAAAATACGACGGTTTGGATCCTGAACAGTTTAATGGCATTGATGGTAATGTTTATCCAAGAGCCAGAACTTACTTCTTTGGAGTTAATGCCAATTTGTAATAGTACATTCATGAACAAATTTTAAAAAAATAAAAATGAAAATATCATTTAAATATATAGCTTATTTTCTTCTATTCATTTTTGGATTAAATATGGTGCTTACTTCGTGTACAAGCGACCTAGAAGTGACCCCAAAAGACGATGATGAATTTTTATCAGATTCCTTTTTTAAAGACCCCTCATCCTATAAACAAGGATTGGCTAAGCTGTATGCAGGTTTATATGTCGGAGGAAATGATGGTGATGGAATTGCTGATATTGCTGGAATTGGAGGAGATTTTAGCAGCTATTTGAGGTTATTGTTTGCAATGCAAGAGTTTACAACGGACGAAGCTATTGTATCGTGGGGAGATGATGGTCTGCCAGCATTAAATTTTCAGACGTGGAGCACCAATAATCAATTCTTATATGGATTGTATTCCAGAGCTTTTTACCATATTAGTATTGCTAATGAATTTTTAAGGCAAACCACAGATGAAAAATTAGCAGAAAGAGGTGTTGATGCCAGCCTGAAAAGTGAAATTACCACCTTTAGGGCAGAGGCCCGCTTCTTAAGAGCATTTTCATACTATAATTTGATGGATCTCTTTGGTAATGTGCCTATTATCACGGAGAAGGACCCAGTTGGTTTTTTCTATCCCGAACAAAAAGCAAGAGCAGAAGTTTTTGCATTCATTGAATCCGAATTGAAAGATTTAGACAAAAGCCTTGCCGCTTCAAGAGCAAATGAATACGGAAGAATAGATAAAACAGCTGCTAAATTTTTATTGGCGCAAATTTATCTTAATGCAAAAGTATATAGCGGAACGGCAAAGAATGATGAGGCAATAGCGGCCTGCAATGATGTTATTAATTCAGCTTACAGTTTTGCAGATGTGCCATACCGATATTTATTTGCAGCTGACAATAATGTCAATGGAGCGCAAAATGAATTTATTTTCCCGGTGATCAATGACGGTAATGCTATTAGAGCTACAGGCGGAGGTATGAGCTTCATTTTGCACGCTTCTATAGGAGGAACAATGGATGCCGCGACCCAAGGGATGGATGGGGGCTGGTCAGGCATCAGAACAAGAAAAGAATTTGTTCAATTGTTTCCCGATGAAAATGCTACTGGAGATGTCAGAGGCACTTTCTATACCAATGGACAAACCTTAGATATTGCTAACGTAGGTGCTTTTTCAAACGGTTACGCAGTTACCAAGTACACTAATGTAAATTCTGATGGAAGCGCAGCGCAAAGAAATGATATTCCAGATACAGATTTTCCGATGTTTAGATTATCAGATGCATATTTAATGTATGCTGAAGCAACTTTAAGAGGTGCATCAAACGGCAATATCGAAACAGCTTTAGGTTACGTGAATAAAATCAGAAAAAGAGCTAATGCAACTAGTATTTCAACTTCCGATTTAACATTAGATTTTATTCTTGCGGAAAGGGCAAGAGAATTGTTTTGGGAATGCCACAGGCGAACTGATTTAATTCGATTTGACAAATTTACCGGTTCAAGTAAACTATGGCAATGGAAGGGAGGCATTCAAAATGGGACTTCTACACAATCCTACAGAGATATTATGCCAATTCCCAGCACAACCATTCAAGCTAACCCGACTTTAAAACAAAACCCTGGATATAACTAACATATAAAAGATAATAAAATGAAAAATATATATAAAATTCTGGCTGCATTAATTGCCATATTAATAGTGTCATGTAATGCTGATGATGTTGAAAACAGACCGGTAATCACTGAGGGGATTGCGCCAGTACTGCTCACTCCGCAATCTAATTTTAATATTGTGCTCGAAAATGCCAATGCTACAAGCTTAGCGACTACTTTTGTTTGGAATGAAGCACATTATGAGGGAACTGAAACAGTTATTAATTATACAATTGAAGTGGCAAAAGCTGGTACCGATTTTAAAAATCCTACTATAGCGAGTGTAACCACCGCTACATTTAAAAGCTTTACAGTTGAAGAATTAAATGCCGTCGCTTTAAATGCTGGGCTTACATCTTTTGTCGAAGGAAAGCTGGATGTACGAATTAGATCTACAGTCGGTGCAGTTAACGCACTGCCGCAAACATCTAATTTTTACACTATCACCGTAACGCCATACCCTGCATGGCCAAACTGGGGCATAATTGGCAGCGCGACGGCAGCAACAACAGGTGGTGACGGTTGGACAGCCGATGCTGACTTAAATTATAATTCAGCTTCTAAAAAATATTCCATCACGATGGATTTAGCCGCGGGGGAAATCAAATTTAGATTAGATGATGACTGGGCAACAAATTACGGCGATAATGGAAGTGATGGAACTTTAGATGCAGGCGGCACGAATATTCCAATTGTAACAACAGGAAACTATACTATTGTAGTTGACTTCACTGCAAAAACTTACACTGTTACAAAAAATTATTAATTTTCCATTGTGATAAAAGGCCATCTTAGGATGGCCTTTTTTTAATAATGCTATCGGGACAAATCGAAATTACTGCCAATCAATAGTTTGTTCGTAGTTAGGTTATATTCTTTTTTTTTTTGATAGCCCTCACTGCTGTAGCTACAATATTTTGAATCATAATGCTCACTTCTCGATCGGCTTCGCTGATTCTTTTTGTCATGTTATTTTCAGAATCAGGCAAGAAATTATTTTAACAATTTTTCTATTTCTTGATAGTAAATTTTATCAAGGGATAAGTGTAATTATTCTTTAATTGCATATCCTTTCTTATAAAAATCTTTGCCTTTTAAAAAAATCTTTGAACAAACTTATATTGCTCTCTTTTTTGTATGCTAATGCTAAATAGTAATATGTTTCCGCTAAATAGTCATCTATTATAAGTTATTTTTTTTCTGCTTTCAATCCGCAGAATTTTATCGAAATCTTCGAGGTCAAAATTTGGCTGTATGTCCTGTAAGTTTGAATTAAGAACAGATTTTATTTTATTGATCGGTGTCTTTTTTTGACTAATGTTCTAAAAGCGTGTATCATGGTTCTGTAATTTTCTTCTGTAAGGATAAACCGCAAAATTAGCAAATCACTAGACAGACTATCGATAACAATTGTTTTAAAAAAAAGTTTTTATTGCCTGTTGAGAACCCTGATGAGCGATATAGATGTGATGCCTAAAATAGGAAGCAATGTAATGTTGTGGGATGACTTGTATGATTTAGGTACAGGTCCTAAGACATCCTTTTTCAATGAAAAACATTGTTTTTGAAACACTGCCTTCTTCCAGCAGTATGGTTCTGGCAGGAATCTCTATTGGAGCAAAAATCGGTATTAGAATACACCATCTGTCGGTATTGGTTTGTGTTTTTTCTGGCATGGCTGCATCTTTACTTGACCGAAAAGGTTATATTATATAACTGATGTTGATTTTTACTAAATTTATTGAAAACAGAATGATTATCTGCAGGGTTAAATGTACTTGTAATCTTCTGAGGTGCTATACCCGTGAGCTGCAATAGTTATATGGATGAGCTACTGACGTATTTGGACTATTGGTTTTCCGTACCCAAGGGTGGGCTTTCAAAAACTATGGCAAGGTTTATGTGCTTATGCATGGATGGTCAATAACTCGATTTATTATATATACAAAAAAATCAAGATGGATTTGTAAGAACCTCTTGTTTTTATTTTTAAAATTCTTGCCATCATGGCCGACATTTTCCGGTAGATCTGTGTTGTCATTTTATTTTTTTAATTATTTCTACTATTGTTTTTTGGAGGAAGGTTTGGACCAGTTATGCGGGTAACGCTTAAAATAGCTATCAGATAATCTGGCCGGTAAATTAATTAGTATCAGCAATGGTCAGCGGAATCTAATTTGGGTGATCAGTATCGTCATTGTATTTAATGTTTTTTTAGGTTTAATATTGTTTTTCATGAGCTTTTCCAACTGTGCGTTCACAAAGGGATTTCCACTGCACATTAGCAAAACGAACTGGCGAAGCAATCGAGGAATAGCTGGTGGCATAGATGGTTTTGCGTCAATTAGCGGTGCATTCTCATGTACCGCTATTTGTAAAGGCCGCATTTATGCAGTATGACTTCGGTTAGATAATGTATGGTTTCTTGCAAAGCGGTGGCCTGCTATGAAATAGGGATTTTTAATTTGAATGCGTTTAACCTCAATACTTGTCTACCTCACCATATTTCTTTGCAATATCTCCATATTCCCGAATCTGTTTCCAATATTCCTCCATGTTTTTTGGCCTTGGCCTCCAATCAGGATCTGCTACATTTTCCTGGGCTTCATTCCAATTGCTCGCAGTTAAAAATTTCGGATCAATATCGCAACCAGAAAGTTTATTTATTGGTGCCAGAAATATATAGCCATCATAAAAATTTTCCAAAGTAAAATCCTGATATCCCATTGAATAATAACTATTATCCTTAAGCTTTCCAAGTGGAGTATCAGCCAAATCGAAACCAACTGGTGTATTATTGATTTTCTCCATTATAATTTCGATTTTTCCATCTGCCGGAGAAATCAAATTCGGTTTTGTATCAGGACGATTACTGAAAGGTTTATGCAATAAAACAGAATAAACTAATCGTGGATATTTAGCATAAAGCTGATTCCCAAAATAGCCATCTTCAAATCTTATAAAATCAGTACCCAAAAAATCATAAACTGGAAATTTATACTTTGTAAATGCATGGACATCTCCGGTGAGAATCAAAATTTTCTCTCTCTTAGTAACAATTTCTTTCTCTACAATAGAGAATCGATATGTTTCAGTGTTTCCTTTGTAAAAAACTTTCTTCATTTTTTCGGAAGTTCGTTGTCCAGAAAAGGAAGACCAATCGTAACGATAGCTTAAATTTAAAATACGAAATTTTTTCGAAGATTTAGGAAGGGATCTATTAAATGACCATGCAGCCTCATACAAATCGGTATACCCCTTAAAAGCCCACCCTGAATTGTAGTTAAACATTAATTTTCGAGCTAAATCCTTGTTATATTCAGGAGCAGAAATTAAAGAATCTAATTGCGCTTGATTTTCACTTGCGCCAAATTCCATTCCTAAATTATATACTTTATTTTGATATAAAACAGGAATCAAACTCTTTACAAATTGAAGATTTTCCTTAACCCGATGCTCTTCTGACAGAAGGATTATATCCTTTTGAGCAAATTTTGAAGCAATATATTCCTCTGGCGTATTTTTGTTATTGGATAAATATTGGACTGATTTTTCAATCTCATCCGATTGCGAAAAGATACAAAGAGGAAAAAGAATCAGAAGTAAGAGTATATTTTTTTTAAACATTTTTTATTTTTTAGAGATTAGTTTTTTCTTCATAGCAAAAAGCGATAGGTCATTTTGAAAATAAATGTATTCTGCGGTTGTTTGCCTAAAATTTGTGTGTCCAGATTAACAAATAAATCGTCCATAGGATTTCCCGAACCATTTGTTCCTTGCGACCAAACCAAATAAATTTCTGAGCCTGGTATATATTCCCATCTTAAAACCAAATTGGAGCGGAACTGAACAAATGAAAAGTCAGGATTACGAAAGGAATAGTCTTTGGTCCCATTTTGATTTTCGTCAACATTATAAATATTTGTTGCACTATCAAATGAAATCTGCTTTTGATTGTATGTTACAACTCTATCTGCAAAATAGGCTGCACGGGGGTTGGTAACGTAATTAAAATCTGAATATTTTCCAGTTGACACAAATGGCTGTCCATAATACTGAATAGTAAAATTGGGATTTATGCTATAATTGAGCCGCAATGAAGCGCTTAATGTCTGCTGTTCCAAATGCGAAGTTATATATCGAATTCCGTTTTCATAATTTGATTGCGTTACATATTGTGTTTTACTCTGATTAACATTGAAATTTGGATTCAAAGTAATCGACAACGCATTTGTTGGCTGATACGTCACACTAGGATCTATTGCCTTATACGAGAAAGAATTGTTTTTTCCTTGGGCGAAAAACACTCCAGCTTGAAAACGAAGCTTTTTTCGCGGATCCGAACCAAAAGTATTATAGCTTACAAATTCTTCTGAAAATCTAAATTTTGGCCCGCCCTGCAAATAGGCATTATTATAGATTCTAGGTTTATAAGAAAAACCGATATTCGCCCACCAATAGTTCTTAAATTCTGATTTCCCCAAAAGATCATAATAAGTCCGATTGTGAAAACCTCCAAAATCGTAGGTTACAAAAGGTTCTAAACGCACCATTCCGCTTCTGAAAATCCCAAAAGGTTTTAAAGATTGATAGCTTACATAGAAAGTCTGCTTGATTTCATCCGCCTGACGCAGAAAGCCAATGTCATTGAGCTCCAATTCCGGCGAACGCCAGGTTAGTGTCGCATTATATCGCCAGTGTCCCTCAGCTGCTTTTCCTGCTTCAATCTTTCCTCCCGTCCCCGTAAGTGACGTTCTGCTTTCATCAACAGAAACATAATCAGCATCTGCTCTTTGAAACAAATGTGAAATTTCTTTCTGCGTGTTCGTAATCGATTCTCTTGAACCTAAGACATGACTTAAAATTACATTTCCACCTATAAAATATTTCCGATTTTTCCAATTGTGCTTGAAATCCAATCCGCCGGTATATGCTGCTTTTCGCAAAAGTAGAAATTGCGGTTCATCTGTATTTCTGTTGGTTGCCGTTAAGATTGCTCCCAGAAAACTATTTCGGTCATTAAAATCTTTTTGAACACGGCCTACAAAATAATTGGTAAGCGGTTCTACATGAACTTCTTGTCGTTCTTGACCGTTATCGATTTTGACATATTCGTCTGCCGTAACGCTTTCCATAATTCCTAATGACCAACCATTTTTTGTTTTCCCGCTAAATTTTGCGGCACCCAAAATGGTTGTATTTTGAGGACGTTTGATAAAATCTTCTTTTTGAGTTGTAATTATCCCTTGCGGACTTCGACCGATACGTCTGGAATAAAAAAGATTGTCTTCATTGTTTCCAAAATTGCAATCGAAAATGTTTTTGTTTTCGATAAAAAAAGGACGTCTCTCTTGAAGAAATATCTGAAATCCATCCAAAGCAATTACAGCAGGATCGGCCTCAACCTGACCAAAATCAGGGTTTATAGTCAAATCCAGCGTCAAATCATTTGTAACTCCAATTTTAGCATCAAGTCCCGCATTTAATGTGAGATCTTCCCCGTCTCTAAATGGATTTCCGTTTTCTTGTTCATATGTATCAAGCTGCGTTAAAAAGTAAGGCTGAATTTCCAATTGTTTTTGGGGTTTAAGATTGGCTAAACCCTCTAAATTTCCAAATTCACTTACCCAGCCCGGCGCATCAGCCGGGATACGTTGCCAAACCGATCGCTCCTGTTTTCGAAAATACCTGCGCGTAGCTTGAAAACCCCAAATTTGATCTTTGCCCGCACTGAATTTTAACTGACTGAGCGGAATTTTCATTTCAGCAGTCCAGCCTTCTGAGTCAATATTTGTTTTTACATACCAAATCGGATTCCAGCTTGCATCCCAGTTATTCCCATTATCTGCAATAAATTCATCGCTTTTAACTCCCGATGCCGAAATAGTAAACGAAAATCCAGTACGCTTGTCGTGATAACTATCAATATTCACTTCGACAAAATCGCCGTCAAAACCATCTCGTCTTGACAAACGTTTTACAATTTTTTCGGGCTCTTTATCATAACACTTGAAAGCAACATATAAAAATTTAGCATCGTAAAGAATTTTAAACTTAGTCTGCTCTGTTGGAGCTGTATTTTCATCGGGAAGATTCTCTATAAAATCGGTTTGCCAATCTACGATATCCCAGCTTGAATCGGTTAAAATTCCATCAATTATTGGAGCTTTATTATTTTCTAATGATTTTGTGGTATAACTTCTTTTTTCAATTTTAGACTGTTCCTGTGCTAAACAATATTGAATTGAAAAGAAGACTGTCAGCAAAATCTTTATTCGCTGTAAAGCCATATTGGTTATTTTTGCCGATTTTTTTATTTACTTAATTCCAGAACCCACATTTTTGTTGCTGGAATAACTGTTTTTTGAGAAGTCGAAATTTTTTCTTCTGTAATAACATTTTTAGCAGAAGCAAAACCGGCTGTCCTTTCATTGTATTTTTGAAAATCAATTTCTTTTTCAGAATTGCTTGTATTCATCACACACATTATTGTTTGGCTGTCATCATATCTAAAATAAACATATAAGCCATCTACAGGCGTATAGTGCATCATTTTTCCCGTTTTGATTGCTGATGCATTTTTTCTAAAATTAGCCAGCTTGCGAACCAATTCCTGTGTCGATTTTTCGTCATCAGTCATTCCTTTTCCTGTAAAAGCATTTTTCTCATCTTCTTTCCATCCTCCTGGAAAATCAGCTCTTAGTAAGCCATCTGGATTTTTAAATCCCTTCATCAAAACTTCAGAACCATAATATAGCTGTGGAATTCCTCTGCAGGTCAGCAGCCACTGAAACCCAATTTTTTGCTTTTCTGCATTTTCTCCCATTAATGAAAAAAATCGAGCCTCGTCATGATTGTCCAAAAGCAATACTTTCTGCATTGGATTTTTACTCAAAAAATCACTGCTCAAAGTATAATACAATTGATTGACTCCGCCTTTCCACCCAAAAGGTTCTGTCAAAGCTGGAATGATTCCGTAATACAGACTCTGAAAATCTACAACTGAAGGCAAATTGCTTTTGAACGGTGTATCTATATTATTCTGCTCAAAATAAGCCTGATTTGCTACCCCGTGCACCATGATTTCGCCAAAAATGGAAATCTTAGGAAACTCATCCATTATAGCTTTGTTGCAGCGGTTGGCAAAATTCAGGTCATTATAGGTATAAGTATCAAGGCGAACTCCATCAATACCAAACTTTTCAATATGCCAAATGCAATTTTGGATAATGAAATTGGCCATAAACGGATTATCTTGATTAATGTCTGGCATTATTTTATCAAACCAGCCATCGCTCATTTTCTTTTTGTCAGATTTTGTTCCGTAAGGATCAAAAAGCGGGATTTCTCTATAATTGGTTTGAGTATATTCTGGCCAGCGGTGAACCCAGTCATTTGCAGGAGGATCTAATTCTAGAAAATGAAACGATCCGATGTGATTATAAACTGCATCAAAAATAAGCTTCATTCCTCTTGAGTGAAGCTGATTGCTCAATTTTTCATACATCGCATCTCCTCCATATCTTCGATCAATTTTGTAATGATTTGTAATTGCGTAACCATGCTCAGTTCTTTTCTCCATATCATTTTCCATAACCGGAGTAAACCACAATGCTGTAACTCCAAGCCCCTGAATATAGTCCAGATTATTAATCACACCTTGCAAATCTCCTCCATGACGATCATACATTTCTTTTCGATTAAGGGACTGGTCACGCATTCCTTTGATTTTATCATTGGCAGTATCTCCATTACTAAAGCGATCAACCATAATCAATTCGATAAAGTCGCTGGAAGTCACTCCCTGAGCATATTGTATTCCGTTACCAGCTCTTCGGTTGTAAATAGGCCATTTTATTTTCTGTTTCCCAGATTTTTGATTCAATTCAATAATTACATCACCAGCAGCAGTTTCGGGTGAAATAGTAATATCTACCGCAATGTATTTTGAATTTGGAAAGGAATAAGTTTTGTTTATCGCTATTCCCGGATAATTGATGTTGATTTTATCTGTAGTAAAAGAGTCATCAGTACTTCGAATTAATAATTGAATGGAATTGGTCTTCATTCCTACCCACCAATTTGTTGGATAAACTTCTGTATTTTTAGCATTAATTGCTAAAGAAAAGCAGCATAGCAACATTAAAATAAAAGAGGTATTCTTCATAATATTTTTTTTAAAGTTAGAATAGTCGGCGAAGATATTATGCTTTTTAGCAATCAAAAAGGCAATTATTTAAACAGCATGATTTGTGTTGCAGACAGCAATCCAGAATCAATTATGCCATTTACAGAAGAAAACTGTTTTCTGGCTCAGTCCAGTTTTTATTTTAAAACAAAAACATTAACTTTAAAATAAATGACAAGTTAAAACCAGCTTACTTATATCAAGAGGATGTTCGAGAATATTTTATATAAGCCGAATTCATAGAGAATCTTTGCACATTTAGAGTATAATTATACAGTGCGCAATTTGAAAATATTTTTTTTTCAATAAACATGTAAAGCTGCATGTCCCAAAGAAATAAACAACAAAAATTTTTGTCTTTGCCCTATATTATATTTCTATAAACTGCAGCATTGATGCTGCATTCAAATATGGTCAAAGCCATTACGGCTTCATGACGGAGTGATGTTTCTATTGCTTCAAATCAGGTTTTTCGCATCGAAAGGATTGATATTGTTATTTCTAAATAACTGATATGCAAAATGCTGCAATACACAATTCATTTTGGATCTTGTAGCAAAACAGACGATTGCTTTAACTGATTAAATGCGAATTATCTCAAAAGACAAATGCATATATTAGACCTTATCACTTTTAACTACATTGTTAGTTTTGGCTACAATAAAACTATTTTTGGATACATTTAGCGGTATAAGAATCCACTTTTGTCCCTTGACATTTAAGGCTGCGGCACCTGAGATAATGTAGGGTGCCCAATGGAATGCTATTTGCGAGTGTTTATGTTTACTTTTTTAGCCATCAGATGCCTGAGGTTCATAAATATGATAGGCTGCCGGCTTCTGCAATAGAGTTTTTATTTTAGATGCAGTAATTTATGGACTTCTTTTAGAATAATAAGACCGGCGTCTCATTTCCCATTGTCAGCCGTTTATTTTCTCCTTATGATACCGGTTGAGCCATTTTTCCATCCCGAGCAGCAGCGAACCGGTGAAGCAATCCGGGCTAAATTCATTTTTTATGTTTCGGCTTTTAGTTTTTAAATACTAATTTCTTAGCCGTTGAGAAAACTTTTATCTTTAATCCTTGTTCCTACAGGGTACAGGCGAGGCGACCAGGTAGATCATCCCAGATACTGCGCTGATTTTCTATTAAACCAATTGCAAAAATCCGCTGCAGCGGCTGCAAGAAGTGCTTTCCTGCGAGCAGTTTAGTTGTCAGCTGCTTTTTTTTTATTTCTTTTTGCCGCATTGAGTTCGATATAACTAAGTCCGCAGATAATTACTATTTCAATCAAAAAATAGGCCGTCCCAATTATTGTCAGCAAATGGCAGTATTTAATCAGCAGTCCGATTGCCAGCACGCAATAAAGCAGGTTTGCAAAGCCGATAAGGCTTATGAAAAGTGCCCAGCGTCTTTTTAAAAACAAAAAACAGGCACTCGAATAAAAACAGAAACAAACTGCTATTACCGCAAGGTAAGCCAATGCAGTTTTTGGAATTCCAAAATATTCATTAAAGTGCCGCATTATTGTAAACAGGAAAAATGCTGTCAAAACTGCCCCTAAAGAGTCAATAAGGAAAAGTTTCCTTGGGTTCTCTGCCAAATGGCTTATTAGATTGTTTAGTATTTTATTCACTTGAAATGTTGTTGTTGTTGTTGTTGTTGTTGTTGTTGTTGTTGTTGTCTGGCTCTTTAGATTGTGTATTATATTGTTTTTCGGAAGCTTTTTCCCGCTATGCGTTTTACCCGATCGAAAGCGAACTGGCGAAGCAATCGGGGCTAGTAGGGCAGGACATCAATGTTTTTGCGCTTTAATCCAAGTATACGCTGTCGGTCTAATTTTTAATTCAAACAATGTTCCAATACGGCATCCGCTGTAAGCGCTCTTTCATGGATATCTGCAATTCTGCCCGGATGGATTGCTCCATATTGCCGGATTCTGTCCCGATTGGCCGCAAAGCAGCCTTTTGACCGGCCGGACTTTAGATGATGACGGCTATTGGTCTGTCTGCGGGCTGCTGTTCTGCTGGGTGATATTTTCTTCCCCTATCGGATTCTCTTCTGTTGCAGCCGGCTGCTGCTGCGCTTTTTTCATTAGAAGATAGAAATCCCTCAGGTGCCAGAAGGCGGGGCATCTCTCCACAGGGCCGCTGAAGTTTCTGATGGTGGAATAGCAGCTCCTTAGAAACACCTGGGTATCTGTGATATTGGCCCAAGGAGTCAATCTTACTTCCTTGGGCGGGGGATTATGCTCAAAATAGCGTTTTATCTCTTCATGGTTCATAGGGCAAAATTAGGCAAAAATCCCTGTCCTGTCAAGGGATGCGGGGGAACGTCTCGGGATTTTTTGGGGTATTACTGCGCATTTTTTCAAGGGGTCTGACACTCACTGGACTGGCTGGCTGTCTGTTTATTTCTTTCTTTCTTTCTTTCTTTCTTTCTTTCTAAAGTTTTTTTTAATTGCGATTTTGGCCTGCGATGCTAAAATTGATTCAGGTTAGCTAATTTGTTTAAATGGATAGACTGTTTAAAAGTTAGTTAGTTAGTTAGTTAGTTAGTTAGTTAGTTAGTTAGATTGTTTTCTCTTTTAAGATTGTTTTATTTTGGTTTTGGCCGGCGAGTGTGGAGTTGGGAAAAGAGTGCGGTATAATTCGAACTGTGATGTAAATATAAATGAGCTTTTCACAGCCAGACGGTATTTTCCTTTACGTTCTTTAATTTCAAAAACTACGATTTAAATTCTCCTAATTTTTCTTCACGCAGTATTGTCTAACAAAAATCTCTTTTCGGAAATAGTAAAAGCTTCTTTATAGGCAAACATAATAGAATAATCTCTTTCTTAGTTTGAGACTTTTTTTTTAGATAAAATTTCATTCCTTTTGAATTTATTTCAAAACCGCCGATACTTATATCATATGGGGTAAAACTATATTCCGAAAATGCATAGTTACAATCTTGTTTAATGATTTCCAAAATATGTCTCTCTCCAAAATTTTATCAGTTTACTTGTTATTTGAGTGTTTAATACTGTTAAGTTTCTATTTAATTAGCAGAATAGTTAGGTTAAACAGCTTTTATAAAACATTATTAAGAATAAATAAAAATAATTTATTTTTTGTAATACTAATTCTTAATTACAATTTATATTTGCTGTCGGAAATATAGATATTACTTTTTTAAACCAAGATTAAATAATTTATTGACGAGATTATGAATATAAAATTACTATCACTTTTTTTTTGCGTACCGTTCTTTATCAATGCTCAAAAGTTAACTTTTAATTACGATGTTTCTGGTAATCAGTCTATTCGTGAATTGTGTTTAGTCAATTGTACAAACACTAATAAATCTGCAAATCAAATACTAAAGGATATCGACACATTAGCTGACGATGACCTTCAAAAGTTTTCGCCCGAAGATGTCATATCCTATTATCCAAATCCGGTAAAAGAAGAATTATACTTAAAATGGCAGATCTTCGATCAAAAGTACGTGTCGGCAATTCAAATTTATAATATAAACGGTCAAATTCTTGATTCCTATGTTAACATAAAAACAATAAACAATCAAAATTTATCTTTTAACAGGTATCCCACAGGGGTTTATATTGTTATATTGATATATAGCAATGGAGATCAGGAAACAATCAAGATAATCAAGCAGTAACCACTTATGAAGAAAAAATACCTTTCACTTATACTTTTTATATTTACTATTATAATTTCAGCGCAAACACCTACAGGTTCCTCTACAGAGGCTGGCCTGACAGCTGGAAAGCTTTCCGTATCTCTAACAGGTGCTGCTAATTACGCAGTTCCAATTAATCTTCCTCCAGGTATTAATGAAGTGGTCCCTCGAGTCAGTCTTGCTTACAATAGTCAGGGGGTAGAGGGTATGGCTGCAAATGGCTGGGATATTGCAGGAATATCTAAAATTAAAAGAATTTCAAAGACAAGATTTCACGATGGGAATGTAGAAAATTACAAATTAACGCCTCAAGACAGATTTGCATTAGATGGACAGCGTTTGATGCTCAAATCGGGTACCTATGGTACTCATAATTCAGTTTATGAGCTTGAAAAGTTTTCACAAGTAAAAATTACTATGCTTTACGGCATGATTGAACCTTGGGAAGAAATTCAGTATTACTTTATGGCAGAGTATCCTGATGGCTCAAAAGCGATGTATGGAAACAAGAGTGATGCACAATCAGCATATGAATGGGCTATTGTTTCCTGGGAAAATGCCCAAGGAGTTAAAATTAATTATTCATATAATACGACAGGTGGTTATCTCTCCATAGCCACTATAAGATATGGAAGCAGAGGGCTAACAGCGCATATTAATGAAGTTAGATTTACATATACTGCAAGCCAAAGGAAGAATGAAAACTATATTGCGAACGGATATAAAATTATAAGAAACAATATTTTAAGTAAAATAGAAGTAATCAGTAATGGAACAGGCTATAGAAACTATTTTATTTCCTACACTACTGGGGATCGTATTTCGAGTATTACTGAAAAAAATGGAGATAATTCAAAGAATTATAATCCTACAGTGTTTACTTATGAAAATACAACGGATAATATTACTTATGCTCCAATTGGAGCCAGCTTAGATATTGGAAATATAACAGCGTCAAATGCCGCAGCAATATCAGGAGATTTTGATGACGATGGGAAGATGGACTGTATCATATATCCAAAAACGGGTAATGATAAAAATGCCAAGTATTGGTTGTTTAATGATATTACATCTGGAAATAATACAAGTTTAGGTTTATTACACAATGTAGGTGCCTTCGAAAAAATTTTTCCGACTACATGGTTGAGCTGGAATAATAAAATGATGCCTCAGGGGTGGACTATTGCAAAGAAAACAGCTACAGGATTCGATTTTACAGTTTGGAGCACTTCTATGTCTACAATAATACCACAATATACTAGAACTGTTAATTTTCCTACAACTCCAATAATTACAAAATGCTACACAAACTGCAATTCAGATATAGTTAATAAAATTTACCCTAAAAAGATTATTTCTGGTGATTTTAACGGTGATGGATTAACTGATGTTATCGCATTTGACTTGCCATTATCCCAAGGAGAATGTGTTTTGGATGATTATAGTCTTAGTATTTGTGAACTTAGATCTTCAAATTTGCTATCAAGAAAAGTTTATTTTATAGATTTGAAAAGAGACAACACAAGTGATTATTTGAAATATGCTGGCGAATTATCGGCTAATATAACAGACGATTCTGATACAGATATAAAAGTCGCCGATTTTAATGGTGACGGAAAATCTGATTTTTACATTTTTTATCGAGGGACACTTAGAGTTTATTCTCTTAATGAACAAAATAATATAGTTTTATTGTATGAAAACAGTGTTGCTGATAGTACTTTAGAAGGACCTTTGTTATTTGGGGATTTTAATGGTGATGGAAAATCGGATTTTATGGGTATTCCTCCCACCGGCTCCACATGGTATAAATATACTTCAACAGGAATTTCTTACTTAAAAGAAACAAAAAACTATACGGGGATACAATTTCCGGCAGAAGCTGCTTTCACGGATGCTAAATTTATAACACTAAATTACAACAATGATAAATTGACAGATCTGGCTTTAATTGTAAGTTCTTCTACAACAGCATCTAATGTGGCTGGAAGTGTAAATGTAAAGTGTTTTATCAATAATAATGGTGACTTTACGACAAGTACTGGTTTTACAGTCTCTGCGAATACAGGCATTCAAAGTACATTAAGTTTTGGAGCACTGCCAATATTTGTTTCTCCTACAGAAAGTAGTTCGCGAGATAATAATTTTGCTGTTTCAACTCTAGAATTAGCATTTATTAATAAAAACAAAGTACACTTTTTTAATTCTCAGAAAAATTATCTGAAAGATAATTTGATCAAAACTGTTACGATAGGAAATGGAGTAACAGAGAGTGTCTCTTATACTCCTTTAAACTCTGCTTTTAAAAATAACTATAATTCGATTTATAATCCAAGTTCAGGTATTTCTAATTTTCCTAATATGGATATTACGATAAATTCGAATATATATCTGGTTTCAAAAGTCGAAAAGCAAAGTTCATCTGTCTATAAAAAACGATTATTTGCATATTATGGAGCTGTTTCAAGTTTAGATCGAAGGGAGTTTATTGGTTTTCGTTCCGTTAGTCAATCGGACTGGCATGATGATTCATCGGTTATTTTTTCTACTGTTTATAATAACAATATTGACCTTAGAGCAGCAAATATCGAAAAATTTACAGTTCCTTATATGTATTATCCGTATGGATCGGCAAGTCCTTCAGATTTTACAACAAAACAATTAACCACATATGAAACTGCTGTTGATCCTCTGCGGGCAAATAAGGTTTATAAATTAAAAATTTTAAATTATAAAAACTTTAATTCTGTTACAGATATTAATAATGAAACTGCAGAAATCCAATATGATACCTACAACAATATAACATCATCTAAGACATATACAAAAAAAGGAAGTGCATTAACTAAGACGATGACAATAACAAAAGGATATGATTTTGTTGCTTCTCCATATATTGTAGGTAGACCAAAAAATAAAACGGTTAGTATTACGGCAAATAATCATACTATGACTAGTACAGAGGCGTATACTTATAATTCGAATAATTTACTATCAAATACAGATAAGAGTGCCACTGGTACATCTACAATATCCGAGAGCTGCATTTACGATATCTATGGTAATGTTACAAAAAAAACAATTACATCACAAGTGCCGGTTCAATCAAGATCAACGTTATTTGAATATGATACATCAGGACGTTTTATTACCAAAATAACTGACAATGACAATTTAACCGCAACCTATGAATATTACACTGAAAACGGGTTGATGAAGAAGGAGACGACACCATATAAATCATTCTCATATACATATGATTCATGGTTGAAAAAAATAACTCAAAAGAATAATCTGCTGAATACTACAACCACTTACTCTTATGCACAAAATGCTTCTAAAACTATTGTTACTACCACAGAAGATCCTTTAGATGGAAATATTTTTCAAGAAACATTTGATGATCTTGGCAGAAAAATCAGCACAGGCAGTAAGGATATAAACGGTTCATTTACGTATGTTTCTTATGTATATGATATTTTTGACAGACTAACTAAAAAGAGTGAGCCTTATTTTGGGACAACACCTGCTCAATGGAACGAAACTCAATATGATATTTATAGCAGGCCTATACAGAATATTTCTTTCAATGGTAAAATAGTTTCAAATGTGTATAATAAGTTAGTGACTACTAACACGGAAGGATTAAAAAGTAAAGTAATAACAAAGGACGCTGTGGGAAATACCGTTTCAGTTAGTGAAACTTCCGCAGGTGAAATTACTTACAACTATTTTGCAGACGGAAACCTAAAACAGATAAGTTATAATGGAATTTCATTAGATATTGAACAAGATGGATGGGGGAGAAAAACAAAATTTAAAGACCCCTCAAATGGAGATTATACATATGCCTATAACGATTATGATGAACTAACCGAAGAAAAATCACAAAATGGTAATGTAGTTACGACTATAACTCGTGATTCTAACGGCAGAGCTGTAAAAAAAACAATAATTGGAGGGGGGACAAACAGTGAAACCAATTACACTTATGATAATACAAAACTGCCGACAACTATTATTTATGAAGATAAAAATGAACCTGCAGGAGCAAGAAAAATTGAAACGGCAATTACTTATGATAATACTTATAAAAGAATATTAAGTATTGTAGAGAATAAAGTTGGTATTTCAAAATTTACAAGATCTTTTACATATGATGGTTTAGGTAGAGTTGCTACTGAGATTAAATTAGCAGAAATTGGAAGTAAAAGCAGTTCGGTTTATACTCAGAATGTTTATAAAAATGGGACTTTATATCAAATAAAAGATATTAATAATAAGGTTCTATGGCAAGCAAATACTTTGAATGCAAAGGGTCAAATACTTGAAGGGATTATTGGTAATGGAATAAAAAATACTTATACATATGATAATAACGGATTTTTATCTAAAATTCAATGTGACAAAACAACTGCTCCCACAGCAAATATTATGACTCTTACAAGTGCTTTTGATAAGAATACGAGAAATTTGGATAGCAGAACCAATAATGTTTTTGGAAATTATACCGAAAATTTTAAGTATGACGAATTAAATAGATTAAAAACGTTTACCAACAGATTAGGAATTGAAGAAACGCAGAGTTATGATGCTGCTGGGAAAATAGCAGCAAACAATTTAGGTGCTTATGGATATGACTCCACAAAAAAATACCAAAACAACAGTATTGCACTTTCAGCTGAAGCTGCAGGCTATTACGGGAATAGAGAAGGACTTTTTAATGACAGTATGGAAGATCGTACAGGATGGTCAAAAGGAGGTTACTATCCGACATTGATTTCGTTTGATAATACTGTTTCACATTCGGGAAAAAATTCGCTAAAAGTGAGCTCTGTAGGCAAGACAGTTAATTATGTACAGTCTAACGTTTACATTCCTATAGACAATGTAGCTGATACAAAATACACATTTTCAGGTTGGGTATATAGTGACAGTCCTAAAGCACAGCTTACCATATTTACTTATCAAACAATCGGGCAGAGTACATATACTGCAGCATTAAGTGTGAGCACAACAGCTTTAAACACTTGGACTTACATTACAAAAGAGATAACAGTGCCAGCAAATATTAAGGCGTTAAACCTTAGAGCAGACAATGTGGGAACAGGAAATGTATGGTTTGATGATGTTGAGATTCGTAAAAGCAGTGATCCTTCTTCGACTTTAAGAAAGCTTGCAGTTACCTACAACTCCTTTAAATCTCCTATTCAAATTGAAGAAATTAATGTAGATAAAATAAATTTCACCTATACTGACGGCAATACAAGAAGTTCGATGTATTACGGAAGCTTTGATACAGATAAAGCAGTTAGAGTGCTTCGTAAACATTATTCTGCTGATGGCAGTATGGAAATAAAAGAAAATAGAGTAACTGGTTCGTATGAATTTGTCACATATATCGGAGGTGATGGATATACTGCGCCGATTGCAGTTAAAAGTAATGGAACAGTGCAAAATTATCTTTATTTGCACAGAGACTATCAAGGCAGTATTTTAGCAGTTACAGATGCTAATGCAGCTGTAGTAGAGAAAAGATTATTTGATGGATGGGGTAATATAATAAAAGTACAGGACGGAAGCGGTAATGCACTAAATGGCTTGACTGTTTTGGACAGAGGATATACAGGGCACGAACATTTGCAAAGTGTGGGAATTATTCATATAAATGCAAGGTTATATGATCCAATGCTCCATAGATTTTTACAGGTTGATAATTATATACAGGATCTTTCCAATACTCAAAATTTTAACCAATATGCTTATGTATTTAATAACCCGACCAGCTATGTGGATTTAAGCGGAAATTCTGCAGATCCTCCGGCTGGTACAAATTATCGTGATGAATATGAATATAAAGACGAATTCGGATCATGGATTTATGATGCAAAATCCCAAACCTGGTTTGGAGTAGGCGGTTCACCTGACATTACCGTAGGGGCTGTTAATTTATCCAATGTCACAATTGGAGGAGTTAACCATAATAGTTATTCTTATGGTGGAGGGACCAGTCTTTTTTCGGGAATGACAGGAAATTTCACAGGAGGAGGAGCAGGAAATGACATGCAGAAAGCAAGTTTTATGGATGGAAATGTTTCATTATTTGATGTTGCCAATTTTGGAATAGGTTTTGTGGGATATTCTATTTCGCAGGTGCAGAGTGCAGCAGAAGCTGAAATGATTGCTTTAAAAAGTAGAAATACTTTAACGTCACTGGCAAAATTAGCCAAAATTGAATCGGGTCTTGTGGGAGCGAATAAATTTGCACGGGGCTTAGGTGTTGCGGGTGCAGTGCTTACCACCGGTAAAGTGGTTTATGATTATACGCACGGAAAAGATTTAACCGCTGGTCAAGTAGCGGATGTTGCTATAGCTGTAGGTTTAGCGGCACTAACAATTTCTAATCCGGTTGCATTAGTAGGATTCGGAATTTATGGTATATTAGATGCCACCGGTGCGCTAGACTCCATTAAAAGCTCTTTAGGCGGAGATACTGTAATATTAAAATCTAATTTCGAGAAATGACGACATATAAATTTAAAGCAACAACTACATTTCTTATAATTGTTCGGCTTACTTTAACGTTAGTAATTGTATTGGGAGTTTTTGCATTAGTATTAAAATTTGGTATTTTAGGAAAAATTAACAATGAATTTTTATTTCTCGGTTTTTTTTCATTGGTTTCCTTTTTAATATATTATTTGCTCAGGAGAATTACGGTCATTGATATTTCTATTAATTTAGAGGATAAAAACAAAATTGAAATTTTGTCGGAGAATATTATCTTTAGAAAAAGGAAATATGTTTTTTTATTTTCTGAAATCAAGTACTATTCATTTGAAAATGGCTCTGGATACAAAATATTTTGTTTGAAAAGAAATAGAGGGGGAAATTTTAAGTTCTTAATTTTTTATACAATTGAAAACTTAGGATTATTTAATAAGTTTTTTAAAGAATTTAAAAATATAATTGAATCACAAAATAGTGCCCCTCCTTTAAGCACTGGATACGAAAAACCGACAATTTATAAAACAAAACTTGGTTTAGTCTACGGCGTGTTAATTTTTTTAATCTTAATTGCTATTCCAATTGCACATATCATTTTTAAGACCAGGTTCAATATTGGTTTTTTGTTGATATTGTATCCGCCCAGTTTATTTTTTCTGATGCGTTTGTATCTTGAACAAAGAAATAAGACTAAATAGATTAACTATATGCCCTCAATTATTTAAATATTTGAGGGCTTTTTAATTGTTTTATAAAAATTAAAGTTTAAAGTTTATGAAAATAATAATCTTCAAAATATACTTACTACAATTTTTAGAAGAATAAAACAGAGAGTATTAGTCGAAATCTTGGTAATGTATCAGATGTGTTGGTGGTTAATTATTGCCTCTAACATTTGCAGAAAATCAGATGTTTATATTAATATAGCATAAAAATTAAGACAGCCTTCGGGCTGTTTTTTTTATTTTATATTGTTTCTTGTTTAAGCCGTTTGCCGGCTAGCTTTAGATTTTTTCTCTGCTCGTGTTTTGGCCGGCGGTAACAGAGTTATTGAGAGAGGTTTGTTTATTTAAAGGAGAAATCATTAAACTCTCTTTTTAGTTAGTTAGTTAGTTAGTTAGTTAGTTAGTTAGTTAGTTAGTTAGTTAGTTAGTTAGTTAGTT
>NZ_QJRI01000139.1 GCF_003254565.1 Flavobacterium nitrogenifigens
GTTTTTGTTTTGGCCGGCGAGAGGGAAGTTGGGAAAATAGTGCGGTTGATTTTACCGGCAGATGTAATTTGATAGTTATTCGATTGCTGATGGTTTAATAAGAGTGGTAAGGTGATGGTTCGGGTCCTGTTTTCGTATCAGGAAAAATATAAAGCCTGAGAAGTACCAATTTCTCAAGCTTCTCATTTTTTTATAGTGACCCTAACGGGATTCGAACCAGTGCTTTTAGCTGGATATTTGAACCTTCTACAGTGAAAGATTTCTTTCTTTTTAAAGATTTTTTTATTGTTGTTTTTGTTTTGTTTTGATTTTGTTTTGATTTTGGCCGGCGGGTATGGAGTTGGGAAAAGAGTGCGATTGATTTTAATGGGGAGGATTATTTTATGGACATTTGATAGCTAAATTGTTTAGAACAGAAAAACTAGTGAAAGTAGTTTGTGAGATAGCTGGTTCGAGTCCTGCCGCCGTTGCTAAAAACAAAGCTTTAGAGAAATCTGGAGTTTTTTTGTTTTCTTAGTTTTTGGAGAGACCTTTATATTGGGTGATTAGAGCAGTTCTTTGTAATGTCTTTTGCCATCTCCATTATCGGGATTTAATTCGACAGATTTTGGATTCATCTTAATCGTTTCCTGTTTTTTACCGTTTTGTGGCAATGCCTCCCTATAGTAGCCATAGCCATTTGAGCTATCGGAAAAAATCAGTATTGATCAAGCGGATGCAAGTAAGAATTGAATTGCATGTTTTTTGAAGTCTGAGAAATTGATATCCCAATCCATTAAAATCTCTTTCTGATGCTTCGCGGCTGCCTGGCTTTTTCAGATGTTCTTCAATTAGCTGATTTGCTCTGCTTTGCGATTCTGCCTTTGAAGTAACTTAGGAGAAAAAAAATGGTTTCAGATTATAAAATGAAACCGAAATAGGAATGGCTGCCGATTATTTTTCAGCTCAAAGCGCCTAATTTTATCTGGAATTGACGTATCCAAAAGATCAAGAATATGATGGAATTGCATATGGCCGCTCTGCCTGATGGCTTTACCCAGAGCGATATCGAATCAGAGCTCCTCAGGGTGCTGCATTTTCAGGGGTTTAGAAAATCTGCCGTGCTTTCTGAATTCCTGGCCTTCATTGTAAATGAAACGATGCTCCAAAGAACCGGTGGCATTGGTGAATATGCCATTGGGGCGAATGTCGTGAAGCGTCCGCCTTTTTTTGGAGGCAGCAGCATTGTAAGGACCCATGCAGTAAGGCTCAGAAGGCTGCTGGAAGAATATTGCCACACCGAGGGAAAGCAGAATGTCCTGAGGTGGCGCAGCAGGCATCACCCGCTTTTTCCGGCCTTAAATAGGCAGAGGCTTCCCATGCAATTGAGCGCTGCACCATAAGCTCAGCTAATTTCGGGATTAGATCAGGTCTTTAGATACTGAGGGCAATTGCAGAAATAGGCGTTTTACCATCTAATTGAAATAATTTAAAAAAAATCGGACATATGGGGGCATTTCACAGATTGACAAAGGAAGAAAAAGAACAATGTTTGGCAGCAATAGAATTTTTCACCAATTCCAAAATGCTTTTTTTAAGTAAAGATATATCTCTGGCCCAGCTAGCAGAGGAGACAGGAATCACAGTCCATAAGATTTCTTATCTGATTAATGCGGAGTTTGGCTCCAATTTCAATGACTACATAAATTTAAAGAGAATCGATTATTTGATAGATAATTTAAATCAGCCTATGCTAAAGGATTTATCCATTAAGGAAATTTCGCTTGCATGCGGATTTGGCTGCCGATCAAGCTGTTTTAGGGCATTTCGCAAGCATAAAGGCAAATCTCCATCTGAATTTTTGAAAAGAATCTCCAAAAACTAATGCGGCCTTTGGAATTATCTGCCCCCATATATATGCGCCGTTAAGCGTGAAACCTAAATAGTGTTATTTTTAGCTTTTTATATTGGAAGAGACGGCTCTGCCGTCTCTTTTCATTTCCTGCAGAAAAAGCTTTCTTTCTTTCTTTCTTTCTTTCTTTCTTTCTTTCGCAAGATTTTTTAATTGCGATTTTGGCCTATGACGCTAAAATTGATTCGGCTAGCGAATTTGTTTAAATGGATAGACTGTTTAAAAGTTCATTAGTTAGTTAGTTAGTTAGTTAGTTATGTGTTTTCTTTTTCTTTTCTTTTCTTTTCTTTTCTTTTCTTGCAGATTGATTTTAATTTTTATTTTGCTTTTGTTTTGGTCGACGATCGTGGATTTGGTAAAGAAATGCGGTTGATTTTATCGGCAGATATAATTTGATAGTTATTCGATTGCTGATGGTTTAATAAGAGTGGTAAGGTGATGGTTGGAGTTCTGTTCCCGCTAACTTAATTTTATTTTAAATAGCGACCCCAAATGGATAAATTTCGCATCATTTTATGGAAGATTTGAAGATATTGGCTTATTATATGTAGTGTCTGTCTTTAATTGGCCTTGTGAATTTGGTTTAAATGCCCTGTTAGGGATTGATGTAAAATGCAAAACAGAGAACCCGAAACTTTTGCTTCGGATTTTCTTTAAAGCAATTGGGTAGGCGCTATGCCGTATTTTTTTTTAAAGGCAAAGGAAAAATGGGAAAGGTCTTCAAAACCTACCTCAAGATAAACTTCTGTCGGTTTTTTTCTTTTCTCTGACAGTTGGTAGTATGCCAGCTGCAGTCTCTTTTCAGTCAGCCATTTTTGAGGAGTATTATTGAAATGCTTTTTGAAGTCTCTATTAAATGTCGATAAGCTTCTGCCGGTTAAGTAGCCTAGTCTTTCCATTGGCATATTGAACATGAAATTGCGTTCCATAAAATTTATCAGATCCACTTTACCGGGCTGATCGAAATTTGCCAAAACGTTATCCACACTTTTATCGATTTCTCTCAGGATGCTAATGGCTTCAGTAATTTTCAGCGATGCAATATTCTCAGGAAATTCATCTTTCAAATCAAAATAAGGCATCACTGAACTTAAGCAGCTTTCCAACAGGGGATGGTTTTTAAAACTGTATATTTTCTGTTCTGCAATATGTTTTTTGTCTATATCAATCTTGTCATAAAATTTTTTCAGGCGTTCTATTGACAGATGCATAACAACCGTTTTATGCGGCTGTCCATTTTTAGGATAATTTATTATTGTAGCCAGCACATTTCTAGGAATTAAGAAAATGTCTCCAGTTTTAAAATAGAAAGTGGTGTCTGCTTGGATTATTTTTGTTTCACCTGATATAAACCAAATCAGCATATGGTCATCAAAAATCAAATCGGATTTAAATAATTTATCATCATAACTTGAAAGCTTAATTTCGGATGTCAAGTATTTAGAGATATGTTCCATAAAAAACAGTTTTTGTTTGACTAATTTAATAAAAAGGAGTGGGAATCCTCCTTTTTACTGCTATATAGATTGTCCTCCATCAATTAAAAATTCAGAACCGGTAATAAACAGTGCCTGATCGCTTAGCAAGTAGCTGATTAAATTTGCCACTTCCAACGGCTTGCTAAAACGCATCAATGGACGGCTATTGACCATTTGGTTCTCCAAATTCTTATGCAAACCAAGCTTGTCCATGATTTCTGTAGCTATGGGCCCTGGACTCACTGCGTTAACCCGTATTTTTTTTGATGCCAATTCAATTGCCGCTATTTTCATTACTGCATTTAATGCCGCTTTGCTTGCGGCGTAAACTGATGCATTTGGCGGAGAAATTCTGGCAGATGTTGAAGACAGGAATACAACAGATGCCCCATCATTCAAAAAAGGGATAAACATGCTTAATGTAAAAAAAGCGCCTTTAAAATTTACATGCATTACCTGGTCAAATAAAATTTCTGTTGTTGATTCAATTGAAGCAACGCTAGTAATTCCGGCATTGATCAGCAGTATGTCAATTCTGCCAAACTGTTTATGGACTGCTGACGCTAGATTACTGATAACTTTTAGATTGGATTGGTCGGCAATCATTCCAATAGCATCCAATTCTAAGGCAGCTTTTTCAATCGCTTCTTTTCTTCTTCTCGTAATAATGACTTGCGCCCCTTTTTTCTCTAAGCAACTTTGCCGCTGCATACCCGATTCCGCTGTTGCCACCTGTGGCAACGGCTATTTTTCCATCAAAACTTTCCATTTTTCAAAATTTAATTAAGATATTGATTAGGGAATTTGGAATTTTATACCCGTCATTTTTTCGCTTAAATCCCATAATGCTTTAGCATTGGGCTTATCCAAAGAATAAGGCTCGACCCCACTTGTTCCAATGCTTTGCTCAGAAGCTAATGGAGCAATATCCGCATCCTCGCAATAAACGCCCCCAATATTGTCAAGTGCAGCGTTTGTAGCACACCACACAGTCGTGGCAGCGCCTTGCGGGATTGTTTTTAACCTTGCCGCCACTTCAGGAAGCATATTCCCTTGCGAATCCAAGAAGCCCATTTTTTGAAACAACTCCAAGGAAGCTTCTCGGGCTAATTCAGTCCCTGCTATGGAACCTGGGTGCAAAGAGTAGGCTCTTACATTGAATGCTTTAGCGCGGTTGTCAAGTTCGAGAGAGAATAAATTGCTTGCCGTTTTCGATTGCCCATAAGCCTGTAGGGTTTCGTAATCCCTGTGAAGAAAATTAGGGTCTTCGAAATTGAAGGGAGCCATTTGATGGCCAAGAGAAGATACATTGACTACTCTTGCGCCGTTTGCTTTTTTAAGTGCCGGAAATAGTTTTGCTGTTAAGTGAAATTGACCTAGATAATTAGTGGCCAATTGCGATTCGATTCCTCTGTTGTCTCTGCGTAATGGCACCCACATAATGCCGGCATTATTTATAAGCAAATGCAGCGGTCTGCCCGATGAAAGAAATTTTTCTGCGAATGCATCAATGGAAGCTGGATTCATAATGTCCATTGGCTCTAGCTCCACGTTTTCAATGCTCCCTAAGTTTATCTTAGCTTTCTCAATGTCCCTTGCTGGAACTATTACTGTAGCTCCAGCATTTGCAAGCGTTTTTGCAGTTTCAAGCCCAATGCCTGCATTTCCGCCTGTTACGATTATGATTTTGCCTTTAAGGTCAATCCCCCTGATTACATCACTTGCTGTTGATGCTGCGTTAAATCCTGAACCTATCTGCTGCTGTAACGCTCCCTGATAATTGTTTGGTCTCATTTCTTTTTATTTTAAAAGTTATAAGACAAAATTATTGGGAATTGGAAAGAGGTATTTTGTTTAGAATGTCATTTTTTTTTGTTTAAAAAGTCATTTTGAGGCTCTGTCGCATTTAAAGCTGAGTTTTATCATTGCCTTTTTTAATTCTTAAACCCATGAATGCAAAGGGCCATTGCTATCCAAAGTCTATTATTCTACAGTCAGTCTATTTTAAGCTTAGGTCTGCTTTAAGTTATCGAGATGTTGAAGAGATCATGAAAATGCGGGTAGTTCATGTTGATCATGTTGCCATTCAGCGCTGGGTAGGGTAAAGATAGATTTTAAAGAAGCAGACATTAATGGCAATTAACGTGTATAAGTTTCGAACCAAGATTCCTGCAGCTTTATTTTTTTTTTTTTTTTGGATTTTCTGCTTTCAAAAACTCTTTGGGCCATGATTTTGCCACAAAATTA
>NZ_QJRI01000175.1 GCF_003254565.1 Flavobacterium nitrogenifigens
AGGACATGCTGTAGAGAAAAGAGCTATTCCTATCGGAAAGCCAATATCGAACACCCAGATTTACATATTGGATGATTCTTTGCAGATTGTTCCGATAGGAACCCCCGGAAAGCTGTTTATATCAGGGGCTGGAGTAGCGCGCGGGTATTTGAACAAGCCGGAGCTTACCCAGGAGATGATGCCTCTATACATGAAATTATGATGAGTTTGTATAGTGGTGTTACACTCCGTATTCCAACAGAGGAAGAATAAAAATAAACATCAATTTATACGTTTTTTAAAAGAAACTAAAGTATCGGTAAAAAGTGCACTAATAGGTGCACCATGCTCTGCAGAATTAACATATTTTGTAAATTTGGTAAGAAAGCCGCTGAACTGCGGATTTCAGTTTTTTCGGCAATTTGACAGGGGTGGAGCCCTTTTTTAAAGCTGGGTTCAAGAGTTTCCGGCACTTCCTAAAACTTGGAGGCCCCTGTATTCACAGGGGTCTCGTTGTCAGCGGAGAAAGAGGGATTCGAACCCCCGGACCTGTTACAGTCAACAGTTTTCAAGACTGCCGCATTCGACCGCTCTGCCATTTCTCCAGTATGTTGCTCTCATTTTCTGATTGCGAGTGCAAAGATAAGCTGTTTTTTGAATTGTGAAAATTTTTTTGGAACTATTTGCAAAGAAACTTTGATGATGTACAAAAAGAAAATTTATGGTGAAGCTAAGGGTTTCAAATTGAAGCTAAAACGGAATGAGTATAATTTGAGAGTATTAATTTGCTTGGTGAAATATTTTATTTTATAGCCAGATTTTAAGTAACAAATTGCAAAATTTGAGACATATATCTAAAAGGTATAAAAATGATGACACTTATTGCAATATTTTTTCCATGCATCTCTTTTCTTTTAAGAGGTAAAATTTTGACGTCTTTACTTTGCTTGATTTTACAGCTAACTTTAATCGGTTGGCTGCCTGCTGCGATATGGGCCGTTATATCACTTCAGAATTCTAGAGCCGACAGACGTAATGCAAGATTAATAAAAGCAATGCGAAATAGATAATTGCTTGTATGCTCACAGTATACACAAATGTGAAAAATCTAGAATTGAAAATAAAATAAAAAGGAGTTTTGAATTATATGGATTTCATAAATTAAGGAATATGCTATTTTGCAGCAGGCATTTCATTGAAAAGGATAAAATTTGTTCTTTAGATGTTTTTACATAATTTTACATATTATGTATGAAATATTCCAAAAATATCTTGAAGAAAAAACTGAATTAACTCAGGAAGAATCTCAACGTATACAATCTTTTGCCATTATTAAAAAACTTCGAAAAAGGCAATATTTATTGCAGGAAGGAGATGTCTGGAAGTACGATGCTTTCATAACTCAAGGCTGTGTAAGAACCTATACCGTTGATGATAAAGGAAGCGAACATGTAAATAGCTTCAGTATTGAAAATTGGTGGACAGGCGATCGCGAGAGTTTAATGATGCAGCAACCGTCACGATTTAATATTGATGCAATTGAAGATACAGAGCTTGTTCTTTTTACTCATGAAAATTTTGAATTGTTGTGCAGAGAAATCCCTGCTTTTAATAACATGGTTAATACTATTCTGCAAAGAAGTTTTATTGCTGCCCAAAATAGAATACAAGCTTCGCTGACTTTAACTGCAGAAGAAAAATACTTAAACTTTATAAAAAAATATCCAGGCTTTGCTTCGCGAATTCCTCAGACTATGATCGCTTCATATCTGGGAATGACGCCAGAAACATTAAGCCGTATTCGTAAACAGACCGCAAAAAAATAAACTGCAAAAGGAGCTTCTAAAGCTCCTTTTTTTATGTTCCATTTAGACTCTTGATCTATATCAAGTTTTTACTTATTTCTAATCAATGTGCAGGTTTTGCATAAAGCGCAACTTTGTAATGTTCAAAAGAAACAAACATTATAAACATTTTAATATTAGAAATCATGTCAAAAACAATTTTTATTACAGGAACAAGTACAGGTTTTGGAAAACTTACGGCTTTAACATTAGCTAATGCAGGTCACTCTGTTATTGCTGGAATGCGCAACACAAAAGATAAAAATGCAGTGCCAGCTAAAGAGCTAGAAGCAATAGAAAATATTGAAGTGGTAGATATTGACGTTACCGATGATGTATCAGCAAATAAAGCTATCGAAAAAGTAATCTCGAAATATGGAAAAATTGATGTTCTTATCAATAATGCAGCTGTAAGCGGTTTTGGTTTGCTTGAAGGCTATTCTATTGATCAGGTTCGTAAAATGTTCGACGTAAACGTATACAGTGTACTTCGTATGTATCAGGCAGTGCTTCCTTCAATGAGAAAAGAAAAAAACGGACTTGTAATTAATATTACAACAGGAGCAAGCGGACACACACTTCCTTTTATGGTTCCTTATATCGCTTCAAAACTTGTTGTAGAAAGTTTTACAGAAGGGCTTCAAGATGAGTTGGCAGATTATGGAATTGAAAACGTAAGTATTCAGCCAGGGGTTTATCCAACAGAAATGAATAATGGTTCTAAAGCCGGTATTCACGCAGACAAAACAGAAATTGTTGAAGAATATGGAGAAGCTGCAACCGAAAAATTTAATGCTTTAGGAACAGCATTATTTGGTAAAATGGCTCAATTTGATATGAATCCGCAAACTATTGCTAATGGTATTTTAGAATTGGTCAGCATGAAAAAAGGAGAAAGACCTCTTCGTTTTCCGCTAGATGCCATTGCTCAAGGAACAGATAAAGAATTTATTGAAGCTCGTGCCAATATTAAAGCAAAATGGGTAGCAGCTTATACTAATTAATTTATTCACAAAATACATTTACAATAATCATGAAAACAAATCATAAAAAATCAAACAAAAAAGTACAGACTTCAGCTGCAGCAATGCTTAATTTATTAATACTCTTTTCTGCTTCGGAAAAAACAGTGGCGCAAAATACTGCAGGAATTGTTGGGATTGATCATGTCGGAATCAATGTTCCAGACTTGAATAAAGCAGTTGCATTTTTTAACGATGTACTTGGCTTTACACCTGTAACACAGTTAGGGCCAATTCCGCTAGATGCTGAATGGAAAAAAATGAATCATATTAATCCTGCAACAGGCGCTGTTACTATAAAAATGATAAATGCGGGAAATGGAGCCAGCATTGAAGTGTTTGAATACACAGATAGCAAAGGAAGTTTGAATCATCCAAATACTGATGATATTGGAGCGTCACATATTGCTTTTTATGTAGAGGATATTAATGCGGCTGTGCAGTATTTGAAAAATAAAGGAGTTAAAGTTTTAGGAGAACCTTTTACAACGCCTTCTGGTGATACGGCTGGGGAATCATGGGTTTACTTTGAAACGCCATGGGGTTCAAAAATGGAATTAGTTTCTTATCCAAACGGAAAAGGATATGAGAAGAATAAACCTGCCAAAATTCTCTGGTCTCCTAAAAAGCAGATTGATACCCCAATTTCTGAATCTGAAATTAAATCTTTAGTTGACTCGCATCTTTTAATATGGAATGAAAAAGAAATTAAAAAACGTGAAGACTTAATGAAAAAAGTCTACAATGAAAATATTGAAATGGTAGACAGTCATTTTGTAGCTGTTGGTTATAAAGAAATAAATGAATTTATAGATGGTCTTCATAATAAAAATAAAAATTCGAGATTTTCACGCATCAAAGCAATTGATGTAAATCATAATACGGCAAGGCTTTATTGGCAGCATGGCTCTGCAGAAAAACCTGATGCGACTACTGGTATGGATCTTTTTGTTTTTGAAAATGGAAAAGTGGTTAAGTTGTATGTATTTGTAGATAATAAAAAATAAAAGGAAATGGAAAGTTCTAATCACCATGATAAAACAAAAACGACAGCAATAACAGTAAGTGCTTATTATAGAGTTCATCCAGAGGATAGACGGGTTTTTATAGATGCTGTTGTGCCCGATATGATTGCTGCCAATAAATTAGAAGGCTGTATTTATTATGCTTTTTCTCAGGATTTGACAGATGAAAATACTTTTCATCTTTTAGAAGGCTGGAGGGATGAAGAAGCATACGAAAGACATGAAACTTCTGAAATATTTTTAACTGCTTTGAGTACAGTGGTTAAAAATGTAAGGATACTAGATAGAGAAGGAGTACGTTATGAGGTTAAAAAAATGCATATTGACGATCCAAGAGGGAAAGTTTGATCATCATAGAATGTCATTAAATATTAAAATAGCCAGAGAGTTTTTTGGATATCTCTAAAAATGACGAAACCCTTAACAAAAGTTAAGGGTTTCAAATTTCAGCGGAGAAAGAGGGATTCGAACCCCCGGACCTGTTACAGTCAACAGTTTTCAAGACTGCCGCATTCGACCGCTCTGCCATTTCTCCAGTATGTCGCTATCAGTGCCTGATTGCGGGTGCAAATATAAGACGGTTTTTTGGTTATAAAAACTTTTTTCGAACTTTTTTTTGAAGTTTTTTAAGATAATTTTCAAGTGTCTAATTATCAGTATTTCCGAAAGTGGTTTTTTTTGAAAAATTAATCTAAATGGTCTAAAATTGGCGTTGGTTTTTTATGTTCGTCGACTGCAACAAACGAAAAAGTTCCTGAAACTACCGTTTCGCGAAGTTCAGAATACATCTGTTCCATAAAAATATCAACGTGAATTTTACAGCTGGTTCTTCCTACGCTATCTACTTTTGCTACTAATTCGATTAAAGTTCCCGCAGGAATTGCTTTTTTGAAATCAATTTGACCTGTCGAAATCGTAACTACTTTTTTACGGCTGAAACGTGTAGCGCAAATAAAAGCAACTTCGTCCATTAAATGAAGAGCGGTTCCTCCGAATAAAGTGTCATAATGATTTGTTGTGCTAGGAAAAACGGCTTTAAAAATACGAGTTTCTGATTTTTGGATTCTTTCTTCTACTGTTCCCATATTAATAATTAACGTATTCTGTAATTTCAAGTCCGTATCCAATCATACCCACTCGTTTTGTTTGTTCTGTATTCGAAACCAATCTGATTTTAGAAATATCTATATCATGAAGAATTTGTGCTCCGATACCGTAATCTTTGCTGTCAATAATGACTTTCGGAGCTTTTAAAGTTCCGTTAGCTTGTAACGATTTTAGCTCAGAAATTCTGTTTAAAAGATTAACAGCCGTCATATCTTGATTGATAAAAATAACAGCACCTTTTCCGTTTTCATTAATTACTTTAAACATATCGTCTAGCTGCTGTTCTGCATTGTTAGTCAATGTGCCTAATAAATCATTATTTACCTGAGAAGAGTGAATTCTTGTCAAAATTGGTTCGCCAAGATTCCAAGTTCCTTTGGTTAAAGCAATATGAATTTGTTTGTTTGTAGTTTGTTCGTAAGCTCTTAAACGGAAAGTTCCAAAACGAGTTTCGATATCAAAGTCTTCTTTTTTAACGATTAAGCTATCGTGCTGCATTCTGTAAGCAACTAAGTCTTCAATAGAAACTAATTTCAGATTGAATTTCTTAGCCACTTTAACTAATTCTGGTAAACGCGACATAGTTCCGTCTTCGTTTAAGATTTCGCAGATTACACCAGCAGGTTTAAATCCTGCAAGACGCGCAAAATCAATTGCTGCTTCAGTATGTCCCGTTCTTCTTAAGACACCGCCTTGTTTAGCAATTAAAGGGAAAATATGACCAGGACGAGCTAAATCGTGTGGTTTTGTATTTGGATCAACTAATGACTGAACTGTTTTTGACCTATCAGCAGCAGAAATTCCAGTTGTAACGCCTTGACCTTTTAAATCAACAGAAACAGTAAAAGCGGTTTCCATATGATCTGTATTGTTGGTAACCATCGCACGAAGATCTAATTCCTTGCATCGACTTTCTGTAAGTGGTGTACAAATTAAACCACGTCCATGAGTAGCCATAAAGTTGATCATTTCTGGAGTTACTTTTTCGGCAGCAGCCAAAAAATCACCTTCATTTTCACGATCTTCGTCATCGACTACAATGATTACTTTACCTTGACGAATATCTTCAATAGCTTCTTCAATGGTATTCAGTTGTATTTTTGTTGTTGACATAATTATTTTTGCTTTTGAGCAGATAAAAACCGCTCAGAGATTTTCTGAATTAGTTGTGAAATTGGGGTTGTAATTGCATCAAAATTAATTAATCCGTTATCGTTTGTAGCGCGATAGGTTAATAAAACTGCTAGCGGAGAGAGGACAAAAGATGACATCCATGATCCCATAAACGGAGTCATGCCGCCTTCTTGAGATAACCTTTTTCCGAACGTATTGATGAAATGGAAAGTAATGAAAATTAAAACGGCAAATACAATAGGAAGCCCAAGCCCTCCTTTTCTAATAATAGCGCCAAGCGGAGCTCCGATAAAGAACATTAAGAAACAAGCAAAAGCAATAACGAATTTCTCGTATAATGCATTATAGTGTTTGTTGATTTCTCGTTCCTTGTCTTTTAAATCTTTCTGCGTCGTTTCTATAGAATAAATGTTGCTGGTAATATTGCTTCCCGCCATTTTTAAAATATCAACTTTGTCTTTGTTAGAGTAAATAGACAAAACATCATTTGGAAGCGGTTTCTTTTTGATGTTTTTTTGAGTATTTCCGGGAAATCTTTTAATCCCCACTCGCTGATTGATATTTTCAGAAAAAGAAACAATTTCGTTGTCTAAATTTTTGTTCAATGAATCTAAAGTATAGCGAAGTTCATTAACATTCAACATTCCATTTGTTCCTGCAATGTTTTCTTTGCTGTCGTCAACTTTGTTTAATTCAGATAAATCGATATTGATGATCTGTGTTTTAAATTTTCCTTTTATAAAAGGCATTTTAGCACGATCCTCATATTTTTTTGGAGTAACGTCTTGATAGTAATAACCATCATTTAAAACCAATTTTAGAATACTAGATTTTTCATTACTGACTAATTCACCAGTTTTAGCTTTAATTACGGTTTTATTTTCACCCATATTATTCGCTTTCTCGTGAATAGTTACACCAGTAAGATGATTGCCGTTTTCGCCAGTCTTTTTGTTTACTTTAATGTTGTAAGTGCCAACATCGTTAAACTGACCTTCTGCGATTGCCATAGCTGGTTTAGCTTGAGCAATATTTTTTCTAAAATTGACAAATTTATATTCGGCATACGGAATAACGTTGTTTGCAAACCAAAAGGCAACAATGCTTAAAACGAAAATAAAAATAATCAGTACTCTCATTGCTCTTTGCAGTGAGATTCCAGAAGATTTCATGGCTGCGAATTCGTAATTTTCGGCCAGATTTCCGAAAGTCATGATAGATGCTAATAAAACCGAAAGCGGTAAAACCAGCGGGATAATTCGTGGCATAGAAAAAAGCAGGAATTTCACGACCAATATTAAGTCGAGATCTTTACCTGCTAGTTCTGAAATAAATAGCCATACTGTTTGCAGTATGAATATGAAAAATAAGATTACAAATACCGTAGTAAATGTAAGTAAGAATGTTTTTAATAAGTATTTGTCTAGAATTTTCAACCTTCTGATTAATCTAATTTATTGATGTAGTATTTCGGGTATTTACTCGCTACAAAGGTAAATTGATTTTTTGATAATGGCTGATTGGTTTTAAAAGAATTAACGGTTAAAGTTGTTTTTGTTCCGTTTTTTCCAGTTTCAATCAAATTGTAAATGTGTTTTGTCTGAACGTCAACACCTAACAAAATTTCTTTTCTTTGGTCTTTTCCGCTAGTTGGAACTAATTTGATATATTGAATTTTTCTTCCTTTTACATTCTGAACAATGTCCATGTTGTATTTGTAGCCAGAATTGAAGAAAGTAAGCATTTTAGAAGGAGTGATTGCGTTATCATCTTTCTCGTTTACTTTAGAAATAGTAACTTCTTCATCTTCAGGAACAATAGTGTATGTTTTTTGACCGTCAAAAATTTTAGTAACGCCCATAAAATTCAAAACGTACTGGTTTCCTTTCATTGTTACGTTTCCTTTACTGTCTTGATTGATGTTTTCTTTGGCATTATTCAAAGAATATTTAAAATCGATAACAATATTGTCGTAGCTTTTTATTTTAGAAGTTACTTCGTTCAATAAATCTTTCGCTTTTTTATCTTGAGCTTGAATAGAAGTGAAGCTCAAAAGCAAAATAATTGCCATTTGGAAGCACTTTTTAGTCATGTTTGTGATAGAATTGTTGTTGATTTCTTGAATTTTTGCTTTCATGATTGGATTAATTTTGTTCATTATTAAAAAATTGATCAAGAGCATTTAAATCTAAGATGTTTACGCTGCGTGCTTTACTGCCTTCAAACGGACCAACAATACCTGCTGCCTCAAGTTGATCGATCAAACGACCCGCTCTGTTGTATCCTAATTTTAATTTTCGTTGCAATAAAGAAGCAGAACCCTGCTGTGCATTGACAATTATCTCTGCCGCTTCTCTAAATAAAGTATCTCTTTCGGAAATATCTATATCAAGATTAATGCCACTTTCCTCTCCAACAAACTCTGGAAGCAAATAAGCTGTAGCATATGCCTTTTGTCCTCCAATAAAATCTGTAATTTTTTCAACTTCAGGAGTGTCAATGAAAGCACATTGAACACGAATTACGTCATTTCCGTTGGTGTATAATAAATCTCCGCGTCCAATAAGCTGATCAGCTCCTTGAGTATCTAAAATAGTTCTAGAGTCAATTTTTGAAGTTACTCTAAACGCAATTCTGGCAGGGAAATTGGCTTTGATTAAACCTGTAATAACGTTTACAGACGGTCTTTGTGTTGCAATAATTAAGTGAATACCAATAGCACGGGCCAATTGAGCCAGACGCGCGATCGGAACTTCAACTTCTTTTCCTGCGGTCATAATTAAATCTGCGAACTCATCGACAACCAAAACAATGTAAGGTAAAAATCGATGTCCGGCCTCTGGATTTAATTTTCTAGACTTGAATTTTTCGTTGTATTCCTTAATATTACGAACCATCGCATCTTTTAATAAAGAATAGCGATTATCCATTTCCACGCAAAGTGAATTCAGAGTATTTACAACTTTAGCATTGTCTGTAATAATAGCATCTTCCGTATCTGGAAGTTTAGCCAAATAATGTCTTTCAATTTTGTTGAAAAGCGTAAGCTCTACTTTTTTCGGATCGACTAAAACAAATTTTACTTCAGCTGGATGTTTTTTGTATAAAAGTGAAGTTAAAACTGCGTTTAATCCAACAGATTTTCCTTGTCCAGTTGCTCCAGCCATCAATAAGTGAGGCATTTTGGCAAGGTCGACAACAAAAGTTTCGTTCGAAATGGTTTTTCCTAATGCAATTGGCAATTCCATTTCGGCTTCTTGGAACTTTGCGGCTCCAATAACGCTCTTCATAGAAACCATAGTTGGGTTCTTGTTCGGAACCTCAATACCGATAGTACCTTTTCCTGGAATTGGCGCAATAATACGAATTCCTAGTGCTGACAATGATAAAGCGATATCGTCTTCTAAACTCTTAATTTTAGAAATTCTGATTCCTGCTTCTGGTACAATTTCATATAAAGTAACCGATGGCCCAACGGTTGCTTTAATTTGTGCAATTTCAATTTTGTAGTTACGAAGTGTATCTACAATTCTGTTTTTATTTTCTTCTAATTCTTCCTGATTAATTGTAATTCCGCCTGTTGAATACTCTTTTAGTAGATCGATAGTTGGGAATTTGTAATTGGATAAATCCAAGGTCGGATCAAATAATCCGAAATCGGCAACTAGGCGAGAAGCTAAGTTTTCTTCGATAATATCTTCTTCCTCTGCTTTTTCAATTACAAATGCTTCATCAGGAGAAACTAATGGCAATTCTTGTTTTGGTGTAATTGGCTTTAAAACTGGATTTAACTCAATTTCAGATGAATGAGAAATAGTTGGCTTTAAAGCTTCTTTATTAATTTCGAATTGAGAATCGACAGTTTTTATGTGAATGTTATCCAATTCAGGATCGTCTTCTTCTTGTTTTTCTTCTACAATTGCAAATTCTTCCAGATTATAAGCACTTTCCGGCTGATTTACAGCTGGTTTTAATGTGTCTAATTCTGATTTGAATTCTTTTTTTGTCGAATCAAAATACGATTGAATTTTTTCTGGCGATAATTTGATTTTGAAAATCAGATAAATGATTAAACCAAAAAGCAGTGTAAGCAGTGTACCTGTTTTTCCGATATAATCTTGAAGGAATAAATTTAATTCATAACCAATAGTTCCGCCTAATTCTGGTGCCGAAGTAGCAAAGAAACCAAATAAGACAGAAACAACGATAATAGCAAAAATATCCCAAAACCAAGTGTTTTTAAGTTTTTGAGTCGAAAGCTCCAATGCTAAAAACATTCCGGTAAGGAAAAATAAACGTACGAAAATGAAAGAGGCAAGTCCAAAGCCTCTGTAAATAATTAAATCTGCTAGATAAGCCCCAAATTTTCCGAGCCAGTTCTCAGCAACTTCAGTGCGATCTCCAAGTTGGTCTACAACACTTTGGTCGTTTTGCCATTGTCCATTAACATAAAAAGAAATAAATGCGACTAATAGTGCAATAGAAAAAAGTACCAAAAGACATCCTAAAACAAATTTTTGTTGTTTAGAAATTTTAAAAGATCTTTTATTCCCTTCTTGTTTGTCGTTTTTTTTATCTACAGTTTCTTTTTTATTTTTTGCCATTCTTGCGTTTTCCTTTGCCTAAATAAATTTTGGAATATAAATAATCAAGCCTATTGCAATTGCAGTCATTGCGGCAAAAAATACCGCTCCGGCAGCAATATCTTTAATAAATCCGATTCGTCTGCTGTAATCAGGATGGATGAAATCGGCAATTTTTTCAACTGCTGTATTTAATCCTTCGACAGCTAAAACTAAACCAATGGCTAAGGTTTGACATAGCCATTCGGTTTGAGAAATATGAAAATAGAACCCAGCAATCGTCATGATAATTCCCAATGAGAATTGAACCATAATGCTGTGCTCTGTCTTAATCAATTTTACAGCTCCGTTAAAAGCATAAGTCATACTTTTTAATCGGCCTGTAACAAATGTATTATCTTTTTGAAACTCCATTTATTGGAAAATATTATAGTGCTGCTAAAGCTGCTTCGTAATTTGGTTCGTTTGCAATTTCTGCTACTTGTTCTGTATGAACGATTTTTCCGTTGGCATCAACAACAATGATTGCTCTTGAGTGTAAACCTGCTAAAGGCCCGTCAACGATTTCTAATCCGTTTGCTTTACCAAAAGCACCAGTTTGAAAATCTGATAAGTTTACCACATTTTCTAAACCTTCAGCACCACAGAAACGTTTTTGAGCGAAAGGTAAATCTCTAGAAATACATAATACGGTTGTGTTTTCCAATCCGCTTGCACTTGCGTTGAAAGTTCTAACAGACGTTGCGCAAGTTCCTGTATCAACACTTGGGAAAATATTTAAAACTAATTTTTTACCAGCAAAATTGCTTAAAGATGCAACTGATAAATCGTTTTGAACTAATTTGAAGTCAGCTAGTTGTGATCCAACTGCTGGTAATTCGCCTGATGTATGAACTGGATTTCCTCCTAATGTGATAGATGCCATGATTTTTGATTAAAATTAATGAGGCTCAAAAGTAAGGATTAATATTTTAATCTAAAAGTATTTGTTAAGGGTTTAAGGAGAGATTAAGGATCGTTTTTGGATAGCCACGAATTCACGAATTTATCTAAATAATTTTAGATTTTAGATGGTAAATTTTGGATTTATTGTGCATGTCAGGCTGAACGGAGTCGAAGCCCACGCATAGCAAATCATCAAAGATTATCAATATAAAATGGGAAGCTACTCATGTGGGCTTCGACTCCGCTCAGCCTGACAAAGATTTCGTAAAACTGTGACTGAATACTGCAACTGAACACTGTAAACTAAAAAAAGCGTCCCTAAATTAGAAACGCTTTCTCAGCTTTATTTTTTTATTTATTCTTGGGAGGAGGTCGATTTATTTATCGATTGAACCTAAAACACGTTTCATGAACGTATTTAGAGCTTCTTTTTTATCAGTTCCTTGAGCAACTAATTTTTGCACTTCAAGGGCACCATACATATTTGAAATCAATTCACCAATTACGTCCAATTCTTCGTCTTTTAGAGAAGGAATTTCAGTCATCGCTTCTAGAACTTCGATTGTTTCAATGATATAATCCTGATCGTTTTCTTCGATGAATTGTGTTAAATGCTTAATTACTGGTAATTTCATAGTTTAGACTTCTTAGATTTTTAGACTTGTTTAGACATTCTTAGACTTTTTTAAAGATTTAGACAACTTCTAAGAAGTCTAAAAATCTAAGTCAGTCTAACGATCTAAAATTAAACAATAGCGTTTACTAAGTCAATTAATACTTCTTGTTTGTTAGTTTGCGTTTCGCCAACTAATTGTCCGTTTACGAAAGTAGCAAATGTTGGCAAGTTGCTCACATTAGCTAATTTTCTAGACTCAGGAGAATTTTCTGCATCAACCAAAACAAAAGTGATAGCTTCATTTTCTGTAGCTAATTTTTTGAATTTTGGTTTCATAATACGACAATTTCCACACCATGAAGCTGAATATTGTACTACTACTTTTTCGTTTTTAGCAACTAAATCTGCTAACGTATCTTCGTTTAAGTCGATTAACATTTGTTTTTTTTTAAGGTGCTAAGTCGCTGAGGTACTAAGGTTCTAAGTTTTTAGTCCTTAGTCCATAAAATGACTTAACGTTAAAATTATTTTTTGAGATTTAAAAGTCATCAAGGTTCTAAGATTCTAAGTGTTAGTCTTAGAACCCAATGACTGTATTGTAGAATTGCATTTTAAGTTTCAAAAGTTTAGTTAAAAAAGCTTAGAAGCTTAGCAACTTAGAACCTCAGAACCTTAAAAAGCAGCTTAGTTAGCGCTTAAGTATTCAGCAGTACTGATTCTGTCTGCAGACATTGCTTCTTTACCAGCTTCCCAGTTTGCTGGACAAACTTCACCTTTAGTTTGGATGTGAGTGTAAGCGTCAACCATTCTTAAGTATTCGTTTACGTTACGTCCTAATGGCATATCGTTTACGCTTTCGTGGAAGATTTTTCCAGTTTCGTCGATTAGGTAAGTCGCTCTGTAAGTTACGTTTGAACCTTCGATGATAACTGAATCAGTATCTTCGCTATAGCTTGTAGATTCGATATCAAGAATACCTAAAATGTTAGCTAAGTTACGGTTTGTATCTGCTAAAATTGGGTAAGTAACACCTTCGATTCCACCATTGTTTTTTGGAGTATTTAACCAAGCAAAGTGAACTTCGTTAGTATCGCAAGAAGCACCAATTACGATAGTATTTCTTTTTTCAAATTCTGGTAATGCAGCTTGAAAGGCGTGTAATTCAGTTGGGCAAACAAAAGTGAAATCTTTTGGGTACCAAAACAATAATACTTTTTTGTTGTTGTTTACTGCTTCTTCAAAAATGTTGATTTTTAAATTGTCACCCATTTCTGAGATAGCATCTACTGCAATACTTGGGAATTTTTTTCCTACTAAAGACATAATTTTCGTTTTACGTTTAATATTTATTTGCTGCAAAAATAGGGCATAAGTACAGGTTCTTACAATAAGATGTGATTATAAAAATTTATAAGTTAATAAGTTTTGGCTATTTTCAGTTGTAATTTATTGAATGTCAATATTTACGGGTAAAGCGCCGTTGAAATTATTTTTTTCTAAAAATTGAACTCCCGCTGTTTTTTGAAATTCTTCAAAATCTTGATACGCCTGAATTAATCCTGAAGCTTTTTTTAGGTTAGGAATTAAAGGCAATGCATACGGATTTCCGAAAACAAAAACAATACACTTTTTGGTTTGCAATAGTTTAGAAAGCAAGTTTAAAACTTCGTCATCAATTTCGAAATTATTTAGCGGTTTTGCTTTTGGAACAAATAATGAAATGATAATCGTTTCAAAATTTTCTAATTCTTTTTGGATTAATGGAATATCCGAAACTTCTAAATTTTCAAAAGCAAATTCTGGCGAATTAAGTTTTGTATTTAAAGTTTTGAAAAATGTATTTTCAGTATTTTTATATAAACTTAGTTTGGCTAATTTGTTGTTTTTCTGAGCTTCAAAAGCTAATTCTGAACTTGAATTATCAATGATTGTTGTAATCGCATTTTGAGCAATTTCCAGGTTTAATTTTGATGTTTTTTCGAAATCTAATTCGCCCGAAATAGCTGTATTTCCAGAAAGAATTCCAGCTTTTTCTTTGGCTTTCATGATTCGGTTATAGCTTTCAAAAATGCGATCTGGAGAAGCGTTTTTATAAATAGCTTCAATTCCTTCAGGAACATTTTCAGCGAAGCATAAAATATCATTTCCTGCATTGAAAGCTTCCCATTCTAATTGGCCTTTGCTTTCGTACAATTTAGAAACGCTGTGCATGTTCAGGGCATCAGAAATTACCAAACCATCATAACCTAATTTGTCACGCAAAAGATCCTGAATAACGGCTTTTGATAAAGTGGCAGAAGTATCTTTTCCGTCGTTTAAACTCGGAACAGCCAAATGTCCAATCATAATCGAATCGACATTGTTTTCGATTCCTTTAATGAATGGATATAATTCGTTATCCATTAATTCTTCTAAAGTTTCTTTCAAAACAGGCAATCCTAAATGCGAATCGACATTCGTATTTCCGTGTCCTGGAAAATGTTTCAGACAGCCTAAAACACCAACTTCCGACATTCCTTTTAAATATTCAATAGAAAAATCGGCTACTTTCTTTTTATCTTCTCCAAAAGAACGATAACCAATAACGGGATTATTTGGATTGTTGTTAATGTCAGCCAAAGGCGATAAATTATACTGAATTCCAGCAGCTTTTAAATCTAAACCAATTTGTTTTCCAGCTTCGTAAACTAAGTTTGCTTTGTTTTCTGGTAAAGCGCCAAGCGTAATAGCATACGGATATTGCGGTGTTTTTTCAATTCGCATCGCCAATCCCCATTCTGCATCAATACTGATTAAAAGCGGAGTAGAAGCTGCTTTTTGATAACGAACAATCAGAGCTTTGATTTTTTCGTAGCTATTGTCATTAAAAACTACTTTTTTCTTGCTTTCGTAATTGGTTGCAGCACTCGCACGGCTGTGAAAAAAGGTCAGTCCGCCAATATTATGCTCTTTTATAAGGCGTTCGGTTTCCTGAATATTTTCTTCGGTATCGTTGATGAATACTGCTGGAAAGAAAAATTGTCCTATTTTTTGTCGTAATGCTTCGGCTGTGATTTTCATTATTATAAAGTCTTTTTCATGCAAACACTATTATCCATTTTTTCGTAAGGAGGATAATTGGGAATGATGGTATAATTTAATTTTTGATATAAGTTGATGGCTTCTGGCTGATTTTTTCCAGTTTCCAAAATAGTATAGGTATAACCCACTTCTTTTGCCCAGATTTCAAGTGCTGCTAAAACGGCAGAAGCGATTCCTTTTTTTCTGTGATCTGGATGAACATACATTCGTTTAATTTCTGTTGTTCCAGGTTCTTTTTCGCGAAAAGCGCCACAGCCAACAGGAATTCCGTTTTCGTAATAAACAATCGTGTGTTTTATTTTATCGGTTTTATTGAACTGATTATAAAACGCGTGATCTTCGCCATCTCTAATTGCTAAATCCTGGTCTAATAAAACAACCAGATTTATAAAATCGATATCGTCTGAATTTGTACGTTTTAAAGTAACCATGCCAAATAAATTTAGTTATCTTGTTTTTACCATTAAGGCATTAAGTTCATAAAGCTGTGGCTTAAATTGCTTAATGTCTTAATGGTAAAAATTATTTCAACTTTGCTTTCTTTTGTTTAGCCAATTGTTTTTTGGTTTCAAGAGCTTTTTCCAATCGGTTTTTAAAACGGAAAAGTTTCGGTAATCCTTCCAATCGGTCTTCAATTGTGATAATTTCATAAACCACAATTGCTTTTTCTAAAACTCGAATTTCATTTTCGAGGTCGTTTTCGTTTTTGTAGATCGTAGCTAGTCGATCGTACGGGTGATTTCCTTTAAAGCCTTCTGCAACATTTTCTTCATACAACTCAATCGCTTTTTCAAGATTTCCATTTTTTTCGAACTCCGATCCTTTCAGATTGCGTTCGTTCTGCAAATTCTCATTGATTTCCATAGGTAAAGTTTGATTTGGGGTTTAAACTTCTTCTGATTTCTTCCCAAAATCTTTTGGGAAAGTTAAAAAACGTGATAAAATAAGACCTGGAATTGTAGCTATTAAAACCCAAATAAAGAAGTTTCCATAGCCTAAATATTGTTGAATGTAGCCACTTAACATTCCTGGCAGCATCATTCCCATTGCCATAAATCCTGTTGCCAATGCATAATGTGCAGTTTTTGATTCTCCTTCGGCAACATGGATTAAATACATCATAAATGCCGTAAAACCAAAACCATAGCCAAATTGTTCTAAAATAACGACGATATAAATGTAATAAATTGAGGTTGGGTGAAAAAATGCTAATAGAATAAAGCCAATAATTGGTAAATGCATGGCTAAAAACATTGGAAACATCCATTTGGTAAGGCCATGTCGTGAAATGGCAATTCCTCCCAGAATTCCTCCTAAAGTCAATGCAGCAACTCCAAATGTTCCGTAAATGATTCCAACGGCTTCGGTGTCTAATCCCATTCCTCCAAGTTCTTTAGAATCTAGTAAAAAAGGACTTAACATTTTTAGCAATTGCGATTCTCCTAATCTGAAAACTAAAACAAAGGCAAGAATTAATCCGATTTGTTTTTTCTTGAAGAAACTGATAAATATCGTTCCAAAGTTTTGATGTGATGTTTCTTTATTGCTCTCTACAACATTGATTTCATTTTTTGGTGTGAAAATGAAATTGTAAGCAGTAATAAACATCATCAATAAACCTACACAAATCATGGTATACGACCATGCTTTGGTGTTGTCTCCAAATTTATGTTCCAAATATCCGGCAAAAAGTACTACCAAACCGTTTCCTGCAAGCATAGAAAGTCTGTAAAAAGTACTTCTGATTCCGATAAAGAAAGATTGTTTGTCTTCTGGTAAAACCAATAAATAAAAGCCATCAGTTGCAATATCATTGGAAGCCGAAGCAAAAGCGGCAACCCAGAAAATGGATAATGTCATGATGAAAAATCCGTTGAGCGGAATCGTGAAACCAACTAGCAGAAAAGCAATCGAAATGATTAATTGCATTAGCAGAAACCATTTTCTCTTGGTTCCGATCAATTCAATTAGCGGACTCCAAAGCGGTTTAATAACCCACGGCAGATAGAGCAAACTGGTATAGACGCCAATGTCTTCGTTAGAAATTCCTAGATTTTTGTACATAATTACCGAAACCGAAATAATTATGGCATACGGTAATCCTGAAGCGAAGTTTAGAAGCGGAATCCAAAACCAAGGTTTGTTATCTGTTTTCATTAGGTTGATTTGGTGTATAGTTTTTATAAGGTTTTTTTAGGTCAATAGCAGTTGGAGTACTTTCATTAGCATAATAATCAATAAAAGTTACAGCACAGGCTTTGTAAAGATTTAGTTTTCCGGCCGCTATTGCGAAAGTAATTTTTCCGTCAACTTCTTTTACCGTTACTTTTTCGATAATTTTTGTAGCATCGTTAATATCGATTTTCGAAATATGTTCGCCTCCATAAACCACCATATAACGAACCTTTGTATTTAACGGACTTTGGAATGTGAAGTTATATTTAATGCTATCCTTACTATATTCCAAAACTTTTGGAGTATCGATAATGACGTGTTTTAAATTTGGAACTGCCGCAGGAAGTGCAGGATATTTATATTGGTTTTCTTCTAAATGACGAACTACATCAAAGTTTTTGCCCATAAACCATTTTGAACTGAAATAAGCGCTTCCAGAAACATTTTTAAAAGTTCTAAGAAGATCAATCTGATTTGGAATTTCGGTCATATAGTTCCAGTTTTTATCACCGTCAGCTCTAATTTTGTAGGTAGCGTGACCGATATAAATAGCTGTATTATTGGAGTTTTCAGACCACCATTTTACCAATTTAGAATAAGAAGCTCTCGTATTGTTCATGCTCCAGTATAATTGTGGCAGAATATAATCGATCCATTTTTGATCCATCCAAAGCATTGGATCTGCGTATAAATCATCGTAATTTGAAGTAGACTGAGTTTCAGAACCTCTTGGATCTTGATATTTGTTTCGCCAAACTCCAAACGGACTAATTCCGAATTGAACCCAAGGCTTACTTTCTTTTATAGTGTTTGAAATAGCATGAACAAAATTGCTCACATTGGCACGGCGCCAATCTGAACGGCTTAAGCCTGCGCCATATTTTTGATAAGAAGCGTTATCATTAAAGACTTTTCCTGGAACAGCGTAAGGATAAAAATAATCGTCAAAATGAATTGCGTCAACATCATATTTGTCAACCACTTCTTTAACGACTTTGGTTAAATGCGCCTGAACTTCTGGAAGCGCAGGATCGTAATAGTATTTTCCGCCGTATTCGATCATCCATTCTGGATGTTTAAAAAGATCGTGGTTTGGACTTAAAAGATTTTTATTCAAATCGAAAGTAGCACGATACGGATTTAGCCAAGCGTGAAATTCAAATCCGCGGTTATGCGCCTGTTCAATCATCCAAGCCAAAGTATCGTAATATGGGTTTGGAGCCAAACCTTCTTTTCCTGTCAAAAATCGTGACCAAGGCGCAAATTCTGAAGGATAAATAGCATCGCCCACGCTTCTAATCTGAACAATAACAGCGTTATAATTCAGTTTTTTGTAAGCTTCTAAAATTTCAAGATAATCAGCTTTTTCTTTTTCTACGTTGTCTGTCGCTTTTTGTGGCCAGTCAATGTTTACGACTGTTGCAATCCAGACACCTCTAAATTCATTTTTAGGATGCAGTATTTTTTCCTGAGAAAAAGAATTCCATCCAAAGAAAAATAAAAATATGATAGAGTATAGTAAGTGCTGATTTTTATGCATTTCAATCTTTTTAAACAAAAACCAAAAATAGTTTTTTTAGCTGATTATAATTAATAACGTTGGGTTTTTTCCGCCACGAATTCACGAATTATTTTTTTTCAAAGTTTTTCCGCCACGAATTCACGAATTATTTTTTTCAAAGTTTTTCCGCCACGAATTCACGAATTTTATTTTTTCAAAGTTTTTCCGCCACGAATTCACGAATTATTTTTTTCAAAGTTTTTCCGCCATGAATTCACGAATTATTTTTTTTCAAAGATTAAATATAATCCAAGTAATTACAATTCGTTTAATTAATAACGTTTTTTCCGCATAGATTTTTAAATAAATTCGTGAATTCGTGGCTATCTTTTAATCTGGGAAAGAAATTTTCCCCATGGTTACTGATGGAATTCCTTTTTGTGAACCAAAATTGTAATTTCCGCCTGCAACCGTTTCATTAGCCAAAACAGCAAATAAAACCGCTTCTTTTGCATCGCCTGAAATTCCGAGAACGTCGCTTTTTTCAAATTTACAAGACAATAATTCCTGTAACCACTTCACCAATAACGGATTTCGAGCGCCACCGCCAGACATATAAACTGTAAACTCTTCGATTGGTGTTTTAGTATTTTCTACAACAAACAAAACCGCTTCGGCAATCGTTTCTGCACTCAGACGTGTTAAAGTGGCCAGCAAATCTGGTGCCGAAATATTCTGTAAGCCTAGTTTTACCAAAGCCGAATTCACAAATTCATGATTAAACAATTCCTGACCGATTGTTTTTGGAAAGCTTTGTTTGAAGAAAGGATCACTTTTTAATTCGCTTAAAAGTTCCTGATTTACAGTTCCCTTTTTAGCAATTTCGGCGTCTTTGTCGAAACTTTTTTCTGGGAAAAATTGTTTGGTAAAAATATCGATTAAAGTATTTGCGGTTCCCGTATCGGTTACAAAGACTTCTTCGGCGTTTTGAGAAGCGGGCAAATAAGTGAAATTGGCGATTCCTCCCATGTTAAGCATAATTCGGTTTTCTCCTTTTTTGCTGAATAATAAATAATCGCCATAAACAGCCAAAGGCGCGCCTTCGCCACCCGCAGCAACGTGTTTTTGTCTGAAATCTGATAAAGTGATAATTCCCGTTTTTACCGCAATATGATCGCCGTCTCCAATCTGTAAAGTCGCATTTGGAAATTTTTCCTGCTGATGCAAAAACTTTGGCGCGTGCAGAACCGTTTGTCCGTGCGAAGCAATCAAATCGACTTCGGTTGCGGGAATATTCCATTTTGCTAGACAATCATTAATCATTCCTGCATGTAAATCAGCGATCCATTCGTTTAATAAAACCAAATGCTGAAAATCGATTGTTTTCTGCGCAAATACTTTTCTAATCTCGGTTTTAATATCGTCGTTGTAGTCGATGGTTTCAAACTGCTGGATTTTGACAACCGTATTTCCACCTTCGCCCGAAACTTCACACATTGCTAAGTCAAGTCCGTCAAGTGAAGTTCCTGACATTAAACCGAGTATTTTTCGGGTTTCTTTTTGAGCTATATTGTAGAGGGCTTTTATATTTTTATTCATTTTGATGGAATGCTTTTTTGATAATGCTAAAATGGGATTTATTTGGGGATAAATTTAGAAAAAAGTGATTTTATTGGTTTACTTTATTTATGAATGATTTTTTAATCCGATAGCGCGGATTTGCAATCCGTGCCCGCAAAGATTGGACACAATATAAGTTAAGAAGGATATGCTTTGTGGGCACGGATTGCAAATCCGCGCTAACGTTGTGCTATTATGGTTGTAAATCAAATAAATTCAATTTACATTTGATTTAATTATGATCGAAAAAATCTTAACCGACTACATCACATTTATCAGAAGCTTCGAAGCTTTATTAAAAGATAAATACCAAAAAGACATAAATCCATGTTCGTTTTCAATTACTTTCTTTGAAAGATTAGGTTCAATTAACGGTATTGAATATTATTTTCATGGAAGTGGATGCACCGTCAAAAAAGATGGAATTATTTATACTTATGATATTTCAATAAATGAAATTACTTTCACACAATGGGATCTTACAGAGCTTATTAGAACTCATCCAGAATATCAGAAACTAAATTATAGTGAAGATTACATCGAGTATGAACTTTACCAACTTATAAATAAAGGAATTTTAGAATGGTTGACTTTCGAAAGAATTGAAGGAAAAGCTTTTGGATGTGTTTTTAAATGTTATAGAGTTGTTCAGGAATCGTTTTTTCTTCAATGAACCTTCTTATGAAACCAAGTGCCCTAGCCCTGATGGAAGCGGCATCCTTTTGTGGTGGGGTTCACCACAAAAGATATAGCGGACAGCAGGAATAGCTTCTGAAAAATATCTTATTTGATTGGCCACCCAAATTTTAAAATATGTTGTATAAAGTCTTCGGCTTCTTTGTTGGTTTCGATTACATAATCATATAAAGAAAAATCAACACTGGGTTCTTTTGTAACGGTTGCAAATTTGATGTTTTCATTTGAAAATTCGATTGCTAATTTATGTTCGAAATTTTCTGGAAAACAATCAATTTCATAAATCTGAAATTCGTTGAAGGCTTCGTAAAAGGTTATTTGTGAGCCAAATATGGTTTTTAAGTAATCCTTGAAGTTTTCTACATTTATTTCTCCTGTATTAGAACGATCTTTTGATGCATTTTCTTGTTTTTTGTCAAATACAAAATCAGAGAAAAGTAATGCAGATAAGATAATATTTAGAGACCAGACAGAACAGATAAATGAAAATCCATAATAATAAAGGTCATAGTCTTTTTTTATATAGGTTATGCTAAAACCTGCGATGAAAATTAAAATGGTTATAAAACTTATGCTAGCAGTAGGTTTTAGATTAAAGCATAGTCTTAAAGTGATTAACTGAATGGATAGATAGATAATTAAGACTGCAAGAAAAGCAAAGACCTCAATTCCGAAACTGAATATGAGCATTGCGAAATAAAAGAGACAAAATGCTAATCCTATGAAAAAGAATATAATAGTCATAGCTAGAAAATTGCGAATGAATTTTCTATAAAAACAACAATGAAAAATGCCTAAAAAAACGCAATAAATTACATACGAATTAATAAATGACCTATTTGTTATTTTGTTCTCAAGATAAGAGGTTCCAAAAAATAAGAGCAGGTTTAGTAGAATTCCAAACAAAATAAAAAAAGAAATTCTTTTGAATAATTTGTCTGTTTGAATGTCGAAAAAATGATCTCCCATTTAGATGTTTTTGAATTTGAAGATAATATTACGAATAAAATAAATAAGTAAAAAAATCTTTGACATTCTAAATCTTTGAATATCTATTTCGACACAAATCCGCACTATCGTTACTAGTGTCAATTGAATGTAAATTCCAAATTCCAACTCCAAAAACAATCACAAAAAAACCTTGGAACCTTAGAACCTCAGAACCTAAAAAAATAAGTATTTTTGTGAAATCATATTCAGAAAAAATGTTACTACTTAACGATTTAGAGCAATTAGCCAGCGAACTCGAAGGCACACTTTTATACGATGATCTTCATAAAACACTTTATTCGACAGATGCGTCGGTGTATCGGATTCGGCCAAATGCAGTGGCTTTGCCTAAATCTACGGCCGATATTAGCAAGTTAATTCGCTTTGCGGGAGAACATAATATTTCGATTACGCCAAGAACAGCAGGAACTTCACTTGCGGGACAAGCAGTAGGAGACGGACTTGTGGTAGATGTTTCGAAACATTTTACCAAAATATTAGGTTACGATGCTGAGAAAAAAACGGTTACGGTTCAGCCTGGCGTAATTCGCGATGAATTGAATTTATTTTTGAAACCTTACGGAGTATTTTTTGCTCCAATTACATCAACTTCAAACCGCGCCATGATTGGCGGAATGGTAGGAAATAATTCGTCTGGAACCACTTCGATTCGTTATGGCGTTACGCGCGATAAAATTGCTGAGGTAAAAGCGATTTTGAGTGACGGAACTGAAGTGGCTTTTGGCGAATTGACTTCGGCCGAATTTATAGAGAAAACCAAAGGCGATACTTTAGAAAATAAAATTTACAAAACGATTTACGACGAGCTTACTATAAAAGAAGCTCAGGAAGAAATTATAAAAGAGTTTCCGAAACCAGAAATTCACAGACGAAATACAGGTTATGCAGTTGATATTCTGTTAAAATCAGAATTATTTGGCGGAATTGAACCTACAATAAATCTAGGGAAACTGCTTTGCGGAAGTGAAGGAACTTTGGCCTTTACAACCGAAATTACTTTAAAAGTTGACGATTTGCCGCCACCTCACAGTATTATGGTTGTGGCGCATTATCATACGATTCAGGAATCTTTGGAATCTGTTGTCGTAGCAATGAAACATCATTTATACACTTGCGAAATGATCGACGACACGATTTTGGATTGTACCAAAACCAATCGTGAACATATTAAAAATCGTTTCTTTTTGGTTGGCGAACCAAAAGCGATTATGCTTTTTGAAGTGGCTTCGCATAATCTTGAAGATGCAGAAAATCAAGCAAACGCTTTAATTGCCGATTTAGAGAAACATAATTTTGGATATGCTAGCGTTAAATTATTTGGAGCTGATATTGACAAAGCCAATGAATTGAGAAAAGCGGGTCTTGGACTTTTAGGAAGTATTGTAGGCGACGACAAAGCAGCCGATTCGATTGAAGATACAGCGGTAGAATTAAGCGATTTGCCAGCTTATATTGCGGAGTTTTCTGCAATGATGTTGCGTCACGGACAGGAAGCGATTTATTATGCGCATGCGGGTGCGGGAGAATTGCACTTGCGTCCGGTTTTGAATTTGAAGAAAACGGAAGATCTAAAATTATTTAGAACCATAGCGACAGAAGTAGCGCATTTGGTAAAAAAATATAGAGGCTCGTTAAGCGGTGAACACGGCGACGGAATTGTGCGCGGAGAGTTTATTCCGTTTATGATTGGTGATAAAAATTACGAATTGCTGAAAAGAATCAAATTGGCGTTTGACCCGAATTCGGTTTTAAATATCGGGAAGATTGTTAACGCCTTGAAAATGGACGAAAATCATCGTGTAGTTTCGGGTAGAGTAGAACCAGATATTAAAACGTTTCAGGATTTTTCAGATAGTTTGGGGATTTTGCGTGCAGCTGAAAAATGCAACGGTTCTGGCGATTGTAGAAAAATGCCATCGGCAGGCGGAGCGATGTGTCCAAGTTATCGTGCGACTAGAAACGAGAAAGAAACAACTCGTGCAAGAGCAAACGCTTTACGCGAATATTTGACCTATTCTGAAAAAGAAAACAAATTTGACCAGAAAGAATTATATGAAGTTTTTGAGTTGTGTGTAAGCTGTAAAGCGTGCGCGAGCGAATGTCCGAGTAATGTTGACGTTGCCACTCTAAAAGCCGAATTTTTGTATCAATATCAAAAAGCAAACGGTTTCTCGACTAGAAATAAGATTTTTGCCAACAATGCAAAATTGAACAAAATGGGAAGCAAATTCCCTGCGATTACGAATTTTATTTCGAATCAGTCTTTGGTAAAAAAAACAGTGGGAATTGCGCCAGAAAGACAAGTTCCGTTATTGGCGAAAAAGACTTTTAGAAAATGGTATCAAAACAATAAACCTGCTTTATCAGATTTTCCAAATGGGAAATTGTATCTGTTTGTGGATGAATTTACGAATTACTATGATGTAAATATCGGAATTGATGCTTTTGAATTATTGACGAAATTAGGTTATCAGGTTTTGGTTGTAGATCATGAAGAAAGTGGTAGAACGTATCTTTCAAAAGGATTTTTGGAAGAAGCTAAAAAGATCACGGATATCAATGTCAATATTTTCAAGGATTTAATTTCAAGCAATACGCCTTTAATCGGAATTGAACCTTCGGCGATTTTGACTTTTAGGGATGAATATTTGCGATTGGCATCGGATAAAGAAAATGCAGAACGTATTTCGCAAAATGCTTTTACGATTGAAGAATTCTTCAAAAAAGAAATCATAGACGGTAAAATCACTTCGGATTCATTCTCAGAAGAAACCAAAGAAATTAAAATTCACGGACATTGCCACCAGAAATCTTTGAGTTCGGTTGAAGCGACTTTTGCGATGCTGAATCTTCCTAAAAATAACACAGTTACAATTTACAATTCGGGCTGTTGCGGAATGGCGGGTTCGTTTGGATACGAAAAAGAACATTATCAGGTAAGTATGCAAATGGGAGAGGATACGCTTTTCCCAAAAGTGCGTAATACGTCTGAAAACGTAAAAATCGCCGCTGCAGGAACGAGCTGTCGTCATCAAATTTATGACGGAACAAAACGCGAGGCGCAACATCCGGTTAGTATTTTGAGAAACTGTTTGCGTTGAGAAATGGCACGCTGATGAAACGGATTCACTTCGTGAAAACGCGGATTAATACGGATTTTTTATTTTACGTTTAGCCACAGATTATTAAGATTAGAATGATTTTGTTTCGCGCAGATTTGGCAGATTGAGCAGATTTAATTTAGATTTTTATTAAAAAATAATCTGCGAACATCAGCTTAAATCTTTTTAAATCTGCGTGAAATAAATATTTAAAAAAAATCTGTGTTAATCATTTTAATCTGTGGCAGAAAAAAATAATTCGAGAAATTAGCGTAATTCGTGGCAAAAAAAACTTCATCGAAAACAAAATCGTTTTATATATTTGAAATCAAGATAATTTTTGCATTATTTGCAAAATAAAACAAAAAGAATTGAATTAAATTAATTTATAACAGTAAAACATTATATGGCATTTTCAAGTTTATTCCGAAAGAAAACAGTACAGGATATTCTGAAGCAGGTTGCACAGAACGAAACAGACGGTCATAATGCCTTAGGGAAACATTTGACAACTAGGGATTTAACGGCTTTTGGAATAGCGGCGATTGTTGGAGCGGGAATTTTTAGTACCATCGGAAAAGCCAGTGCAGATGGTGGTCCAGCTGTAATTTTCTTATTCTTATTTACTGCTTTGGCGTGTAGTTTTGCTGCTTTTGCTTACGCAGAATTTGCTTCTATGGTTCCAGTTTCAGGAAGTGCTTACACGTACTCTTATGTAGCTTTTGGAGAATTAATTGCCTGGATTATCGGTTGGGCTTTGATCATGGAATATGCCGTTGGAAATATAACCGTTGCCATATCGTGGAGTGATTATTTTACGGGACTTCTCCAGAGTGGCGGAATTCATTTGCCGCAATGGATTCAGATGGATTACTTAACTGCTTCAAACGGATTTAAAGATGCCGAAGCTTTAATGCGTGGCGGAAAATCATTCGAAAATTTAAGTGTTGCTTTACAACAGGCTCATACAGCATGGGCGACAGCTCCAACAATAGGATCTTTTCATTTTGTTACTGATATACCAGCTTTATTTATTATTATTTTGATTACAGCTTTGGTTTACAGAGGAATGAAAGAATCTCGTAATGCTAGTAACTTAATGGTTGTGGTAAAACTTTGCGTGGTTCTTTTAGTTATTGCAGTTGGTGTTTTTTATGTAGATACAGCAAACTGGGATCCGTTTGCGCCAAATGGTGTTAGTGGTGTTTTAAAAGGAGTTTCGGCTGTATTCTTTGCTTATATTGGTTTTGATGCTATTTCAACAACTGCTGAAGAATGTAAAAATCCTCAGAGAGATTTACCACGTGGCATGATGTGGGCCATTATTATTTGTACACTTTTATACATTGCTATTGCTTTAGTTTTAACAGGAATGGTACAGTATCACGAATTGAATGTGGGCGATCCCCTTGCATTTGTATTCGATAAATTAGACTTGAAATGGATGTCTGGAATTATTGCTGTGAGTGCAGTAGTGGCTATGGCGAGCGTTTTATTGGTTTTCCAAATGGGACAGCCACGTATCTGGATGAGTATGAGCCGTGATGGTTTATTGCCAAAGAAATTCTCTACTGTTCACCCAAAATTCAAAACACCTTCTTTCGCTACAATCGTAACAGGATTCGTAGTAGCAATTCCAGCTTTATTTTTGAATTTAACAATGGTAACCGATTTATGTAGTATCGGGACTTTATTTGCCTTTGTATTGGTTTGCGCAGGAGTTTTAGTATTGCAGAATAAACCTGAAATTCCGAGAGGGAAATTTAAAACACCTTATATCAATTCAAAATTCATTTTGCCAGTATTAATGATTGCGGGATTGTATTATGCTTTTGCTTTCAACAACAAAGCGACAATGGCGTTTATCAATAACGATCCTCAGATTTATGATGCAACTTCAATTGTTACTTCTTTAGATAAATCAGAATCTGAGCAGGTTTTTAAATATTTGGAAAGTATAGAAGTAAACAATAAAACAGCCGAAACCTCAGATTTAGAACATTTATTAGGACAATATCAAGATGATGAAGCCAAATATGTTGAGGTGGTAAAAGGCCTTCCAATTGCTGATTCTGCAAAATATGAATCAGGATTTAGCTTATTCAAACACAAAATTCCGATGTGGATATTCTTGTTTGTTTTAGTTGGATTAGCTGTTTGGGCTTTTAGAAAAAATCTGTCTTTAATTCCGCTTTTAGGATTAATCTGCTGTCTTTATATGATGGCCGAATTAAGCGTTTGGAACTGGATTTATTTTACAATTTGGTTAATTATTGGGTTGCTGATTTACTTTACTTACAGTAGAAAAAACAGTAAGCTGAATACTATTTAGAAGTTTTTTTAAAGACTTAGACATTTATTTCTACACTTAATATTAAAATCATTTGAAAAATATCTCGAATAAAAAACTATTCTCAATATTTGCCGTCCTGTTAATATTAGATATAATTGGATTGATTTTCCAAACACAAAAAACTGGAGCTTATAATTTAAATGGTAGTTATAGTGAAGCTAATAGTGTTGGATTAATTGTAAGTGTTTTGTTCGGAATTGTAATTTCTTTTCCTTTACTTTTTGCTTTTATAGCTGCTGTAATTGCACTTTTTATGAATAAAGTGCTTTCATACAAAAAAAGATTTATTAGAATATTCTTGTTTATTTTAGTTATTTTCTATGCACTCTTTTTGGTTCGAATTTTGTTAAATTTTATTTGAGAAAAGTTGAAAATTATATATAAAAGCCGTTCTGAGTACTTCAGAACGGCTTTTTGCATTTTTAATATTTCATAGAAATATTCCTATGTTTTAAAAACGCTTTTCCTTAAGTTTGTTTCTAGTGAAATTTTAAATTTAATTAGTAATACATGGGTTTTCTAGATAAAATATTGGGCAAAAAAGAAGCGCCAATACAATCTTATAGTGATTTCTGGAATTGGTTTTCAGGAAATGAAAAAGCGTTTTTTAAAACCGTTCAAAGCGGAGAAAATATACACCAAGGTTTTTTTGATAAACTAGCTCCAAAACTGGATGAGATTCACGAAGGAATCTATTTTCTTACTGGAATGTTTGATGATCAGACAGCTGAATTAGTTTTAACGCCAGATGGAGCAATTAGAAACATTTACGCAATTGAAGAATTAGTTGCTAACGCTCCTAAAATTGAAGGCTGGAAATTTACAGCTCTCAAACCAGCCTCAGATATCAACAATATAGGTATTACGTATCAGGATTTTGAGTTCAGTAAAGAAAACCTGAAATTTTATCCTCGCATTCATGAGGGGTATCCAGACGAAATAGATCTGGTAATTGTTTATGATCACTTTGTTGAAGAGAAAAAGTCTAATATAGCTAACGGAGTGTATATTTTTCTAGATAATTATTTGGGAGAACTGCATTCTGTAACTTTAATTGATAATTTGGTTGTTACAGGTCCAGAAAATGTTTCTGAAGAATTAATTCCGATAGAAAAATTAAAAGATTATTTAATTTGGAGAGAGAAGGAATTTGTTGAGAAATACGAAGGGACACGACATCATACAGAGAATGACAGTTATGCCAATTTTGAAGGTAAAAAGCAAGATGGTTCAATCGTTTTGGCTTTGATCAATACCACAATTATTGAGTGGGATAAAAAAGCGTCTCATCCTTGGGTTTTTATACTAGGAATTCCTTTTGATGACTGTGACAACGGCGGATTGCCAGATGAAAAGACATACAAGCTGTTAGAGGAAATCGAAGAAGAAATCATCTATAGTTTGCCGGATTCTGAAGGTTATTTAAATATCGGAAGAGAAACCGCAAACAATAAAAGAGAAATCTTTTTTGCTTGCAAGGACTTTAGAAAACCTGCCAAAATTGCTGACGAGTTAATTAAAAAATACAATGGTGTTTTTGAAATAAGTTACGAAATTTATAAAGACAAATACTGGCAGTCGTTTAGACATTTTGAGCCGAGATAAATTGCAAAAGCCGTTCTGGAATTATTCAGAACGGCTTTTTTATTGAAATAATAATTTAATAGATTTATTTTTTTACAATCTTTTGCATTGTTTCTGCACCATTTTCTAAACGGATGGTAATAAAATATAATCCAGAGCTTAGACGGCTTACATCAATACTGCTTGTATTCGATTTCCCTTCCTGAACAATACTTCCTTGTGCAGAAATAATAGTGTAATTGCTTATTGCAACAGTTGAATTTACAAGAAGTGTCTGATCTACCGGATTAGGGTATAAACGAACAGCATAGGTTTCCTGCGCTTCTTCTTTAGTAGCTACATTAATTGCCGTTTTTGCTGTACTTGCTCCCCATGTGTACGAGTAGCCATCAGTTTTACTTAATAGATCTGCAGTTTGATTTGCAGAACCGCTAGAACCATTGTTGAAAATAAGATTGATTGATGTTGGTCCAGTGATGGTGTATTTGTAAAAACCGTTTGTATCAGATGTCATTGTTACACCTGGCCAAGTAGCATTAGCGACACTTCCTGACGGAACAGCATTCCAATAATATACTTTTGGAGCAGTAGTCCAAGTTGTTGGAGGTTTAAAATATACTGTAAGTGTTGGAACTACAGTAAAAGTGTAAGTTTCTGTTTTTACAGCTGATGAAACTCCAGATGTATTGACAACAAAAGCCTTTAAAGTTGTATTAGTGGTAAAAGCAAAAGATTTACTGCCAATTGCCGATGCAGAGCTTGTAGTAGGAGTTGTACCGTCTAAAGTATAATATAGAGTAGAAGAAGTTTCGTTTGCGGTTAAAACAACATTGACAGTGGTTCCAGTTGCAAATGTTCCTCCTGGTTTAGAATTCGTAAAATCTGGAGCAATAACAGGACATCTGTTTGCAGGTTCTGCACTTAGCCAGCCAGAATCGTAATATTTAATTCCTGCTGTAGTACTTAAATCTCCAGTTTTTAGGTTTCCATCATTAAATAATAAATTTGAAGCACTTACTGTTGACGGAAAAGTATATTTATACCAATCTCCACAATCTTGCGTCATAGCAACTCCTGGATAAGTTACTGCGGGGGCAGTTCCTGTTGGCGACCAATAATAAATTTTAACTGAAGAACTCCAATTGGATGGTTTCTTAAAATATACCGTAAAAGCAGCAGGAGTACTAAAAGTATAGGTTTCTGTTTTTATGGCAGAACTAACTCCCGCAGCATTCTTGACAAAAGCTTTAAGTGTCGTTGTACTAGTTATTGTAATTGCTTTTGAACCCACCGCAGAAGCAGAAGCTGTAGTGGGATTTGTTCCATCAATAGTATAATAAATTACAGAAGTGCTTTCGTTTGCTGTTAAAGTCAGATTTAAAGTGGTTCCTGTAGTGAAATTTCCACCTGCTTGCGAGAATGTGAAATCTGGTGCAACAGAAGGGCATCTGTTTGCTGGTTCAGCGCTTAACCAACCGTTATCATAAAATTTGATTCCACCAGTTGAACTTAAATCGCCTGTTTTTAGTGAACCATCATTAAACAATAAATTTGAAGCGCTTACTGTCGATGGGAACGTATATTTATACCAATCCCCACAATCTTGAGTCATTGCAACTCCAGGATAAGTTACCGCAGGAGCTGTTCCCGTTGGTGACCAATAATAAATTTTTACAGCAGAGTTCCAGTTAGATGGTTTTTTGAAATAAACCGTAAATTCTGGAAGTGCTCCAATAGTATATGTTTTGGTTACAATATCAGATTGATTGCCATCTTTGTCAACAGCAAAAGCTTTAATCGTTGTAGTTTGCGTAATGTTGATTGTTTTTGTCGACTCCACAACTGGTGAAGCTGTCGTTGGAGTAGAACCGTCAATAGTGTAATATAATTTTGGTTTAGGATCTGTGCTGTCTGTTGCTGTAATAGTTACATCTATAGCTGTAGTCGAATTTCCAGCGTCTGGTGTAAAAGCAATTTTTGGCGCAACATCAAGGTTTTTCCCAACCCAAACGTGTTGAATTTTAGATTTAGTGGTATTTCCTTTTTTATCAGTCACTTCTACATAGTAGTCTAATAATTTTTCTGATATTCCTGCAATTTCAGCAGAATATTGATTTGCAATTACATCTGGAAGCATGTATAAATCAGCTTGCGGATTATTGGTAACATTTCCTTTCGGAAAAACTCTTTCTGCCATAGACAATGTTATCCAGCTTCCTACTTCGCCTCCGCCAGCATAAGTTTCATTTTGATTGGAATTCAGATTGTTTTTTCCGTCAACATCAATTCTATATTTTAATTCTGCCCTTTCAATTCCGCTCACATCATAAGCAAAAGTATATACGGTAAAATCGGCAGAGTTTAAGAAATCTTTGTACGCATAAGGCGCTCCATATCCTTTTTCACCAGGATTATAAGGCCAGCGCTGCGGAATAAAAACAGATGGTTTTGTTGCATCAACTCCTGGATGTGCATCTAAAGTAGGTTTTGCAAATTGCACGCATCTATTAACAGCAAGAGTGGTTTTAATTTCTAAATCTTCAGCTAGCCCATAATAAGCATTTCCACTGTCATAGCCAGCCATTAAAAAGTGCCATGCTTTTTCAGCTGGACTTACTGCAGAGGTCGGATTTACAATTTCGCTCATTCTAAGATTATTGCCTTCCAATTGTTCAGCCATAATTGCGTGGTTTTCTCCAGCAGTTGTTATCGCTTGATTCATCATATCTTCAGTCCAGCCATTTGGATTGAATTTTTTGGTAACTGGATCAAAGAAAGGCCAAAGCCAATTGGTGAACTGCGGATGTCCAAAATCTCCATCTGCGTTTACCCACGCGCCGTCTTCAACGTGTACAACCGCCGATTCTGGAACAGGATTGTCATATAAATATTGTGGAATTGTAGTTGCAATGTTTCCATTAGCAGACGATGCATGAGAAAATCCCGTCACCGATTCGTTGTAATAAGACGATCCACCGCCCCAAGCATTATCACCATCATGAGCAAATAATACCAGTGGAGGTCGAGGTGAAGTCGATGCTTTTGCCACAATTGGAGCAATTAATGAAGTGCCTATTGTAGCATATCCATCTTCGTAACTTTCATAATCAGCCATTGGAACTACAGTAATCTTATATTCTTGAGCAGTTTCAGGATCAACATATTTGGCTTTATAGGGAAGATAAGAATAAGGTACGGCAAACTGTCCGCCACGGGCATCTTTTTGCGCAGAGAACCAAGTTCCTCCAAGAGTTTCTACCTGATCTGCCTTATTTGGAAGATCACACATGCTTCCGCCAGAGCCATATTTTATAGGGTAGTCGGCCAAAGTTCTTGATAGATGACTGTTGGCGATTACAGACCATTCAATACCGCATTCAGCTAAAGTTTTTATAATTCTTTCAGAAAAAGCACATTCAGCAGGCCAATATCCTTTAGAATCATGAGTTCCAAATAATTGAGCGCTATAATATTGATGCGCTTTTATTTCTTTCTTCAAAGCCTCGTCGCTTAACAAAGGAGAAAGCGCATGATGCATTGTAAAAGAAACTACTTCCATTCGAGAAAATCCGCCAGAAGTTTTCCAAGCTTTTGCGTCTTTGATATTCTGTGTCCAAGAATTCGAATAGCCCCATTGATTTGCTTGTGCCAATTCATTAACGTTTTCCATCAAAGAGCCACCATAGGTTATTTGTGCGCCAGCTTTGCTTAAATCACGAATAGAATTAATAGCATTTTTTGGTGCAAATTGATAAGCGGCAACCCGATCGCCTGCTCCAAAAATTTCTTCAAGATTGTTTGTTGGGTGAGCCAATCCGTTTTTGTCGTTATTGGCACCTGAGACTTTTAAGTCTTGAGATTCTTTTACGATTTGGTATCGATTTGGATTTTTCTTACTTATATCTCCCCAATAAGTCGGTTGATGCAGATGCCATAAGTAAGAAGTATGCACCTGTGCTTGCAGAAAAGCAAGGGGAATGCACAAGGCATAAAACAAGAGTAGGTTTTTCTTCATAATTTTAGTTTAGTTGGTTAAATGGTTAAATTTCTGATAAAAGTATATTTTATTAACACTTAAAATACCTAATGATTTGAAATTCAATTACTACAACGTTTTAGTGTTTAAAACTTTTTTAGAAATAATGAGTTAAAAAACATTAATCGTAAAATTTGTTATTTTTTAATATGAAATTGATATTTATAAATTTTAAATGATTGTAAATGAGTGTTTTTAGCAAATAAAAAAATCCGCTCAGAGAAAATCTCCAGCGGATCCAAAACAATCTAAAAAAAATGTGCAAATTTATTAATAGAGTGATGTTTCTTTTTTTAAGATTCCAAGCTCTTTCATACAAGCCTTCATCATTTCATAAGTACGTTGGATATCATTATCTAAGCCAATAGAGAAACGAATTAAGCCATCTGTTAATCCCATTTCTTTCTGTTCTTCTAACGGAATCTCACTAGAAGTCGAAGTTCCAGGCGCACTGAACAATGTTTTATAAAAACCTAAGCTTACTGCTAGATATCCTAAGTTTCGTTCTTGCATTAATTCCATTAGTTCATTGGCTTTTTGCAAAGAACCTACGTCAATTGTCAGCATTCCGCCAAAACCATATTCTGGATTAATCATCGTTTTATATAATTCATGACTCGGGTGACTTTTCAATCCCGGATAAACCGTTTTTAAACCGTCTTTTTCAAACTGATCCGCCAAATAATGTGCATTATGGCTGTGCTGTTTAATTCTAATATGAAGTGTTCGAAGGTTTTTCATCACACTTGCAGAACGCAAACTGTCCATTGTTGGACCTAAAAGCATGCTTGCTCCAGAATTTACATTTTTCAGAGAATTGATAAATTCTTTAGAAGCGCAAGTTACACCGCCAACCGTATCGCTACTTCCGTTAATGTATTTTGTCAAACTATGAATCACGATATCAGCACCCAATTTTGCAGGAGAAACCGATAATGGCGAAAACGTATTATCGACAACTAATTTTAAATTGTGCTTTTTAGCAATTTCTGCCAAGCCAGCAATATTGGCAACTTCCAAAAGAGGGTTACTAACCGTTTCGCAATACAAAACTTTAGTTTTAGGAGTAATCGCAGCTTCAACAACATTCAATTTTGTAATATCAACAAAACTTGTTTCAATTCCGAATCTTGGTGTAAAGTTTTTCAAGAAAGCATAAGTTCCGCCATAAATCGTTCGGCTCGAAACGATATGATCGCCCGCACCGCACAATTGCAATAAAGTAGGCGTAATCGCTCCCATTCCCGAAGCCGAAACGTTTGCTGTTTCCGTTCCTTCCATCGCCGCCAAAGCCTGATCTAAGTATAAATTGCTTGGAGATGAATGACGCGAATATAAATAACAGCCTTCCATATTGCCTTCAAAAGTATCAAACATGGTTTTAGCCGAAAGAAAAGTATAAGTCGAAGAATCAGAAATCGACGGATTTACACCGCCAAATTCACCAAAATATTGCAAATCTTGAATTTTATCTGCTGGGTTGAAGTTTTTCATTATAGTTAGTTTCAAGTTTTTATTTGTTTCAAGTTTTTTGAGCCTTGTATTGATTTTTAGAAGCTATTTCCTGCTTTCCGTTTCAAGTCCTCATAAAAAATGCAAAGTTTCTAATGTTCTAAAAAGAGCTTCCGTTGGTCGCTTTTTTAGAACAAGAAACTTATGCCTTTTTTACTCCGGGCTTTCCACTTCAATCAGGGCTAGGACACTCGTTTTCAAAAGAAATTCTATCCAAAATAAGGTTTAATAAGAAAATTAATCAACTATAAAATGAAAAATTAGATTTTAAAACTATAAAAATATATTTGTACTGATTTTTAATCTAAATTTGATGTAAAAAGCACAGTTGAATAGATTTTCTTTCTTTTGTGATAAACTATCAACCATCAACCAAAAACCATCAACTAAAAATGACTTTAGACGCTACAGATAAAAAGCTTCTGGTTTTACTTCAAACCGATAGTAAAAAAACAACCAAAGAATTATCCTTAAAACTTGATCTTTCGGTTACAGCAGTTTACGAACGAATTAAAAAGTTAGAACGCGAAGGCATAATAAAAAACTATGTAGCCTTAGTCGATAAATCTAAAATTGAAAAAGGATTTGTGGTTTTCTGCCACCTAAAACTGATTCAACACACAAAAGAATTTCTAACCAAATTTGAAAGCGAAGTCGTCAAACTCAATGAAGTTTTAGAATGTCATCATGTAAGCGGTGATTACGATTATATTCTAAAAGTTCTGGTAAAAGATATGGAAGCGTATAGAGAATTTTTAGTCACAAAACTGACTTCACTGCAACATATCGGAAGTACGCAAAGTATGTTCATGATTAGTGAAGTGAAGAATTCTACAGTGATTTCTTTCTAAGATGCTAAGGTTCTAAGTTTTTTAATCTCGCAAAGACGCAGAGTCGCAAAGTATTTATAAGTTGCCTCCAGCTTCAGCTGGAGGATTTATATTTAGATAGAAAAGGGCTTTAGCCAAATCTACTACAGTTTGGCTAAAGCCCTTTTAGTGTTGACAATATTTACCATCCAGCTAAAGCTGGACGCTATTCATTCTTGCACGAGTAAAAACTTTGCGACTCTGCGTCTTTGCGAGACTAAAAACAAAACTTAGCAATCCTTATACGATCTTAACTTCTTCAAGATTAAAACAGGCTAATATTTCACACAAAAAACATTGAAAATTAAACCTCAAACAGAACTTTATTGCTTAATTTTGTAACCGCTAAAATAAAAACAAAATACTATGAGTTCATTTGACGTAGTCATTATAGGTTCAGGTCCTGGAGGATATGTATCAGCAATTCGTTGCGCACAATTAGGTTTCAAAACTGCAATTGTAGAAAAATATAATTCATTAGGCGGAACTTGCCTTAACGTAGGTTGTATTCCTTCAAAAGCATTATTATCTTCTTCTCATCATTATTCAGAAATCGCTCATTTTGCAGATCACGGAATCGAAGTTTCTGGAGATGTAAAAATCAATTTAGAGAAAATGATCGCACGCAAACAAGCTGTTGTAGATCAAACTGTAGGTGGAATTAACTACCTAATGGATAAAAATAAAATTACTGTTTTCAATGGTTTAGGTTCATTCGTAGACGCAACTCACATTGCTGTTGCAAAAGCTGACGGAACTTCTGAAACTATCGAAGCAAAATATACTGTAATTGCTACAGGATCAAAACCATCTTCTTTGCCATTTATCAAAATTGACAAAGAAAGAATCATCACTTCTACTGAAGCGTTGGCTTTAAAAGAAGTTCCAAAACATTTAGTTATCATCGGTGGTGGTGTTATCGGAATCGAGCTTGGACAAGTTTACCTTCGTTTAGGAGCTCAGGTTTCTGTAGTTGAATTCATGGACAGAATCATTCCTGGAATGGACGGAGCTCTTTCTAAAGAATTGACTAAAGTATTGAAAAAACAAGGAATGAAATTTTACGTTTCTCACAAAGTAAAATCGGTTGAAAGAAACGGTGATGCTGTTGTAGTTCAGGCTGAAAATGCAAAAGGAGAAACTATTACATTAGAAGGAGATTATTCATTAGTTTCTGTTGGTCGTCGTCCTTATACAGACGGATTAAACGCTGACAAAGCTGGAGTTAAAATTTCAGATAGAGGTCAAGTTGAAGTAAACGACCATTTACAAACTAGTACTCCAAATATTTATGCAATTGGTGACGTTGTTCGTGGAGCGATGTTAGCACACAAAGCAGAGGAGGAAGGAGTAATGGTTGCTGAAATTTTAGCTGGTCAAAAACCACATATCGATTATAACTTAATTCCTGGTGTAGTTTACACTTGGCCAGAAGTTGCTGCAGTTGGACAAACTGAGGAGCAATTGAAAGCTGCTGGAGTAAAATACAAATCTGGAAGTTTCCCATTCAAAGCTTTAGGACGTGCAAGAGCAAGTGCTGACTTAGACGGATTCGTAAAAATCTTGGCTGATGAGAAAACAGATGAGGTTTTAGGTGTTCACATGATTGGTGCTCGTACAGCAGATTTAATTGCTGAAGCAGTTACTGCAATGGAATTCAAAGCTTCTGCTGAGGATATTTCAAGAATGAGCCACGCGCATCCAACTTTCGCGGAAGCGGTAAAAGAAGCGGCATTGGCAGCGACAGAAAATAGAGCTTTACACGTATAATTTACGTTCAAAGATATTTAAACCGTCTCGTTAAAAAACGAGACGGTTTTTTTATGCTTTGTATAATATAATAATCAAAAATAATTTTGTAAATTAGATGTGTATTTCAGGTGCTATCTTTATGATAATTAAAAAGATAGGATTATGAAAACGAAATATGTAGTACCGGTTTTGATCGGAGCAGGAATTGGACTCGCGCTGTACTCATGCGGAGGCGGAATTCCCAAAAATGCACAAGCTGTTGCAAACTTTGACAGCAAAAAATATCTCGGAAAATGGTATGAAATTGCCAGATTGGATTACAAATGGGAAAAAGATCTCAATAATGTAACGGCCGAGTATTCTTTAAATGAAGATAAAACAATAAAAGTCGATAATAAGGGCTATAATGTCAAAAAAGACAAATGGGAACAAAGTGTCGGGAAAGCTAGATTTGTCAAAAAAGACAACATTGGTATGCTGAAAGTCTCATTTTTTGGTCCTTTTTATTCTGGTTACAATGTCGTAGCAATCGATTCTGATTACAAATACGCACTTGTGGCTGGTGAAAGCTTAAAATATATGTGGATACTTTCTAGAGAAAAAACAATTCCGGAAAGTGTAAAAGCAGATTTTCTTATCAAAGCTCAGGAAATCGGATATATAGTAACCGATTTGGTTTGGGTAAAACACGATAAGGTAAATTAAAAATAAAAAGTCCGTCAGATAACATTGACGGACTTTTTTATTTCGATTTGAAAAATACTTATGCAGTAAAAACACTTTTATAATTATCCCAGTATCTGTAAATCAAGAATAGGTTTCCTAGAAAAAGAAGAGCTGCAATTGGCAGACCATCTGGAGTAAGGAAATAATTGATAAACAAAATATTTACCGTAATCGGTAAGATCAAGATGTTTGCTAAAGTTACATAACGCCCAGATACAAATGCAATACCACACAATAACTCGATAGATTTTGCCATTGGCATTAAATACGTCGAAGCCATTAAACCTACATTAAATGCTTTAAAATTCCCTGTAGTTTCAGGCTCAGGCATTAGGTGGAAAAAATAACTGATAGAGGCGAACAGTAGCAAAAGGCCAATTAAAACGCGGACAATAATTGTGGCAATTTTCATAATACTTAGGATTTTTTTAAGGTTAAAAAATTAATTAAGTTATTGGAAGAAATGCAATCTAAAAGCCTAAAAGAGAATCACAAATTAACTTTTTTTGAGGTTCTTTTTTAAGGATTCTATAATCAAATCAATACTGTTTTTGGATTAATCTAATTGTATATCAAATATAACGAATTTTTTCTTATAAAATGAATGTCTTTTTAACAGTTTTGCAATGTAATCCAAATCATTTTGAATATTTTTTTGTTTTCTTCTAATGAAATAATTTTGTCGTAATTTTGACCTTTAAAATTACCATTTTTGAGAGTTTCCATCCATAAAAATATTGCCAATCCGAGACTGTTTAAGGAACAGCTTTTAAGTTGGGCGCAGCAATTTCGCGAAGTCGTTTTTCTAGACAGTAATTCTTATCCGCAGCAGTATTCAAGTTTTGACTGCATTTTGGCAGTTGATGCTTTTACCTCTTTAAAAACAGATTATTATAATGCTTTTGAAGATTTAAAACAATATCAGCAAAACACAAAAGACTGGCTTTTTGGATATCTTTCTTATGATTTAAAGAACGATATTGAAAATCTTCAGTCTAATAATTTTGATGGTTTACATTTTCCCGATTTGTTTTTCTTTCAGCCTAAAAAGGTTTTTATACTAAAAGGAAATGAACTCGAAATTCAGTATTTAATGCTTTGCGATGATGAGCTTGAAGAAGATTTTAATGAGATAATCGAAAGTCAAAAGTCAAAAGGCGAAAGTCAAGAAACGATAATCATACAGCAACGCATTTCGAAAGAATTGTATGTTGAAAAAGTGAATCAAATGCTCCATCATATTCATATTGGGGATATGTACGAAGCCAATTTCTGTATGGAATTTTATGCTGAAAATGCCGTTATAAATCCATTAGAAAAGTTTTTGAAACTGAATGAGATTTCGCAAGCGCCTTTTTCGGTTTTCTTTAAAAATTACCAACAATATTTGCTTTCTGCTTCTCCTGAACGCTATTTGAAAAAAGTGGGAGATAAGATTATTTCGCAGCCAATTAAGGGAACTTCAAAACGTTTTGCTGATTTAGCTGAAGACGAAAAATCAAAAAATATTTTAGCCTCTGATGTCAAAGAACGTGCTGAAAATATCATGATAACCGATTTGGTTCGAAATGATTTATCGCATACAGCGCAAAAAGGCTCGGTTGAGGTTGAAGAACTTTGCGGAATTTATTCGTTTTTGCAAGTACATCAGATGATTTCTACGATTACTTCAAAATTAGATCCTAAATATTCGGCAGTGGAGGTTTTGAAAACGACTTTTCCTATGGGGAGCATGACTGGCGCGCCAAAAATTTCAGTAATGGAAATTGTCGAAAAAATAGAAGAAACCAAAAGAGGATTATATAGCGGTGCGGTTGGTTATTTTACGCCTGAAGGCGATTTTGATTTTAATGTCGTAATCAGAAGCATTTTATATAGTCAGGAAAATAAATATGTTTCTTTTTCGGTTGGAAGTGCTATAACATCACTTTCAATTCCAGAAAAAGAATATGAAGAATGTTTATTGAAAGCAAAAGCAATGCACGAAGTTTTGCAGTAATTTTTTTTTCGCCACGAATTCACGAATTATTTTTAATCATGACGCATATTTTTTCGCCTCAGATTAAAAAAGATTTACGCAGATTTTTTAAATCCTTTTTAATCCTTTAATCTGTGGCTATTAGTTGAAGAAAATAATTTGTGGAAATTTGTGGTAAAAAAAAATATGCGCCATGAGCATAAAAAAATAATTCGTGAATTCGTGGCAGAAAAACAATGCTTAACATTTCGTTTAAAAATAGATCAAATTTAATTTTTTACTTTTATCAGATGTTTTTAAAATTTCAAAATCATATCGTATCCAGATTTCCGTTTTTAGCCGAAAAAAAGCTTTTTCTGGCTGTAAGTGGAGGTTTAGACAGTATGGTTTTGTTACATTTAATGAATCAATTACCTTATGAAATTGCCGTTTTACATTGCAATTTCCAACTTCGCGGACTAGAAAGTTTTGGAGATCAGGAATTTATTCAGAACTATTGCGATCAGAATAATATCCTGATTTTTACCACTCATTTTGATACAGAAGCTTTTGCTAAAGATTATAAACTCTCTACGCAAGTTGCGGCAAGGGAACTTCGTTATAGTTGGTTTTATGAATTATTAGAAGAAAAAAACTTCGATTATATTCTAACGGCACATCATGCCGATGATAATCTGGAAACTTTTATCATCAACTTAACTCGCGGAACAGGTCTAGAAGGCTTAACCGGAATTCCTGAGCAAAACGATAAAATTATTCGTCCGTTGCTTCCTTTTTCAAGAGAAGAAATTTTGAAATATGCAGAAGAAAATAAGATAGAATGGAGAGAAGATAGCAGTAATGCATCGACAAAATATCTCAGAAATAAAATCCGCCATAATTTGGTTCCTGTTTTAAAAGAAATCAACCCGAATTTTTTGGATGCTTTTCAGAAAACACAATCTTTTCTTCAAGAATCAAAAGAAATGGTTGAAGATGCATCGATTATGGTGTATCAGCAAGTAGCAAAAGAAGAAGGAGATGATATTCATTTCGATTTAAATCAGCTAAAAAAACTCCCTAATTATAAATCGTATTTGTATCAATGGCTGAAAGAATTTGGTTTTTCGGCTTGGAATGATATTTATGATTTAATAGAAAGCCAATCGGGTAAACAAGTTCTTTCAGAGGAATTTAGATTGTTGAAGAATAGAGAAACACTCATTTTAAGTCCGTTTTTTGAAACATCAGAAAAAGACGAATATGAAATCGGCGAAAGCGATACAGAAGTTAATTTTCCCTTAAAAATGAGTCTTTGTAACGTAGGTCACACAACATTCGGTTCAAATAAAGTTATATTTGTCGATTCTGATAAAATCCGCTATCCTTTGATTTTGCGTAAATGGAAAGAAGGCGATGTTTTTCAGCCTTTTGGAATGCATGGAAAATCGAAAAAAGTAAGCAAGCTTTTTAAAGATGAAAAACTATCCTTGATCGAAAAGGAGAAAACATGGATTTTGTGCTCAGACGATCAAATAGTCTGGGTAGTTGGAATGAGACAGGACGAACGTTTTAAAATAGAAAAAGCCACAAATAAAATACTAAAAATAGAATTACAATAATGAACTTTACTCAAGCCCATCAGTCGATAATTTCGAAAAGTATCTGGAATAAAATAACTGCTTTTTTACTCTTTTTCTTTTTTGCATTAGCAAGTAATGCTCAAATATTAGAACCAGTAAAATGGACTTCTAAAATGGAGAAAAAAGGAGATAAAGTCATTTTGATTTTTGATGGAACGATCGAAAAAGACTGGCATATGTATTCTCAGTTTACACCAGACGGCGGCCCGCTTGCTTTGGAAATTTCGTTTAAAAACCAAAAAGGAAATTACGAGTTGGTTGGAAAAGCCAAAGAAGGTAAAACAAGAACAGCTTTTAATGACGTTTTTGGTGTAGATGAAACTTTCTTTGAAGGAAAAGCACATATTGAACAAGAAATTAAAATCATAAACCCAAATTTAAAAACGGTAGATGTAGAGTTTGATTTTCAGGTTTGTAAAGAAGTTTGTATCAATTCAAATAAAAAATTCTCTATTGCAGTTCCTTCAACTTTTAAAATGGATGAGGTTCCAGTTGTAGCTGAGGCAAAATTAGACGAAACAAAAGTTGCTGGCTTGGCGGTTGATACCGTTAAAAAGGAAGAAGCTGTACAGCAAAAAGTAGAGAAAACAGTAGAAACTGCTAAAGAAGAAATTCCTGCACCGGCACCTGCAAGAAGTTTGTGGTCAATCTTTTTTATTGCCTTTTTATCAGGATTTGCAGCATTGTTAACGCCTTGCGTTTTCCCAATGATTCCAATGACGGTGAGCTTCTTTACAAAACAGAGTAAAAGCCGTGCAAAAGGAATTAGAAACGCGATTATTTACGGATTTTCGATCATTGCAATTTATGTGATTTTAGGTCTTATTGTAACTAAAATATTTGGTGCAGATGCTCTAAATGCTTTATCAACCGATGTTTGGTTTAACCTGATTTTCTTTGTGATTTTGGTCATTTTTGCTACTTCATTTTTGGGAGCTTTCGAAATTATGCTTCCAAATTCATGGGCAAATAAGGCAGATCAGCAAGCAGATAAAGGCGGTTTGATCGGAATATTATTTATGGCTTTGGCTTTGGCAATTGTGTCATTCTCTTGTACAGGACCAATTGTTGGAACCTTATTGGTTGAAGCCGCTTCAAATGGTGGAATTGCTCCAATTGTTGGAATGTTAGGATTCTCTTTGGCATTAGCGCTTCCGTTTATGTTATTTGCAATGTTCCCAGGATGGTTAAACTCTTTACCAAAATCTGGAGGATGGTTAAATACTGTAAAAGTAGTTTTAGGATTTTTAGAGCTGGCGTTGGCATTCAAATTTTTATCAAATGCCGATTTGGTTTTACAATTGCATTTCTTAGAAAGAGAAGTATTTATTGCTATTTGGATTGCCATTTTCGGAGCTTTGACTTTATATTTATTCGGAAAAATTACATTGCCTCACGATAGTCCGACCAATCATATTTCTGTTGGAAGATTGTATTTAGGATTATTGACATTTGTATTTACCATGTATTTAATTCCTGGACTTTGGGGAGCTCCTTTAAAATTAATCAGTGCATTTCCGCCACCTCCGCAATATAGCGAAAGTCCGTTTGGAGTAGGGGGTTCAGGAAACGGAGCGGTTTCTGCAGAATCTATAAAAGGCATGCCGGAAGGAGCAGAATTAGGCCCTCACGGAATTATGGTTTTTCATGATTACGAAGACGGATTAGCGTATGCAAAAGAAATCAATAAGCCAATTATGCTTGATTTTACTGGTTATGCTTGCGTGAACTGTAGAAAAATGGAAAACAACGTTTGGTCTGATCCTTCAGTTTTGCCAATTCTTAAAAATGATGTGGTTTTGATTTCGCTTTATGTTGATGATAAACGTGAATTGCCGAAAGAAGAACAGTTTACAACTGAAGCAGGAGATAAAATCATCACTGTTGGAGATAAATGGACAGATTTTATGATTTCTAAATATAAAACCAACACGCAGCCTTTGTATGTAATTACAGATTTAGAAGGGAATAATTTGAACAGTAAAAAGCCAACAATTAGTTATGTGAGTACAGAAGAATATTTGCAATGGCTAAAAGAAGGAATTTCGAATTTTAAATAAGAGAATAGAAGAAAGATTGTAGAAGCAAGATAAGAAAATCTAAAATCTACATTCTAAAATCTAAAATATAAAAGGGATTAATTCAAAAGCAAAAGCACTCTAAGTCAAATTTAGAGTGCTTTTTTATTTATCAAGTAATGTGAGAAAGGGAATTTATTCTTATAAGAATTCTCCGTGTTGAGAGATGTCTAATCCTAGTTCTTCTTTTTCTTCTGTAACTCTTAGCGGAGTAATTTTGTTTACGATGAAAAACAATGCATAAGAAGCAACAAAAGCAAAGATCGAAACCACAACAAGAGCAGTTAATTGGTTGATGAATAAAGTTGGAGTTCCGAAGATTAAACCTTGATTATCGCCAACTGCAGGGTTGATAGCTTTTGAAGCAAAAACACCTGTTAAAAGCATACCTACCATACCACCAACACCGTGACAAGCAAATACGTCAAGAGCATCATCGATTTTTCCTTTAGGGAATTTGCTCACAACAATGTTACTTACAATTGCAGAGAATAAACCAATAAAGATGGCGTGAGGAATACTTACGAAACCAGCAGCAGGCGTAATAGCAACAAGACCTACAACAGCTCCGATACAAGCTCCAAGAGCAGATAATTTATGTCCTAAGATTTTATCAAGAAAAACCCAAGCCATTGCAGCAGCTGCAGCAGCAACAGTAGTTGTTCCTAAAGCTTGAGTAGCAAGACCATTTGCTCCTAATGCAGATCCAGCATTGAAACCAAACCATCCGAACCAAAGTAAACCAGTTCCTAATAATACATAAGTAATTCTAGCAGGATTAACTTTTTGAACTTTTCTTTTTCCTAAGAAGATAGCTCCAGCCAATGCCGCCCATCCAGCGCTCATGTGAACTACAGTTCCTCCAGCAAAATCAAGAACTCCCATTTTAAAGAAATATCCATCAGGATGCCAAGTCATGTGGCATAATGGAGCATATATAAGGATTATGAATAAAACCATGAATAACAAGTAAGCCCAGAAACGAATACGTTCTGCAAAAGCACCTGTAATTAAAGCAGGTGTAATGATGGCGAATTTTGCTTGAAATAATGCGAATAACATAAAAGGAATCGTTGGGGCAAGGCTCCAAGCAGTGCTAGTTCCAACACCTTCAAAGAATAAATTAGAAGATGGATTCCCGATGATTCCTCCAATTGTAGGACCAAAAGCCAATCCAAAAGCAACAACAACCCATAAAATTGTAACAATTACCATTGCCATAAAACTTTGAAGCATAGTACTAATTACGTTCTTCTTACCTACCATACCTCCGTAGAAAAATCCTAGTCCTGGTGTCATTAACAATACAAAAGCAGTTGCAACGATCATCCAAGCAGTATCTCCCGTATCAAACTTTACAGCTTCTGCAGGAATTGGGTTGTCTGCAATGATAAAGTTCGAAATAAAGGTTAGGACCAAAATCGTGATAAGAATCACACTTAAAATAATTTTTCGCATAGTTATTTAGTTTTAAATTTTTTATAAAAGTATAAAATGATTTAATACCCCATAAAAAAATAGGGTTTGATGTTTAATTTTTGTTAAATTTAAAATTTAACCCCCATGATTTTGCGTGAATTTCTTAAAACAAACTTAAAATTTACAATTTGGCAACATTTTTTTTTCACTTACTGTCATTTTTGATAATTTTTGGGGTAATTGATTGCTATTTTTTGTAGGATAATAGATATTTGTTGTTTAAAAAATGCTCTATACATGTTGTAAAGGATATTTTTTAATCTTTTTAACAATTTTGATGATTATAATATAAGAATGGGAAATAGAAGAATTAAATGGGGAATAGTAGGATTGGGAAACATTGCAAGCCAATTTGCGTCAGACTTATTATTGGTTGAAAACGCTGAGCTGACAGCAGTTGCTTCAAGAGATTTAGCTAAAGCCGAGGAATTTGGAGGAAAATTTAATGCTTCAAGAATATACAATTCTTATGATTTGCTTTTTGAAGATTCAGAAGTTGAGGTTGTTTACATTGCAACTCCTCATAATTCGCACGCCGAATTATCTATAAAAGCTTTAGAAAAAGGTAAACATGTACTTTGCGAAAAGCCGATGTCTTTGTCTTATCAAGATGCCCAAAGAATGATAGGAGCGTCTAAAAAACATAATGTATTCTTTATGGAAGCTTTTTGGACAAGATTTATCCCTTCAGTTCAAGATGTTCTTCAAAAAATTGGAAACGGAATAATTGGAGACGTAAATTATATAAAAGCCGATTTTGCCTTTCACGGAAGTGAAACAGAAAACAAAAGACTTTTTGATAAAGAATTGGGTGGCGGAGCTTTGTTTGACATTGGTGTTTATCCTTTATTTCTGTCTTATATACTATTAGGAAAACCAAAAGAGATCGTAGCAAAAGCAATCAAACATAAAAATGATATCGATTTGCAGACTTCGATGATTTTGCAATACGAAACAGCTCAATCTGTTTTGCATGCTTCTATAGTTTCTGAATCTGATATGAAAGCGATCATTTCAGGAACAAAAGGTCGAATAGAATTAAATGCTCCGTGGTTTATAGCCAATGGTTATTCTCTATTTATAAATGAAGAAAAAGAAGCCACTTTTACTTTACCAACTTTAGGAAAAGGATATTCGCATGAAATAATAGAATGTCAAAATTGTATTCTGAATAATGAAATTGAAAGTACACTTTGGTCACATCAGAATTGTTTGGATTTGAGTAGAATAGTGGAGGAGATTAAAAATCAAATCGGGTTGCCTTTTTAGTATTAAATTATTTTGTAATAAAATATTTACATTTAATTATTTTTTCATTAGTTTTAAAAACAATTAATGAAAGGATAATTTATGTTAGTAAAAGTTTACGGAAGTGCCGTATTTGGAGTTGAGGCCACAACGATTACAGTTGAGGTTCATATGGATAAAGGGATTGGTTATCATTTAGTTGGACTTCCAGATAATGCTATAAAAGAAAGCAGTTTTAGAATTGCGGCTGCTTTAAAAAATAACGGGTTTAATTTTCCGGGAAAGAAAATTACAGTCAATATGGCTCCTGCCGACCTTCGAAAAGAAGGCTCTTCATACGATTTGACATTGGCAATGGGAATTTTGGTCGGTTCAGATCAGATAAAAGCGCCAGAAATTGAACAGTATATTATTATGGGAGAACTTTCTCTAGATGGAAGTTTGCAGCCTATTCGAGGTGCATTGCCCATTGCAATCAAAGCCAAAGAAGAAGGTTATAAAGGATTTTTTCTCCCAATTCAGAATGTAAAAGAAGCGGCTATTGTAGCAGGTTTAGATGTGTATGGGGTTTCTAATCTTCAAGAAATAGTTGATTTTTTTAAAGGAAAAGGAACGTTAGAACCCACAGTTATTGATACACGCGCAGAATTTTATAAAACATTAGATTTTCCAGAACATGATTTTTCAGATGTACGAGGGCAAGAAAGTATAAAACGCTGTATGGAAATCGCAGCAGCGGGCGGACATAATATTATTTTGATTGGTCCGCCAGGAGCAGGAAAAACCATGCTGGCCAAACGTGTTCCGAGTATTTTGCCTCCAATGACTTTGCGTGAAGCTTTGGAAACCACTAAAATTCATAGCGTTGCGGGGAAATTAAAAGAAGTCGGATTAATGAATCAGAGACCTTTTAGAAGTCCGCATCATACTATTTCTAATCTTGTATTTATTTAATGTATGGAGTTTAAAAATGATTTACGACCGCTTAAGAAAGCTTTTGACACTGGATAACATCCAAGTGTGAATTATTTCTTATTTGCATCTAAGTGCTGAAGATAAAAAAAACTTCACTTGTTTACTTAGTAATTTTTCTATTCAAAATGCGGTTAATATAATTGAATATGTTATTCAATTTAAGTTGTCTTTTATATTTTTTAATCTCATTAATGACTGTTTGTATTTCGGAATCTTGTACATCTCCAAATTCTTCTTTCGAATATTTCAGAGCAGCTAACTTGTTTTCCAACTCTATTATTTTTGCTTTTAATTCTTGATTAGCCATTTTTCACTAAATTAAGATTTTCAGGTCTATTTTCTTTGTCAAATTAATATTCCTAGTTTTGGCATAGTTTTCTTCATCGTGTTTATTTAAATTTATGATTTGGTTGTTGTTGAAAATATATCTGTTATTATTTTTTTAAGTTCTTTTTTTTCATCACTGAGTTCATCAGGGAGTTTGTCAAAAATTGTAATTAACGTTTCAATATTTGGCACTATTTGTAAAAGTTTTTCTTTGCATTCTACCCGTTTAGTTAGGCTTTTGTTTCCCATTACAATTGCATTTTCGACAGCGAATCGTACAGCGGCTCCATTTTTTGCTAAGCGATAGTAGTCTATACACAAACACCACCAATGTAAGCTAGTTGCTATTTTGTGACCTTCTGTACCATTAGAGTTTACTGCATACAATCTTGCATTGTCCCCTTTCATCATATTCATTTCTTCCTCAAAATCTTCCTTGATTTTTGACAATATGACATCTTTTTCTTTATTAAAGATTTCATCAGCGTGCTTAATCATTTCTGACTTTGCAATTTTAGTATTGTAAAGATAAGTTGCCCCAGCAAACAAAGCAATTATTCCAAGAAATACCACTAGAATAGTATTGTAAGTTTCAGTTTGATTTTCAAGTATGTCTTTATATATATCTGCTTTATCAATTTTTGTTGTTGAAAGAGTTTTATATATTGTATCTCTAATAACAATGGTGTCGTGTATAATTGTTGTAATTGGTTTGGTCATTTTATATCTGATTGTATTGAACAAAAATTCGAAATTAGCCAATTTGAGTAGTTAGCAAAACTGCTTCTGTCTAGGGGTTTTTCATTATAGAAAGTTTTACTAGATTACTCTGATTTTCTTGCAATTAATAATCCAAAAGCAAATGATTTAGGAACTTCTTTATTACCGTTATGTTGAAACATTCCATAATCAACAATAATATATTCATTTGTGACTTCGATTAAAGATATATCAGCACTAGATTGCGGTATTACAAAAACAACAGGCTTCTGGAAAAATATTGGTAATTGGTCGCCGATTATTGTTGTCATATCTCTGAAATAGAACTTTTTGTTAATTTCAGCTGTCGCATTATTTTCATAATTACTAATTTGTAAATTATCGATTACATAAAAGCTTTTATCTAGTACATTTCTTTTTTTGATGTTATTTATTGTGTCCTTTAATGCTAATAGACCTTTGTTGGATGCAAGCATTTCTTTAGAAAATTTGACTTTGCTTAAATCCATTTTTCTCAGAAAAATATCATAAGCATTTATTCTAGTATCATATTTTACAATGTTAGAATCCAATGATTTTATCTTTTGGTCAAACAATTTTATTTTAGTATCCAAGGAATCGGTTTTTTTTTGAAATGATGCTACGAAATTTTCGTATTTATCTACGCCAAAAAAGCCAGCCACCGCTATCACTATAACACCAACAGAAGTTATGAATTGCAACTTATACTTCAATTCATAGTATCGGTCATCACTTATTCCATTGTAATTGTATTGGTTATTTTGCTTTTGAATTTTTCGTAAACTCACAAAAGACATAATAACAAAAACAGCGATTACTAATAAGAAAATATAAACTAATGTCATTTTACATTTATGTTGTTTAGAGGTATTTACAATTTATAAGTAAGGACTATAATTATTTTATAAACTTATATAAAATAATGAAACAATTTCATAAAGAAATTAAAAATGTAAATAAAGAGTTACAGTACGAAGAACTTATAAAACTCTTTTCAGAATACAAACAAAACAAATTCCAACAGATAAGAGACAAAATTTTTTTTGCAAACGTTAAGCTGGTCTTTTCAATTTCTAAAAAATATCAGTCACCCGACATTGACGACATAGAGCAATACGGATTTATTGGACTGGTCAATGCAATCGAAAACTTTGACCCTGATAAAAATATTAGATTTTCCACGTACGCAACTAGATGCATCACAAATGAAATACAAAGAGGGTTGAAGCAGGTAAATAATATTGTGAGTGTTCCAATTGCGGCCCAAAATAAAGAAGACTACACCAAGCCCTGCTTTTTAAGTATCGACGATTTTGAACCCGACCCCGAGAACGAAAGCGATTTTGATAGACAACTATTTTGGATTATTGTGCAGCAGATTTGCACCGAAGAGGAAACCGATATTTTGCTCAAACGCTTTTGCTATGAGGAAAAACTAACGCTTGCCAAGATTGGAAGCAATTGGAATGTTGCGCCTGACCAGCTTAGCAAAGCACCAACACAATTGATGTGGAAAAAGCTAAACGGAATACTTAAAAAGCTAAGAAGCAATGAAATATTAAAAAAATACTACGCTTAGGTTTTACTTTTTTTTGACCTCATACTATAATATCAGTATGAGCAAATACAAAAAATTTACAGATGAAGAGAAACAGGATGCAGTAATGCGCATTTGCGACGATATAGCAACAGGCAGCCCGCTAACGCAGACCTTGCAAAGCTATGGCGTTGTTTCTATTTCAACATTTAACTACTGGCTGAACCAAAACCCTGAGCTTAAACTTTTGTACCACGATGCGCAAAAGCACAGAGAACAGCATTTGTTTGATGAAATGCTACGAATCGCTTACAGCGAAAGCCCGAAAGAAATCAAGAAATATCGCAACGGTGAGCTATACGAAACGATTGTAAAAGACAGCGTTGAAGACAGGCGTATTAAAATCAATACAATCAAATGGGCTTTGGGTAAAATGAACCCTAACAAATACGGTGAGAAAGTAATCGTTGACGATGCAACCAGTTCACCTATAACGGCTATTAGATTTATTGATGTGAATGCAGCTGACGATTAAACCACTTAAACACCAAAAGGAGTTTTTATTATCCAAAGCGGTGCATACTGCTTTAATTGGCGGTTATGGTGCTGGAAAGTCACACGCGGGAGTACTAAAGACAGTCATTAAAAAAATCGAGTACAATGGACTTAATGTAGCGTATTACTTGCCAACGTATGCGCTTATCAAAGATATTGCTTTGCCTAAGTTCAGTGAAATACTAACGGATTTTGGCATTAAGTTCAAGATAAACAAGCACGACAATACAATTACTACAGATTACGGTAAAATCCTGCTTCGCAATATGGCAGACCCCAACAAGATAGTTGGTTATGAGGTTGCATACAGTATGATTGACGAAGCAGATACGTTGCCAAAGGGCAAAATGGCTGATATTTTCGTTAGAATCCTAGGACGAAATAGGCTTAAACTGCCAAATAATGAGCCGAATTGCGTCGATACTGTTTCAACGCCCGAAGGGTTCGGCTGGTTATACGAGTTTTTTGTCAAAGAATTTACTTCAAACAAGAGGGTAATTAGAGCAAGAACGTATGACAATCCATTTTTGCCAGCAAATTATATCGAAACCTTAAGGGAATCTTACAGCGAAGCTTTATTTAATGCCTACATCAACGGTGAGTTTGTCAATTTAAATAGTTCGAGCGTATATAAATCGTTCAATCGTAAGATAAATAAGAGCGTTGAAGTAATCCAATCAGGTGATGCTCTTTTTATCGGATTGGATTTTAACGTTACCAAAATGAATGCGGTTGTACACGTCTTAAGAAACGGTGTTTTGCACGCAGTGGACGAGATAACCAACGGGTTTAATACCCAAGATGTTTGCGACATTTTGAAAGAACGCTTTGCAGGTTTCAAAATCTTTGTTATTCCTGATGCTTCGGGTTCAGCAAGAGCCAGTAACGGAGCTAGTAATTTCGATATTATCAAGTCAAACGGTTTTATAATCGATGCGCCACGTAAAAATCCAAGTATCAGCGACAGGGTTAACGGTGTCAATTTAGCATTTGAAAATGGGAACTATTACGTAAACGACGAAAAGTGTCCAAACTATACCGAAGCACTGGAAAATCAAATTTACAAAAACGGTATTCCTGACAAGTCAGGCGGTTATGACCACATTACTGAAGCGGGAGGTTATGCAGTTTTCAAAAAGCTTTACGGTATGAAATCACAAGTATTATAAAAATAAAACTATGACAAAAAATACAGGTTGTGCGGGTTGCAAATCGCAGTCAGCGGACAACAAAGAAAATAACATTAAAATGCTTGTTAGCTTTTTTCCGATTCTAAAAGCAGAATACAGGGAATTGAAAAAAGCAGAGCTAGAAAGTGAAAAGGTATTCAAAGAACTTTTTCCCGATAATGCAACAGTTGATTTGGGATTGCTTAAAGCGGTTTACCAGTACCAGCAATTAAAAAACGATATCAGCAAGTAATGAGAGTAACAGACAGAATTTATAAAACCAAAAACGACATTCCATATTTGACGCTGGTTAAGTTTGGCGAAGAAATTAAAGGAAATGAAACCGATTTGGAACTTGTTAGGGCAAAGGTTAAAGAACATTTCAAAACAACCGATTTGGAAGCGTTTAACAAGGCGATAACCACCAACCCGAAGCAGGTTAAGTTTCGATACAAATACGACGGTGATTTAAGCATAATCGACAAATTTATTGACGTTGATACATTCCAGCGTGAAAATGATTTTGAAGCTCTTTTGCAGATACTCCTTAAGCCAAAATACAAATTGATACCAGTTGATGTTCATAAAGTGAGCCTTGCCGAAGTTGAAGTAATTACAAAGTCTTTCTTGTAAGCTTATTAGACTATAAAGAGCGTTACCCGTACATCTTCAACCCGCCTTACATCTACCAACCCCACCAAGAGGAAACGCAAGGCACGTACGAGCGTAAAGCGTTTAATGAGCATTATGGAGGCTATATGGAAATGTTTTATTTGCTTACCAACGGAGACTTTACAAAGATACCCGAGGTAGAGAAATGGAACACCGACCGTTTTTTATTCCAAGCCGAATACTTACTGCGTAAGCGTATGGTTGAAAACATAAAGTAGCATTAACACTTAAAAATTAAATGAATGAAATATATCAAATCAACGATTGGCTTGTAAAAGAGTTTCAAAAGAATGAACTGGTAAACACAATTTCAACGTTACCAACACTTCAAATTGATACCCAAATAGCCAACATTTACCCGCTGGTTAATTTAGACCTGCAAGATACGGACATAACAGAAAGTCAAATCTCAGCAAATTATCGCATTACGATAGTTCAGCAGCGTGACACTCGAACAGATATAACCGACAACAAACTGCTTACAAACTCGAACTATATCGACAACGTAAGCGAAACACATTCAATCGCTCACAAGCTTTTAAATAAATTGCTTAGAGGCTACAATGATTTGAATATTGAAATACAATCACAGTCAACTCTAAGACAATTAAAAAACTGGTCTCGCAATTCGCTAGATGGTGTGCAATTCGATTTAGAGCTTGCAATCCCTAATGCAGGCACGATATGCTGACAGATGCAGAGATACGAGTAATAGCCCAGCAGATTGTTGACGAATCCAAACGAACTGCCCACGTTGACCAAGGAACGCTAAAACGTTCCATCAGCTACACTGTAACTAACGGCAAGTACATTTTCAGACAGATGTATTACGGTTTTTATGGTGAAGACAACCCAAGTGGGATTAATTCACAATTGGAAGCGAATGCCCGCAGACTAATGCCGAAAGGTGTCGAATATCAGGTAATCGGTACAGACTTCAACGGTAAGACAAAAGAAAGAACGGTTTTAAAAAGCGGTCGAGCGTTGGAAAAATCACCAACGCCAAGCACCAGCAATAAACAGACAACTTCAAATCTTAGAAAGTTGCTGAACACACTCAAAGAGAGACGCAAAAAAGATGGCGATTCAGAGAACTAGACGAACCAAAGAACAAATCGAAGCCGACAAGATTATCAAAGAAGAACTTCTTAAGCTTGGCGAAACCATTTATGAGGAAGCAAAGCAAAATTCTAGGGTTGCAAAAGATACTTACTACACGACTGACCGAGTGCGCCCAGCTGGAACGCTTAACAAAGCAGGTGGAACGCTTAGAGATTCGATAAACTACAGGGTTGAGGGCGACACAACACTAATGCTTGGACAAGTTTATTACGGAGCATACCAAAAGCCCAACGAGTTATTAGTGTCGGTTGACAGGCACACGCCCGAAGCAACGAAAACCATAATAACCAACATAACGCAAATACTTTTACAACCATTCACAAGTAATGCCTAATCTAACCAATGACTTAAAAACAATAATCGATACACCTGATAAAATCCAATTTTGCAATAGTCCAATTCACATTAGACAGACAGCTCTTAATGTTGGAAATCTGATAAAAAAAGTAACGCATTACCTTTGGATTTGGAACACCGACCAAAGCAAAACACTCGGTGATGCAAACCAAATCATAGCAAAAGAAATTGTAAGCCGTGCAGACGATTACATTACGGTTAACATTGCTGATTTAATCAAAGCTTGGCTTGTCAGTCCTGAGAACGCAAGAAACACGAACCAACCTCAATTTGCTTGGAATCCCTACACACTTGCGGCCCAAACTGGGCAAGGCGTTTTTTATCAACTTATCAGCGAAGTCTTGGAAGAAGAACCAACGACCAACGCTATAGTACAAAATACGGTTGTAAGTCCTACATACTTCGCAACGCTTGGCTATCGATGGAACTACGAACAAAACACAGGTTCAACAAACGGATTGAACCCGAATAAATCAGATATTTTTAAATCAACGCCTTACAGATATTACAACCAGTCAATTGACAACTATTTTGAAAACACTTTCAATCTTGGTCAAAGCGTTGAAACCTGTACAAGTGGTAATATGATATTGCAAAGCAAAATCATACCGCTATCAAGACAAACGTTTTGTGCGCTGGACAGTTATTTGATTGTTTTTTTAAACAAGTTGGGCTTATGGGATTATTTCACGCCATTTGGCAAAACAATTATTTCAAATAAAACCGAGACAAGCAGCTCTAACCGTATGTTTAGAGACCCAAGCACGATTAACAACTCGCAAGTGCATTCAAGCCTTAGAGACACAATAAACGTTTCACAGACATACACGATTAATACGGGGCACATAGATGAATCAGCAACGCAGTTAATAGAAGAGCTGGTTTACAGTCCAAAGGTTTATTTAATCCGTTTCAGTGGTGAGAAAGTGACCAGCACAATAACTGGGATAACAGTTGACAACACATACATAACGGTAGACAACACAAATATTACAGTTGATAACGATACAGTGACAAGCGAGAGTGTCGGTTACTTTTCAACGTTCCAGCAAATACCAGTACTGCTGACCAATCCCGACGAACTTATAAACCTTACGAGGCTTAATAATAAAGTTAACATCGAATACACCTTAAAATTTGATGAAACTAACAATAAGATACTTGACATAAAATAATGCAACAAGTAGTTACAGAAATTTATATAGCACCTTTTAGCGGTTCAACAGATTACGTAAAACTAGACCTTTTCAATAACGAATCTATTAACTTAAAATACACGCAAAAAGACCTAACCGATTTGAGCAAAGTTTTTGCGCCTTATTCGCTTTCTTTTACAATTCCAGCGACACCAAAAAATAGGCAGGCTCTATTATTTTTCGGTGATACGGACGTTTTAAAAGCAAATATTACGGGTTCTTTTCCCTGCAAGATTTACACAGATGGAAATTTAAACCTAACAGGAAACTTCAATGTTGAAGAGGCGAAATATGATAATAATGGTATAACCTCAATACAAGGAAGTTTTGAAACAGATTTTAAAAGCCTTAAGGAGCGAATCGGGGAGGACTTAATCAGCGATTTGGCAACAGTCTTAACAGGTTCAACCAGTTTACAGTTTACGCCAACAGTTGCAAGAGATTCAATACACGCAAAACAATTATTGTACAAGGAATTAGATTATGTTAACAGCGGAACAACCAGCGCAAACGACATTGTAATTAACTACATAACACCGCTTGCATCAAATAACCGTGTTTGGAGTTATAGCCAAGTTGAGGACGTAACCGACAATATTGCATATAGTGCAATGTATAGCGGTGCAACGTTAATGCCAATTGAAACAACTGAATTGAAGCCCGCAGTTAGTTATCGTGCGTTGGTTGAAATGATGTTTAAGAAATACGGCTTGCAGGTTAATATGCCACTTAGAAATGACAAGATGTTTAATGAAATGTATGTTTGGGTTAACGGTGCAGCTTCGGAAGAAAAGCTTAGCGACAACAACGTCATTAATTTTAGTAACCAATTCAATACAATATATTGTCAATTATTGATATTCGATGCAATGAACCAAGGTGTGCAACTTCCTGCCACACCTGAGATTATCCCGTTTTTTGGTACTGACGTACCGCCTGGTTTTTTAATAGGTTCAGACCCTTTTAAGTATCACGTTTCTAATAGTTTAAAAAATGGTTTCGGTACTATTAAAATCAATATTGGTGATAAAGCAACATCAAGTATGCCCGATATTTTCACGTTGCAAAGAACAACAAAATATATCAGGTTTAGTGTTCAGTTGACAAACCTTGTATTGCAGACCACAAGCGGTAAAATAAACATTTCATTACGAAGACCGAACGGAACAAAAGCACCTGCAGACTGTGAAGAAATACTTAACGCTTCGGTTGATATGGTGACAGGTAATAACAACATATTTGTTGATATTCCTGACACACTTTTCGATAATTATACAGAAGGTTACGAACTATATCCATCGATTGAATTCTATTTATTATTTAAAGCCGACCTAGCAAGCTGGGAAGTTACAAACATATACACACAATACGGTTACGCCAGTGCTGACGGGGGGTGGTTACAGGGTTATAATACAATTGCACAGCGTTGTTTTTCAGATGGTAGCGAAAAATTCAAGGCTTCAGGAGGTATCGATTTTGTGCAGTCACTGCCAAAAATGAAAGTTGTTGATTTCTTTCAATCATTCCTTAAAACATTCAACTTATCGATTTATAACCCGATTGTAAATACAAACCAATTGCAGATTTTAAGTGTTGAGGACGTTAACGAAGAACATAAGATTTACGCTAAGAAAGAAGTTGATTACACAGCTTATGTAAACGCTTCAACTTATACAAAATCGGTTCAGGATAAATACAATAAATACAACTTTAAACACGCAACGAGCAAGTATAAATCTAACGTTGACTACGTGGCAGGTAATACAGCAGGGTTGGAATACGGACAAATAAATCAGGAAAATAACAGCGGTAAGGCTAACGAGTACAGCGTCGTGACTAATTATACAATCATACCGCCAAGAGGTGTTTTAAATACAAATCTGCAAACGTATTATGGATTTAGTAACGAAGCGGCCGACGAACAGAACCGTTACAAACCAATCAATACCGAGCTTGTTTTATTTGTAAATAACAATCTTACATATTTGTCTAATGGTGTGGAGCTTGGTTTTTTATTAGCTGATACGAATATCGTCCCAATTAACAGTTATATGTTAATGTTGCCTTGGTTTGCAAATACTAAACAGTCTCTAGGTTTCAGCGTGCTAATTGACGACGTGAGCGGTGACAGCGCAAACAAAGAGAAAACTGAATCATTGTACCAAAGATATTATTCGGCGCAAACGACAAGACTTTTAAATGTTAATTCACTTTCTCACAAGTTCGATTTATACTTGCCTAGTTCCGAAATCTATGTTAACCCAACAAGAGGGAACGAACCGCCAACAGGGTTTAGACTTCAAAATGATATAATTATTGGTGAAACCCGTTTCAGTGTTCTAGATGCAAATATTGACATTACTACTGGAAAGGCAAAATTGAACCTGCTTAACTATTTAACTGCTGACAATACTGGTAAGGGAGTTTTACCAACACCTAATATGTACAGCCCTGATGGTTACGATTCAACACAATATCAAATACAATAACGAAAAGCAAAAATACTATGAAAAAAAATGGCTTTAACCATAGCGCAATTAAGGGATTTAGTAAACGTAAACTTAGCAGACAATAGCAATATTGAGCCAATAGAACATAGAGCGGTTGAACTCGCTATAATCGATTACTTAGAAACACTTCAACCAATATCAAGCAGTAATATACCGTTAAATAAAGGTTATATAACAGCAAATAACCTTACGATTGGAGGCGTTGAGGTTGGGATAGAAATAGGTATTCAGCTGTCAGACCGTTTGCGTGCTACAGGAAACGTTACAGGTGTTTCGTGCGTGTCTATACCTAATAACGCGATTATTACGGTTAATCTTCAAAACGCACATCCAAACAATAATTATATCGTAAAAAGCTGGTACGAGCAAGTGCCGACAAGTTCTGTTTTGCTACAAAACGGGTCTAGTCTTGGGAAAAACGTATTTAAAGTTGTTTCACCATCTCAGTTTCAAATCATTTTAAAAGAATGGACTGGGGAAGCTCAAGCATTACGATTACATTTTGAAACAATTGGTTACTAATGGCAGAGCAAAACGAAAACTTAGAGCAAAATATTAGGTTGAATTTTGACACCAATGCAAACCAAATCCAAAAAGAAGTAAACAACTTAGGTGATGCTATAGACGGAACAACGGACAGCATCAACGATAACACGAGCGAAACCGAGCGTAACGCCAAGGCACAAAAAGACCTTAAAGCGCAGTTGGATGCTGCAATTAAAGAGCTTGCGAAAATGGCACAGCTACACGGGGCAAGTTCAAAAGAAGCCATTAACGCTGCAAAGGCAGTTTCTGACCTTCAAAAACAGATTACGGCAACGGCAAACAGTACAAGAGATTTAAACGCAACCTTTGAAGAGGTTTATGGAGAATTGCAGCCGTTGACAACTCGTATGGGTGAAGCCGAAGACCGTCTTTATGAATTGGCACTAGCTGGCGAACAGGCAAGTGAGGAATATCAAGGCTTATTGCAGGTTGTTGGGGAATATAGACGTACCCAAATTCTGACTGATAGGGCAGTAGATGCAGCAGCAGCCACTTTTAAAGACAAATTAGGAGCTGCGACACAAATAGCATCCACTGGAATTAATTTTGCAGCTGGCGCAATTGGCGCATTTGCTGATGATTCAGAGGAAGCAACCAAGGTCTTACAAAAGATGCAAGCTGCTATGGCTTTTGCCGAAGGATTAAAGGGAGTTGCAGAGCTTGGGGAACAATTTAAGATACTTAGAATGGCTATTCTAGCCAGTGCGGCAGCTACTAACATAGATACAGCAGCCGAAGAAAAGAATATCATTCAAAAAGGTATCAACGCAACAGCAACGAGAATACTTACGGCCGCTCAGTGGGCTTATAACGTCGCTTTAGCGGCAAACCCAGTTGTTGCGATAGCGTTGGCAATTGCTGCTCTTACTGCTGGTATTTGGTTGCTAGTATCAGCACTTGCGGCTAGTGAAGCAGCCGAGAAAAAACAGACCAAAGCAGCCGAGGACAATCTTAGAGCCCAAAAGAAACTTACAGAAGCTAGAAAAGAGAGTTTTAAAGAACTGGAAAGGCACAATAAGTTGCAAGAAGACTTGGCAGCAGCTTCGGGAAAGAGTGCAAAAGAGGTTAACGCCTTGGCAAATGCTCACATCAACGAGGCAAGCCGTTTGAGCCAAAAAAACGCAATGATTGCGAGAACAAACTTTTTGCGTGAGCGTTCAATCTTATTGGATTTAAAGGAAAAAGAAGCAAGCGAAGAAGCTTTAAAAGCGCAAAAAGAGGCGATGCTTAATGCTTACAACGAATTGCAGGATTACAACAAGAAAACAAACGATTTAAAAGAGAAGCGAATCGATTTAAATAACCAGTTTTTAGTTGATGAAACCAAGAAAGAAACCGAAGCGAGAAAAAAGGCGGCAGATGATGCTTTGAAAGCCCAGCAGGATGCAAACAAAAAACGACTTGAAGAAGCCAAGAAAGCGGCAGAAGCAGAGCTTGCGCTTAAAAAGAAAAATCTCGAAGATATAAACAATGCGGAAATAGCAGCGTTTAGAGCAAATCAAGATATAAACGCAAAAACAGCCCAAGAAAAGTTAGACCTGCAAAAAGAGCGCGACTTACTGGAGATTGAAGCGTTTAAACAAAAGGGTGTTGACACTGGAGATTTGGAAGCGTTGATAACTGAAAAGTATAACACGCTTCAACTTGAGCTAGACGCAGAGAACAAAGCCAACCAATTGAAGCAAGACCAAGACTATTGGGCCGCACAAGCTGATTTAGCCAAAGCAAATGCAGATAAAGAGAAAGAAATTGCAGATAGAAAACTAGCCCAAAAGAAAGCTGAGCAGGATTCAATTAATGCGTTAGGAAATGCGGCTCTTTCAGCTGGTAAATCTTTGTTTGAAAAGAATAAAGCAGTTCAAAAAGGGATTATTGTTGCAGATGGTGCGGTAGCTTTGGGAAAAGTTGCTATTAATACGGTTGAAGCGGTTTCGAAAGATAACGCGGCCAGCCCGTTAACATTCGGTTTGCCTTGGTCAGCGGTTCACATTGCAACGGGTGCGCTTGGGGCGGCTAGCATTATTGCCAGCACGTCAAAAGCATTGCAAGCGGTTGGTGGTGGTTCGGCAGGTTCAGCACCAGCAATGCCCGACACGCCAACACAAAGCGGAACGGGAGCAAGAACACAGGCAACAGCAACACCGCAAGTGAATTTTCAAGCATCTAGCGAAAATCAAATTGCCAGTTCAATCGCAAGGAATGCACAAGACCAACCACCAATACAGGCTTATGTTGTTTCAAGTGCAGTTACAGACCAACAGGCATTAGACCGTAAAAAAGTAGAAGCAAATAGTTTTTAAATAAGACCCGCTCATTTCAGCGGGTTTTTTTATTGTGAAGCGTTTACTTTCAGGCTTTTCGGTACTATAATAAAGTTATGAAAAAGTATGAATTAGTATTTAGCAAAGACCAGCAGGGAGTTTTTAGGGTTTCACTTGTGAAAGACCCAGCGCTCGAAACTACTTTGCTGCACTTCAACGCTGAAAAACCTCAAATTTTCCACTTCACACAAGACGAAAAGCAAATCGTTTACGCACCTGCAATGATACCTAACAAGCTAATTTTTAGAGCAGACGTAAACGGTGAAAACGCACAAGTTTTCTACACAGCAGAAACAATTGACCAGTTGCAGAAAAACTACTTCAAAAACGGTCATAACTCAACAACCAATATCAACCACCAAGCCGAAGACACAAAAGGTATTTATCCGTTCGAATCTTGGATTGTTCAAGACCCAACAAATGACAAATCAAATGCAATGGGCTTTGATGTTCCAGCAGGTACTTGGATGATGGGTTATAAAATCGATAACCAAGAGGTTTGGAATGATATAAAAAGTGGAAATCTTGACGGTTTGAGCATTGAAGCCCGCTTAGGTTTCAAAGAGGTCAACAATAATGAAAATTACAATAAGCAGACAATGAACAAAAAAAGCATTTTCAAGTCAATCAAAGATTTTTTTATGGCTAATGAGGACAAAAAAGAGTTCACAAGCGGAGATAAAAAAGTTTATGCAATTGATTTAAAAGAAGGCGAAATCTTGACGGATGAAGCGGGCGAACCAATCGCAAATGCTGAGGTTGAAATCGATTCAAAGCTTTATAAAACTGACGATTTGGGAACAATTACAGCGATTGAGGACAAACCAGCTGAAGAAGAAAAAGCAACTGAGGAAATGGCAGAAGAAACACAAGCCGACGTGCCAGCAGAAGCGGAAGCACCAGCAGAGCCAGCCGATGAAAGCCAAGATGACCTTGAGGCAGAAAACGAACAGTTGAAAAAAGATTTAGCAACAGCCCAAGAAGAACTAGCAAAATTACAAGCTGAGAAAATCAAAGCTGATACTGAATTAACAGAAATGAAAGCACAGACCCCAGCAGCAGAGGCAATCAAAAACGTACCGCCAGCATTCACAAAATCTTATGATGAAATGAGCAACTACGAAAAGATGCAACACAATAAAGCAAAATAAATATTAACTAAAAAATGGCAATAAATTATGCAGGAGGGAAGAAAAACCCAGATTTAGAAGCAATTCAATCAGAATTATATGCAGATTCTAAAACACTTAGAGATAGAGTAATCGACATTCAAGAGGGCTTTAAATCGGGTGCAGACGTTTACGAAAGCAAAGTAAGCGTAACAATGAAAGCAGGTTCAACTGATGCGGTAACAAGTGACGGTTCGATTAATTTAGGAGTACAAAAATCACCAGTAGCGTTGAAATCAATAGAGTATAGTGATGTAATCGACGATGCGGTTTTATTCGGTACAAGATTTGAAAAATCAATGGCAGCTGGAGCATTCAACCAAGTGTCAAGCGAATTTGATAAAAAAGTATTAATTCAAGTTGCGCCAGCAATCGGTGAAGACTTGGAAAACCACCTATGGAACGGTGCAACATCAGCTACAAAAGTAGCGGTTGCAGCTACAACAGGTTTAACGGCATCATTCAAAGCTACAGTTGCAGCAATGCCAACAAGTGAGTTCGATTCAATTCCAGTTCGTGCCCTTTGGAACGATTCTAACAGTAAAACAGTTGCTGGCGCAGGTGTTGCGGATTCTGTTAAATTAACTGGAATTACAATCACAAGTGCAAACATTGCAGCTGAATACTCAAAACTATACGCTGGTGCGCCTGACAAAGTAATCAACTCTACAAGTTCAGAGCCTAGAATCTTCGCACCATTAGCACACCGCCAATTAATAAAAATTGCGAACAACTCAGTTGGTGCAGCCCAACAAATAAACTTCTTGGTTGAGGGTAGCGGAGCAAGTGAAAAAATCTCTTACAACGGTGTTGCAATCGAATTCCACCCAATGGTTAACGTTATGATTTTAACTCTTCCTGAGTACTTAAAAGTATTGCTTGACTTAAGCGGTGACGCTTCTTACTTGGAAGTTGACAAGATGGCAAACGGTGCACAAAAAAGATACATCAAAAACAAACAATCAATTGCAACGTGGGTAACTAACCAAAGATACATCACAATTCAAGGATAAAAATAACAGTAGGGCTTTCATCCAGCATTTAGGTGCTGGATTGATGCTTTATAACAAAAGAAAATACAGTAAAAATAAATGGGTTGTACATCAATTTCAAAAAGCCGTAAACTATCTTGTATGTCTTCAATGGCAGGAGTAAAAGCGGTGGGGGTTGCGCCTTTTGATAGTTTAAACAAAATCACGGTAACTGGTGCGGGTGTAACTACACTTGCAAGCGTTTACAGCGGTTCAACTATCGCAAGGTTAGAACTTAAAAATACAACTGTTAACTATTTAGAGACTGCAACCGTTGGAGGTGATAACCGTTCAACATCAGTTGTTGGCGATATTCCTTGTGTATTTAACGTTGCGAAAGGTCAAGATTTAGAAACAGTAAAATTAATAAATGAACTTATAAAAGGTGAGGTTGTTTTATTCATAGAAAAGAACGACGGTTCAATCGTTGCGGCTGGTTCTCAGTTCGGAGCGGTAGCAATTACAACTACAGACCAAACTGGTGGCGCAATTGCAGATTTAAACGGGTTTACGGTAACATTCCACACTGAGGAAGCCGAGCTTTCAAGAAACTACGTATTAAGTTCAACCGCTTTGGTTGATTACGCAGCGGCAATTAAGCCATACGCGTAAGTATCAAATTAAACTAACAAATTAAGGCAGGCAATTAATATGCCTGCTTTTTTTTTCTCAAACAATATCAATATGAAAGTTATCAAATTAAACCAGTTGGAGCAATTTAAATGTGTTCCTAGACAATATCCAAATTCAACGGACGAATTAAGTGTTAAGCTTAAGAATGAATTGACAAATGCAATGATTGATTTGGTGTTTACTTTTTCGGTTTCAGCTTCATATTTAAATATAGTAATTACAGACGTTCCCGCAGATTTTGAAAGCGGTAATAGGTACGAAATAACTATCAGCAACATAACGAATAACAACGATTTGGTTTACTTGGGTAAAATGCTTGTCGTTGACGATAATACGGACGTACAAAATTATGAGTACAAACAACAAAGTAACAGCCGTTACGAGTTCTAATAATTACGCATTCGAATCTAACATTTTAATGTCAGCTTTTCAACCGATAGACATTAAACCAGCTTACGGGCGCAAATGGGTTACCAACGGAATCAACAACGGAAACTACAAACGTTATATTGATGCTTACGACGACAGCCCGACCAATGCAAGTATCATTAACGCATTTGTAAACTACATATACGGTTGCGGTCTTTACGACATAAACGGGCAGAACATAAAAAAGTACATCAGCGACGAAGACGTATTGCTATTATGCCAAGATTATAAACTATTTGGCGGGTATGCAATTCAAGTTATTTGGTCGCTAGCCAAGAAACCGCTTAGAATTGAACGAATTGACATTGCTAAACTTGCGGTTAATCTTGACGATTTTAATTGCATTAACGGCTACTGGTATAGTTGGGATTGGACAAGCCAGTACAGATATAAACCAAAATTTTTGCCAGCATATACGGGCGTTTACAAAGGAAATGATTTAGAAGTTTTGGTTTGCAAAAGACCATCACGAGAGCCGTTTTTCCCATTGCCTGACTACTTGGCGGGTATTCCTTGGGCTAATGTTGAGGGGCAACTCGCAAACGCAGCCAAAAGCCACTTCTTGAACGCTATGACGGTGTTAACTGTTATTAACTATAACAACGGACGTATTCAAGAAAAAGAGGTAGCCGAGAAGCAAGCGCAGGATGTTAGAAACAAGATTACAGGAACGGACAACCAAAGTGCGGTGCTTGTATCATTTAATGAGGGAATTGAAGAAGCAACAACCGTTGACCAGCTTTCACCACCTGAGTTGAACCAGCAAAACGTTTTTTATTCAGAAGAAGCTGAACGCAAGCTTATTGTTGCTCATTCTTGTCCTCCAATTCTATTCCAAGGTTCTAATGCAAATAATGGTTTCAGTTCCAACGCTGACGAAATCGCAACGGCAACCCGTGGTTTGTTTAGAAGACATATAAACCCAATGCGTGAGGTGATTATAAACGGTTTGAATAAGGTTTTTAATGTAATCGATTCAACTATTGATTTGGATTTTGAGGACTTTAAAGAAGAAACGAAACTTGAAAATACCAACAATTCTACAAGGTCTCAGGACTTGGAAAATATCAATCTAATTGATAAGCCTGAAAACAATAACGAAGAGCCTAAAATCATTGAATAATGGGAAAAATTAAGGTTTTAATCAAACCAACGATAATTAGTGAGACAGTTGGATTTGGTGGTAATATCGACCCTGACCAGTTAGCACCAAGCATTATCATTGCTCAAACCACTTACTTAAAGAGAATCTTAGGAATTGATTTATACGATAAAATTTCATCAGATTATAGTGCTGGAACGTTAACGGGAATTTACCAAACGATTTACACCGATTACGTTATCGATATGCTCACCTTTTTTTCTTGCAGCGTGTACTTGTCCATCAACACAAGCAAGACTACAAATGCAGGGACTTACAGAGTTGGTGCTGAGGGTTCGACAAATACCCCACTTAACGAACTCACCATATTGGGTAAGACTTACGAGTCTATAGGCATAAGCTACGAGCAGAACTTTTACAGCTTCATTGCCAAAAATCCAGTTCCCGAATACGGACAAAATAACGATACGAAAAATACAACCAACCTGATAGGTTGGTACTAACTATATGGCTCAAAAGCATATTAATACATCAACTCCAAATGATAATTTGGGTGACACTTTACGTGATGCCAACATAAAATGCGAAGACAATTTTACAGAGTTATATGCCAATAAAGTTGATAAAATCAGTGGTAAAGGTCTAAGTACAAACGACTACACAACTGCTGAAAAAACAAAGCTTGCGGGCATTCCAGCAGATGCCGAAAAAAATGTACAATCTGATTGGTTAGTCAATGACCCTGATAGTGATGCTTTTATTAAAAATAAGCCTGACTTAATCAGTTCGGTAAATTGGGGTGAAATTAACGGAACTCTAAGCGACCAAAGCGATTTACAGCTTGCTTTAGATTATAAACCAACATTCGAATATGTTGACGCAAAGGTAACGCAGACAATTAACGTTGGAACAACAGAATATGCACCGAGCGAAGATGCAGTTTTCAACGGTTTGGCTGTTAAACAAAATGTTTCAGAAAAAAACATAGCCAACGGGTATGCAGGTTTAGATGCTGGCGGTAAAATCCTTACTTCTCAGCTTCCTAATTCCGTAATGGAATACAAAGGCGTTTACAATGCGGCAACTAATACGCCAGCTCTTGTTAACGGAACTGGAAATACAGGAGATGTTTACCGTGTTACGGTTAGCGGTGCAGGTGTGAACAGCTTAAATTTTGTTATTGGTGATTATGTGGTTTATAACGGTTCAACTTGGGAAAAACAGCACTCAGGGAGTGACAATGTTGTTAGCGTGTTTGGTCGTGCTGGTGTTATATCTGCACAAATTGGCGATTATACAACAGCCCAAGTAACTGAAACCACAAATAAGAATTACCAATCCGATAATCAAAAGCTTTACAATGATGCAACGAGTTCAATTCAAACCCAATTAGATTCTAAAACTACTATAGGTACAGCTTTTACAGCTGGAAGAATTCCTTATACAACAAGTCCAAATACTATTGTTGATAGTAGCCGTCTTTTGTGGGCAAACACATCAAGTATTTTAGAAATAAATGGTAGTAATCCTATATATAGAATAAAAAATAATTTGAATAATTATTTTGGGGAATTTAATATGAATGCAGGTGGTACTTTATTTTATAAGAATCATCAAGGAAAAAACATATTTACAGTAACAAATCCAGTAAGTATTATCGAACAACCTCAATTTGCAATAGGGCAAGTATCAGTTGTTCCTGTCGAATCTCAACTTTATGTGTACGGTGGGACTAATGGAGCTAATATAGATGCAAGAGGTTTAGATACAGTAGATGAGGCAAATATAGATTTACAAGGCAATGATTGGGAATCTTCAGGAGTGCCTAATAGTTTAGGATTTTCTTATTTTGGAAGTAATGGAAGACCAGGTACTGTTTTAGGTTATGCTAAAAATAAATTAGCTCAAATAAGATTCCAAAATTCTTCTACAGCATTAATAACCTCAATAAATGAAGACAGTTCAATTACACCTATACGTTTTGGTATTAATACAACTGAAGTTGCAAGCATATCGAATAATGGGTTATTACTGAATACAGAAATAGAAAACACTATTGCGGGATTCGATGCATCTAAACGATTAAAATCGTTAAATACTGTCACATACCCCACATTGCTTGAACTATCCTATGTTAAAGGAGCTGCAAGTTCAATTCAAACACAGTTAAATGCAAAAGAGCCAAATATCATTATTGGTTCTACCTCTCAATACTATAGAGGCGATAAATCTTGGCAAACGCTGAACAAAACAGCTGTAGGGTTGGCTAATGTTGACAATACAGCCGATTCAACTAAAAATGTTTTATCGGCTACCAAATTAACAACCGCAAGAACAATCAACGGTGTTGGTTTTGACGGTACAGCCAATATAACAATTAATGCAACAGATTCAATTCTAAGGCTTGCTTTGTCAGGCGGAACGCTTACAGGTGGTTTAACTGGAACAACGGGAACTTTTACAGGTGTCTTGAGTGCAACGACTATTTACGGTAGAATCAACGGAGTTAAAAAATACGTTGCGTTAGTGGCTCAATCAGGAACAACAGCACCTACAGTAACAGTTTTAGAAAATAGTGTTGGCAATATAGTTTGGAGTAGAACAGCGACGGGGTATTATACTGGAACTTTGTCAAGTGCATTTCCGACAGGTAAATGCACTTTCTTAGCTACAACTAATACACCTTCACCAACATCTTATACAATCAATGGTAATTTCGTATCAACAAATGCCGTTGCATATAATACCTTAGTAGGTGGTACAGGAACAGATAACCTAGCTTTGGCGACAATAGATATTTCTGTTTATCCGTAATAATACAAACTTTAACAAGGGCGGGCGTTTACGTTCGCTCTTATTAAAACTATAATAACCATAAACGAAATCAAATGAATATAGAACAACTGGCGTTAGCGGTTATTTCACTGCTTATCTCAATTATTGGATATTTTATAAAACAATTGTTTGAGAAAATCCAAAAGCACGATGTGATGATTAACGAACACACAACATCAATTAAAGTAATTGAAACAGAACATAACACGCTTAACAATCGAATTGATGATTTGTTTGCTGCAATTAAAGAATTGAGTCAAGAAATCAAACAGCTCTCAAAAGAGTTGAGCAAGAAAAAAGACATTGAAAAATAATGATATTTCTAAACTACCTAAAGAAACTGATTGAGTACAATTCTAATCCATCATCAAAACGATTTATCGGTTTGGTTGCTGGGTTAAGTCTTTGTGTTTATATGTTTGTTTTTCCTAGTGATGCTGCCAACAATTCAGTGTTAATACTTTCTTTGGGGGCTTTGGGAATTAACGCAGCTGAAAAGTTATTGAAGAAATAAAATTATAGTAATAGTATTGGCATAGAATTCAATTTCATATATATTTGATTGAAAAAAATGGAAGACGAAAATAACAATAACATTGCTGAAAGAATTTTGAAGTTCTTTCAAAATAATTTAAGTACAATTGTTGTAATCCCCGCTTTTATTGGAGGCTTATGGCAAGCAATGGAATTGATGAACATTTCACTTCCTTATCTTAGGTTTTTCTCAATATCTCAAATTATTCCCGATGGATTACTTATTTTAATGTTTATGTTAGTGTCTTTAATGCCTATGATGATGAATTTAATTCAAGATTTTTGGGACGAAAAAAAAGGCAAATTTTTATTCAGTAATATAACAGTAGATGTAAATGAGTTGAAACCTCTTGTAAAAAAACATAGTACTACATTTTTAGTATTAGTATTTTCATCCTTTTTAATGGTGTTTATAGTGAACTATTTTAAAATTGTAGCAAAAGACTTTTCAATATTAAACGTTTATTTTATTATTTCGGTTACAATTTTATATGTTATTTATACACTTTTAAATGATTTAGGTAAGGCGAATAAATTAAGACCAGTTAGGTATATTCGATTTTATAGGTTACTTTTTATTTTTACAACTTTATTTTTAGCTAGTACACTATTCCGAGAAATTCACCGAAATTTTTTACTGACAGATGACTTAATTAATATTGAAAAAGCAAATCTGTTGGTTAAACAAAAATTCCCTACAGCTACAAGTGAAATTCTTTATTTTAATGACAAATATCTATTTTATAAAATAAAATTTGAAAAGATGAAGATAAAGGAGTCAAGTAAAACCCTTGAGAAAATTTACATTGTAGAATTAAACGAGATATTTAAAGAAGAAGAAAAGAAAAAGTTATAAATCAGCTCCTAATATTGTTCTACATTCTTTTTTTATAGTAATCATAATAGGTTGAATATTATCGTTAAGTCTTTTATAAGCTGATACCGCATTCTTTTTAACTTCTTTGTTAGGAAATACTAATTTGTTAATAGGATGATTTGGATTATAATCGACAGAGATTTGAAAAGATTCTTCGATGAATTCAGCAAGCATCGATTCAAGATTGCTACTGAAAAAAATTAAATTATCATCGATGTATTTTACAAACTCTTCGTGTGAAGCAATAAAATTCATATGTAATCTTTCTTCGTTTTTTTCGAATGTTGTGCTGTTTGAGATAAGTTTAATTTCTGCTACGAAAAGAGCCAAACTGTTTCTAGTCTTATTTAATAATGCGTAGGTTTCTTTTAATACCTTAAAACGCTCTTCGTGTAATTTGGTAAACTTGAAATTTTCCTTTGCTTTTAGCGAATCCAATTCACTTTGAAATTTTGCGATTTCTAAAGTATGTTCTTTTTTGACGCTTTCAAGTTTCTTGTCAAAAGTGCTCTGAATTCTTCCTTCGGTAATTTTTGTTGCAATTCCAGCAACCAAAGTCGCAATAATCGAAGAGCTGAGAATAGTAGTTAATACGTTTTCCATACAGCGGTTTTTTAACAAATATAATCAATCAATTCAAGTTAAATTATAACCAAAACAATAAGACCGAAGAAAACCAAAGCGACTAATGCTTTAAGAGCTGTCATTTCAATTTTTGATTCCTTTTCCATCTCTTTGAAATGGTTCTGCATTTCTACTCTAATATCTAAATATTGTTCGTCAAGTGATTTTTTCATTTTTTAGTTGAATTTAGAATCATAAATTAAAGATTAAAAAATTTAAATTCATTACGGGATTCCGTAATGATAATGTTTATAAGTTTTTTCTTTGTTTATGATTGATTGTTTTTATTTTCGCGGTAAGAAATTAACTACTTATGAAAAAAATTACAAAAATGCTTCAGGGCTTATTTTTTTTGGGCTCTGTGTTATTAATGACTAGTTGTGCTACTGAAGAAATTGCGCAGAAGAATGTTGCCCAGTCTCCTTTGGAGGCTAAAGTTTGGTTTGATAATCATCAAAAGGATTACAACGCAACGGTTTTAAATTATATTGAAGATTTGCAATGGCAAAATGCAATTGTTTCAAATGGTGAAATAGGAGAAGTTGTAGAAGTACCATTTACTCTAACAGAAAATTTAAGTGCCAGCACTAAAGAAGCCGACCAATATAATGACCATCATCGATTAATGTTTGTGAGAGATGAACAAAATGTGTATAAACTTTTTTATGTTCAGATATTCGCAAATGATGAAGATTATAGTGTTCAAGATAAAAATTACAATTACTATAATATCAAAGATAATTTTGATGGTAATATTTACGTTCAAGAATTAGCTACTAATATCGGAAATAAAATTAAATTTAAAGACGGTGAAAAAGTCGAGCATTCAACCACTGGAAAAATGCAAGAATATGCTTGTGTGTATTTTGGCTGGTGGGGTTCAGATGGAAGTTTTACGCCTCTTTATGAAGTAGGATGCTACGGAGGTAGTGGAGGAAATGGAGTACCTAGTGGAGGCGGTGAAAATCCTGGACCAAGTTATGGTGGTGGAGGGACGTCTGACTCTAATTCGGAAGGTTGTCCAGCAGGATATAGGTATAAACTTGGGGAGTGTGTTTTAGTTGAAAGAATAACTAATTTGCTAACAGGTAAAGCAAAGTGTTTAAATGATTTATTGAGTAGTGCGGGAAATAATTTTGTGAAAAATATATTTAGTCAATTTGCTGGAAAATCAGAATTTAATATTCAGATTGTTTCACTTCCTAAAGTTTATTCATCAACCAATCAAGAAGTGAATGGAACTACAGGTTTTGATAAGGTGAATAGCCTTATGACTATAGAAATAAGCACAAGTAGATTAGATGGACTTGCGGCTTTGGAATCTGCTAGAATAATCTTACACGAATATATACACGCAGATATGTATAGAAAGTTAAATACAACAAATCCTAATGATGCTGATGCTAGAGATTTTAAAAAGGTTTTTGAAACATATGAAAATCAGCACAACGCAATGGCTCAAGTCTATCTTACTAGTATGAGAGATGCCTTAAAGGAATTTCATAAAACAGTACTGAATAGTGATTATAACAACTATGTGAAATATTATGGTGAAGCCCCAAGTGATGCTTTCTATGAAGCTATGGCGTGGGGAGGTTTAAAAGACAGTAATGTAAAAGCTTGGACGGATTTGTCGGCAGATAAAAAAGCATCTATTAATTCATTGGCAAGCAGAGTTCCTATTTTAAGTAAAACTGTTCCTTGTCCATAAAGGTATTAATAATGATACTTTTTGTATATTAGTTAACTAAATTCAATTACCTACTTTAAATCGAGTTATGAAAAAACACATTTATTTATTAGCCATACTTTTATTTGGATTCAATTTACACGCTCAAGAAAAATTAAATGGTACATTCTTTTTTAAGTTAGATGATTCGTACATTATCGAATCCAAAACTAAACCCAATACGTTTTTGATAAAAGATAAAAATGAGGATGAGGAATTTTATTTTAAAGGAGTTGAAGTTGTAAATGATTTACAACCTAATGAAGTGCTGTGTCTGAAAGATTTTGTAAGGACTTCAAAATATTACAATAAAAACAAAAAGAATAAATTAAACAATGCTGAATTGGTAAACTTTTTTAGTAGCGCCACAGTTTATTTAGTTAGAAAAAAGAATAATAAAACCGAATTCATCAAAGTAAATCCAATCGTTGAAATTTATGATTGACATATTTTAAAATAAAAAACCTCGAAATTATTTTTCGAGGTTTTTTATTTTATAATAGTTTGAGCTTTGATACTTCGTGAAATAGGACAATACGCTGTGCAATCCCTGTTGTTCCACCATTGATTTTGCGGGTTACTCTTTGGATTGATAACTCGTTGTTATTGTCAATGACTGAATTAATTTTATTCATCTTCCAGTACCACAATGCGCTCACCAATGCGTTAACTTCAGTTAGTAATAATTCGGGTTCGCTTAATATCTTATCGTTGTTTAAATGCTTTGAAAATGCTTCATAGTTATTGCGGCCCGTTAGCTGGATAAATCCGCGACCGCGATAATGCCAGCCGTCACTGCTTTCAGTATTACCATTGTGGTTAGCGTAAACGTAGTTCGCTATCTTTTCGGGTTGGTGTTCATATTTTTTTGCCGTCTCTAAATCTTTAAAGTATTTAGGGAATATCTTTAAAAGTCTTTCAGCTGAGTAGCTGAGGTTTTCGGCACGTGGCACAAGTTTGCTTTCGTGGTATAGTTGTGACCAAAAGTGCACGCGTCTTAATTGGGTGTCTAAGCCGTATTGATTTAATATGGTATTGTATTTGGTATTTAATTGCTGTATTAATTCATTCACTTAATTTAAAAGGTTAATAGTATTGTTATTTTTTATCTGTGAAATCAAATGTTATTATTTCACACATTGGACTCACACCTTTCCACTGATTGATATAAACCGATGTGTCAATTCCTATATTAAATTCATAGTTCAACTTGGTTTCGTTTATGAACTTTTGAACTTTTTGCGGTAAACTTCTTTCATAAGGATTGTAGCCTTTTGAATTCTCTCTTAAGTCTTCAAAAAAATGGCAGCCTGAATATCTAAAAGGCGTTGACATTTGCGGCACAATAAACGCTCCGCAATCGGCAATTAATGAAGCAATTTCAATTGTTATTAAATCGAACTCAGAACCTTTGTATTTAAGTTTGCTGCTTGTTGAGATTCCAGTTTTTATTTTACCAAATGGTGGGTTTCCAATGGCTTGGTCATAGTGTTCGAGTTGCTCAAAATCGAATATTGACCCGCATATCCATTTTGCCTCAGGCAGTAGCTTTTTTCCAACTTCAACATATTGTGGATTTAGTTCGACACACGTTATGTCGGTGCATTTATTGTAGTGGTAAGCAAAGAATGATAGCATTCCGATGCCAGCGCACATATCAACAATTTTCGCGCCTTCATAAATTTGAAGTGAAAAATCTCTTGCTAAATCAATTGGTGTAAAGAATGCGCCAGCTTCAGAGTTTAGACTATTAGCAGATTCATTCCATTTTTCATAAACGATAAGTTTTTCCTCAAATGTTAGCGAATCTTTTTTTAATAGTTCAACAGCAATGTTATGGTCAGCGATTTGTTTTTTAGTTAATTTGCTCAATCAGAGTTAAAGGTTAATAGCTTCGTTATTTTTTAGCATCATTGAAAGTTTATCGACTATTTTGGCATTTGGGTCGAATGAGTTTTTAGGATAGCTATTGCTTTCAAAATCAGGAATAAGGTTTGTAATATCCCAAAACCTTGGTTTATCCGTATTGTTGTAAAAATTGATGTAATGAATGTAAATAGTTGCATTAGGATATTTAAGTTGTAAAAGTCTTTTGGTTTCAAATAGTCCTCTGATTTTTATTTCTTCAAGAATCCAAGTGTCATACTGGTTGTCGCTTTTATATCGGTTTTTAATTTCACCGATTACCATATCTCTAGTAGTTCCAGTATAATAAGCAACATCCCAAGAAGCTGATGTAGTTTCTGAAAATTTGTTTATATCCCAGTCAGGTTGTTGCGTTATTTGGAAGTCACTGAATCTTGCTCGTCCAATTGCTTCATCTTTCGAGATGTTTTGGTTTATTTCGTTTGCTGTCATATCTATCGTTTATTAATAAATATATGCTACAAGCGAAAAAACTAAATAGTAACCGAAAATTTTTAAGATGAAATCGAAAATAAAATAAGCCAGTAAATAAATGCTGGCTCACTTGTTAAATGGAATTGAAAAATGATGTTATTGCGTTGAAGAAATTCTTTTGTTTTTCTTGGCGGGTCTGTTCGATAGGTTGGGCCGCTTTTGGTTTTCCAGCGTGGCTATCTTGAATATCTTCTATCAATGACTGGCGTGTCTTGTTTTCCCACACCGTACAACCAATTAGCGTGCCGTTGATGTATTTGTATTCTAAGCAGTTGTTGTTTTTAAAGATGTACTTGTAAACGATTCCAGTTTCGAAATACATTGCAATCATACTTTTGTAGTATCTTATTTTAATCGTTTTGTTGTGGTCGTTTAACACATAGGTTACGAGCTTGTTCTTGTTGAATTTTCTTTTCATTCATACCTTTATTATTTTTCGTTATTGATATGCCTGCTCAGTTGCTAACAGGTCTTTTTTTAACTCTTGAACCTTTAACCAAAACACGTCAAAATTATCGGCTGGCAAGCCAATAACTCTAGATGTTACTTTTGGCAAGTCCATAAATCGCCTGTCAGTCAGACTATGAAAATCTGCTGGAGTCATTGTATCACCAGCTTTGGAATAGTAAAACTTGGATTTATAGCGTTCGAACATTAAAGCCTTTTTTGGGTCAGTCTGTACTATCTCAACTTCATCAGGCTTTTTCGTTTCGGCTGGTATTGGTTGTTCAGATTTAGCTATTAGTATCGGCTCACGTTCTTGGACTGGTTTTAGCGTTGAAGCTGGTTTACTTTCGGCTGGTGTTTCAATCATAGTTATCAATACATCTAAATCGACACTTAACTTTGTAGAGCTACCGCCATCAACACCGTTAAAGTTTGACTTGTGGTTGGTGATGATTATGTTTTCTTTGCTTAGCTTGGTGACTCTGTTTTTAACAGTTTGATAGCCTATGTTTAGGATATCGGCTATAGTTTCATATTTCATTTGAAAAGGTTGTCCGTTATCTTGGTAGGATAATATCAACTCGATTAATTGCTTATCGGTCGGTGAAAGAGTTTTTATGTAGTTTAATATTGGATAGCTTCTAATGAATCTTATTCCATTATGTTGTTGTTGAAGCTGTTCTAACTTGGTTAGCTGTTTTTGTGTTGTCATTCATTTTTATTCTAGTATTTGTGTTATGGTCTAGTTTTTTACTTGGACTAGAAGCTGGCAGGAGCTACCTACCAGCACCAAGGTTTTTGAAATCTTTGCTGATTTTTACAATGGTACTTCTTAAATTTCAATAAGTCAACAATTTTCAGATATAATATTTTATTATGTTATTATAATTATTTGTTATAGTTGAAGTGATTGTGATTTCTTGTCCCAAATATCTATAAGCAATTTAAGGTACTCATTTGAGTACTTATTGTTTTAATCTCGGTACTTATTTGAGTACCTGTTTTTATGTCTTGGTACTGATTTGAGTACCTCTTGGTACTCATTTGGGTACTGGTTGGTACTTGTTTGAGTACTTCTCGGTACTCATTTGAGTACGTCATAATAAGAAATATATAAGAAATAATAAAATACTATATAATAATAAATATACACTAGTTGAAGAAAGTTCAAGTTGTTTTATAGATAAAGGAAAAAAAAATATACTTCAACGATAATCTTTACTTCAACGCAAAGCTGGTCGATACTTGTCATAAAATATTATGACAAACAAACACTTCAACGTGCTGAGCTTATTCGACGGTATGAGCTGCGGACAACTAGCGTTACACAAAGCAGAAATAACACACTTCAACTACTTTGCAAGTGAAATCGACAGATATGCAATACAAGTAACACAATCCAACTTTCCAAATACTCAACAGCTTGGAAATGTGTACAACATCAACGCAAAGGACTTGCCCAGCATCAACTTACTGCTTGGGGGTCGCCTTGCCAAAACCTAAGCATTACCACAATCAACAATATTAAACACAACGGAGGGCTTGCGGGTGATAAGTCTAAGTTGTTTTACGAGTATCTACGAATCCTCAACGAGACCAAGCCCAAGTATTTTCTCTTTGAGAATGTCGCTAGTATGACCAACGCAAACAGTGACGTAATCAGCCAAGCACTAGAGTGCGAACCAATCAGGATTAACAGCAATCTGACCACTGCCCAAGACCGTGACCGCTATTATTGGACAAACATACCAGTTGCGGCCCAGCCAATTGACAAAGGGATTGTTTTAGGGGATATTGTGGAGCAAAACCCAGCACCCAAGTATTGGTACGCTCAAAGCTTTGATTATCTTGGAGACAACGAAAAGGTGCAAGCTACATTGCATATCAACGGTCACGACATCTTAAAACGTGTTTACAACCTCAAAGGCAAATGTGGAACGCTTACGTGCTTAAAAGGTGGAAATCACCAAAAGAAAGTATTGCAAGACGGAAAACCAAGGAAATTGACACCGTTGGAGTATGAGAGACTGCAGAACGTACCCGAGGGCTACACGTCAGGAGTCAGCGATACTCAGCGTTACAATATGTTAGGAAATGGCTGGACAATCGATGTGATAGCCCATATTTTACAGGGGTTGGTAAAATAATATAGGAAAAAGTTGCGTATTTCGGATAAAATACGTACCTTTGTTGTATTCGAATTAAAAATTTATAGTAAGTGTACTATAAGTCCGAGACAAAGATATATAACTTAATTGAGTTACCAAAAGAAATTCATATAAATTTATATAAAAAATTAAATTTTAACATTTTAAACCAAAAATAAAGTATGAGTGAAATTAAATTAAACAAACATCAAGAGATGCTTATTGCTAAATTGAGAAACCGAAAAACATTTCAAATCTCAAATGTACACCACTTTCAAAAGAAAGCAGAATTTACGGATTTATCATTAATGGAAACAATCCGCAGTTTTGGAGGCAAACCAGTAATTGTACAACACGGTGAAGAACAAATTGCTTCAATGACAATCAATTTTAACAGTCCAATTATAAAAGTTGAGTTGGAATTTTCAGAAATACCAATAGACCGACTTCACGAAATGGTTGATGTAGCGTATGGTATTGGAAACCAATCTTATTTACGTGAGGATATGACTAAAGATAATCATATTCTAATTGCTGATAACGATGATAATATTACAAGTGTTTATTTGGGTGATGTGATTAAGCTGTTTCTTCTTTCTGAGGACTAAATATTAACAATTATGATAGAAAGTGAAATCAACAAGGAACTAAGAGAGTTGTTCGAACTGTTTGAAAAGAGCAGAGCACAACAGAAAGGTTAACACCGCACAGACTATCAACTAAAACACTATTAATAACTGGCACGCACTAGCCGAAAATGAGAATAATTAATAAATAGTAACTTAAAATTAAATGAATGGTAGAAAACTGTAAAATTGATTGGAAGAAACACTCTTCAAATTTTCCAAGAGTTATGATTGGTAGTAAAGAGTGGCACAAAGCGGGAATGCCAAATGTGTACGGATTTACGTATTTAGTAGACCAAAATATATTGGAAGAAATCAAACAAGAAAAAGAACAACAGAAAAGTAATTAACAATTAAAAATTAAAATGAATGGCAGAAAACAGTAAAATTGAGTGGACGAACCACACTGCAAACCTTTGGTGGGGATGCACAGAAGTACACGAGGGGTGTGCAAACTGCTATGCGGGCAAAATTGCAAAGCGAGTAGGTAGTGACGTTTGGGGAAATGACAAACCTAGGCGAATGATTAAGAGCGTTTGGACTGAATTTGATAGATTTCAGAAAGAAGCTGAAAAGAAAAACGAAATACATAAGGTTTTCGTTGGGTCAATGATGGATATTTTCGAAAAACCAATGTCATTAGTAGACCACAAAGGTAATCCTTATGAGGAAGGTGAGGCAGAATTTTGGAATACAGGACAGTTGAGAGATAAGTTTTTCAATGAAGTTGTTCCGAATTCACCAAATCTTATGTTCTTGTTATTGACCAAAAGACCATCAAACATCAATAAATACATTCCTGAGAGCTGGAAACAGAATTCTCCAAAGAATGTAATGTTTGGAACATCACCTGTGAATCAAGAGACTGCTGATAAGCTGATTGTCCAATTATCAAAGGTAAACGGTCAGAGATTTCTATCTGTTGAACCTCAATTGGATAAGGTCGATTTAATGGCAAAAGCCAATGACGGAACAGATAGGGCACTACTTGATTTGGTGGATTGGGTAATTTGTGGCGGTGAGAGCGGAAATAAGAGAAGACCGTTTAACACTGACTGGGGCAGAATCTTGCGAGACGACTGCAAAACAAAAGGAGTTCCGTATTTCTTTAAGCAGATTGACAAGGTATTGCCAATTCCTGAGGATTTAATGGTTCGGGAATTTCCGAAAAGTTTTGAAGTTCAAGGAACCGATGAATCAGAACAGGTTAAGTTAGCAAGCTAATGCAGTAGCCAAAAGGAGAAAGAACCGTCTCAACCACTCAATAGAAAAGCAAGCCAAGCAATTAATTAGTATTAATTAAAATTATTGAGTATGACAGAAAACCCAAGAGAAGAAGAAATAAGTAGCGAGCTGGAACAGATGCTTGCAGACTTTAAAAAGGCTCAAGAAGCCCGTTTGAACTCTTAGGGTGCAACCAATCCCAAATACACACAGTTATCAACTAAAACACTTTTTATTGATTCATTTCCAATAGTTTAGTTAAATTTATAATCAGAACCGTTATAAAGACTACTATGGAGCACGAAATCAAAGCATTGAAAGATTATCTGAAAGACATTGTAAGTGCTATAGAAGCTACAGAAAAGTACCAGCCCGCTTGGGTCAGGGAAAATCTAAAAGCAAATCTAAATCCAAAGTTTAAATTTACAGCCGATGGCAAAGCGGATTTAGTTTTCGGAAATGATGAGATTTGCGAACTGGAACTAAATTTCAAAGATTCGGGCAAATATCACAAACGCCACATTATAGAAGCTTTGCAAGCGAAATTTGAAGAGAAATCCCAAGAATTGAAAGAGCTTAGAAAAGCCTCTAAATAAGTCCAGTGAATAAAAAAATTACATCAATTATTAAATTTTATTACATTCGTCATTCTAAATCAAGATAATAAAAAAAAATAAGATGAGTGAATTTGCAGGGCTTTTCAAAGATTTAAACAGTAATGTTAAATCGACACTAGTTTCATTGGCGATAGTAATTGGTTTTTGGGTGATTCCTTTTATGTTATTTAAGCCTGATTTTTTTGTTTTTCCTGTTTATGCTCAAATAGCTTTAATTTTTGCTTTAGGTTTTGTTTGGTACGTTTCGACATTCTTTGCCTCGCTACATCTTATGGGATTAATCCTGACTGAAGAAGCGAATCCGACGCCATTACTAACTATTTGTTCTATAATCTTACTTAATATATCAATTTTAATTAGTTATTACTATTCAGTGAGTTTTACCTGTTTTTTGCGTTATGCATACGGAGTACTGGGAGTTTTTTTTGTAGTTCAGTTTGTATTGAACGTAATTATTGATTACCGAAAAGACAACGAATCCTAAAAGCGCTTAAGAAAGTTACAGTTAAAAACAGAAGATAATTTCAACTGGCTCCACCAACTGGTGAAAAGGGAGTAGAGATGATTTAGTTATTAATGCAGACTGGTTTAAAGGGAATTAATTAAAGAAAGTTGAGATACCATATTCCCAATCTTTTAAAGTGTTTAAGATTGATTCTACCATTTCGGGACTAAAACCTTTAACATTAATTGGTATAAAAGTCATAGTGATATTTTTGTCAATTGAAAATCTTACATCAATGCTTGAGTTATTGTCGTAAAAAGTCATAACGGCAGAATTTAAGTAATCTAAGTTTACATTGTGACTTATCAATGTCGCATTAGTGTTTAAGTTGTGATTGTAGTACATCATTCCTTGGAGGAATAAAGTAAAGCCTTTTGGTAACATAGTTAGATTTTTGATAAATGTACGAATTTCTTTTTTTTAAATTGAAATACTTTTTTTTCTTCACTCAAATATTTACTTTTTTGGTTTTGTAAACTATAATTTCTATAGTTGAAGTAGAGTTTTAATTTGTAAACCGCTTTAAACAAAAGATTTATAAAATGATGTGCCATAATTCGGTGCATTTTTTTATGTTATTTATGTATGCTAGACAGGATAGTTACAAAGCATACAGTGGAAACATCAGTAAAACCGCTGATAATAAGGATTGACAAGAGAAATAATTGTTTTCTTTTTAGGGTAAACCCTACCGCGATATAGAAGATATTTATAACTTTGTTTTAATCCAATCAACAAATGAAAAAGTTATGATTGCCAAATACATTAGAATCTCAGATAAGAGCCAAAATACAGAGCGACAGGTTAACGATAGTGATAAGCTATATGTTGATGTTATAAGTGGTAAAACTAAGTTTGCAGACCGACCACAAGCCCAGCAATTAATGCAGGATATTGAAGCAGGTTTGATTACTCAAGTGACAGTACACGAGGTGTCGAGGCTTGGTCGTAATCTGCTGGATATTCTCGGAACACTTGAGTATATGACCACCAAAAGCGTAAACGTCTATGTGCATAATATTGGTATGCATTCTTTGATTGATGGTAAAGAATCAGGAGCGTTTAAGATGGTGGTTACAATACTTGCTAATATTGCAGAGCAGGAACTTAATACACTCAGGGAAAGACAAGCCGAAGGTGTGAGACTGGCTAAAGAGAAAGGAGTTTATAAGGGCAGGGAAGCAGGTAGTAAGTTTACACCAGCTGAGTTGTGCGGTAAGCATCCTGATATTATTAAATATCTTCAACGTAGAGCGAAACAGAAAGATAAGTCTTATAGTGTTAGAGAGATTGCCAGTATTACCAAGAAGAATCCAAGCACTGTTCAACGTGTTTCTAAAGCATTCCAAGAGCTAGGTGGGAAGTTCTATTATAACAAGCTTGTTGACCCGTTTGCTTAGCAGTCATCTTAAGGTGTTAAACAAAAAGATAAGCCCTTAGCGTGGCTTATTATACTTCAAATAGTTTGTGATTTCGGTGTTTTTGGGCTTTTTGGAACACGCATATATATTAAACGCCCCAGTGACCATAAACGAAAAAAGTAGAGCTATAACTTATAAAATACTATGTGGTTCTATTGGTCTATTGTATTTTTCGACATTTATCTTGTTTTGATTCCAAGCATAATAGCTGAGATATTTTCTCCATCTTTCTAGATTAAATTCATTGTTGTGGAAATTCTCTCTTCTTTGAAGTAATGTTATATATGTTTCGGTCATTCTAAAAAGTCCTAAACCTTGCATATGTACTTTGAAAACAATTGTGTTAAAATCATCATCACTGATAATGAAATTATTGCATAGTTCTGCAACTGCTTCCATAATACTTTGACCAGATTCATACCATCTTGTAAGAGTTGAATACTTTTCAAATATTCTGATAAAATAGGTTTCAATTTCAAATAAATTCTTGTTTCTAAGTCCTTGCATTTGGATTCGAGAATCTATATACGGAATAAGATTTTTTTTTAGTAGCCTACCGCCAGTTGATACTTCTAAAACAATTATTTGTTCCTTAATGTTTTTAATTGCAAGTAAGCCCCAGTTAAGTAAATCGTTATCATTAGTCATAGTGTAACTGTTCTTGTAGTCTTTGACAAATCCAATCAAATCCTTAATAAGACATTTTTCTACAATTATACAGCATAGGAGAAATTCATCGTATGTTAAATTTTTCTTCGCTACTTGATTAAACAAACTTCCAACAATTCCTGCTTTTGAGTAGTCATCACATTTATCTATCAAGAAGAGAAGCTTTTCTCCAACTTTTATGCCATACTCTTCTGAAGTTTCTATGTTGCTAATCATTTCTTGACGTTCCCTAGCAGTAGTATCATCCAGGTTTTTAATAAAAGCTATGATTTTTTTCAAGAACAATTTATCTTGAATGCTAGAATTGATACTATAAAGTCCCGTCAAAACATTGATAACTGGAAAATCTTTTAACAATCCATCTTTGAGAACAGAATCGATAGTAAATTCGGTTAATTCCTTAGTCACATCTTGCAGTTTGTCATCCTTTATAATATCTACAAAAGCAGTACTTAAATTTTCCATTTAAAATATTTTAGGTTATAAAAATAGTCATAAATTTTACTAGGGTCAAAAATGTAAATCAATCAAGATAAAAAGAAAAACCCCAATACCGAAATGCTGGGGAGTTCTTAATTTACCATTTATACTGCTCAGTACAGCAGTTAAAGAATACAGTAAACTTACTATAAAAAAAAACATTGGTAAGGAACGCCAATAGGATTTTGATAATAGCATAAACTTAAATATGAGGTTGGTTTATGAATTACAACCTATTTTAACCAATTATACTAACCATTTTCAATTAGTCAACAGGTATCATTAAATCTTTTAAATTAAGCCCTGTATTTAAGCCATAGTGTAAAATTGCAAAAGATGTGTAGAAAAAATCTTAGTTTTGCATTTTCAAACTAAACCAAATGGAACATAACAGATATAAAGTAAGAGAAGCCATCGATAATATTTTACTTGGTTTTAAAGAAATTGAATTGCCAAAAAACGAATCTAAAATATACAGTGATTTTGTTTTGAATTTATTAATGAAGTCTAGGAAAAATACTGCGAAAATTGATGTTTTAACACTAAGGAAAAATAGTGTATATGTTACTGTTAAGCGTTTTTTTGAAATTGAATACACAGTTAAATTAAATTATGTTGAAGTATTAGAAAAAACTAATGATTACTATATTTTAAAAATTACCGAAAGCGGAAAAAGAGCTTATCAATTCAATTGTGAAAAATATAAAATTTATGTTCCAACTCGATTTAAAAGGTTTATTATTTGGTTTTCGAAAGGCGCAAAAGTACTTGGTGATTTTCTGTTTTCAACTTTTCCAAAAGGGATTAAAAGATTTTTAGATAGTGCTTTCGTAAAATTTATTTTGTTTTTAATTCCGATAATCACATTAATTTTGAAATGGGATGAAATTAAAGATTTTATAAGTAAGCATTTCTAAAGATATAAGCTATAAAATGATAAAACCCCTACAGCACTATAGGGGTTTGTTTATAACAAGTGCTTGTTATAAAGAGAAAAAGCAACGCACTAGACGTACGAAGTCTTTAAGCACGATTCAAAATTAAAAATCTTATTGGAATTAATATAAATTGAATTTGAAATTTTAGCCAAGAATAGGGTACGTTTTTTCAATCAAAACTAAGTTTTCTTTTTTTATCGTAATCAAGCTGTGATGCATTTTGTCTACGATTGCATCATAAGTATTCATAGTTGCTTGTAACTCTTCTAGTATTTCATCTGTATCTACTAAAAGAATATTGTTTTTGTAAATTGGGTCAGATGCCATTTTGTAATATGGAACGTACTGGTATTTTATGGGTTTGTTGATTAATCCTCGTATGTTTAAAAATAGCTTTAACGGTTGGGGTAGTTCTTGACCAGCTATTGAGATAAAAACACTTGCAAGTACAGTTTTAGCATCAAGCTTGTTTATGATTACTCTGCTTATAAACTGATTGAAGATTGATTTCAATTCAGCTCTATTGTCTTTTGCATCGATTAGCATTTGCACTGTAGCTTGTTTATCATCCTGACGAGCCAATAGCTTGCGCAGTTCAAATAATTCTTTTGAAATCAGATTATATTTGTTGGTTGCTTCGGTTTCCTCGCTTGTAATTACAGCACGTCGTGATAGAAATTCATCTTTTGTGATTTCTCCCTCCTCACGCATTGCAATAACATTTATATTGCGTTTTTCTATTTTCTTTAGTATCTCGTCATTTGTTTTTAACTCGCTTTCAAGAAGTAGAATTTTTGTTTCCAATTCTTTTTTAAGGTCGCTATTTCCTAGATATTGCAATATGCTTGGACTGTTTACAATTTCATTATAGATTGCAGAATCCAATAGCGATATATTGACCCCAATGTTACCGCAATTACCTTTAGGTTTTAATCGGGAACTACAAATATAAACCTTGTCACCACCTTCAACAGGCTTAAATTTTGCAAAATAGTTACGACCACAACAACCGCAAATAAGCAAATCTTTCAATAGGTAAGTGTAAGTAGTAAGATAGTTTCGATGTGTTTTAGTTTCCATTATTTCGATACACTCGTCATACAATTGAGCAGAAATAATTGGCGGTGCTGATAAGATTAGTTCTTTGAATCTTTCTCCTTTTCGTTTGATTACTGCACCATCATAATCGTCATCAATATCAAGCTTATCGCCTTTATATCTTCTTTGACCTTTGTAGATTGGATTTCGAATTATATCGTTTACGGTTTTATCGACCCATTTAAAGCCAAATTTTTGTTGTTCGGATTCTTTGCTCTGAAAGTTTTTGGCTGTACGAGTTGGTGTATTTGGTCTATTGTTGAGGTAGCCAGCAATCTTTTTGCAGCCGTTTCCTTGTCTATAAAGGTCAAAAATTTCTTTAATGATTACAGCTTCATCTTTGTCAATAACTAACTTTTTATCAGCGTCTTTTTTATAGCCATACGGATAATATGAGCCACCACCAGCACGACCCAAAACACTAGCACTTTGTAGTAAACCTGACCTACTACGCTTTTTGAAAGTGTCAGCTTCCATATCAGCAAACTCCATTAGCATTTGAAAAACGGCAATTGTTATTTTATGAGGATTACCGTTTTCGTCCAACATCTTTGAGCCGTTTGTTGTGACGCAAATTTGAATCTTCTGAGTTATCAAATCATTTACGATTTGTCTAGTTTGGAGTGGGTCACGTCCAAGTCTTGAAAGCTCGGTGACATATAGGCAACTGTAATATTTCGGGTCTTCTTCAACCTTGTTTAAAAATTTCGTTAATTGCGGTCTGCTTTTAGCGTGTTTATAACCTGAGATATTTTCGCTATATAAGTCGATTTCGTAATCAGTGCCAAAGTTTTCACGTTCAATAAATGCTTTAATGTCTGAAATTTGACGTTCAAAAAATTGGTCTTGGGTACTGACTCTAACATAAACTGCAAATCTTTTCATATTCTATAACCTTGATATTGTGCAAAGTTATTAATAAATTTTAGACCACCAACTATATAAGAACTACTAATGTTGCTTTGGTAGGAGGAGGGAGTTATCCGCAGCCAGGAGAAATCTCGATGGCGCATAATGGTGTTTTATTTTTGGATGAATTGCCAGAATTCAAACGTGATGTTTTAGAGGTAATGCGTCAGCCATTGGAAGATCGAGAAGTAACAATTTCTCGTGCTAAGTTTACCATTACGTATCCATCATCTTTTATGTTGGTGGCAAGTATGAATCCAAGTCCAAGCGGATTTTTTAACGATCCAAGTATGCCAAATACTTCTTCGCCACACGAAATGCAGCGTTATATGAGTAAAATTTCGGGACCATTATTAGACCGAATAGATATTCATATAGAAGTTACGCCCGTTCCGTTTGAGAAATTATCAGATGAGCGAAAATCAGAAAGCAGTGTCGAAATTCGTAAACGTGTTACAGCAGCACGAGAAATTCAAACCAAGCGATTTGAAGCCGTTGAAAATGTTCATTATAATGCACAAATGAGCAGTAAACTAATTCGAGAATTTTGCGTTTTAGACGAACCTTCAAAAGAATTGTTAAAAACAGCCATGGAAAGACTGAATCTTTCTGCTAGAGCTTATGATAGAATTCTGAATATCTTTTTTTTTCAGTTATTGCAGTTAGCTCTGTCTGTGTCATTCTTTATTCCAGAAGCCATCCCATCGTAGATCTATGCTTTTAGGAACAATTCGATGATGTGAAATGCAATTGTAAATAGCTTCTACAGACATTACTGATGTATATCCTAATTCTGTAGGTTGATGATTTGAAATTAAAGATTCTACTGCAATACCAAGGACAAAGCCATTCTCGGATATAACAGCACCACCGCTAAAACCTCCTCTAGCCATTGTAGACAAAATAAAATGTGGATGTCCTCCAGTGTATTTATCAACTATAGCATTTATTTCACATTTAGAAACTACAAGTATAGGGTGTGAAGAAAATGGAATTATTGGATATCCCATTATAATTGCATTTGAAAGAAGAAATTCGTCACCCAACCAATCATCTAAATGATCACCTAGTAAAAGAGTAGGGCAGTTTAAATCTTCAATTATTAATGCGGCAATGTCTATTTTTTCGTCAGGATGAAAATAAGGTCCTTTAAAGTTGCAAGTGGTTTTAGGAGTGTAATCTAAACTAACTTTAACCATTCCAGAGCTATGAGTGTCTTCTGTTTCAAAAAGACGACGTTGATGAACTGTTGTGCCTATTTCTTTTATTGTGCAATTTTCAACAACATGCCTTGCAGTGATGAAAACATTATCTCCAATATGAAAACAAGATCCAATTCCTTCGTCGCCATTTTTGTCTAAAATAGTAATGTATGCTACTCCTGCACCATACATGTCATATAAATTTCTAAAGCGATTTGGGGATATAATTTCTTTAGTTTTTTTTTCTTGTTCTGCCATGGAATTTATTTTTCAAAGATTTCAGCACTAGATACAAGATTTTTATTAATAAGCTATATCTAGTCAACTATGAGATTTGATTATACGAATGTAAGATTTTATTATGCATATTGTCAATTATTAATTCGTAATATTTGGCTTTTGCTGTTTCTATTTTAGATTTTATTCCTTAGAGATATTGTAGGGTTATTATAATAGTTTTAAAAGAAATTTAGCAATATATTTGTTTTTAAGTACTAACTATTTAGGGTAAAAGAATGAAGTTAATTATAACTAGCACCGATGCTTTATTTGATAAAGAAAAGCAAGAATTTTTCCCAGGCTCTCTTGAAGCCTTGCAATATTTTAAAAGTTTAAGTAGTGATCATAAAGTTGTGGTGATATCTAATCATGCTGAGACATTGGAAGTTATACCAGAGGGAATTTATACTCTAAATCTTTCGGAAATTAAGTGGATAAGGAAAAGTCCTAAATTAATAGAATACATATCTACCAAATTGAATATTCTCTTCGAAGATATTATTGTGCTTGGTTCTAAAGATGATGATATGATTTTGGCGGCAAATGCTCGAATTTTGTTATTAACGGCTGACTATGCAAAAAAAAACAATCCAGATGATAGGATTTATTCAGAAGGTTATGGAATAGGTATTTTATCTATTGATAGACTTTATTATTTCTTTGATCATTATCTAAACATAGCTACTCCATGGTTTTTCTCTCATTCAATAGATGAGTCATTTAAGTTGTTTGGCTTAACTAATGCCATGACTGGTCAAATGAGAGACCGTACAGAAATCGAAATTTGTAATCATTTAAGATCTCATTTAAAAGCGGGGTATGAAAAAGGCAAATCTCCTTTTAGAATTTATAGTCTTTTAAGTCTTTATAGAATTTTTAAAGAAATTAGAGATATTAATTATTGGGCTTGTTATCCTTCATCTAGTGGTGAACCTAATGAAGCATTAATTTCAATAAAAGAAGTTCTAAGAAAATCATTTGGTAGTAGGACGACACAAGATCTGTTAATTAGACACAAGCCATCTGTAAAAAGAAATATGCTTAGTGCGGGATCTAGAGTTTCAGACGGATGTGATTCTCAATTTGACTCTATTCATCTAAACCCTTATTATAAAGGAAAAATCAAAGGTAAAAATTTTTGTATAATAGATGACTTTAGCACTCATGGTACTTCGAGCGAAACTGTTAGGCATTTACTTCAGCATGAAGGAGCGAATAAGGTAATTTTTATTGCTCTGGGGAAGTTTAAATTAACTTATAAAATGTATGATTATAGTTTAAGTGGCGATTTATATGCGCCAGCGTATAAATACACAAAAAATGGAATTTATAAAGAGATTTCTGGGGTTATAAATAATAGCGGTTCAGAAGAATTGTTAGACTCATTAAAAGACGCTTTTTTATGAATAAATTAGAGGTACATGATTTAATTTTCCTGACATATATTACCAATTATGATATTGGATTAATGTATGAAGCATTAGAATTGAAGGAAAGGGAAGAGATTTTGGCATATTGTGTTAATAAAATGAAGCTGAATGAAAAAGAGCTTAACGCGAGTGTTGAAAAAACAAAAATTGGTTTGCAAAAACTAAGGTATCATAGGATAAAAGCTATTTCGATTTTTGATGATAATTATCCTAAGAGATTAAAGGAAATTAAAGACGCTCCACCAGTTTTGTATATTAAAGGAGAATTTAAAGAAAATAAGACATGTGCTGTCGTAGGAAGTAGGGATGTTTCCTCTTTTGCTTATGCAAATACAAAAAAAATTGTTGATTGGCTTAATGAAGAAGAGTATTCTATCGTGTCAGGCTTAGCGGAAGGGATTGATTCTATAGCTCATTTAATTGCTTTAAAAAACAGCCAATACACAATAGCGGTTTTGCCAAATTCTTTAGATTCAATTTATCCCAATACAAATTATGAATTGGCGATCGATATATTAAATGCAGGTGGATGTCTTATATCTGAAAGTATGTTTGGTATAAATAGAGGTAAAAAAAGCTTTGTACAAAGAAATAGAATTCAGTCTGCATTATCAGATATTGTGATACCAATAGAAATGGGAACAAATTCAGGAACTATGCATACTATTAATTTTGCCAAGCGATATGGGAGAAAAGTTCTTGTGCAAAAAATTACTGATGATTGTAGGTCTTTGGAGCAATATTCAGGAATTCAAACTTTGTTGACGAATCCTTTTAAAGGTTTGTATATCTATGATGATCAAGAAAGTTTTAAGGAACTTTTAGATAAGAAACAAAATAATGATCAAACAGAAATTGATTTTAATCTATAAAGTAACAAGTATTTTAATAATATTTAACAATTGTTTTTTATGGTATTATTCATATATTAGCTTGATGTGAGATATTAATAAATATGTGATTTTGTGCTGGATTGTAATTTAAATTTAATTAAAAATGAGACCATTAATACTTAGTTTTGCAGAAAGACCTAAAAATACAAATCTAGATTATTCAATTATAGAATATTCTAAAACTAAAAACTTATCAGTATTGAAGGGTACTAATATTCCAGCTGTAGCATATGTAAATATGGATACTGAGACCTTTACTAAAACTACTGGAGAGCCAACTGACTCAGATAATGATACAAGATTTCGAGTGAAAAGATTAATGGATACTAGTTCTGAAACTTTTACTACTACAGAACCAAGTGATAGTGACAGAAATTACTCATCATTGAAATTATTGATGGATACAATGACAATTACAGAATCTCAAGAACCAACGGATTCGGATAAATGATTTTAATAATTACCCACAAAGAAGATTTTACGGTTGATTTTGTTGTTGATAAGCTTAATAAAAAAAATATAAGTTATTTCAGACTTAATTGTGAAGATATACATAAAGATTTCTACAATTTTAAAAATGAGGATGGATTTAATTTTACAATTAATGGAATAAGCAATTTTGATTCTGTGTGGTTTAGAAGAACTAAATTGCCAGATCTTGACATTAATGATGAAGCAGAAAAGCTTTTTTTGTTAGGGGATTATGAGACACTTTTTGATAACATTTATGCGCTAACGGATACAAAAAAATGGTTAAGTAATCCTAAAGAGATTTATATAGCTGAAAATAAAATTTTTCAATTAAAAATAGCAAAGTCAATAGGGTTTAAAATACCAAATACATTAGTAACAAATTCGCATAAAGAGTTGTGTCATTTTTTTGAGCAGAATGGTTGTAATGTTATAATAAAGCCAATAAGGCAAGGGAGATTAGTAGGAAAAGATGGTTTTAAAACAATTTTCACTAATAAGCTTGATTTAGAAATAATTCAAAAATTAACTGAATTTGATTTGACTCCGTGTATTTATCAGGAATATATAAATAAACAATATGAAATAAGAGTAACAGTTGTTAATGATAAAGTATTTGCAGGAAAAGTAAATTCGCAATCTAGAGAAGACACGTCAATTGATTGGAGAAAAGAAAAAATTCCATTTGAAAGATATGATTTGCCTGTAGAAGTTGAAAACAAATGTAAATTAATAACTAACAAATTGAATCTATCATTTGGCGCGATTGATTTGATAAAAACAGAAGATGGTGGTTATGTTTTTTTAGAAATTAATCCCAATGGGCAATGGGCATGGCTTGAAATGGAAGCTGGTTTGCAAATCTCTGATGAAATAATAAACTTTTTAACTTAGATAAGGTGTGTGGTACTTTGAATATATAGGGCTTAAAAAAGCTAAAAAAGACGTAGAAAGCGATACTGATCTTGAGCAGAATTTACAACAATATGAAAATATTACCGATATTAAACTAGCTGATAGATATTTGACATATTTAAAAGAAATTGATAGTTATCAAAAAGATCGGAGAGTAACAATTGAAAATAAAAATTCTCAGTTAGTAGGACAGGCAAGTATTGTAACTTCTATTTTTGCCTTGTTTGTTCCGTTGTTACTAGATGGTTTTAAGGATTTGTCTTGGGCGGTTAAAGTCTCTCTGACGGTAGTTTTTGTTTTTATTATGTTTCATTATTTAATGACTATTTTTCATGCAATAAAAACCCTGAAAATCAATAAATATAGTTATGCTACAAGAAGTGCTTCTTCAGTAACCAAAGCTTCAAGAGCAAAAAATGAAATTGAATTTTTAAATGAAGAAATAAATGATCTAGTCATTATTGTTAACCAAGCCTCTCCTGTAGATAATATTAAAGGAGAAAATTTAATTCTAGGGACTCGATGTTTTGAAATTGCAAATTTTGGTTTTGGGTTGTTGACTTTTATGATAATTGTATCTTCTTTTTTGATTGAAGAAGATTCTAGCGAAATAAAAATTTCAAATATCAAAGAATTAAAGATGACAGTTATTGATACTGTAAAAGTTAAGGCTTATAGTATTCAGCAAAATAGTATTACGCCTAATAAATCGGTTAAGGATTCTTTGAAAACTAAAGCTGACAATGTAAAAAACAATGATACTATAAATCCTAATGGAGTATCTACGAAAAAACCTTGATTATGAAATATAGATAATGAGGAAAGTAGTTGAATTTATTGTTTGTATTAGTTTAAGGGTTTTATAATAAATTATTGTTTGAAAAATATTCTGTTGGGCTGTCAATAATTACATGCAAATTGAATTACTGAGAAGTTATGTAGTTTTATCTAATATTGCTTTTATTTTCTTAACTGTATTTGGGCTTGCTTTGTAATTTCTTTCCTTATCTACAGATAGTTTGGATAAATCTCTTAAAGATAGATTTGGATTTGCCTTTATAATTTTTACCAATAATTTGTGTTTTGTTAGAACCTCATCAATTGTATCAATAGTTCCTTTTATTCTGCCTTTGTATGTATTGGGGTTTTTAGCAATGGCGGCTTTAATACCTTCGCGTTGCCTTTCTAACAAAGCTTCACGTTCCATAGTAGCAACATTTGCCAGCACGTCAGTAATAATCTTAAAGATTGAATTAGATTTTCCGTTAACTATTGAGCATATGCCTAAGTTATCTATGTATACGTTTACTTTGTCTTTGTCAAGTCGATTTAATGTTGATTGAACATCAAAACTATTACGACCCAAGCGATCGACACTTGATACGTTTAATGTGTTGATTGTACCTGTTGAGATAGCATCATTTAATTTTATTGCTTCGGGTCTTTCGTTGAAAGGAATTGAGCCAGAGCATATGTCGATGTATAATAGTTCATCTGGGTGGGTCTTGGCTAATTGGCGACGCGTTGATTGTGAAGATGTACTCACTCTTATGTATCTTGCTTTCATATTATAGCTTCTGATTAATTTGAGAATCCAAAGGTATAATATTGTGAATTATTGTGCAAATATAGAGTGGTGTATTTTGAACATGTAATTTGCATTGTGTTCTAGGTTTTCTTGTTTTTAAAATCGTGAAGTTTATAAGTATAGTCTTTTTTTGCACATATTCTAATAAACCGTATTTATACGTATTGTTTAATATCTATTTTTAGATGTATCTTGTTTCAGAAAATATTTTAGAAATTATGGTTTTCCGTAAAAATGACAAAAAATAAAGAATAACATTTGTTTGATAGAAAAGTTTATTTTTTTAGACAATTAAAAGATTGCAATATGAGTGTATACTATTCATTAATATCAAAAGAATGATTAACCAAATTTGATTTATCTACATTTGCACGTAATTTTAATTAAAATGAATAATGAAGGATAAAATACAAAATAAGGACATAGATAAAATGCGAAGTTATTCTTCAATATTTTCAAGTTCATATTTTTCAAACTTATTACAACACGATGATTATTCGTTTATTGATGATAATATTCTTCAATACGACCAACTTAAAATTGGAAAAAGCTTTAAAACATATTATGAGTATATCAGATACATTTATAATGAATTAACTAAGCAATACAGAAATGAATATGTGTATAAAAATACCTTTATAACTGAGTTGTTAATTAACTCGTACGGTGTAAAAAATACTATTGCTTTAAGTGAGTTCAAAGTTGGTAATTCAATAGCAGATATTGTTTTGTTCAATGGTACAAGTAAGGCATTTGAAATAAAAACAGAATTGGACTCTAGAAGGAGGCTGAATGGACAGTTGATGGATTATCGAAAGATATTTAAGGAATGCTATGTTATAATTCATGAAGCATTTATAGATGACTATTTGATAGAAAATGATTCTGTTGGTGTTATTGTCTTGGAAAGACAAAAGAGGTCTTTAAAAATGAGAGAGATTCGGAAAGCAAAAGAAAACTTAGAAATTGATTCAGATGCTTTAATGCATTGTATTAGAACAGAAGAATATAAAACCATAATTTTAGAATATTTTGGTGAGCTTCCTAAAATGAATAGCTTCAATATGTTTGAAATTTGTAGAGAATTGATGCGTGAAATTCCATCAGAAACATTGCATAATTTATTTATTGAGCAGTTAAAAAAAAGGAAGTCTAACACTAAAAATTTAGCGGTTTTTCAAAAAGAACTGAGGCAGTTAGGGTTATCAATGAATATAAATAACAATTTACATGAAAAATTATTATATAAATTAAATAAACCAATACCATTTTAATATATGTATTATCCATACCTAAGAGGGAGGCAATTTGAATTAATTGCCTTAAGAGAATTTGCTGAAAACCATGGTTCAAAAAATAATGTTATTCCAATAATTGAACCCGTAAAAAAAAATCATTCAGGTTTTAAGTTGGCAATTCCTAAATTGATTAAAGGAGGAGTGAAATTTGCTTTAATTCTAAACCCTCAAAATGGTGATTATAAGAAGTCTGCATTCACCTTGAATGGTATGGAGGATTTACTTAAAAATACAAATAATTGGATTCCTGCATTTATTATAAAAAACAATTACAAAGAAATCGAGGATTTAATAGAGTTTTATAATTATGATGACATAATGTTGATTTGTAGTGAATTAACAGATACAACTAATGAAGTTTTTCAAAAATTGGTTATGAGTCAACGTGTAAAGTATATTGTTTGTCAAAATAATAGAACGTTAAAAAGTTTGACTGTTGATACTGATAAAAGTCTAATAAGATTAGATGATAATTTTAATGGGCAGAAAAGAAATATTGATTATTTAGACATGGCAGAAGAAAAATTTAGTGAAGAGCATCTTTTTTATCGTAGGGATGGTTTTATGGGATTTTCGGACTATACATGTTTGTCAAGCCAATTTGTAGAAGGTGGTAGCGTACCATACGCGGTTTCAATACATATGACTTATGAAAAATCTAATAAAGAGATTTGGATTAGGCATTTCACCTCTAAGAGTTATCCAACATCAACAGCAAACATACAGGCGAAGTTTGCTGAAGCTTGCGTGAAAGCTTTGAAGTTTATGGATGAAGAAAATATTAATACAGAAGCGATTGAGGAACTAAGAAAGTATTATACAGAAGCGAAATATCCAGGTCTTGGTGTGGTAAAGAAAATATCTATAAAGCATCATTTGGAGTTAGTAAATAGTATTTTATAAAATCAAAAATTGTTGAGGTTATAAACAGGTTAATTCATTAGGTTTTTATAAACTCGTTTTAAGCCTCTTTAAAGACTTGTTTTTATCTCTATGCTAACTGATATTAAAATACCGATACAGTTTGTTAAAACACTGTTTAAATTGTTTTTAGAGCGTATTATTGATTTTGGTGTGGATTGTGAATTTATTGAAGTTCAATTTATTTTTTAAATCCTAAAATTTGTAGATAGACGTAAGATTGAATTATGTTGAGGACAAAGATGTCTAAAAAATATGCTAAATCATGGGTGAAATTATTGTGAGCAAAATTGAATGCAATAATTTGAATAGTAATTATCAGTTCATTTATGCATTTGTAATACTATATAAATATTACTTATTAAAACTATCTTATAAAACCATTTAAAACAACCCATGTTTTCTTTTTTCGGGTTTTGATTCTATCTAATGAGTGGAGTAAAGGGATAGTGTTGATAATCAACTGATTACAACTTGTCTTTTTTTGAAAGTATTATCTTACGGAATATGATTAAGTTTAATATTAAATAATTGAAAATTTAATCAAAATCAAAAAAAATCTTCACGTCGACTTCTAATGCTAGAGATAGCTTTATGATTGTAGAGAGCGTAACATTGGTTCTGGCATTTTCTATTCTGGAAATAGTTGTCTTATCAATAAAAGATGCTGAATCTATATTATTCATAGCTGTAGCTAGGTCTAATTGCGTTAGTCCTTTTGACTCTCTTATTTTTTTAATATTAAGTCCAAATTCTTTTTTCGTTTTTGAGAGATCTATTGACATAAAGTCAATATTAATTGTTATTTTCGCTGTGTAAGTAAACATATATGTCAACATTGCGATGCTGATTTATGTTTAAATAAATAATTTAATACTAAATATTTATAATTAAAAAGATGAAAAAACTATTTACTTTTTTAATGATGTGTTTGATGTCAACGGCTACATTTTCACAAATAAGCGAAGTTTCTAAACCATTAAAACAAACCAAAGTTGGTTCTTTCGGGGCGATTTTGATTAGTTGCGATAGATTTGAAAATATTTCTATTTTCCAATTTGACGATTCTAAATACCAGCAAATTAAAGTACCAGTTTTTTTCAACCTAACTAATTCAGAATATGAAGAAGTATATCAAGCCATATCTGATAAATTTTCTAAAGAAGAATTTACTCCAGATGAGAACTTGATAATGACTACAAAGGATAACGCTAAGATTATCTTTAAATTTACTAAATCATTGGGAACAAAATCGGTAAAATTTGGTGTTGAAAAAAATGGAGTGTACGCGATGGGGTATTATTTAACTCAAAAACAAGTGAAAAAACTATTTGATAAAGTGTAATTGATTTAGTAATTGTAAAGAATAATAAGGGCATTTTAAATGTCCTTTTTTTATTTATCTTAAGTCTGAAGAAATAATAGAGCTATTGTTTTTAATGCTGTAATTACAGCTTTTGCATTTATTTTTAAGGTTAGTGTTAATCGGCTTGTTTATAGTGTATTATGTTTTTTTGTTGTTGCTGTAATACTATGTTTAATATGGATCTAAGTGATTGTCAATTAATTCTTGAAGGTTTTCGTCGATTCCTTCGAAAGTTAAACGAGGTTTAAAAGGAACTGTATTTCCAAATTTTTTCAAATGATTTCTATAAAGTTGAAGTTCATGTCCGCGATAAATTTTAAAATAAAACATTGAGAAGCCCTTTAAATTGACAGTGCAGTATTTTTCATCTATTATAATGCTCTCCATTATTGGTAAAATCTGGCTTTTGAAAACTTCTAAATTATCGCTGTAGTGAAAAATTTCATTTTCTAAAGCTATGTGTATAGAATTATTGGCTTCGGTAAGTTTTGAATTATTTTCATTCAATTTCAATATTTCACTATTGTATCTTGATAGTGCTTCATCGAATTGACTTTCTTCAATATGTTCAGCGGTAAATAAATCATAGTTTTTTCGTGACATTTTTTGAAGTTGTGAAATACGAGCTTTATTGATTTCAATAGTTGCAATGTTTGCTTTAATTTGAGTATTGAATTTGGCTCGTTCTTGTTTGTCTTTAGATATTTTTGCCGTGTGTTCGAGCCAATCTTTAATTTCTGATATTAAGTAGGCTCTGTTTACACTTTTTACTCCACACGACGAACTACATTTATATAAATCAGTTCTGCTTTTGTCATTAATTGTTTGGATAAATGTTGCTTTGCATTTGCAAAAGATAAATGATGCGAATGGGTTGATATATTTAGCTTCTGACACAAATCTAAACCTCTCTTTAATGAAAGTTTGAGCACGATCAAATACATCTTCACTTACAATTGGAGGAGCAGGAATAATTAAATCAAGATATCTTCTCTGACCTTTGTAAAATGGATTGGTAACTATGGAATGAACAGATGCACTAGACCATTTCCTTTGATCTTTATAGTTTTCATTTAGGTAATTTGCAATTTTTCGACAGCCTAAGCCTTGTAATAGCATATCATACATTTTTCTGACCACTACTGCTTTTTCTTCATTTATTACTGGGTAGCCATCTTTTTTGTCGTATGCATAAAGCATACCATGATAAGATTTTCCTTTTAGAACTTCTGATTGCCTTCCTGATTTTATACGATATCCTAGTGTCTCAGATTCCTGTGTTGCTATTGACGACAATAATCCAACCATCATTTGAGCCAAATAGTTTACAGTTCCACCTTCATTAAGCGTAGATAATTTTTCTTTATGTATGTGGATATTTATTTTCTTCTTGCTACAATCTTCAATAAAATTTACGGTTTGTATATATTGTCGGCTTATTCTACTTAATTCCGATACTAGGACATGATTGATTTTATTTTGGTTTATATAGTCAATCATTAAATTAAAGTTTTCTCTATCATCAAAACCTTTTTTGTATCCGCTTATACTATCTGAAAATATTTTGACAATTTTTAATCCAAGTTCATTGGAATATTTTTGTAGATCTAAAATTTGGCGATCAGTATTTTGCTCTTTAGTGCTTACTCGTACGTATATAACAGCTTTTTCCACATTATTTTTTTACAAAGATAATTGAAAAACTGCTATAATTGAAATAATAAGTTAAAAGTTTCGAGAACCATAGCCGATTTAGATCATTCTGAAAATATTGTTTCATCTCATATTGCAGAAGCTATTCAATATAGAAGTTTGGATAGAGAAGGGTGGCTTGGATGATTTTTTATTGCTTAATTATATATGCTAATTGATAAGATTTTCAATTAGCATATATAATTAGAAAAATTAAAATTAAAAGAAAGAATACCCAACAATTAAAGAAGTGGTTTGGTAAGTTGAACGCCAGTCTGGATTATCAGCCAATATGCCTCTAGGAGTTTGATATCTTACCTCTGCACTAAATTTATCTAAAAATTTACATCCTAAACCAAAACCGAAATTGATACCTGACTTTACCTCCAATTTATTTAGTTCAGATCCATCTTTTCTTGTGATGTTGACTTTAGAGTTGTTGCTGAAATCTACAATAAGGGAGCCGTTGGCAAATATTTGGATATTTTTATTAATGAAGAAATAGCGCCTAACGCCAATTGGCAATTCAATTGATTTATAATCTATTTTACCTGTCAGAGTTCCGCCAATAACTTGAGAACTTTGTATTGTTTGTTCTCCTTTGTAATATTGGTACGTTGGTTCAACAATAATAGACCAGCTATTTTTATTAAATGGCAAAATAAATTCGGCTTCAATTCCTAAACTAAAGCTTGATTTTCCACCAAAATCAAAACCAATTCCTTCAAAAATAGAGTTGTCTATAGATAAAGAACTATTATTATATCTAGGTCTAAGTGTAAGGTTGAATAAGTCTTTCTTTTCATTTACTTCAAGATCAACAAATTCAGAATTTGTGCATTTATTATATTTTGCAAAAATACGTACTAGAGCACTTTTAGTATAGCTTAATGTCTCATATTCATTTTGCTGAATATTATCGCATTTCAAGTCAAGATAAAGCTGTTCTCTGAAGTAATTATTTTTAGCAATTTGGTCATCATTTGCGAAGTAAGTTTTGTAAACAAGCTGCTTTATTTCAGAATCATTCATTTTGTAAAAGAAACGCCTTACAGTTCCATCATCATACAAATACAATGAAGCATTTCCTTCCATTAGAACTTGCAGAAACAGATTTTCCTGGTGAAAAACAGGATTTTTGTCTTTGTTCATGTTTTGCAAATTTTTGGTAGAACGATCTATATTTACAATTGATCTTATAAACTTGTTTTGACCAGAAATTCCAAAACCTTTTATGGCTTTAATATCTGAATCAATAATGGGTGAATCCTCAGATAGACGATATTTGAAATTGGTTGGAGTATTTTTCCAATCCATATTCTCAATTAAGCATTCTATTTTTTGATTGTTCTCTGAGATAATGTATCCTTTTTCAAAAGCTATTTGAGAATAATTTTTAATAGTTAAAAGTAAAGTTAAAGCAGTAAATAAAATTTGTTTTTTCATTAAATTAAATAGGTTATCAGATTTGTTTTTATTTTGGTTTAGTATCTAAAAGAGTCGTTTTTTATATAATGGAACAATAAAAATTGTGGGGTTTAGGTCGGATTATTTTATACAGTTTTTTTGAGTCAAATATAGTATGATAAGTATCTATAATCTTTACGGGAAACCGTAAGATTGTTTTTTTTTTAATGGCGCGTGACTTTCTACTTTTTGTTGATTTTTTTGTTCTTTACTTTACAGTTTATTACTAGTGGTAAAAAAAAAATCATAAAAGAATAAATTTCTTTTATGATTTTTGGTTAAGCAAAACGAATCGTTTTTACAAAATAGATTATTTTATCATTAAATGTGAGGATAAAAGAATTTAAAAGAATTGGAAACAGCTGTATGCAGAATTGACCCATGATTTTCTTCTGGGAAATAATCAAAATAGACTTTTACATTTTTGCTTTTTGATTCCTTTAGTTTTTCTGCCAGTAAATTAGCGTCAACTTCCATAACATGCGGAATTGCTGTTGGAGCTAATCCTTCTTTGCCGACAGCAATATAAATTTCGGTTGGTTGTGTAAAATTTTCTTTCAGCATTTCAGAATCCAAATCTAGCAATGAGCCATTGTTCCACCATAAGCTCGGACTTACAATCACATACTTATTAAAAAGAGTTGGCTTTTTGAGTAAGATTTCAGTTCCTAATAATCCGCCAAGAGATTGGCCAATAATGGTTTTAGAATCATTTGTCTTGTATTTTTTCTCAATAAAAGGCTGTAATTCTTTTTCGATAAAAGCAATAAACTGATCAGAATGCCCAGTTGTAGGAAATCGAGTTTTATCATTTTCAACAGTAGTAGGAAAAGTAAAATCGCGTCTTCTGTCAACAGTTGCAATTCCGACAACAATTGATTTTGGAACCTGATTGATCCACTCAAAACTATTAAATTGAACTAATCCAGAAATATGAATAAAATCTTCATCGGCAGATCCGTCCAGCAAATAAATAACTGGATATTTTGTGTCTTCTGCTGGATTGTAACCTTCAGGAAGATAGATATTTAAAGTTCTTTTTTCGTTTAATTCTTTTGATTGAATTTCATCGATAACGCCTAATACAAAAGGCTTTGGAGTTTCTGTGGTTTTTGTTTTATTTTTTTGGCTGAATATAAAATTCGAAGAAAAAAGTAAAAAAGTTAAGGCAATAAATTTGGTCATTAATTTTTGAAATTTTGTGGTATTGATTCTTGTTTCACTTCTTGTTCAGGCTTGTAATAACTACTTCTATTTGTAGTAACAATTAAAACGCCAGCTTCGCCGTAATTACCATAAATACTGATTCCAGCTTTTTTTTCAAGAGCAATAATTTTTTTGATTTCAATTTTAGAAAGAACAAGTTTTTCTTTTTCAAGATCTTCAAAGCGATGCGGAATTCCGTCAACCACCACAATCGGATGATCTGTGATTTTTCCAGCTTTAGCTAGATTTGAAATAGAATCGGAAAGATAGAGTTTGTCTTGCCCTTCGTCAGAAAGCTCGTATCTGTTTTGAGAAAAAACAGCGGCAGAAATGAACAAAAACAGAAAGGTGAAAAATTTCATCATTTGTGTATTTTTTAGTTTTTCAGATTAGAAAATTAATTTTTAGATCGAAAATACAAAAAAATCCTGCAAAAAAGCAGGATTTAACAAATAGTAAGATTTTTTTTAATTCTTATTTTTTTCTGCAAAAATAGCATCCAAACCTTCCATTGCAATGGTGAAACCTTCTTTGAATCCCATTTGAATAATCATTTCCAAATCAGATAGTTTTTCGTGTTTGATGACAACATCCACAAAAGTAGAACCGTCTTTTTCTGAGAAAGTCACATTCCAGTCAGAACGCGGAAATTCTTCGTTTAGATTTCCTTCGCTGTCGCTAAAAGCATCTAGATATTTAAAATTAGTTTTCGGACTAATTGAAGTAAAATCAGCAATAGCCCAATGTTCTTCGCCTTCTGGTCCCAGCATGGCATATAATCTGCGGCCGCCTTCTTTAAACTCCATGTTTTTTGTTTTAGATTTCCACGGAGCTGGCGCCCACCATAAATCCAAAATTTGAGCTTCTGTCCAAGCAGACCAAACTTGAGATAAAGAGGCGTTAAATTCGCGTTTTACATTGACAGCCTTATTTTCTTTATCAACGGTAAAATTCATTAAAAGATTTGATTTCATTTTCTTTAGATTTTAGTTAATAACCAGTCGGATGAAATTTAAAACACATAGAAACATAGATTTTTATTGTAAGAAAGGAAATAAAAGAAACTAGTTTCCACACATAGCTTAACTATGTGCATTTAGATTAGTGAAACGCCTTTTTTAAGTTTTCTATCCCGATAGCTATCGGGAATGTTTCTATGTGTTAAAATCAGATCTAACGTTTTTTATAATAATTAATTCAATTAAAAATACATTTATTTTTCTGCCAAGATTTTATCCAAACCTTGCATTGCAGAAGTAAATCCTTCTTTAAAGCCCATCTCGATAATTTTTTGCAGCTCTTCAAAACTGTCACGTCTAATTGTGATATCAACAATTGTCGAATTGCCTTCTTCAGAAAAAGTAATATCCCAATATGAACTGCCAAATTCTGAATTTGGTTTTCCATCAGCATCAGAAAAAGTAGCAGAATGCTTGAAGTTTGTTTTAGGAGAAATCGAAGAATATTCAAAATAACTCCAGCGCTCAGTACCGTCAGGACCAACCATAGCATACAATCTTCGTCCACCTTCTATAAACTCCATGATTTTAGTTTTAGATTTAAACGGAGCCGGTGCCCACCACAAATCTAGAATTTCGGCTTGTGTCCAAGCAGACCAAACGTTTGGCAATGACGCATCAAATTCGCGTTTTACATTCACTGTTTTATTTTCCTTGTCTATAGAAAAATTCATTAATAAATCAGTTTTCATTTTCTTTAGATTTTAAGTTAAGTAATACTTGATCCAATTGGCTAAAACGCTGTTCCCAAATTGCTTTAAATTGCTCCAGCCATTGATCAATTTCTTTCATTTTTTCAATTTTGAGCTGATAATAAATTTCTCTGCCCAATTTCTTTTCTTCCAATAAATCACATTCATTCAGTATTTTAATGTGTTTAGAAACTGCCTGTCTTGTAGTTTGAAATTGCTCTGCAATAGCATTTGGGGTTAATGCACTTGAAGAAATCAAAACTAATATTGCTCTTCTCGTCGGATCGGCAATAGCTTGAAAAATATCTCTTTTCATGTTTTTGGAATATTCATTTCGCAACTAATCAGTTGCAAATATACGCAACTTTTTGGTTGCGCAATATAAAAATGCAATTTTTTTTAATGAGAATATTGCAAAAAAAAGACGCATCAAAAATGCGTCTTTTCTTCTATAATCGTGTTACATAATTACCTTCTAAATTTATTCTTTACAATGATATCTTTCAGTTTGGCCTTCAGGTCTTCGCCTGTATCATAAACCATTTGTTCATTGTTCGGAAAAGCAACGGCACGTTTGTCAAAATACCCAAGATAGTTATCATCGCAAGCGCCTCTGTTTCCTTTGTAAGTTGAGTAAATGTTTTCAAAAACATATTCGCTGCTTATCGGGAAAGTCTGCACTAGCTGATTGCTTTTTAAATCTATATAATCCACTTTTGCTGTAACCAGACAAGATTTAAACTGTCTGAATTCGTAAACCGTTGCACGAAGTGTTTTATAATTATCTACTTTAATTTCTTTGCCTAAACTATCTTTTACAGGTCTTCCGCGACTGTCCAAAAGTGTTTTTACACCATCTTTAACTTGTTTTTCCTTAACAAATTCTTTCTCTTTAATCTGTTCTGGCGAAATAGCGATTTGTCTAAAACTCAAAATCAGGCTATAATCATAAGTGACATTTTTTTGTCTCGTGCTATGGTAAACCGTCCATTTATCATTTAATCCGTAGGTTTTAAAATCCAATAAATCTTCCTGAAGCATTTTCGGAATCACCATTTCGGTTTCATTTTTGGCGTAAACATCTACAAAATCAGTTCCTTTAAACTGAGCATCGTCCATCAGTTTTTTGGCGTTTTTATATCCAGGATTAATACTTTCCAAATAAGCAAAATCGTCGTATGCTTTTCTGAAATCCAATTTGTTATTCGATTTCAAAAGAGACGAAGCATTTTCATATAAATATTTCGAAAGCGCATTTTTACTGTTTACAATCTCATTCGAATAATTATCAAACGGAAAATTTGCATTTCGTCCCAGTTTCAATAGAGGCAAATGCAAAATCGGCCTGATTTTTTCCTGACGGTTATTCAGCTGAACATAAGTATTATAAATGCGTTCTGCATTTGCTGGATTATTTTCTTTATTCAGCATTTCTAGATTACGCAAATCACGATCTTTGGCTTTTGCAAAAGCTTCCTCTAGTAAATAAACATAATCTTGTTTTCCTTTAGAATCTTTTTTGGTGCGAAGTGCCTCTACAGCGCGATCAATTGCACCATCGTAATTTCCGTCGCTAAGCATTGATTGTGTTGTTTTTACCCCGCAAGAAGAAAAGGTTAAAAACAATATAGAAACGAGAAGAGTAATTTTTTGCATAGTGTGTTTTTTGAAGTTGCAAATATATTTTATTTAACTTTCAACAACTATGCCTTTTTCTAATTTATTTAAGGAGCAGAAAAAGCTATTTTCATAAGAACTTTTACTCCCGCTGTCCGCTAAATTCCCGATCAACAAAAACTACGGCTGAAATAGCCTTGTTTTTCTAAATCGGGAGATACCGCTTCCATCGGGGCTAGATTAGAACTTTTGTTTTTCAGAAGAAATAGAAAAACAAATCTAATTTATTCGGCCACTTTTTTATATTCAAAAGTACCCACTTCAGGATTTGTTATAACACGTTTTTGACTGTCAAAAGAGTTTATGGTAAACACAACAGGAAGAATAACAGAAATAATGGTCAATTGAGAATTATCGTTTGATAATTTCCATTTTGCTTTGTGTAATTCATCTCCAATAACACTTTCAAAATCACCATTTTCTTTAAAAACCTGAAAAACCTGATCGGTTTTAAAACGCTTTTCAATGCTTTTTTCTTTTCCGTTTTTGGTCCATTTTACCAGTTGCCATTTTCCGATAAGCTCTTTAGAAGTTTGTGCAGATGTAGATAATGCAAGTAAAAATGCGATGCAAAAAAGTAATTTGTTCATTTTTAGTTTTTTAGAATTGATGTATAAATTTAAGTATTTTCTATTTCAAGAATAAAAAACTAACGTTAAGTTTACCCATTCTAATCTTCCCATGTTTCGATCAAGTTATCCTTCCATAATTTCTGAGCAAACTCTTTAAAAACTTTTGGGCCTTTTTTAAAGTTTTCATCCAGTTTATATTCACCACCTTCAAACTGTTGTTTACCATTATCATCTATGCCAACAGCGACTTTATTTTCGCCACGCATTGCATATTTTGTATTGCCTTCGTACATAATAATCTTCATGTCACAAGGACTAACATCGCCATGACAAACGGTTTTATACATGAGCCAAGTTTCGGCAATTCCGTTTTTGTTTAAATCGGTAACTTGAAAAGTGTTTTTTACAAATGAAGCTACAATATCAACAGGACAATCTGAAATATAATCGTATACTTTCCAAGTTTGCTTAGTTTCATTGCCAGAAACTATAAAATGATATGCAAATAATTCAGCGTCAGAACCATCATTTTCATGTACAAATTTTTTATTGATATGATAGCCAGTTTCTGTAGTAATTACAATATTATCTCCCGATTTATCTTTCCAGCGAACAGCATTTTTTATAAAACCTTCGTATTTAATTGAACTTGGAAATTGTGTAGAATCGATTTTTTCAACTGTTAAAATAAAAGGTTCTTCCGTTGAAGGTCTTTCATTTGAAGCCGCAGTTTTAATTTCATCTTTTTTCTCTGGTTTGCAATTTGAAAAGAGAACAAGAACTAGTAATAAGATTGTAATTTTTTTCATAAAAAGGTTATATGCAATTCTAATGTGTAAGCTGTTTTTTAATCAATACAATTTGTCCTAAATGGTAATAACTATGTTCAATCATAGCTTCAATGTTTCTTTTGTAGCTTCCGTATTTGGCATCTACAAAAACGGCATCGAGTTTTTCATCGGGCATTTGTTCTACAAAAGAGGCAAATGCTTCGGCATCATGCCAAAATTGATTTAGAAAACTATTCCATTGTTCCTGCGAATGGATAGGAGGAAAGTCAAAGCTAAATTTGTCTTTTATGTCCAATGTTCCGCCTTTAAAAACCTGATTAATTCCTTTTATATAATAATGAATATGTTGCGCTAGAGCGGCAATCGTATTTAAATCCTGAATCGGACTAACAGCAATTTTCCAATCTAGATTTTCGAGCTGATCTTTAAAATTGGTGTTTGCAATCCAAGTTCCGTTTAAAATAACTTCTCTAAAACGATTGGCAATTTCTGCGGTACTTTTCATATTTCATAAATTTTTGGAGTTACTATTAAAAGTTTATTCCTGCTGAATCCATTCGTATTTTCCGTTTTTCAGATAAATAACGCCACCTCCGCAGCTTTCTTCTGCATGAATAAAGATTCCGTCATTTGGCAGCTTTATTTTGTCTTCTTCTGCGACCTGTTCTTCGCCGATAATGTCGCCGTCTTCATTTACGTTATCAAAGTAAACTTCGTTTTTCGGAGCTTTTTCAAAAATTCCAGCCCAATCAATTTCGTCAAAACCACGATCTAAAATATCATTTCCAAAACCTAAATAATCAGTTCTTTTTCCGTTTCCGTAAGTGATTCTAAAACCGCTTTTTTGGTTGTTCGTACTTCTAAAAATTTCTACTGTTTCGTCTAGATTATCTCCGTCAAGATCACATAAAATTTTATTGGTTTTATGTTTTGTAGATAATACAATCGTATCTGTTTTTTGCGTTTCTGGTTCTTTCTTTCCAGTCACTTCCAGAGAATCTTTTGAAGCAATTTTAGGAATTTCTGATTCAGTTTTTGTTTCTTTTTTACAAGAAATACTTAGTAATGATAAAAGGAGTAGAGTTCTAATTTTCATATTAGGCTTAGATAAATTTTAAAATGCTAATATAAAAAAATACGTACGAAAATATATGGTTTTATGAATTATTGAGTATTATCCTTTTAAATCATTTTATGAATTGCCTCCAGCTTTAGCTGGAGGTAGAATATTGATATAAAAAAGGCTTTAGCCAAAAAAAACGATTTGGCTAAAGCCCTTTTGAGACTTTTATGAATCTCCAGCTAAAGCTAGAGGCAATTGAAAATACATCTATTTAGATTTCCTAATCTTAACTTGATATACAATCTCCCAAAAAATAATTGAGAAAACTGCATTAGCAAAAATAGCAGTTTTAACCTGATAAGGATCGTAATTGACAAATAGGTGCAAATTGGTAAACTGTAAAGCCAGAAACATTGCTAAAGCCGCAATTCCGACAGCGCAAAGAGCATTAAGTAAAGGTTTCCATTTTAAAGCTGTGAATGCATAAATAAGATTCAAAATACCGAAACCAGCTCCTAAAGTTACAAATGGATCACCTTTAAATTTTTCGTTTAATTCTAGTAAAAGGTGCGTAGAAGTAAGGTATAAAAAGAAAAGTATAGAATAAATCAGGATTCGTATTTGTGGTTTCATTTCGTGTTTTTAATATGATAAATTTTTAAATACGAAGATACTATTTAATGTCTTAAAATGTCGTTAAGATAATTCGGTACCTATTTCCAAAAATTCTTAAGTGTGTTAAAATGCTCTTCATTATCTTCTGCATCGGTGTATACATATAAATTATCCCAATAAATAAGACCTCCAATTTTAACGAAAATTTTATAATATCCTGTAGTAAGGGTTTTTATATCAAGTTTAGGATTATTTGTGGCCAATTCGTTTAAAGAAAGTTTAGAACTTGATATAATAGATTGTTCGCTATATAAGCTGCTGTTTAAAATAGTGCTGAAATCAACACTTTGATAAATTTTTTCAGGAGTTGCAGGAACTAACCATATTGCTGTAATGTTTTCTTGCGCAGAAATGTAAAGATTGTTGTTGTTGCGTGCAGGATTAGGATAAATTATAAATTTGTTTTTTACAAAAGTATTTGGGTTACCGAGTTTTAATCCCATATCGTCTGTAGTTTGTCTAAAATCAACTCCTGTTACAAGATTTATAGAAGTTTTATCGGTTTGAGGAGTTTTATCGTCATTGCTGCAGCTTATCGCTAAAAGAGATATAAGAATAAAAAGTATTTTTTTCATGTTTAATTTATTTGTAATGTTTTGAAAGGTGTAAAATAGCTCTGATTAGGATTTTATGGCAAAAGTGTTTCTATTTTGGTTTCCGATTTTTCCTTTAGCGGACTATCTGCTTTCAAACTCCAAATGATTAGAAATTTTCCTTTCACAACATATTCTTCTGGATGCTCATCGGTTGGCTCACCTGCTTTTCCCCACAATAAACCTTGCAAGAAACGATCGCCTTTAAAAACGTGATCAAATTCAAAATACATAATAGAACCGCGATCGGCTTTGCTTTTAAAACTCTGAATGGCTTTGCTTTTTACAGTTCCAACAATGTTGCTATACGTTTCAATATCATTATAAAAACTACAAGCTTGCGGGGTAATGCAAACATTACCATCGCTTACCATATAACCGCCTTTTGGAATTTCTTTTGGTTTTAGTTTTAAATCGGTTAGGGTTTGGCTGAATGAATTGGTTGCAAATAATAGTAATAGTGTTGATAGGGTTATTGTGAATTTCATTTGTTTTGGGTTTGATTTGGAATGATAAAAATATGATTTTATTTCTCAAATGTTCTATAATTCTTTTGCCAATACCGTTCTATAAAACTCCATTTGTCTTCATTTTTAGGAATATTTTTGAGATAAGGAAGCTTTTGAATCAATTTCATAGCTTTTGGGCTAATTATTTTATAAACAGATATTGATTGGGGATTTTTTTCAACCTCAAAATCACAACCGTGTCCTAATATGTAACCGTAATTTATTAGCTTAAAGTTTTCAATTTTACTTAAATGACTTTCCCAATTTAGGTCAGAGCAACCCGCTTTATTATATGAATAATAAAATGGAACTCCTTTAATTTTTCGGATATCAAGCTCACAGTCCTCAATAAGAATGAATTTTTGAAGTTCTTTATTATATAAGTAATTATCACATTGATTTGGAATGTTACTAACAAAATAAATACGAATGTCATCATATCCATCTTCGTTAATATCTAAATATTCGACATCAAAATAGTAATCGGCAGGCTTTATGATTGTATCACCATTAATAGAGGTAAGACAATAAAAAGATTTATTTCTTGATTTTTGAATGTAATACTGCTTATTAATGGCTAAAGTATCGGTTAGAAAAATATCCGAATTTAATTGCGGATTTTCTTTTTTAATTTCAGAATTCTCTTTTTTGTTACTAAAATCAGTTTTGTTATTTGAATTGAAATTACAAGCAGTAGATAAAACAAATAATGCGAAAAGCAACAACTTCTTCATAGAAATATTGTGGTTAGTAGATTAGCATTTACAAAAAAAGCACAAATTAAAGAGATATTTGTGCTTTCATAAATTTTATATGTAGAGGAATTATTTTTCTTTTAGTAATTTTTCTAAATATTCCACTTTGTCTTTTTCAGCTTGAACCAAACGTTCGTAAAGTTCTACAACTTTATCAAGTGGGTTGAAATTACAAGAATTATTCATTATAAAACTTCCTGTAACAGATTCATTAAAAGTATTAAAATAATTAAATACATTTTCCTCCGAAAAACTTTTAATAGCTTCTACCGTAACGCCAAGTGCTTCTGCAATTTTAGTAAGTTTAGAATCATCAATAGTTTCACTTCCTTCAATACCAGAAATAGCCTGCTGATTTGTACCAATTGCCTGCGCAAGTGCTTCCTGTTTCATACCTCGAAATTCCCTGATTCGGCTGATGTTTCTGCCGATATGTTTTGGTTTAGATGTCGTGCTCATAATTTCAAAGGTATTTAATTTTTTTGATCTTATTGAAGAGTTAATATATGATTTTTCTGAGGTAAAATTGACTGTTTAAGTCTCAGTTTAGAATGTGGATTATCCACAATCTTGTCAAAAATGAAAAACTTTAGGGTTACTTTACGTGGGCTTCGACTTCTCTCAGCCTGACAGATGTGCATAGGTGCAAAATAAAAAAATCCTACTCACTTTTTGAGAATAGGATTTATAATATATAGTTTGAGATTAAAAGCTTAGTTTAAATTCGATTTTGTTAATTTCGTCTTGTTTTCCAGACTTGAACTCAATATTTTTAAGATTATTGAGTGATGTATCAATAATGATTTTTGAGTCTTTTTTGATTGATCTTTTAGTCTTAATTATTTTTTTTACACTTTTCATATTCTTTTCCTTTTAATTAAAAAACCATCATAGTTTTTTTTATAATCAAATGGCTCATCTATGATTTTGTTATTTTCAATCATTCGTGCACCAAATATATCAAAAGTTTCTGATAATTCCTTTAGATTTAACATTATGGCTCTTTTGTAAGTGTTTGTTCTTCTAGTGTCACTACCTCTTAAAAATATTGTTATATGGGGGTTAACACTTGTAAATTCGTATGCAGTTTTTGCTACTGTTGCTAAAACAATTCTAATATCCCCATTATCATTTATGACTTGATCATCTATAATATATTTCTTTTTTGAGGGATCGTATTTTAAATCTCCAAAACCAAGATTGTATACATTGGGATTTTGTGTAGGGGAATAAACAACTATTTTTCTAAAATTGCCTTTATGTCCGATACTTACAAAATTAAATACTGTAGATAATTCATTTTTGATAAGAGCATATTTTTTGTAATTCATTAATATGTAAATTTCTTACAAATTTAAAGTTTTTATAAGCCTGTCTGACTTTTTTGAGATAAAATTTTCAACAAAAAAATCCCGCCTCAATTAAGAAACGGGACTTCGATGATATTCTCTTTTTTTCTATTGTTAAACCGTAGCTGCAATTTCTTGTGGCAACGGAATTTGATTTTTAAGTAAATCTTCAAATGTTTCAGCTTGGCGAATCAAGATTCCTTGACCGTTCATCCAAAGAACTTCAGCTGGTTTGTATCTTGAGTTGTAGTTTGAAGACATTGAGAAACAGTATGCTCCAGCATTTCTGAAAGATAAGATATCACCCTCAGTAATTTCTTGAATTCTACGGTTGCTTGCAAAAGTATCTGTTTCGCAAATGTATCCTACAACAGAGTAAAAACGCTCTTTTCCTTTCGGATTAGAAATGTTGTCAATATGGTGCGAAGATCCGTAAAACATTGGACGAATTAAGTGGTTGAAACCACTGTCGATTCCAGCAAAAACTGTTGAAGTCGTTTGTTTTACTACGTTTACTTTTACTAAGAAATGACCTGCCTCACTCACCAAGAATTTTCCTGGTTCAAAAATCAAAGTTAAATCTCTGCCATATTCAGCACAAAAAGCATTGAATCTTTTAGATAATTTTTTACCTAATTCTTCGATGTCTGTTTCGATATCGTCTTTTTTGTAAGGCACTTTGAATCCGCTTCCGAAATCTAAGAATTGTAAATCTTTGAAATGTTTTGCGGTATCGAACAAGATTTCAGCAGCATACAAGAATACTTCGATATCTAAAATATCAGATCCTGTGTGCATGTGAATTCCGACAATACTCATTTTTGTGTTTTCAACAATTCGCAAAATATGAGGAATCTGGTGTACAGAAATTCCGAATTTGCTATCGATATGTCCAACAGAAATGTTAGCGTTTCCGCCCGCCATTACGTGTGGATTGATACGAATACATACTGGAATATGTGGATGTTTTGTTCCGAATTGCTCCAGAATAGATAAATTGTCGATATTGATTTGTACACCCATTGCGGCAACTTCTTCAATTTCTTCTAAAGAAACTCCATTTGGTGTAAAGAAAATTCTTTCGGGTTCATAGCCAGCATGAAGTCCTAATTGAACTTCCTGAATTGATACAGTGTCTAAGCCAGACCCCATGTTCTTTAATAACTGAAGAATCGCAATGTTAGACAATGCCTTCATGGCATAATTAACTCTTAAGTTTTCTACCTTAGAGAAAGCTTTAGTTAATCTGTTGTACTGAGATTGGATTTTTTCAGCATCGTAAACATACAATGGACTTCCAAATTGGTCTGCTAACTGCAGTAAATCTTTTGCTTGCATTTTTCAAATTATTTTGAGCAAAGTTATTACACTTTTGATTACCAGCAAATAATTTGCAGAAAAATAACAAAATATAACAAATTGTTTTATTTCAAACAAAAAGTTGGTGTTTTTCGAATTTTATAACCTTTTTAAAGGTGCTGAGGTTCTAAGATGCTAAGGTACTAAGTTTTTTCTGCCACGAATTCACGAATTTAACTAATTCTTAAATGCTGTAGAAATTGTTTTTTGCTATGAATTAGACTAATTTAAATGGATTATTTTTTTTTCGCCACGAATTTACAAATTTCTCTAATTTTTACTTTGCGTACCCAATGGCAAGTGTCATTGGCAATCTGCTTAAATATAATTCGTGAAATTAAAGCAGAGGATGATTTTCAGCGTCTTGAATTTCTTGAATTTGTGAATTCGTGGCGGAAAAAAATAAAAAAACAAAACCCCTGAATATAAATTCAAGGGTTTGTTAGTAGTTATGTTGTTATCGGAATAAAGATTAATAAAATGCAAGGGAAAAAACTTAGAACCTTAGCATCTTAGTATCTCAGAAACTTAAAAATTATAAACTCGGTAAATCTCCTTTTCCTTTAGTAGGCAAGTTTGTAGATCCCATAAGGAATAAATCTACTTCTCTTGCTGCTTCGCGACCTTCTGAAATAGCCCACACGATTAATGATTGTCCTCTTCTCATATCACCAGCAGTGAAAATGTGAGGAACGTTTGTCTGATAGTTATGCGCTTTGTAGTTGCTTCTCATATCAGTTTCGATTCCTAATTGCTCGCTTAATGTTTTCTCAGGACCTGTAAATCCAAGAGCTAATAAAGCTAAATCGCAAGGCCAGATTTTCTCAGAACCTTCTTTTTCGATTAATTCAGGACGCTGACCTGGAGTCATTTTCCATTGCACTTCAACCGTTTTTAATCCAGTTAATTCACCTTTTTCGTTAGAAATGAATTCTTTAGTGTTGATTAACCAATTTCTGTCGCAACCTTCTTCGTGAGAAGAAGATGTTTTAAGCTGCAACGGCCAGAAAGGCCAAGGAGTTGACTCGCTTCTTCCAACTGGAGGTTTTGGTAAAATCTCAAAGTTAGTTACCGATTTTGCTCCGTGTCTGTTTGAAGTTCCAATACAGTCAGAACCTGTATCTCCACCACCAATAACGATTACATCTTTACCAGTTGCTTTAACCTGATCTGGAATAGATTCTCCGTATAAAACTTTAGTTTGTTGAGTTAAAAAATCCATTGCCTGAACAACACCTTTGCTTTCAATTCCTTTAGTTGGCAAGCTTCTTCTTTCTGTTGCTCCTCCACATAAAACGATAGAATCGAATTGGTTTAATTCTTCAACGCTGAAGTTAACACCAACGTTTACATTTGTTTTGAAAGTGATTCCTTCTGCTTCAAGAATAGCTACACGACGATCGATAATTCCTTTTTCTAATTTGAAATTCGGAATTCCGTAACGTAATAAACCTCCAATTGCGTTGTCTCTTTCAAAAACAGTTACAGTGTGACCTGCTCTGTTTAATTGCTGAGCCGCAGCAAGACCCGCAGGTCCAGAACCAATAACAGCAACAGTTTTGCCAGTTCTTGTTTTTGGTGCTTGTGGTTTAATCCATCCTTCAGCGAAACCTCTTTCTACGATGCTTTTCTCGATGTTTTCGATAGAAACCGGATCTTTGATGATTCCTAATACACATGATTTCTCACATGGAGCAGGGCATAAGCGTCCTGTAAATTCAGGGAAGTTATTAGTAGATTGTAAAATCTCTAACGCGCTCTGCCATTCTTCCTGATGCACCATGTCGTTGAAGTCAGGAATTAAATTTCCTAACGGACAACCACTGTGGCAAAAAGGAATTCCACAGTCCATACATCTTGATCCTTGTTCTTTTAATTTATCTTTTGGTACCGGAATAGTAAATTCGTTGTAGTTAGAAACACGTTCTGCTACTGCTAAATTACTTTCATCGGCTCTGTTATATTCTTTAAATCCGCCTATTTTACCCATGACATTTTTATTAAATTTAGTTGTGAGATGTGAAATGTGAGAAGTGAGTTGAGAAGCTCAACCTTTGTACCTCTGCACCTTTGTACCTCTGCACCTTTGTAACTCAGAACCTTTTAATCAGCTATTAATTCTTCTATTTTTTTCTCTTCTGCAATTCTTTGTAATGCTTTTTTGTAATCAGTTGGCATTACTTTTACGAAGTGCTGTTGTTGGTTTTCCCAGTCTGCTAAAATTCTTTTTGCTAATGGACTGCTTGTGTACAACGAATGGTTTTTGATTAGTTTTCTAAGTTTCGTAAGATCTTCTTCTTCCATTGGATCGAATGCAACCATTTCCATGTTACAAACTGTAGAATCGAATTTCTTTTTCGGATCGTAAACATAAGCTACACCACCGCTCATACCAGCTGCGAAGTTTCTTCCTGTTTTTCCTAAAACTACTACTGTACCACCGGTCATGTATTCGCAACCGTGATCTCCAATTCCTTCAACAACTGCTGTTGCTCCAGAATTTCTAACACAGAAACGCTCTCCGGCCATTCCATTAATATAAGCCTCTCCGGTAATAGCTCCGTAAAGGGCAACGTTTCCTATAATGATATTGTCTTCAGGGTTGAAGGTTGCAGTAGGAGGTACTTTTACAATTAATTTTCCTCCAGAAAGACCTTTTCCTAAATAATCATTACAGTTTCCGTGAATTTTAAATGACAATCCGTTTGTTGCGAATGCACCAAAACTTTGTCCAGCAGAACCTTCAAAATCAACTAAAATAGTGTCATCAGGTAATCCTTGTGCGCCGTAGATTTTTGAGATTTCGTTACTCAAAATAGCACCTACAGAACGGTCTGTATTTTTAATTTTAAAAGTTACTCTTGTTTTCTCTTTTCTATAGATAGACGGAATCGCTTCTTTGATGATGTCAAAATCCAATACATTTTCAAGTTGGTGATCTTGAGTAGTTGTATTATGATTTGGCTCTGTTTTCGCTTTTTCCGGTTTGTATAGAATTGTTGACAAGTCTAAACCATTTGCTTTATAATGTTTGATAGCTTTGTTCACATTTAATTTTTGTGACTGACCTACCATTTCTTTTAAAGTTCTGAAACCTAACTGTGCCATGATTTCTCTTAACTCCTCAGCAATGAAATACATGAAGTTGATTACGTGCTCTGGAGTTCCTTTGAAATTCTTTCTCAATTCAGGATCTTGAGTTGCAATACCAACTGGGCAAGTATTTAAGTGACAAGCTCTCATCATGATACATCCAGAAGCTACAAGCGGAGCAGTAGCGAAACCGAATTCTTCAGCTCCTAATAAAGCTGCGATAGCCACGTCACGACCTGTTTTTAACTGTCCGTCACACTCTAAAACTACACGGCTTCTTAAATCGTTCAAGATCAAAGTCTGCTGAGCTTCAGCTAATCCAAGTTCCCACGGAATACCTGTGTGCTGTAAAGATGTTAATGGTGCAGCTCCCGTTCCTCCGTCATAACCAGAAATTAAGATAACGTCCGCTTTTGCTTTGGCAACACCGGCAGCGATTGTTCCAACTCCAACTTCAGAAACTAATTTTACGTTAATACGAGCTTCGCGGTTTGCATTTTTCAAATCGTAAATCAACTGAGATAAATCCTCAATAGAGTAAATATCGTGGTGAGGAGGAGGTGAAATCAAACCTACATAAGGCGTAGAGTTTCTAGTTTCAGCAATCCAAGGCACCACTTTTTCTCCAGGTAACTGTCCACCTTCTCCAGGTTTCGCTCCCTGAGCCATTTTAATCTGGATTTCTTTAGCATTTGTCAAATAGTTGATCGAAACACCAAAACGTCCTGATGCAACTTGTTTAATTGCAGAGTTTCTAGAATCTCCGTTAATTTCTTTCTGGAAACGTCTTGGATCTTCTCCACCTTCTCCAGAGTTACTTTTTCCTCCAATTCTGTTCATTGCAATTGCTAAGTTCTCATGCGCTTCTTGGCTGATAGAACCATAAGACATTGCTCCAGTTTTGAATTTCTTTACAATTTCTGTCCAAGGTTCTACTTCGTCAATAGAAATTGGATCTAAGTTGTTGAATTCAAATAAACCTCTAATGGTCATTAAGTTCGAGCTTTGCTCATTAACGGCATTTGAGTATTCTTTATAACTTTCTGGGCTGTTTAAACGAACTGCCTGTTGTAATTTAGAAATAGTGGTTGGGTTAAACATGTGTTTTTCACCACCACGTCTCCATCTGTAAATACCTCCAATTTCAAGAGAAAGCAAGTTTGCAATTTTTGAATTTGGGAAAGCTTTTTGGAAACGTTTTTTTACTTCTTTTTCAACTTCCATTAAACCAATTCCTTCAATTCTTGATGGAGTGTATGGGAAGTATTTAGATGTAAATGTTTTGTTTAAACCTAAAATCTCGAAAATCTGAGCAGCTCTATACGAATGTAAAGTAGAGATACCAATTTTGTTCATGATTTTTACGATTCCTTTTGCAATCGCTTTGTTGTAGTTAACTACAGCATAATCTGCTTTTACTTTTGTAATGAAACCTTTTTCAACTTGATCGTGAATGATTTCGTTTACCATGTAAGGGTTGATGGCGCTTGCACCGTATCCGAACAATAAAGCAAAATGATGAGGTTCGCGTGGTTCAGCAGATTCGATGATGATTCCGAATTTAGAACGAACTTGTAAAATGTTCAAAGAGTGGTGAATATAAGAACAAGCCAATAACATTGGGATTGGAGCCAATTCTTCGCTTACACCTCTATCTGATAAGATAATGATGTTGCATCCTTCATTAACCGCTTTAAAAGTTGCTTGAACACATTTTTCAAGCGCACGCTCTAAACCGTTAACTCCTTTTTCTATTTTATATAAAGTAGAAATAGTAGCCGATTTGAAATCTGCGTGATCGATATTTCTGATTTTATCCAAATCCTCATTAGAAATAACCGGATTTTGGATTTTCAGTTTTTTACATTGTTTCGATTCAATTTCGAAAATATTGAAATCTCCACCAATCGCTAAACTGATATCAGTAATGATTTCTTCACGAATACCATCCAACGGCGGGTTTGTAACCTGAGCAAACAATTGTTTGAAGTAATTGTACAACAACTGAGGCTGATCTGAAAGAACTGCCAAAGGTGTATCGTTACCCATAGAACTGATTGCTTCAGCTCCGTCGCTTCCCATTGGGTTGATGATTGTTTTTAAATCTTCAATAGTATAACCAAACAAACGCTGTCTTGTTAAGAAATCTAATTTTTCAACAGGGGTAGGGTTGTTTGTGTAAGGAACGCTTGCCAATGGCAATAAGTTTTCGTCAACCCATTGTTTGTATGGACGTTTTGTAACGATCGCTTTTTTAACTTCTTCGTCTTCGATGATACGACCTTCATTCATATCAACCAAGAACATTTTTCCTGGCTCTAAACGACCGTGCTGAATTACATCTTCTGGGTCGATGTCTAAGACACCAATTTCAGATGACATAATTACGAATCCGCTTTTCGTTAATGTATAACGAGATGGACGTAAACCATTTCTGTCTAGTAAAGCTCCAATTACGTTACCATCTGTAAACGGAATAGAAGCTGGACCATCCCAAGGCTCCATGATACAAGCATTGTACTCATAGAAAGCTCTTTTCTCTGGAGTCATTGTCTGGTGTTTTTCCCAAGCTTCAGGAACTACCATCATCATCGCTTCAGGCAATGAACGACCTGTCATTAATAAAAGTTCAATCACCATATCCATAGAAGCAGAATCTGATTTTCCTTCTAAGATAATTGGGAATAATTTTTTAATGTCTTCGCCAAAAACTTTGCTCTGCATAAGCTCCTCACGAGCACGCATACGGCTTACGTTTCCACGAAGTGTATTGATCTCACCATTGTGACACATGTATCTAAATGGTTGAGCTAAGTCCCAAGATGGGAATGTATTTGTAGAGAAACGTTGGTGTACAAGCGCTAAACGAGTCACCAAGTCTGGATCTTTCAAATCTATATAATAACGGCTGATGTCTTCTGGCATCAATAGACCTTTATATATTATAGTAGTTGTCGATAGGCTAGTAAAATAAAACATGTGGCTTTCTGAGGTTTTAGATCCTCTTACGGCATGTTCAGCAATTTTTCTAGCTGCAAAAAGTTTTGCATTAAATTCTTGTTCAGTTAAATCTTGTCCGTTTTTAGAAACGAAAACTTGTTTAATTGTTGGTTCTTTTTCTGCGGCGATTTCACCTAAATTTTCAACGTCAACTGGCACATCTCTCCAACCTAAAACTTTTAAGTTTTGATCTTTGATAGTAGCTTCAAATGCATTAATACAAAAAGAAACCTGGTTTTTGCTTTTTGGTAAAAAAACCATTCCTACTGCATACTCACGCGCTTCTGGGATTTCAAAGTCACAAACTTTCTTAAAAAAATCATGAGGAATGTCGAATAAAATTCCGGCTCCGTCACCAGTTCTTCCATCAGAACTTACGGCACCACGATGTTCCAATTTAATTAAGATGTCTAATGCTTTGTGAATAATATCATTTGACTTAATACCATTCAAATTACAAATAAATCCTGCACCACAATTGTCGTGTTCAAATTCAGGCAGATAAAGCCCTTGTTCTTTAACTCTCATTCTTGATATTTTTTTTACAAAAATAAAGATTTCGTTAAACATAATGTATTGAAATAGTGCTTTTGCTTACATTTTTGCTGTAATATTAGAAAAAGGGTTCTTAATTATTAATATTGTTATATTAGGTATCTCGAATTGCTAAAAATATAATTACTCTTAAAATATATTAGGAAAAATCGTCGGCAGGCCAATAAATCCAATGAATTTTTTGTTAAATATCAAACTTTTTATGTGAATTGTGTTAACATTAACAAATTGTTCCGTTAACGATTTGTTTGCTTTGAAAAATTATCAACGCCTACTACCTATATATAACATTTATTTAATTGAAAAAGATTTTACTATTAAGTTGTATTTTGTTACTTTTGTCGCACTTTTATTCTGAAATAAATTCAGAACCAGACAAATTCTATATTATGAACATACACGAATATCAAGGAAAAGAAATTTTAGCGAGTTACGGAGTACGCGTACAACGCGGAATTGTGGCTAACAATGCGGTTGAAGCTGTAGCTGCTGCAAAACAATTAACTGCCGAAACTGGTACAGGATGGCATGTAATAAAAGCACAAATTCACGCAGGTGGTCGTGGAAAAGGTGGTGGAGTTAAGCTGGCTAAAAACTTACAACAAGTTGAAGAGTTAGCAGAACAAATCATCGGAATGCAGTTGATTACACCTCAGACTCCGCCTGAAGGTAAAAAAGTAAATAAGGTATTAGTTGCAGAAGATGTTTACTATCCAGGTGAAAGCGAAACTTCTGAATTTTATGTTTCTGTTTTATTGAATAGAGGTACAGGACGCAACATGATCATGTATTCTACTGAAGGTGGAATGGATATCGAAGAAGTTGCTGAGCACACTCCACACTTAATCTTTACTGAAGAAATTGATCCTTCTGTAGGATTACAAGGTTTCCAAGCTAGAAGAATTGCTTTTAACTTAGGACTTTCTGGAAACGCTTTCAAAGAAATGGTGAAATTCATCGACGCACTTTACAATGCTTACATTGGTTCTGATGCTTCTATGTTTGAAATCAACCCAGTTCTTAAAACTTCTGATAACAAAATCTTAGCTGTTGACGCTAAAGTTAACATCGACGATAACGCTTTATACAGACAAGCTAAATATGCTGAAATGAGAGATATCCGTGAGGAGAATCCAATCGAAGTTGAAGCTAAAGAAGTTGGTCTTAACTATGTTGACCTTGACGGTACTGTAGGATGTATGGTAAACGGAGCTGGTCTTGCAATGGCAACTATGGATTTAATTAAATATGCTGGTTTTGAGCCTGCTAACTTCCTTGACGTTGGTGGAACTGCTGATGCTAAACGTGTTGAAACTGCTTTCAGAATTATCTTGAAAGATCCAAACGTAAAAGCTATTTTGATTAACATCTTTGGAGGTATCGTTCGTTGTGACCGTGTTGCTCAAGGTGTTGTTGACGCTTACAAAAACATGGGTGATGCTATCAATGTGCCAATTATCGTTCGTTTGCAAGGAACAAATGCTGAAATTGCAAAAGAATTAATTGACAACTCTGGTATGCCAATCTTATCTGCAGTTCAATTCCAAGAAGCTGCTGACCAAGTAAAAGCTGCTCTTTCTTAATTAAATAAGAAATCAATTTATATAAAAAATCCATTCCGAAAGGAGTGGATTTTTTTTGGAGTTAATTTAACCGCAAAGCACGGAAGGTTTTTTGTCAAGGATTATGAATACAAACGCAAAGTTCGCAATGCTTTATGTTGAAAACAGCCACGAATTCACGAATTTTATTTTTTACAATCTTTGAAAATAATTCGTGAATTCGTGGCTAAAAAAACTTTGCGAACTTTGCGTAATTCTTTGTGTGCTTTGCGGTTAAATTATTTCTTATTTTTCCCGTTTTTAAAAACCACTTTTTCTACAACAACAGGTTTTCCATTTCCTTTTGGGAATGATTTCTTTTTAGGTTTTCCAGCTGATGATCCTGAGCCAGATGGTTTTTTATCACCTCTGTATTTTTCTGAATCTTTTGGAGCAGCTTTAAATTCAGGTCTTTCCTTAGAAGTTTCTCTTTTTGGAATTTCAGCTTTATGTTTTGCTAAAACCTCATTTGGGTTTTTAGGATTTTCTTTAGTTCCTCTTAAATGAATAACCAATCCGTTTAAGAAATTACGTAAAACCTGATCGCCACATTCCATATAATTTGGATGATCTTCTGCTCTGAAAAAAGCACCCAATTCTGATTTTGAAATTCTAAAATCTACCAATTCTAAAATTTCAACTATTTGGTCATCACGGAGCATTAAAGCCACGCGAAGTTTTTTAAGTATATCGTTATTTGTCATCGTTTATTTTTTACAAAGGTACGGTTTAAAAGCAAAAGATTTGGAGTATTTTTTTTGCCACGAATTCCACGAATTTTCACGAATTAAAATTTTAGAATGAATTAGTGTAAATTTGTGGAATTGCTTCGCCTGTTCGCTATTGCTTGGGTCGTGGCTATTTCTTATTTAAAACGCTAACTAATTTATCCAAATCTTCTTTTAAATGATTTGCTGTAACTACAATTCGATTTAATGGTTCTGCTTCTTTAGTATATCTGAAACTGGCAATGATGATTTTTTCTTGTTTTAGTTTCTCTACTAATTCGTTTGATAATAAATAAATCAAAGGGTAGTTTTTGTCAAATTTGACATTACCATTTTTAATTAAAATCGAATCAATATAATTTAAATTATCTAGCAGTTTTTGATGTTGCTTTTTATAAATTTCTTTAGCATCATAAAGCGTTTGTACAAAAGAAGGATTCATTCCTGCCGCGCTAGTAAAAGTTTCCAATTCTTTGATTTGATTTATAAATTCAGAATCAGATGCAATCACTCCGCCTGTTAATCCGAAAGCTTTTCCTAATGAAGAAACCATGATTTTTCTTTTAAGCGGAAAAGAGATTGAAGAATAAATTCCACAGCCATTTTTACCCGTAATTCCTAAAGAATGAGATTCATCGATAATTAGTGTGATTTCTTTGGTTTTTGAAATTTTTTCTAAAAAGGATAAATCGGCAGGTTTTGTTTCAAATGAAGGGACACCATCAGTTAAAATCGTTATTTTTTCAGGTTTTGAATCTAATAAGCGATTATTTAATTCCCCGTTTAAGAATATAGGAAAACTGTTTTCGGTTTGGATTGCGTTGTGTGTATCATTCAAATGGAAAAACAATCGGTTTGTTTTTTCATTAAATCGATAACTAATTTTCCTGCCAGCATTCCAGAAGAAACAGTTACGGCTTTTTCGGAACCAATATGAGACGCTAAAAAGCTTTCACCTGTATCATAAGCCGTTAGTTGAATATTCGCAGTTCTTGAGCTTCCGTAAGTCGTTCCCCATTTTAAAATATTCTGAACCACTAATTCCTGAAATGCTACATTTGTTGGAAGTCCCAAATACGCAGTTCCACCAAAATACAAATATTGTTCTTGGTCAATTTCGATAACTCTGTCTGGAAATTTTTCGACTTTCATTTTATAGCAATGTAACTCCAGTTCCGTTCAAATTAGGATAACTTACAACACCATCTTTTATGGTTACTCCAGTTGCAATATCTTCTGCCAAAAGAAGTGCGCCGTCCATATCTACATAATCTAGTTGAGGCAATAAATGGGCAATTGCAGAAATTCCAACAGTAGATTCAGTCATACAGCCCACCATTGTTCTTAATCCTAGTTTTTTAGCTTCTTCGATCATGCGTTTTCCAGGAGTTAAACCACCGCATTTTACCAGTTTTACATTAACACCATGAAAATGATTGTGGCATTTTGCTACATCTTCTTCAATAATACAGCTTTCGTCGGCAATTACAGGAAGAACAGAATGTTTAAAAACTTCTTTATGGCCTTCCCAATTATCAGCTTTCATGGGTTGTTCCAGAAATTCAACTCCAAGTTTTTTTAATTCAACAGCATTGTTGATGGTTTCTTCAACTCCCCAGCCGCAATTGGCATCTATTCTAAAAACAGCATTGGTGTGTTTACGAAGTTCTTTTACAATTTCGATATCTTCTTTGGTTCCCAATTTAATTTTATAAATAGGCCACGGAAGTTCCTGCATTTTAGAAACCATTTTGTCAATAGAAGCAATTCCGATTGTATAATCCGTCATTGGATTTCTTTCTGTCGTGTAATTCCATAATTCGTAAAGCTTTTTGCCTTTTTTACGAGCATACAAATCATTATAAGCCAAATCTAAAGCGCACAAAGCAAACATATCATCTTTTAAATAGGGATGAATTTTTGCCCAAAACACTTCTGGAGTTTCATTTTCAGTATTCTCAATAATGCTTCTTATTTTTTCCAAATCCTGCATCATCATCGGCACAGTTGTGTTGTAATACGGATTTGAAGTGGCTTCTCCAAAACCTGAAAAACCTTCGCTTTGCAACTCGACAATTAATGAAGGTTGAAAATCGATAGACTCTCTCGAAATGGTAAAAGTGTGTTTTAGTTTGAGATTATATTCTCTTAAAATTAGTTTCATTTATTGGGGTGTTTTTTTATTTCTAAATTAATAGCCTAGCCAAAGTAATGCTTCTGCAAAATGATCACGCCAAAGTTTTTCATTGTGTTCTCCGCCTTTTACAATTTTGGTTTTATCAAGGTGAAGGCAATAACAGCGTTTAGTATCTAATAAACGTTTCATCTTAGTTAAATCGTTTACCATGTCATCACTTTCTTTATCTCCGCACAGAAAGTAAATTTTCGTCTTGATTTTAGATTGTTTTTCTGTAAAAGTATAAATCTCGGGAGAAAACCAGAATGAAGGCGAAAAAACGCCTGCTTTCCCAAAAATATCAGGATATTTTAGTGCTCCGTAGTAAGAAACCAAACCGCCAAGAGAGCTTCCGAAAAGAATAGTGTTTTTGGCTTTTGTCTTGGTTCTGTAATTTGTATCAATATACGGTTTTAATGTTTTTACAATAAATTCTAAGTAATTATCAGCATTTCCACCGCCGTATTTTTCATTTTTAAAAGGAGTCAATTCATCGATGCGCTTTTCATTTCCGTGTTCGATTCCCACAACAATTACTTGAGCCCTTAAACTGTCCAGTTTTTCGTCAACATTCCATTCTCCAGAATATGAAGTTTTAGAATCAAACAGATTTTGAGCATCGTGCATATAAATAACGCTGTATTTCTTTTTAATGTCTTTAGAATAATTTTCTGGAAGATAAATCCAGATTTTTTTTGAAGTATTCAGTTGAGGTGCCTCAATCGTAAAAGTGGATACATTTTTTGAAGCAGTGCTTTGTGCTTTTCCGATAAGAGTAAACAGAAGTAAAATTGCCAAGAAAATCCTCTTCATTATCCGTGTTTTGTATTTTTATTTAAAAGCAATAATTTAGCTAAAAATAATAAATTGATGAATACAGAAGCAGAAAAAAGAAGTTTACTTTTAGAAATGATTACCCTCGCCACTGTAGACGGACATTTGCACAAACGTGAGCTTGAATTTTTAAGGCTTGTAGCTTTGGAATTGAGTATTAGCGAAGAAGAATTTCAAGATTTATTTCATCAGGAAACAAAATCACTGCCAATACCATCTGAAATTCAGCGTATCAATCAGTTTTACAGATTGGCTTTATTAATGCATTGTGATGGTGTTTTGCACGAAAGAGAATTTCAAGCCATTCAGCAAATTGCTTTACAAATGGGATTAAATCTTTCTGCGGTAAAACGTGTTTTAGAAATGATGAAAAAATCTCCCAATACAGTAATTAATCCAATAGTATTGTTGGAAATTTTTAAGGAACAGCATAACTAAGCCAGCTGTTCCTGTAGTTTTTTAATTTCGTCACGAAGTTTGGCAGCTTGCAAAAAGTCTAACTCTTTAGCCGCTTTTTCCATTGTTTTGCGCTTTTCGCGAATCATTTTCTCTAATTCTGTTTTAGACAAATAAGCCGTTTCAGGCTCAGCCGCAACAGGAATCTGATGTCCTAATTCGTATTCAACCAACGGATTTTTAGTAAACGCGCTTTCGATTTTTTTGTTTAGTGCCTGCGGAACAATATTGTTTTCTACGTTGAAATTAATCTGTTTTGTTCTTCTGTAATTGGTTTCGTCAATTGTTCTTTGCATGCTCGCCGTGATTTTATCAGCATACATAATGGCTTTACCATTTAAGTTTCGGGCCGCACGACCAATAGTTTGTGTCAAAGATCTGTGATTTCTCAAGAAACCTTCTTTGTCGGCATCTAAAATGGCAACAAGCGAAACTTCTGGTAAATCCAAACCTTCACGAAGTAAGTTTACACCAATAAGAACATCAAAAATACCTTTTCGTAAATCTTGCATGATTTCGATACGCTCTAAAGTGTCTACTTCAGAATGAATATAACGGCATCTGATGCTAACTTTGGTCAAATATTTGGCCAATTCTTCAGCCATTCTTTTAGTTAAAGTAGTAACCAAAACTCTTTCATCCAATTCACATCGAATCTGAATTTCCTCGATCAAATCATCAATCTGATTTAAACTTGGGCGAACTTCAATTTCTGGATCTAATAATCCGGTTGGACGAATGATTTGCTCAACATAAATACCATCTGATTTTTGCAATTCGTAATCGGCAGGAGTTGCTGAAACATAAATCACCTGATTTTGCAACGCTTCAAATTCTTCAAATTTCAACGGACGGTTGTCCATTGCGGCTGGCAAACGGAAACCATATTCAACCAAGTTTTCTTTACGGCTTCGGTCACCTCCATACATAGCATGAACTTGGGAAACGGTTACGTGACTTTCGTCTACAACCATTAAATAATCGCTTGGAAAATAATCTAAAAGGCAGAAAGGCCTTGTTCCAGCTTCACGTCCGTCAAGATATCTTGAGTAATTTTCAATTCCAGAACAATATCCCAATTCGCGTATCATTTCTAAATCAAAATTGGTTCTTTCTTCCAGACGTTTGGCTTCGAGATGTTTTCCTATTTCTTTAAAATAATCAACCTGTTTCACCAAATCCTGCTGAATCTGCCAAATGGCGCCTTGTAAAACTTCTGGAGAAGTCACAAACATGTTGGCTGGGTAAATGGTTAGTCTTTGGAATTTCTCAATTACATGAGAAGTTTTAGCATCAAATGATTCGATTTCTTCGATTTCATCTCCAAAGAAATGAATGCGATACGCATCATCGGCATAACTTGGATAAACTTCAACCGTGTCTCCTTTAATTCTAAAAGTTCCTGGGTTAAAATCGGCTTCTGTTCTGGCATATAAACTCTGAACTAAACTATGCAATAATTTAGTTCGTGAAATAACTTGGTCTCTTTTAATTTCAATTACGTTTTTCTGAAATTCGACAGGATTTCCAATACCATAAAGGCAAGAAACAGAAGCAACAACCAAAACGTCGCGACGACCAGAAAGTAGAGAAGAAGTAGTGCTCAAACGCATTTTTTCCAGTTCTTCATTGATAGATAAATCTTTCTCAATGAAAACTCCCGTTACAGGCATAAAAGCTTCTGGCTGATAATAGTCGTAGTATGAAACGAAATATTCAACAGCATTGTTTGGAAAAAACTGCTTGAATTCTGAATACAATTGCGCTGCCAAAGTTTTATTGTGCGCCAGAACTAAAGTCGGTCTTTGCACTTCCTGAATTACATTGGCCACGGTAAAAGTTTTTCCCGAACCCGTAACTCCCAATAAAGTTTGATATTTATCTCCGTCAACCACGCCTTGTGCCAATTTTTGTATGGCTTGAGGCTGATCTCCTTTTGGACTATATTCTGAGGAAACTTGAAATTTCATTTGCGTATACTGAAAATTTGGTTTTGTAAAGATACGAAGTTTGTGTAAGTAAGTAGTTTAAAGTCTGTTCCGAATTGTACTAATTTGCACTAATTTTTAGTTTCCTAGTCAAATACAAATTCGTGGAAATTCGTGTAATTCGTGGCGTAAAAAATCTTATTCTAAAAAATTAGTTACCGCATCGTTTACAATCTTTGGCTGATCGATAGTTAGAAAATGACCTGCATCTTTGATGATTTTAGTTTCGCTTTTTGATAAAAGTTTCTGTGCTCTTTCTAAACTTTCTTCGGAATTAATAACGTCTTTATCGCCAATTAAAACCAAAACAGGATTTTGAATAGATTCTAATTCTTTATCTGAAAAAGGTATCATTTTGAGCATGCTGGAATTTGATTTTGCATATTTATTGGCCAAATAAAATTGTCTTTTGTAAATACGGCTTATATTTTCTGGATGAGTTGAAAAAGTATTTAATGTTTTGCTGAATTTCTTTTCACTTGGAAAAAGTTTCAGCATTAATGCCGAAGTTGTTTTTCTGGGTTTATCAAGAAATTTGAAAGTCTGCGCAGGACTTAATAAAACAATTTTATCAATTGAATTTGGTTTTTGAACAGCTAATAATGTCGCTATCCAACCGCCTCGTGAAGCGCCAATAATATCAAATTTCTTTAATTTATAGTACGCAAAAACTTCGTTGTAAAAAGCAACAATATCATCTGATGAAAGCGGTTTTGCAGTTAAGTTGGATTTATTGGGTTCCATTATAAAATCGATAGCGTAAATACGATGATTTTTAGCAAAAGCTTGAATGTTGGGATACCACATAGTCGAGCTGGCATCCATTCCGTGAAGTAAAACCAGATCTTTTCCGTTTTTTGGCCCAGTCATTATTACATGTGCTGTTCCGAAACTTGTTTTTACATCTTCTTCGGTGTAAGGTATGTTCCAAAGTTTCAACGCTTTATCATAAGCAGTTTGATAATTTACTTCTTCACTTTTGGTTTTAAAAACGTAGTCTTCAAATTTTACTTTTTTTGAAGCACAACTTGTCACTAAAAAAAGTATAACGACTAATCGGGAATATAGTTTTAACATGGCAATAAAATTCAATTTTCAGCTTAAAGTTACGAGTAGAGTGGGCGAAAAGTGTATCAGAATTTTATTTTAAACTATCATAATTTTAAGATTTGTCGTTTTTGGAAGTCAGATAATAAATCTGAACAAACGCTAAAATAGCATTCGGAATTATTACCGGCCAAAGCCATTGATTGAAATCTCGGTAATCGTTTAAAAAGATACCGTAAATAACAAAACAGATGCAGCCAAACATATTAATAAATCGGATTGCTCTGAGGTTTTTCAGCAAAAATCCTCCAACAATAAATACAGATGCGAGATAACCAATATATTCTGCCATGATGTTGATTTTAAATAGTTTACAATAAATGTACTTAAAGTAAATTATAAAATCAAGGTTTTAGCATTGGAAATCAGTGTTTTAAAAGAATTGTTTTTGAGATTGCGGATTTTCTAAAAAGCTCCAAGCCACAATACGACTCGTTTTTTGTCCTTGAGACATTTCAATTGTTTTAACCGAAAGGGCATTTACTTTTTTCAAAGTTTTATAAATTGATGGAAGATTTTCTTTTTTAGAAACTAAAGTTGTAAACCATAAAACCTGAGAAGGATATTTGGCACTTTCGTAAATCATTTGTGTGATGAATCCGATTTCGCCGCCGTTACACCATAATTCTGCATTTTGTCCGCCAAAGTTTAAAACTGGATTTGTATTTCTTTTTTCTTTGGGATTTAAATTCGAAACTTTTCTAGAAGTGCTTTTATTCGCTTCTTCGGCAGATGCATGAAAAGGCGGATTACACATCGTGAATGTAAAACGATCTTCGGGCGTGATAATGTTTTTAAAGATAAATCGAGGTTCGGTTTGCTGTTGTAAACTTATTGAATCGATTAATTCTGGATTGGCTTCAATAATTTTCGCACAATTTTCAATAGATTTTTGTTCAATATCTGTTCCAACAAAACTCCAATTATAGATAGAATTCCCTAATATCGGATAGATTAAATTTGAACCTGTTCCGATATCTAATCCTAAAACAGTGCTGGTTTCTGGAATTTGATTGTTATTGCTTTCAGCCAATAAATCGGCTATGTAATGAATATAATCGGCACGTCCTGGAATTGGCGGGCAAAGATAGTTTTTAGGAATATCCCAGTTTTGAATATTGTAATAGGTTTGTAATAAAGCTTTGTTTAAAGTTTTTACAGCAAGCGGATTACTGAAATCAATGGTTTCGATTCCGTGTTTATTGATGGAAACAAAAGCTTTTAATTCTGGACAATTTGAAATCAGTTTTTCGAAATCATATCGGTCTCGATGAAGATTTCTTGGGTGTAAATTGCTTTTTTCGGAATTGTCGTTTGTTTTCATTTTCATTGATTTCGTGTGCAAAGATAGGTATTCCTTTTTTGGAAATGATTTTAGGAAATTCCCATTAATCCGATTGCCCAAATCCGTTGTAGTAGCTGTTAGTAACAGTTACTTAAATTCCTCTGTAAAACTATCATCCCATTTAAAACCATTTATTACCCAGCCATTATTATTTTTATAATATGTGAAAATTAATCTTAATGCTGTAGTCTCATACTTAACCAGATAAGTTTCTCTGAATGCAGTTTCTTTAATATTTTGTTCTGAAACCTTAACTATTTGTTCAGATTTACCAAATCGTTCTGCAACTAAATTCAGCGATTGAATTGTTTTGGATTCTAAATTATCAATTTCATTCTCTGGTAAAGGCCAATAAGTCTTAATTTTTATAAAAGCTTCATTGATTTTATTTTCTTTGAAAAGTTGAGCAACTTCTTTCGAAATTAATTTTGCATTTTCGACATCTTTTAAATATTCGCTCTGTGCAGAACTTTGCAATGTAAAAAGTATTATAATGGCTGAAAAGGTCATTTTAATTAAGGTCATTTTTTTTGATATTTTTTTGGTTAGTTAGTGTTTTTTTTTTTGCTTTTATAATGAATCGTTTGTTTAATTGTAATAGTTGCTAAACATCCCGTTAATACAGCGGGTTTGAGACTAAAATTAAGTCTATTGCGCAATGCGTTGTAGTATAGCTGTTAGGAGACGCTTTTATTTCCAGAATTGCCAAGGTTTTTTGTTATTCTTTTTCTGCCAATCTTTAAAGCGTTTATCTATTACAAGCCTCACTTTTTCGTAGTTTTCCCAACTGTTTTTATATTCATAAATGCTATCATGATTTGAATCTAATGTGTTTACGTAATCTTCAAAATATTTGTCTGATGAATAATAATCCTCGGTGAATTTTAGTCCTATTTCATTCAAATCTTCTGCCCAAAACTTTCCATCACAACATTTAATCAGGAAATCACGACCAGTAATTTTTTTGGCTTTTACATTTTCTAATAAGATAGCTGATTCCGTCATGTGGATATCGCCAATTAAATTGTTCTCAATTATCCAATTTAAATACATTCCAATATGAGTTCCTCCATTTTCAAGAGGAACATTTTCAGGGAAATCTTCTGTTTGATGCCAATCTATTCTGTCGATACTTGCCATTTACAATGGTGTGTTAAAATGTCGCCTAACGTGAGTTTTGTGTTCGGTCAGTCAAAAATATCGCATAACTAGTATATATATGACAAAAACATACAAAGCCACCCAACGTCACGCATATATGTATGATTATTGGTAATGTTTTAATTAAATCAAATATATAAACAATCTTTTTATTACAAATTTTTAAAAGAAATCTTTTGCTTGTTTTAATTTTTTTGATCTTGTTTGGAGTAAATTAATATTGATTTATGACAAAAAAACTATTTACGAGGCTTCGACATTAAGAAATTTAAGAAGACAAATTAGTCAAAACATTCCATTAAAAGCAAATCGCCTTCACGATGTGTAATGGTTACGATTCCATCTTTTTCGACCGAATTACTACTTCCGGTTCTGTAGCCCATTGTGAGCGTATCGTTGTTTAATTCGTATTTTAAATTTGTTGAAGAAATTCCGTTTACAGCACCAATCGGAATTAACGAAATAGGTGTTTTTGCGGTATACCATTTTTCAAATTTTGTCGGCAGCAGGAATATTTTGGAATGATCGTCGAGAATTACAATTTTGAGCAAATCTCGGTAACGAACAATTTGTGTTAAATTCGTAATGGTATGATCGGCACGTCTTCCAGTTGCCCAAACGACATTTACGGCGGGAATTTTTCTTTCGATAAGATAATCAAAAGCTTTCTCCAAATCGGTTTTGTCTTGATCAGGAGTATGAACAATTTCTATCGGGAATTGTGATTTGTAAATTTCAGGATCGAACCCACGGTCAAAATCACCTAATAAAACGTCAACTTTTATGCCTAGTTCAATCACTCTTTCAATAGCCGAATCTAAAACGACAACCAACGGAGACCATTCTAACAATTGTCCTAATAATTCTGGATCGCAGGCTGCGCCATTTGCAATTATTAAAGCAGGTTCTTGATCGTCGCGAACTATATGATGTGATGACATGTATGTTTTTTTGAATGTGTTGCAAAGGTAATGTTTACAATCTAGAATCAGAAATCTAGCAGTCTTCTGTGGTAAATGATTTGTCCTAGATGATATGCTAAATGTGTTGAAAGATGAATTAAGAAAAATCCAGTTGTCATTTCTTTTTCGAAAACGATCTGTGGATAAATAGCTTCTAAATCAGTTTCTGTCAAATTATCAAGAGTATTGTTTACAACTGAAATTGTAGCTTCGATTTTCTGAATTAATTCTGATTTCGGAATGTCTTTTAAAGAAAATTCTAAAGGACGATTTCTAATATATCCAGTTTTGCCAATTTCTGCTCCAATATAAGTGTTTAGATTTCCAATTAAATGAAGACAGAGATTTCCAGCAGAATTAGAAATATTTTTATCGATTGTCCAAATTGAATTTTCATTTTGATAAGATTCAATTTCGCTTTTTAGTTTGTTTAAATCTCGATTAAAAAGTGTTTTTAGCGTTTCTAGTATCATAATTAATGTCTGTTTTTTATCGGAATCCAAATTTCTTCTTCAGAAGTTGGATCCTCTTTTTTATATTTTTCATTCATTACAGCAAAATGGGGTCTGTTGTCTACCGTATAGTCGGAATTTGGAAGCCAGTCTGCAAAAATATAATGGTAGGTTTTATGTCCTTCTGAAGCAGGTCCCAAGTGAAGGAAAACGGCATAAAGGCCTTCAGGAACAATTAGGGTTTGCATTCCTTCAGGAATAGTTGAATGATCTGTGACTTCTACAGCAGCCCATTTTTGAAAACTGTCATTAGGATCAAAATCATCAAAATGGTTTTCTCCATAAACTTCTAAAGAATATAAATTGGCATTAATGGTATTTTTAATTTCTTTTCGATTTGGCATAAAACCATTCCATAATTGAAAAGTTTTATTCTCGATAAAAGACATTTCTAAAAAATGGCCAACGAGTTTTTTTTCGTTTAAGGTTCTGATTATGGGTTTCATAATTATTCGATTTTGTACTTTTTTGTACTGGTTTCACTTAATGAGAAATAACCTAGTGGATAATTGTCTTTATTAGTTACATTGATCATGTTTCCTTTTACAGTTGCAGGAGGGGACTGAAATGGTCCTCCAATATTGCTTCCGGCAATACTGACCAGAATATTCATATAATTGTAGTATTGTTTTGAGATGCCATAATGTGTTATCTCGATTTCATTTCCAATTTGTAAATCTTCATCATCAGAAAGGCTGAAAAATTCGTTGCCATTAAAAAATTTATCCTCATCTACATAATAGATTGATTTGACTTTATTAGGGTATAAATATTTGTATAAATAAAAATTATTTGCATCAGCAGGATCATTATAAAAGGCTTTAATTTCGATATCTTTCCCTGTAAAACCACCTTCGTTATTTTGATCTATTCGGGTAATGGGTGCTATTGATTTTAAAGTTTCGGTTCCGATATATCTATTTCCTCTGCTAATTACGGTTAGCGTATATTGTTCATCAATGACTGGCTTAAAATTAGTGCATTCGTATTGTCCTGTCTTTTTAATTTCGATAAAATTAAATTTCTCTTTTTGACTATTTTCTATATAAATAATTGCATTAGATACAGTTGGGATTACGTTTTCAAAATAACCAGTAGTTGTGGTTAGCTTAATTGTCTGTTCATTTCCTGCTGTTCCCTTTTCCCAATTAATAGCAGCCTCAATTACTAATTTTGGAGGCGCTGTATCCAAATCAACATCAACGACCTCTTCACAGCTTGCAAAGATTAGAGGTGTGAAAAACATGATTGCAAAAACTAATTTTTTCATAGCTATATTTCTAGTTTTTAAACTGATTTTTTAGAATTTGAAATTATAACTCACTGCAGGGACAATCCCGAAGATAGAAGTTTTAATGGCTTCATTCATACCTGTATCTGTATTTTGGCGAAAATTAATTGAGGCAGCATTCATACGATTGTACAAATTGTAAATGCTGAAAACCCATTCGCCTTTCCAATTTCGATCTTTGTTTTTGCTCGGAGTTAAGGTTGCAGAAATATCTAAATGATGATAGGCAGGAAGTCTATTTTCATTTCTTAAACCATAACTTGGCACCGTAATTCCTAAATATTCATATTGGCCATTAGGATAACTAACTGGCTGTCCTGATTGTAAAGTAAAGTTAGCACCAAAAGACCATTTCTCGTTTAAGTTGTAAGCAGATGTAATGGCAAGATTATGTGTCTTATCATAAGCAGAAGCATACCACTGACCATTATTAATTCCTGTTTCTTCGGGAGTTCTTCCGGGTGTCTGTTGTTCTGATTTGGAAATCGTGTACGAAATCCATCCGTTGAATTTGCCCTTGTTTTTCTTAATCATTAGCTCTAAACCATACGAACGCATATGGCCATTTAGAATGACTTGTTCGATTGCGTTGTTAGCTATTAAATCGGCTCCATCTATATAATCTAACCTATTTTGTATTTTCTTATAGTACGTTTCTACTTCTACGGAATAGGCATTATTATACATATTTCTAAAATAACCCAAAGCCACCTGATCTGCAAGCTGAGGTTTTATATAATTGTCACTCGGCATCCAAACATCTAAAGGGGTAGGAGAGGAAGTGTTTGAAATTAACTGAAGATATTGAGCCATTCTATTATAACTCGCTTTTATAGATTGATCATCATTTAATTGATAAGAAATAGAAAAACGAGGCTCAAGATTACCATAACTTTGAATGACTTTATTTTTACCAAAATACTGCGTTGAAGTTGGTGTTCCTTTTTCGTAAATCTGCATATTACTATTGAAAACAACTGCTTGATTATTATCATAATAATTAATAGTAGAAGCGCCTAATCTATAAAATAAGCTGTATCGTAATCCGTATGCGACAGTAATTTTTTTAGAAAGCCGACTTTCTGCATCCAAATAAACCGAAGGTTCAAAAGCATACTTTTTATCCAATTGATCCGGATTGATTCCTGAATCTTCGCCAGTTGGTTTAATTGTTCCAGGGTTAAATTGATAATAGATTCCGTTTACGCCATAATTCAGTTTTAATTTATCTGAAAGATAATGTTTGAAATCATATTTGATATTATAGTTTTTAATGCCAGAATCCCAGTTGAATCCAACAAAATCAAGGTCTAAACCATAATAATAATCGCTGTAAATTAAAGAAAGATTGGAGAATAATTTATCAGAATACAAATGGTTCCATCTGAAATTTAAAGTAGAATTTCCGTAAGTGTTAGTGAAGCTTTTATTTAATCTGAAAACATCGCGCCCAAAATAACCTGATAAATAAAGACTGTTATTATCGTTGAGTTTATAGCTTAATTTGGTGTTTAAGTCGTAAAAATAGGCTGAATTATTTTTATTATCTTCTGAGAGTTTTAAAAAAAGGTGTGCGTAAGAAGCTCTTCCTCCAATTAAAAAAGAACCTTTGTCTTTTGCAATCGGACCTTCAGCAAGCAGACGGCTTGATATTAAGCCAATTCCGCCATTCATATGAAAACCTTTACTGCTTCCGTCTTTTTGATAGATTTCTAAAACCGAAGACGCTCTGCCACCGTAGCGTGCAGGAATTCCACCTTTATACAATTTAAGATCTTTAATGGCATCGGGATTAAAAACAGAAAAGAATCCGAAGACGTGAGAAGAATTAAAAATTGTGGCTTCGTCCAAAAGAATCAAATTCTGATCGGCACCGCCTCCTCGGACATTAAATCCTGAAGCACCTTCGCCTGCATTGGTTACGCCCGGGAGCAATAAAATCGATTTTATAACATCGACTTCTCCTAGAACCACAGGCATTTTTTTTATGGTTGAAATAGAGAGTTTATTTACGCTCATTTCTGGCGATTTGATGTTTGTCTTACCTTTGTTTTCTGTAATAATGACTTCTTGAAGCTCTTCGCCACCTTCTTTAATCGAGAAATTGCTTTTTGAATTCTGATTTAAAATAATGGTTTTTTGAATGGTTTGATAACCGGTATAACTGATTTCAATTTCATATTCTCCTTTAGGAACAGAAAGCGAGTAAAATCCGTATTCGTTTGTTGTGGTTCCAATTTTTAGTGATGGAATATAAATAGCAACTCCAATTAGAGTTTCGTTATTTCGGCTGTCAGTAATAGTTCCGCTTAGAGTGAATTTTTCCTGCGCAAATGAGGTTAAAATCGTAAGAATAAAAAGAAAAAATGTGCAGGTATTTTTTGTAATCATTATATTGATTTTGATTTACATAGTTAACAAATTCTTACTACATATTCTTACGGAATTTTTGTTAAACATAAGTTAAGATAAAAAAAGGACAACCTTGCGAGTTGTCCTTTTTGATTATCTAAAAATACAGATGTATTTTGAATTATTTGATTTTAGCAACAATAGCGTTGAATGTTTCACTTGGACGCATTGCTTTGCTTACCAATTCTGGTGTTGGCTGGTAGTAGCCTCCAATGTTCTGAGGTTTACCTTGAGCACCAATTAATTCTGCATCAATTTTAGCTTCGTTAGCTTCAAATTCAGCAGCAATTGGAGTAAAGATAGCTTTTAATTCAGCATCTTTAGTTTGAGCAGCCAAAGCTTGAGCCCAATAGAATGCTAAATAGAAGTGAGAACCTCTGTTGTCAATCTGACCAACTTTACGAGCTGGAGATTTATCATTTGCTAAGAATTTATCGTTTGCTTGGTCTAAAGTTTCAGATAAAACAATTGCTTTAGAATTGTCTAAAGTTTGTCCTAAATGCTCTAAAGAAGCGCCAAGAGCTAAAAACTCTCCTAATGAATCCCAACGTAAGTATCCTTCTTCTGTAAATTGCTCAACATGTTTAGGCGCAGAACCTCCAGCACCAGTTTCGAACAATCCACCACCATTCATTAAAGGAACGATAGAAAGCATTTTTGCAGAAGTTCCTAATTCTAAGATTGGGAATAAATCTGTTAAGTAGTCACGTAAAACGTTTCCAGTTACAGAAATAGTATCTAAACCTTTGATGATTCTGTCTAGAGTAAATTCAGTTGCAGCAACTGGGTTTAAAATACGGATATCTAAGTTTGTAGTATCGTAGTCTTTAAGGTATTTTTGAACTTTTACGATCAATTCTCTATCGTGTGCTCTATTTTCGTCTAACCAGAAAACAGCAGGAGTACTAGATAAACGAGCTCTGTTTACAGCCAATTTAACCCAGTCCTGAATAGGAGCGTCTTTTGCCTGACACATTCTGAAAATGTCATTAGCTTCAACGTTTTGCTCCATTAAAACATTTCCGTTTGCATCAACAACACGAACAACACCATCACCTTTAATTTGGAAAGTTTTGTCGTGAGATCCGTATTCTTCAGCTTTTTGAGCCATTAATCCAACGTTAGGAACACTTCCCATTGTTTTTGGATCAAAAGCACCGTGTTTTTTACAGAAATCGATAGTTGCAGTATAAACTCCAGCGTAAGAACGGTCTGGAATAACAGCAAATGTATCTTGTGCTTTTCCTTTTTTGTTCCACATTTGTCCAGAAGTACGGATCATTGCTGGCATAGAAGCATCAACAATTACGTCAGATGGAACATGTAAGTTTGTAATTCCTTTATCAGAATTAACCATTGCAAGAGCTGGTCCGTTTGCGATTGCCTGATCGATAGCAGCTTCAACTTCTGCCTGCTCAGGTCTTCCAGCAATTTTAGCGTAGATATCACCTAAACCGTTTCTTGTGTCAACGTTTAATTCAGCAAATAAAGAAGCGTATTTTTTGAAAACATCTGCAAAATATACTTCAACGATAGCACCAAAGATAATTGGGTCAGAAACTTTCATCATTGTAGCTTTTAAGTGCACAGAAAGTAAAACTCCTGCAGCTTTAGCTTCAGCGATAACATCAGCAGCAAAAGCTTTCAATTTGCTTACGCTTAAAACAGAGCTATCAATAATTTCACCAGCTTTTAAAGGAGTGCTTGCTTTAAGAACAGTTGTAGTTCCGTCTTTAGCAACAAATTCGATTTTTACATCGTTTGCTTCGTTTACAGTTAATGATTTTTCACTTCCGTAAAAATCACCGCTTGACATAGAAGCCACTTTAGTTTTTGAGTCAGCAGACCAAGCACCCATTGAGTGCGGATTTGCTTTTGCAAAGTTTTTAACTGCTCTTGGAGCTCTACGGTCAGAGTTTCCTTCACGTAAAACTGGGTTTACAGCAGAACCTAAAACTTTTGCATATTTTGCTTTAATTTCCTTTTCAGCATCGTTTTGTGGATCTTCTGGGAAATTTGGTACGTTGTATCCGTGCGATTGTAATTCAGCAATAGCCGCTTTTAATTGCGGTACAGATGCTGAAATGTTTGGTAATTTGATAATGTTTGCTTCTGGCTGAGTTGCTAATTGGCCTAATTCTGCCAATGCATCTCCAGTTTTTTGAGCATCTGTCAAAGAATCTGGGAAGTTTGATAAAATTCTTCCTGCCAGCGAAATATCTCTGGTTTCGATTTCAATTCCAGCTGTTGCTGTAAAAGCTTGAACAATTGGTAACAAAGAGTACGTTGCCAATAGAGGCGCCTCATCAGTTAAGGTGTAAAAAATTTTTGATTTATTCATTTTCTTTTTTTTTTATAATCGTATCGTCAGGAGTTAACGATGTAAAAGATATATTCGGCTCAAAATGAGCGGAGCAAATATAATAAAATCACAACGAAATCGGTTGAGTTTTGAAGAGAAATGATGAAATTAACAGATTGTTATTTCGAGCTCTTTAAATTGCTAAATCGATGATTTTGGTATTAAAAAATTACAGTTTTGATAGTGATGAAAATAGAACATAAAAAAAACTCGTTTCAAGCAGTATGAAACGAGTTTTTTATAACATTTTGATAAATGATTATCTTCTTTTATCTTTAATCTTAGCTTTTTTACCAGTAAGTTGTCTGAAGTAGAAAATTCTAGCTCTACGTACAGCACCTTTCTTGTTAACTTCGATTTTTTGTAAAGCTGGTAAGTTTACTGGGAAGATACGCTCTACACCAACAGATCCAGACATTTTACGGATAGTAAAAGTTTCTGTAACACCAGAACCTCTTCTTTGAATCACAACTCCTTTAAAGAACTGAGTTCTTGTTTTTTCACCCTCTTTAATTTCGTAGAAAACAGTGATTGTGTCTCCAGCTCCGAAATCTGGGAAATCTTTTTTAGCAACGAATTCGTCTTGAACGAATTTTAATAAATCTGCCATGATAATTTAAATTATGGTTTTATATTAGAACAACATTCACGGATCTCGCCAGAGGTTGGTCAAATTCGGGTGCAAATGTAAAAAATAATTATAAATTATGAATTATAAATTGTAAATTATTTTAACTTGTTGATAAAAAGGTTTTTATATTGTGGTTTAGGTTAAGTAATAGTCTCAGTTTTCAGTCTCAGTCTCAGTTACTGAACACTGAGACTGAAAACTAAAATCTTACTTCGGCTGTTGCTGTGTAACGCAATGAATCATCCCTCCGTTTGCATATAAATTACGAACATCAATGCCAATTACTTTTCGGGTAGGGTACAAACTTTGAATCAGCTGATTGGCCACAACGTCATTGGGATCATTATAATTTGGAACCAGAACAACAGTGTTTCCAATATAAAAGTTTACATAAGGACCTTTATAGCCTAAGTTTTTACCGTAAGTTGTTACAACATTATTTTTAGACAATGGCAATTTTAAGAAAGTATAATTTTTGCCGTTTTTATCTTTCGAATTGTATAAAGTACTAATATCATTTTGAGGAACTTCCCAATACAATAAATCATTTTCATTCATGGTTACAATGGTGTTTTTATTGCCAAAACGGGCAAAACCATCAATATGCATATCGGTAATTTCCCTTCCTGCTTTGCCGTCTAGCCAAATAAAATGAGTCGTTCCAAGGTATTTTTTAAAATTTGCTTCGGCTTGCTCTTGCGTCATTGAAGGGTTTCGATTGGAATTTAATATTGAACTTTTGGTAGCCATTAAAGTACCGTTTCCGTCTATTTCTACAGCTCCTCCTTCATTAATCATTGTTTTGTTTAAATCTACAATCGAAATTTTTTGATCTGAAGCGATTTGGGAAGGAATCATGTCGCAATTTTGAAAAGCTGCTTTTTTGCCCCAACCATTAAATCCCCAATCTTGAATAACCAATTGATTGTTTTTGTCTTTTACATAAATTGGCCCATTATCTCTTACCCAAACATCATCGGTTTTATAAATTTTAAATTCAATAGAAGATAGTGAAATTCCTGATTCTTGCAATAAAGCTTCAATTCTGTTTTTTTCAGTAGAGTCATAAGCGACAATAAAAACTTTTTCACTTGTTATTAGTGATTTAGTCATGGCAATCCAAGTTGCGTCTAAATCGTTTCTGTAATCAGTTCCATATTGATATTGATGTGGCCATTGAAGCCAAGTTCCTTCATGTGGAGCCGATTCTTCTGGCATAGTATACATAACTTCGGTATTTTCTATTTTATCTATAATTGTATTCATTTCATCCCCTTGACAAGAAGAGATTAGAGGAATTAATAATAATGTAAAAAAAAGTTTTTTCATCTTAGTTGATTTGTTTTTAAATATTTAGTGCCTTTTTGTACCGATAACTTGACGGGACAAATTTATTTCTAAATAGTAATTGAGAAGTTGTCCAAAATGGACAATTTAAATAAGAGGAATATAAATAGCGGTAAGATAATCTGCTGGTGTATTGCTATTTGAATCGTTTTTTATGTATTGTTCAATAACTGGTAAATGAGATATTTCAAAATCATTACGAAGAAACCATCCGCCAAAAATTTGCTGATAAGTGTCTTCCAGCGTTTCGTAACTTCCGTGATGAAAAAAACGGGCATATTTGCTTCCAAAAAGCTTTTTTATTGGAAGATTTTTGATAATAGCTTCGGTAACGATGCAGGCTTCATACGTGCATTTTGATTTTTCGGTAATTATAATATCGTCTGTAATAATGCCAAAGTAATCTGAAATGGGTTCGGTAATTTCATTTTCCAATAAAGAATCCCAAAGCGTTTCTATTTCGGGATTAATGTATGAGGTTTTGCAACTGGAATAATATGCCGTTATTTCGGGAACAAAAACAATTTCTGGTTCTGAAATGCAAGCAATAAATTCTTTTGGATGAAAATCATTTAACAGAAATTCTTTTTGATTTCGTGCCGCAGAAGGCGGACAATTAAAGTGTTTTTTGAAAGCTTTAGAAAAAGATTGTACATCTGCAAAGCCCACTTCAAGTGCAATATCAGAAATTTGTTTATTAGAATATAAAAGCTTTTTATGTCCATTTTCGACTTTCAGACGAGTCTGATAAGCGCCAATAGTTTCTTGAAACAAAGAATAAAAAACACGTTGTAAATTTCTATAAGAATAGCTAGAGATATCTTCAAGAGCATTTATTGAGATAATTTGATTGTAATTTGTCTCAATATAATTGCGAGTATTATAAATTCGTTTTAGATTCATTTTTTTTAGTTTTCAGTCTCAGTTTTATCGGGCTGAATACTGCGACTGAAAACTGACCACTTTTTTAGTGTCCTTCTAGTAAATCTGGACGTCTATTTTTAGTATGTTCGTACGCTTTATCTTCACGCCATTTGTCTATTTTGGCCGCATGTCCACTTGTTAGAACTTCAGGAACTTTCCATCCTTTATAGTCTGCAGGCCTTGTGTAAATTGGACCTGATAATAAATTGTCCTGAAAACTATCTGTTAATGCTGAGGTTTCGTCACTTAAAACACCTGGAATTAATCGGATTAAGGCATCAGATAAGACTATGGCTCCCAATTCTCCTCCTGATAAAACATAATCTCCAATTGAGATTTCTTTTGTGATGAAATGATCTCTAACTCTTTGATCAACACCTTTATAATGTCCGCATAAAATGATAATGTTTTCATACATCGACATTTTATTAGCCATTTTTTGGTTTAAAGTTTCACCGTCAGGCGACATATAAATTACTTCATCGTATTCGCGTTGGCTTTTCAAATGTGTAATGCAGTCATCTATAGGCTGAATTGTCATTACCATTCCCGCACCTCCGCCAAAAGGATAATCATCTACACTTTTCTGTCTGTTGGTGCTATAATCGCGAAGGTTGTGAAAATGCACTTCGACCAAACCTTTATCGATGGCGCGTTTCATAATGGAAGCCTCAAACGGACTTTTTAATAATTCAGGTAAAAGAGTAATAATGTCAATTCGCATTTCTATTCAATGAGTTTTCTTGCTGACAAAGATACGAAGTTAAAACTTGTCAATTTCTAAAGATTTGTCTATGTACTATTTTAATACGTATGATTTATCCTAATTAAATATAATGATTTGATCAAAATTAATGTAATGTTAAGATTTCGGAAAGGTCATTTTGTTGAAATTCAATTAAGTTTGCAGCGACTTAAACCCAAAAAAAATATAAAGTATCAACTTATGAAAAAAACTTTGCTTTTAATGGCATTTTTTGCATTGATGAGCTCTTGTTCAAATGCAAGTAAAGCTCATGATAAATGGATAGGCGAATCTAAGCAAAAACTTGTGAAGGACTGGGGATTTCCAGTTAGAATATTCAAATATGATCAAGATAACGAAGTGTTTCTTTACGCAGATCAGATTTTTACTGATAAAGATGATTCTGGTATTGCAGGCCCATATTACTGGAGATACAGTTATATGTATGTAAATAAAGAAGGGAAAATTTTTTCATGGCGTAATGAAAATCAAAAGTTTCCGCCTCAAGAAGTTGATTTTGAAAAAGTTGTAGGTTTGAATGCTCAGAGGGTAAAATAAATTAACTTTATTTTTTTAGGTGAGATTTTTATCTCTAAAATAAATAGTATTTTTAAGTATCCATTTAAAAATACTATTTATCCTAAATTTTAATGACTTCATCTAAAATAAAAATCCTTGCTATATCTGGCAGCACCAGAAATAACTCCAGTAACTTCAAAATTCTAAAATACATTTCAAATTACTTGAACCCCGCTTTTGAAGTGGAAATTTTTGAAGATTTAGAGCGTCTTCCGCATTTTAATCCAGATTTAGATACAGATAATCCTCCGCAAGAAATCACTTCATTTAGAAATAAAATTATAAATGCCGATGGCATTATCATCTGCACACCTGAATATGTGTTCAGTCTTCCCGGAAGTTTAAAAAATGCATTAGAGTGGTGCGTTTCAACAACTATCTTTTCAAACAAAAAAACGGGTCTTATTACAGCTTCCGCGTCTGGCGAAATGGGACACGAACAACTTTTATTGGTAATGAAAACAATCGAGGCTAAGTTTGATGACACAACGCAGCTTCTGATTCAAGGAGTGCGCGGAAAAGTTAACGCTGAAGGAGAAATCGTTTCGGAAGAAACTACAAAAGCACTTCAAAATTTTGCAGAAAACTTTAAGAATCAATTTTTATAATATATTTACTTTCTGAAATTTAAATCATTAAAATGATTAGCAGAAGAAACTTTATCGTAACCACAGGTCTTGCTGCAACTGCAGTTTTGGCTTCACCATCATTTGCACTTTCTATGAATAAAAAAGAAATAGGTTTACAGCTGTATACGCTTCGCGATGAACTTCCTAAAGATGTAAAAGGAACTTTAGAAAAAGTAGCAAAAGCAGGTTATACCACTGTCGAGACATACGGTTTTTCAATCAAAGATCAGTTTTGGGGATTAACGCCTCAAGAATTAAAAAAGATTTTAGATGATAATGGACTAAAAGCAGTTAGCGGGCATTACAATCTTGGAAGTTTCTTATATGACGGAAATACTACAGAATTAGTCGCTTCTATTGAAGCCGCAAAGATTCTTAAAAGTGAATTTTTGACTATTCCGTGGGTCGATGAACCTTTTAGAAGAAATATAGAAGATTATAAAAAGATTGCTTCCCGAGTAAACGAAGCTGCAAAAATGTGTAAAAAAGCAGGTTTGAAATTGGCTTATCATAATCATGATTTTGAGTTTAAAAAACATGATGGCGTTACGGGCTACGAAATTTTATTAAAGGAAACCGACAAAGATTTGGTTTATTTTGAATTGGATTTGTATTGGGTAATTCATTCTGGAAACGATCCATTAAAACTTTTCAAAGAAAATCCAGGCCGTTTCAAAATGTGGCATGTAAAAGATAAAGACAAGAAAAATAATGATTTAAATACTGAAGTGGGTTCTGGAATAATCGATTTTAAACCTTTCTTCGTGGCAGCAAAACAATCAGGAATGGTTCATTTTTTTGTAGAACAAGAAAATAATTTTGCTTCAAATTCTTTTGAATCGATAAAAATGAGCTATGATTTTATTTCGAAAAGTTTAGTCTAATTTCTGTTTATGAAGAAACTTCTTTTATTGGTATTTATAATTCTTTTGTCTTGTCAATCTGATAAAAAAGAAAAGACAAATTTAAAGATACAGTCGGTTCCACAGCAAATTTTACCGCCTCAACCTTATTTTGTAGATATTAAAGTTAATGATGTTAAACTTGGGAAACCCGCCTATGGCGATTGGTTGTTCTCTCATAAAGAAAAAGGACAAAGTTTCGAACAATTTGTTAGAACTAAACATGTTGTTCCGACCAAAGAAGAAAATATTATTTATTTGCAGCCTATTGGAAAATTTAATTTAATGCAAATAAAACAAATTGAATTAGTACGTCAGTATCTGCAAATATTTTTCCAGTTGGAAACCAAGGTTTTAGGGAGTGTTTCAAATGATATTATTCCGAATCATGCCAGACGAATGGGAGACGTTGGGCAAGAACAGTTTTTAGCGGGATGTATTTTAACCGATGTTTTAAAAGAAGAAAATCCTAGTAAAAGAATTGCTTTAATGGCAATAACTGAAAAAGATCTGTATCCAAAACCCGAATGGAATTATGTTTTTGGATTGGCATCATATAGAGATAAAATTGCAGTCAGTTCGATGTATAGAATGCAAAAAGAAGCCGATTTTAATTTAGGTTTAGAACGATTGCTGAAAATTTGTTCTCACGAAATAGGTCACATGTTTGGTTTGTATCATTGTATTGAAGCCAGTTGCGTTATGAATGGAACCAATAGTATGATAGAAACAGATTCGCATTCTATTAGATTGTGTTCTCTCTGTCAAAGAAAATTAAATTCGGGATTTAATTATGATAACGTAAAACGATTGAAAGAACTTAAAGAATACTTTAAAGAAAATAATCTGGATGAAGGATTAATGCTAATGGAAAAAGATTTTAAATCAATTAAAGAATAAAGTGGAAAATGGCAACAAGTAAAGAATTTATAAAAGGAGATGAAATCGAGTGGGAAGTGGTAGGAGAAGGAATAAAACGCAAAATTTTAGCTTTTGACGAAAGAGTAATGTTGGTAAACGTTCATTTTGAGAAAGGTGGAATCGGTACTTTACACGACCATTATCATTCTCAAGTTACATACATTGCAAGCGGAAAATTTGATGTCACAATCAGTGGTGTAACCCAGACTCTAAAAGAAGGCGATAGTTTTTATATTCCGCCTCACGCTGTTCATGGAGTTGTATGTTTGGAAACAGGTATGTTGACAGATGTTTTCAGTCCTGCACGAGAAGATTTTTTACAATATTAAAAATAAAAAATCAGTAAAAATCTGCGTTTTCGCGATAGCGAATCTGCATTATCCACGTTCTAAAAACAGACACGGATTAGACGGATTTGCTATCGCGAAAACGCGGATCTACGTAGATTTAATTTTAAAAAAAACTTAAATTATAGTTTAGCTTAAATATAGGTGGTATTTTTGCAGCATGAATTTATCTAAAACTAATGTACTGTTTATGGCAGTTTGCACTGGTCTTATAGTCGCAAATCTTTATTACTGCCAGCCTTTGATTGTTTTAATTGCCAACGAATTTAAAATTCCAGAAGAGAGTGCCGGAACGATAACCTATCTTACTCAGGCGGGTTACGCTATCGGATTGTTTTTTATGGTGCCGCTTGGCGATAAAATAGAACGAAAAAGGCAAATTTTGATGACTACTTTTGCTACTGTAATTGCCTTATTAATTGCGGCAACAGCCAAAAGTTTTCTTGTTTTACAAATTGCTTCCCTACTTATCGGAATCACTTCAATAGTACCGCAGCTTATATTGCCTTTGGCCGCTTCTTTGAGCGCGCCCGAACAAAGAGGGAAAGTTGTTGGAACTATTATGAGCGGACTTTTAGTCGGAATTTTGCTTTCGCGAACTTTAAGCGGTTTTATTGGTCAAGTGTTAGGTTGGAGATCCATGTTTTATATCGCTGCCGGAATCTGTCTTTTGATCTTTTTTGTAATTCAGAGCAAATTTCCACAGAACAAACCACAATTTCAAGGAACTTACGGACAACTGATCCAGTCACTGTTTACGCTTATAAAAACACAACCCGTTTTGCGCGAAGCAACAGCAATCAATGTTTTCAGTTTTGCTCAGTTTGGAGCTTTTTGGACCACAATGGTGCTTTTGCTTTCTGGCAAGCCATTCGATTTTAATAGTGCAACAATTGGTTTATTCGGAATTGTTGGTGCATCTGGAGCTTTAGCAGCACCTTTAGTAGGGAAATTGGGAGATAAAGGGAACTCTAGAATTGCAGTTGGTTATGGTATTTTATTGGTTTTAATCAGCTTTTTGATTTTTTATTTTTCAATAGAAAGTGTAATCGGAATCGCAATCGGAATTGTGTTTATTGATATCGGAATTCAAGGGGTTCACATTTCTAATCAAACTAGAGTTTATTCGTTATTGCCAGAAGCAAGAAACAGATTGAATACCGTATTTATGTCGCTGACATTTTTAGGAACAGCAGGGGGATCTGCATATGGTTTGTTATTATGGAAAATGGGCGGATGGCCGGCAGTAACAATTGGCTGTATGGTCTTATCGTTGCTATCATTAACCATTTATGGGCTTACTTATAAATCAAAATCTAAAAGACAGAAAGCACAAATTGATTAAGAAATTAATTGTAAATTTGCGTTCAATAAAAAAATAACAACAATGGAAAACGGAATATACGCTAAATTCAATACTAGCAAAGGTTCAATTTTAGTAAAATTGACACATGATTTAACACCGGGAACTGTAGGAAACTTTGTTGCTCTTGCAGAAGGAAATATGGAAAATAAAGTGAAACCTCAAGGACAAAAATTCTATGACGGATTAACTTTCCATAGAGTAATTGCAGATTTCATGATTCAAGGTGGTTGTCCAAAAGGAACTGGAACTGGAGATCCAGGTTACAAATTTGATGACGAATTTCACCCAAGCTTAAAACACGATCGTCCAGGAGTTTTGTCTATGGCAAACTCTGGTCCTGGAAGTAATGGTTCTCAATTTTTCATTACTCACGTTCCAACTCCTTGGTTAGATAACAAACACAGTGTTTTTGGACACGTTGTTGAAGGACAAGACGTTGTTGATGCTGTTGCTCAAGGTGACAATTTAGAGTCTGTTGAAATTATCAGAGTTGGAGAAGAAGCTCAAAAATGGAATGCAATTGAAGCGTTCATTGGTTTAAAAGGTGCTCGTCTTAAAAGAGAAGCAGCTTTAAAAGCGGAATCTGAAGCAAAAATGGAACAATTAGCTGCTGGTTTTGATAGAACAGAAAGCGGTTTACGTTATAAAATGATTCAAAAAGGTGAAGGTAAAAAAGCTGAAGCTGGAAAAACAGTTTCTGTTCATTACGAAGGATCTTTAGAAAACGGAAAAGTATTTGATTCTTCTTACCCACGTAAAAAACCAATCGAATTCAAATTAGGAATTGGACAAGTTATCGAAGGATGGGACGAAGGTATTGCTTTATTGCAAGTTGGAGACAAAGCTCGTTTTGTAATTCCATCTGATTTAGCTTACGGTCCGTCTGGTGCTGGAGGAGTTATTCCACCAAACGCTGTTTTAATTTTCGACGTTGAATTAATGGACGTAAAATAAGAGTTTAAAAGCAATTTAGTATTGTTTTAAATAATAATCCCATGCGCCGTGGCGTATGGGATTTTTTTATATTTACTTGAATTAAAAAAATACAAAACCAAGAAATGAAAAAAACGATTTTAAGTTTAATGGCTATCATGTTGTTTGCAGCGGCATGTGGCACAAAAAAAACGGCTGTTGCAGAAACTGCTCCTGCTGAGAAGGAAATTAAAGCAAAAGAATTAACACCTGAATTGGCAGCAGGTAAAAGCCTCTATGAGAACAGCTGTGCTAGATGTCATAAGCTTTATGAACCGAAAGCATATACAAAAACAGAATGGACACCGATTTTAGTAAAAATGGGTAAAAAAGCAAAATTAGACGAAACTCAAATGGCTTCAATTACCAGCTATATTGATTCGCAATTGTAATTTTGAGTTTGAGAAAAAGCATAAAAAAACTGTTCAATCGAACAGTTTTTTTATTTTCAAATAGATATAAAAAAAACACCGTCACAGAATGAGGTGTTTTAAAATTTAAGAATGATGTACCGCCGAATTATCTACAGCGATTACTTTTAAAGTTTTGATTCCAGCAGGTAATTCCCAATCAACTTCGTCATTTTCTTTAAAACCAATAATAGCAACACTTAAAGGTGCTAAAATTGAAATTTTAGATTGTTTTACATCTGCTGCAGAAGGTAAAACGATTTGAATTTTCATTTGTTTCTTAGCTTTTACATCTTCTATCGTTACAAATGAATTGATTCGAATTACCGAACTGTCCAATTCGCTTTCTTTACTAATTACAGCGCGATCTAATTCTTGCGAAAGCTGATTGGCTTCTTTAGTATTTGTTGAGTTTTTACTTTTTAAAATCAATTCTCTTAAAAATTGATAATCTGATTTACAGAAAGTGGGTGTTGGTTTCATATCTATATTGAATTTATTGTTATAAAATTTTAAATGTTTTTTTTCTCCTTAGAATAATTTACAAACGAAAAATTTCAGAATCTCAAAAGCGGCAGAATCGAAATGTTTAATCTGAAAAACAAAAAAATATCTGATCAAAAACTGATTTTTGTCAAATAATAGAAATGTTTAAGCTGATGTAAATCCTCCGTCAAAAAGAAGAAAAGTGAAGTAGACGGAGGCCTAAAAAATAAAGGCCTTATTATGCGAAATAATTACAGCAGGTAGCGGTTTTGCTAGGCAAAACGACTTTATAGAAGCTGTAAATGGTGTTTTATTTCCCATAAGGAGGATTAAATTGAGTTGCAAAGATACGTAATCTTTTTGAATTTAGTGAGGTTTTACTTCCATTTAATGCCACAGCCTAAACTTGGTTTCTGTGGTTCTTTTAAACTTCTGTTGTAGATTAAGGCATCAATTGCGCCTCTAAGATCGCTTCCGCTAAGAGGAATTCCGTTGCCAGGACGAGAATCGTCTAGCTGACCACGATAGAATAATTTGTCTTGATTATCAAATAAATAAAAGTCTGGAGTGCAAGCTGCCTGATAAGCTTTTGCGGTTTCCTGACTTTCATCGTACAGATAAGGAAAATCAATTTTGTTTTCCATTGCAAAGTCAGTCATTAATTCTGGACTGTCTTCAGGGTATTTAACAACGTCATTGCTGGAAATCGAGATTACTCCTAATCCTTGAACGCGATAATCATTTGCAATCATTACAATTTCTTTAATAACATGATGCACAAACGGACAATGGTTGCATATGAACATAACCAAAGTGCCTTTCGAACCTTTTAAATCTTCAAAAGAAAAAGTATTGTTCGAGTTGGTGTCTTTTAAATAAAAATCAGGAGCAATTGTTCCTAAAGGAAGCATTGTTGATTCTGTTCGTGCCATTTTATCTGAAATTTGATTCTCAAAAATAGCTTTAAAAATCTGTAAATAAAAGCGCACAAGAATAAAAAATACCCAAAGAAAGCAGTTAGCCTATTCAGCTTGCTTCTTTGGATATTTTTTTAAATTTTTATGAATTCAAAAACTCCAATAAGTCTTCATTTAGTTTTTCTCTATCGGTATAAAATAAACCATGTGGTGCTCCTTCATATTCGATATAAGTATTGTTTGCAATAGATTTTGCTGCTTTTCTAGAAGTAAGATCAATAGGTACAATTTTGTCGTCGTCGCCATGAATAATCAAGGTTGGAACTTTTATGAAATCCAATTCGTCCCTGAAATCAGTATAAGAAAAAGATTCTGCACATTTTAAAGTAGCTCTTGGAGAAGCCACAGAACATAAGTTTCTGTAATATTCTAATAATGGAGTGCTGATTGGTTTGTTAATAATATTGATGCCAAAAAATGTTTTTCCAAAATTATCTACAAACCCAATTCTGTCTTCTTTGATTGCCGTTGCTGTATTTTCGCTTTTCTCTTTCGGATGCCCGTCAGGATTGTCGTGAGTCTTTAAAAGAAACGGAATAATTGATGAAATCAAAGCTGCTTTAATAACATTTTTTCCGCCATGACGACTGAAATAACGAACTACTTCGCCACCGCCCATTGAAAAACCGACAAGAGTTACGTCTTCTAATTCTAATTGTTCGATAATTTCTTTAAGGTCATCTGTCAAAGTATCATAATCGTAACCATCCCAAGGCTGAGAAGATTTTCCGAAGCCTCGTCGGTCGTAGGCAATTACACGACAATTGTTTTGCACTAGATGATCAATCTGATATTCCCACATTTCATTCGAAAGTGGCCAGCCGTGAATTAGAATTACTGGTTTTCCTTGACCGTAATCCTTCACATAAAGCCTTACATTTTGAGCAGTTTCTATGTATTTATCTGTGTGAACCTGTTTTAAATTAGATTCAAAATCTTTAATTGACATGCATGCATTTGGTTCAATATGTTCCATGTTATATCTTTTTTCGTGAGTGTTTTTCGTTTTCTTCTCGTAAAATTAGATTTAAGAAAAAGAAAAAGGTTATAGAATTAGGCGCATTAATTACAAAATTTATAGGTTTGTAAATAATGCAATTTAAAAATGGATTTAACCTGGAACGAATTTGAACGCACTGATATGCGCGTTGGAACAATTATAGAAGTGAATGATTTTCCTGAAGCAAGAAAACCAGCTTATCAACTAACAATTGATTTTGGTTCAGAAATCGGAATTAGAAAATCATCTGCACAAATTACTAAAAGATATCAGAAAGAAGATTTAGTTAATCGTCAGATTGTGGCAGTTGTAAATTTCCCAAGAAAGCAAATCGGAAAATTTATGAGTGAATGCCTTGTTTTAGGAGCGGTAGGAGAGGAGGGAGACGTAATTTTATTGGCTCCTGATTTTAAGATTCCTAATGGACTGAGGATTGGATAGTTTTTATTCTTAGTTTTAACCGCAAAGAACGCAAAGGTTTACGCAAAGTTCACAAAATTAATAGCGCAAAGCTTTGCGAACTTTAACTGGTAAAAACTTCGCATAAAGCTTTGCGCTCTTTGCGTAACTCTTTGTGGTCTTTGCGGTTAAATTAAAGGTTTATCTTTTCAATTAACTTCTGTAATATCTCCTGTCCCTCTTCCCAATACTTTAAATCAGAATCAGAGTTAATGTGTCCTTGTTGACCAATATTTACAAAATCGCTTCCCCATTTTTCAGCGAAGAGTTTTTTTCTTTCAAAAGAAGCATAAGGATCATTTTCGCTCGCTACTACTACCGAAGGAAAAGGTAATTTATAAAGCGGAATTGGAGAAAAATTTCTTATGCATTCAGGTGTATGCTGAGGTGAATCAACATCTGCAGGAGCGACTAAAAAAGCCCCAATAATATTCGGATTATTGTATTTTTCTGCCCAATGCAAAACCAATGAAACTGCCAAACTGTGTGCCACTAAAATAGTGGGTTTGTCAAGTTTTAAGATGTTTTCATTTAATCTCTCAAGCCATTCTTCACGAATTGGTTCGTCCCAATTGTCTTGGACAACGCGAATTGAGTTTTCGAATTTTTTATGCCAAAAGGTTTGCCAGTGTTTCTCTCCAGAATCTCCAAGTCCTGGTATAATTAATAGTTGTGTCTCCATTGCCGTGGAATTTTTATTTAGTGATTTATTTTATTTACTCAGCGCAATTAATTTAACACATAGAAATATAGATTTTATAGACTAAAAAAGGCGCTATGCTTTGTTTAGTAAACATTAGCTATGCGTGAGAAATGTGTTTCTCTTTTTGTTCTTTGCTTATTTTTTAAAACTATGTTTCGATGTGTTTTATTTTTTAATTTATATTAAACTTATAGTTTTTTATTGTGTTCTTTTAAAATTCGGTTTACTTCATTAACTAAGAGCGGAAAACCAGGTTCTGTCATTCCGTGACCGTAACCGTCTAATTCGTACAATTTAGTCTGTGTATGTCCAACCAGTTTCATCATTCTGGCCATGTACGCGTTTTCTTCGTAACGCCCAAGCATTTCTAGTTCACGATCTCCAGTAATTAGTAGCATTGGCGGAGCATCAGCACGAACGTGGTATAAAGGAGCAAATTGGTCAATTGTTGGCTGTTTTTCGGGAATTCCGTTTTCTCTTCTAATTTCAAAATGCGTAATGCATTGACCGCTAAACGGAATAAGTCCAGCAATCTGATTTGAGTCAATGTTTTCTTTTTGAAGATATTTTTTATCCAAACCAATCATCATTCCTAAATATCCTCCAGCAGAATGTCCAGAAACGAAGATTAGGGATTTATCACCTCCGTAATTTGTAATGTTGTTGAAAGTCCAAGCAACAGCTACTGCAGCGTCTTCAATAGCTTTCTCAGCTTTTGCTTTTGGCGACAATCTGTAATTTACTCCAATAATGGCAAAACCCTTGTTTTTTAAAGCTTCTGGAATTTCTTTGTTTCCGCCGGTTAATCCACCACCGTGAAACCAAACGATTGTTGCGAATCCGGTTTTGTTTTTCGGATAGTAAATATCCAAAACACATCTTTCGTTGATGTATTTATCAGATTTATTTACAGCCGCACTATAATATTGGATATTGTTTTTCGTTTCATATTCTATATTCTGTGCAGAAAGAGAAATTCCAAAGAAGAAGAAACTAAGGAGAATAATTAATTTTTTCATTAGAAGTAAAATGTAATTTGTAAAATTATTTGAAGTAAAAAGTGCATGAATCGTACGTCTCACATTTTACAATTCACATCTCGAAACATAAATATATAAAAAAAGTCCAAAATGCATAACAAATTGGACTTCTACTTTATGTAGATGATTTTAGATTAAATATCGTCAAAATCAATATCTGTAAAACTAGATCTTTGGCTTTCAGTCTTTTCAGAGCTGTATTCTTTTTTAAAATCTTTTTGGTGTCTTTCAGAGATTACTTCTTCGCCTTTGTGGTTTAAAACATAAGAAGTCATTTCTTCTAATATTTCGGAGAAAGCACTAAAATCTTCTTTGTATAAATAGATTTTGTGTTTTTTGAAGTGAAAAGAACCATCTTCTTCAGTAAATTTTTTGCTTTCTGTAATCGTGATATAATAATCATCAGCTTTGGTAGCTCTCACATCAAAGAAATAAGTTCTTCTTCCTGCGCGTAATACTTTAGAAAAAATCTCTTCTTTTTCTAACATGTCATTTTCTCTCATAATACGTTCTATCATTTTTGGAATTAATAGTACTCAAAAATCATAAAAAATTATCTATTACGCAACAATTAAAGTAATTCTTTTTCCGAAAGTTGTTTTAAATATAACGATGCATAATAACCTTCTTGATTTATTAATTGATTATGAGAACCTTGTTGAATTATCTTACCATCTTCGAGTATAATAATTTTATCTGCATTCTTGGCAGATGATACTCGATGGCTCACAATTATAGTTGTTTTGTCTTTAGAAATTTCGAACAAATTATTCAAAATCATTTCTTCAGTTTCGGTATCAACAGCAGACAAACAATCGTCAAAAAGTAAAATTGCAGGGTTTTTAATAATTGCTCGTGCAATAGAAACACGCTGTTTTTGTCCGCCTGAAAGTGTAATTCCTCTTTCTCCTAAAACGGTGTCATACTGTTTGTTAAATGCAATAATGTTATCATGAACCACAGCGTTTTTAGCAGCTTTGATTACTTCTTCGTCAGTTGCATTCTGATTTCCGAATTTGATATTGTTTTTAATGGTATCAGAAAATAAGAAAGCATCCTGAGGCACAATTCCGATATTATTACGGAGATCATTTAAATTTAAAGTGCTGATTTCGTTTCCGTCAATTTTAACTTCACCTTCTGTAACATCATACAATCTTGAAATCAAAGAAAGAATAGTCGATTTCCCTGAGCCAGTTTTTCCGAGGATGGCCAATGTTTCTCCTTTTTTTACTGTAAAAGAAACATTTTTTAACGCTTCTATATTAGTATCATCATAAGTGAAAGAAACATTTTCGAAAGAGATATTTCCTTGAATTTCTGAAGTGTTTTCGTTGTTGTTTTTAATTTCTGGTTCGATTTTCAAGAATTCATTCAAACGTTTTTGAGAAGCTTCTGCTTCCTGAACCATAGAAGAAACCCATCCTAAAGAAGCAACCGGCCAAGTCAGCATGTTTACATATAATATAAACTCAGCAATGGTTCCGATATTAGGAATGCTTCCGTTAATGTACATTACACCTCCAAAATATATTACGACTAAATTACTGATTCCGATAAGAGCAATCATTAAAGGTCCAAATAAAGATTGTACTCTAGCAAGACTTAAACTCTTGCGTTTGCTCTCTTCTGCCAAATCAACCATATTATTTTGATGCTGATTTTCTAAAGAATACGCTTTTATTACTCGAATTCCAGAAAAGATTTCCTGAGTAAAACTCGACACTTTAGAAAGGTATTGCTGGAATGTGGTGCTTCGTTTATTAATTTCTGAACTTAATTTAAAAATACAATACGAAAGAATAGGTAAAGGCAGTATAGTATATAAGGTAAGCAACGGCGATACATTATACATATATAATATAACGATAGCAAAACGGATAGCTGTATTTATAGTATACATTACTGCTGGCCCGACATACATGCGTACTTTTGAAACATCTTCGCTAATACGGTTCATTAAATCTCCAGTTCTGTTTTGTTTGTAGAAATTCTGCGAAAGATTCTCATATTGTCTGAAAACTTCATTTTTTAAATCAAATTCAATATGGCGTGACATTACAATTAAAGTCTGGCGCATTAAAAATGTTAAAAAACCAGCAACGATAGTAGTTCCGATGATAAGTAGCACGTTATGAATGAGATCCTGACGAAAAGTTGCAATTACTATTTCTGATTTTTGTTCTGCAGCAGATAATTTATCAAAATTCTCAATAGCGTTTAACGACTTGCTAATCAGTTTTGGAGTAAATAAAGAAAATATTTGTGCGATTATGGTGATTAAAATACCGAGTGAAAAACTGTATTTATATTTAATGAAATATTTGTTTAAATAGCTTAATTCTTTCATTTTTTTAAGAAATATGATGTTGAATTGATTTGAATTTAAGAATTATTATTAAATAAAATTATAATAATTTGCGATTTAATCAAAACAATTATATTGTAAAATTGTTATTTTAAAGACAAAAAATTAGCGCATGTGTATTTTTTAATTATGTTTGAGATGTCTTTTTGACAAATTCATAATTTTAACCTAATTAATACTAGCGCTATGGATGCAACTTTCGCAACTGGAAAGGAACTTCAAAAAATGGATCCTGTTTTTGGTCAATTATCTTTTGACGATCACGAACAAATTGTATTTTGCAATGACAAAGATACAGGTTTAAAAGCAATTATTGGTATTCATAATTCGGTTATGGGGCCAGCTTTGGGAGGAACCAGAATGTGGAATTATAACACAGAATGGGAAGCTTTAAACGATGTTTTACGCCTTTCTAGAGGTATGACGTTTAAATCTGCTATTACTGGACTAAATATTGGTGGAGGTAAAGCTGTAATTATCGGTGATGCTAAAACTCAAAAAACACCTGAATTAATGCGTAAGTTTGGTGAATTTGTTCACTCACTTAGCGGAAGATATATTACTGCAGAAGATGTCGGAATGGAAACTAAAGACATGGATACAGTAAGAGACGTAACGCCTTATGTTACGGGTATTTCTGAAGAAAGAGGTGGTTCTGGAAACCCTTCTCCAATTACTGCTTATGGAGTTTATTTAGGTATGAAAGCGGCTGCTAAAAGTCAGTTTGGTACTGATGTTTTAGACGGTAAAAAAGTTTTGGTACAAGGAATTGGGCACGTAGGTGAAACTTTGGTTGAATATTTAACTAAAGAAGGAGCTCAGGTAACTATTTCTGATATTAACGAAGAAAAATTATTCCAAGTTGCTTCAAAATACAATGCAACAATTTATACTGGCGAAGATTTATATATTGCAGATGTTGATATCTATGCACCATGTGCAATGGGAGCAACAATCAACGATAATACAGTAGATAAAATTAAAGCTAAAGTTATTGCTGGTGCAGCAAACAATCAATTGGCAGATGAGAATGTTCACGGAGCAAGATTGCAAGAAAGAGGTATTTTATATGCTCCAGATTTCTTGATCAACGCTGGTGGAATCATCAATGTTTATGCTGAATTAGCTAACTACGGTAAAGCTGAAATCATGAGCAAAACTGAAAATATCTATAACACAACTTTAGAAATTATAGATTTTGCTGCTAAAAATAATATTACAACTCATAAAGCGGCACTTACAATTGCTCAAAACCGTATCGATCAAAGAAGAATCGAGAACGCTAAGAAGTAATTAAGTGTTCAGTGTTCACTTTCTTAAGTGTTCAGTCTTAAAGTCTCAGTTTGCAGTTTATTCTGTAACTGAGATTTTTTTTTGCGCATGTTTGGTACTGCTCACTAAACACTGATCATTAACCACTATAAATAGAGACTGACCACTAAATTCTGAAAACTGACCACTAAAATGACGACTTTTTTACGAATTAATTTTAAAATACGCCTTTAAAGTTATACTTTTGCAGACTAATTTTTAAATGTTCTTACAAGGTGGTAAATAGAAGACACATACGCGTTAAAGTAATGCAATCCATTTATGCAATGCACCAAAGCGGTTCTGATAACATGGAAAAAGAAGAGAAATTTCTTTTCTACAGCATTGACAATATTCAGGACTTATATCTTATAATGCTTTCTTCATTGATAGAAATTTGCAAAAAAGAAGCTGTCTATTTGCATCTGTCAAGTAAAAAACACCTTGCTACTGCAGCAGAACGTAATCCGAACGAAAAGTTCATCAAAAACAAAATCTTCCAACTTTTAGCGGAAAGTAATTCTCTTAGCATTGCTTTAGAAAATCGTAAGATCAATAACTGGTCTTTAAACGATGATTATATTATTTTGCTTTTAAATGATGTTAAAGCAAGCGATATCTACAAAAAATACATGAGCAATAACGTCAATACGTTTGAAGAAGACAGACAATTTATTATTGATTTGTTTGAAAATGTTATTGTGCCAAATGAAAAATTATACGAGTATTTAGAGGATGATAAATTAACTTGGGTTGATGATATTCCGGTTGTAAATACTCATATCGTTAAACAATTGAAAGCAATTAAAACAGAAGATCCAGACGATTTTAGAGTGCCTAAATTGTATAAAGATGTTGAAGATAAAGATTTTGCTAAAGATTTGTTTAGAAGAACAATTCTAAACGAAACGGCTTTTGCAAAAGAATACGAAGATAAAACGCCAAACTGGGACAGTGATCGTATTGCTGAAATTGATACCATTGTCTTAAAAATGGCAATTTGTGAGTTTATTAAATTTCCTTCAATTCCAGTAAAAGTAACTCTTAACGAATATTTAGAAATTGCAAAAGAGTATTCTACACCAAAAAGTAGTATTTTTATCAACGGAATTTTAGATAATTTGGTTAAGGAACTGACTGCCAATAAAAAGATGGTAAAAGTAGGAAGAGGGTTAATGTAAAAATTTGAATTTTCAATTTTTAAAATTACAAATTCCAACTGCTTTGTCTCTCTGAGCGAAGTCGAAGAGCTAAAAAAATATTAAATATAAATCAAAAACAAATTTAAATTATGGGACAATTAACTCAATTTGCGCCATTTCTTTTAATGTTTGTGGTAATCTATTTCTTCATGATTAGACCACAACAAAAAAGAGCTAAAAACGAAAAAGAATTTGAAAGCAGCCTAAAAGTAGGTGACAAAATAGTAACAAAAAGTGGTTTCCACGGTAAAATCGCTGAATTAGCAGAAACTACTGTTGTAATCGAAACGATGTCTGGAAAATTAAAATTAGAGCGTTCTGCTATCTCTTTAGAATTGAGCGCTGCTTTGAATAAGAAAGCATAAATTTTAAATTACAATATTGAAAATCCCAAACCAAATGGAGTTTGGGATTTTTTTTATGCCTTGTTTTGTCATCCTGACGAAGGAAGGATCACACTAGAAACTCCGCAAAGTATGGCAGAAAATCTTTGTCGATTTCCGCGTGTGATCCTTCCTTCGTCAGGATGACAAAAAAAAGAAAAACCTTTGTCAAAGTTTAAAACTTTGACAAAGGTTTTCGTATAGTTTTGGAATTTGGATTTTAAATATTGGAATTTAATTTACCTATATTTATCATTCAACCCAACATTAGCCAAAATCATCGGAATCACTTTTTCGATTCTAGAAAGTTTGGTTTTTTCCTGTTTAGCCGTTTCTATATATTCTAAAAACTCATATTGTTTATATGGTGAGAATTTTTCGAACGCTGATTTCAAATCTGGGTTTTTAGCCATTTCTGCATTTAGAAGTTCTGAAACTATCGCTTCTTTTTTTGTAGGTTTTATGACTTTACCTTGTTTTTCGTTTTCAATCGCTTCGTAAATATATTCTAAAACTTCTTTTTCGTTTACTTGATCTTTAGAAGTAAAACGCCATTGACGCAAAGATTTTGTGACTTCTTCTTGAGCGTTAATAAGTTTCTTTTTCTCATCTTTTAAGAAAACACCATTAAAAAACCATATTGCAAAATAATCTTTAAATCCGCCAAGGCCAATTACGTTTTTCTTCTCGTAAACATAAACTGGACCGCCCCATTTTGTGGTTTCCGTCAATTCGGTTTTATCAATGATCGATTTTAGGAAAAGCAATTCTTCTTCCCATTGATCACCGTATTTCCAAATGCCTTTATTTTCGGATTTTGATTCCATTATTTTCTTTTCTTAGATTTTTCTGGTGCGTCAAAAATTCCAGGAATTGCGGTTAATTCAGCAATTTTTACAATAACATCAGTTGCTTTTTGAATGCTTTCAGCTGGAACATATTCATATTTTCCGTGGAAATTATGTCCGCCCGCAAAAATGTTCGGACAAGGTAATCCCATAAACGATAATTGAGAACCGTCAGTTCCGCCGCGAATAGGTTTTATGATTGGTTTGATGTTTAATTCTCTCATTGCTTTTTCGGCAATGTCTACAATATATTTTACAGGTAGCACCTTTTCTTTCATATTGTAATATTGATCTTTAACTTGAGCAGTTACAATATCTTCGCCAAATTTCTTTGCGAATTTCTTGTTGAATTGTTTTGTCAGTTTATGAATCAATTCTTTACGTTTTTCGAATTTCTTTCTGTTGTGATCGCGAATAATTAGTTCTAAAACTGTTTCTTCGATATTTCCTTTGATGTGATGTACATGAAAGAACCCCTCATAACCTCTAGTTTCTTGAGGAGTTTCGCCTTTTGGAAGTTCGTTGATGAAATCATTTGCCAAAAGCATAGAATTGATCATTTTTCCTTTAGCATAACCTGGGTGCACGCTTTTTCCTTTAAAAGTGATTTTTGCTCCAGCAGCATTGAAATTTTCGTATTCTAATTCTCCAATCTGACTTCCATCCATGGTATAAGCCCATTGTGCTCCAAATTTTTCTACATCAAAATGATGTGCGCCACGACCAATTTCTTCATCTGGAGTAAAACCGATTCTGATTTTTCCGTGTTTAATTTCTGGATGTTGGATTAGGTATTCCATTGCCGAAACAATTTCTGTAATTCCAGCTTTATCATCAGCACCTAGCAGTGTTGTTCCGTCAGTTGTAATGATGGTTTGTCCTTTATATTGCAGTAAATCTTTAAAATAATCAGGAGATAAAACAATGTTTTTTTCAGCGTTTAGTACGATATCTTTTCCGTCGTAATTTTCAACGATTTGAGGTTTAACATTAGCTCCGCTAAAATCTGGAGAAGTATCAAAGTGAGATACAAAACCAATTGTTGGCACTTCGTGATCAACATTGCTCGGAAGCGTTGCCATGATATACGCTTTGTCATCTATAGTTACATCTTCAAGGCCAATTGCTTTTAGTTCGTCAACTAATTTATTGGCAAGATTCCATTGTTTTTGTGTACTTGGAGTTGTTTGTGAATTTGGATCCGATTCAGTATCAATTGTTACATAACTGATAAAACGATCTATGATATGTTGCATTTTTTTAGATTTTTAGCAAATATAGAAAAAAAAATCTGCTGCGAAATTTAGCTTTCAATATGTGAATTAATAAAAAAAGGGATTCGTTGTAGAATCCCTTTCTGGTATTTTAAGTTTGTTATTTACTTTTTACGCATCTAAAACCAACATGGTTTGCAGCAGATCTGATTTCGCCTTTTCCTCTTGTTCCGACCATATAACGAGTACAGTATTGATCGGTGCATAAGAACGAACCGCCACGGTGAACTCGTTTTATTTCAGATGGATCGCTAGGATCATAATAAGCACTCGGTCCCTGCGGATTTTTTGTCACTTTACCGCTTTCTGCTAATGATTTGTAATAATCTACGCTGTACCAATCGTTTACCCATTCCCATACATTTCCAGCGATATCATATAATCCGTATGCATTTGGAGCGTATTGTTTGGTTGGGGCAATTCCTTTAAATCCGTCTTCTCCAGTATCACCGTCTTTAATTGGAAAATGGCCTTGGTAGATGTTAGCTTGAAATTTTCCTTTTGGTTTTAAATCATTTCCCCAAGCGTATAAATTTCCAGTTTTTCCACCTCTTGCAGCAAATTCCCATTCAGCTTCAGTTGGAAGTCTTTTTCCAGCCCATTTTGCATAAGCCGCAGCATCTTCGTAAACAACATGTACAACAGGATATTTTTCTTTTCCTATAATGGTACTTTGTGGGCCTTCTGGATGTCTCCAATCTGCACCTGGTTCGTAACGCCACCATTGCAAGAAATTGTTCAAATTAACTGCTGATGGTGTAGGAGTGAAGACTACAGAACCTGTTACTAAATCTTCCTCGTTTGCTGTTGGAAATTCCTCTTTAGTTGGTTTTTGTTCAGCAACCGTAACATAACCTGTAGCTTTTACAAATTTTTCAAATTCTTCATTAGTTACTTCAGTTTCATCCATATAATATCCATCTACATAAACTCTATGAATTGGAGCTGCATCTTTTGTCACGCCTTTAATGCTGCATAGACTTTCATCTTCAACATTAGTTCCCATAGAAAATTCGCCACCAGGAATCCAAACCATGCCTTTAGGGGCTTTTTCTGCTGGTTTAAATTTATTTTCAACAGTTGGCTTGAATTCAGATTCTGCATTGCTTGGAATTTCATGACATTCTGCAACTGTTTTTTCTGCTTTTTCTTCCTTATTTGTAAATCTAGTATAGCTGTAAGCGATTGAAATAATGGATAATGTGAGTAACGCAAAAATCCAAAAGGTTTTGTTTTTCATGGTTTATTTATTTGAGCTTATAATGGTTATCAATAGCGGGCATAAAATTAGCAAAATTACTTTTATAACTATAGTAATTTTATAGAATTAATAAAATTAAATTATTCTTTCTCAACCGAAACTACTTCGTACTTGTTTTTTCCATCAATCTGTACGGGCTGATAATAGGTTTCTCCAAATTTTACATATTTAGCATCACCAATCGTCACTTCTTCTCCGCCTTCAGGTAAATTATCTACTATTGTTCCTGCTGTAGGAGCAACTACAGTGTATTTCCCGCCATCTTTTTCATAATAGGTTCCGCCATAATAGTAATTGTTTACCGTTCCGGTATTTACCGTTTCTGCTCCACTCGGAATATTATTTACAGTACCTCCAACTGGTGCAGGAACTGCTGTATAACCGTCATTGGTCGAGGTATACCAAACTCCCTGATCGTAGTGATACTTTTCGTTCTGCACGCTTACAATAATTGCTGTAGTTGCTAGAGTTGCTACGAAAAATCCCCATGGATGCCAAACTGGTCCCCAGTAAAAAGGTACATAAGGACGTGGATAATAGGGATGATAGCAATTATATCTGTAACCGCCATACACATAAGGTGGACGTGTATATGGTCTATATCCTGGACGAACTACTGTATTTCGATTGTTGCGAACATGAACACTATTGTTAACATTAATATTGACATTATTTCTATTTCTGTTTACGGTATTGCCGCTTATGTTGGTGTTTCTATTGCCTACATTGTTTCGATTGACAGTATTATTTCGATTGCCAGTATTGTTTCTATTTACAGTGTTGTTTCTGTTAGAATTGTTTGCAGGTCTGGCTATTTGAGTGCCAGAATTGTTGGCTCCTGGTCTAGTCGCTGCAGCAGGTCTAGCTGTACTTGGTCTTGACACATTTGGTCTAGATTGTGTAGCAGGTCTAGCTTGACGAGTATGTGTAGCTGCTCCGCCACCGCCTCTGTTAAATCCACCGCCACCTCCGCCACCTCGATGACGCTGCGCTAAGCTGTCAACAGAAATAAACAAAAAAGCTCCGGTTAAACACATTAAAAGTGCCAGTTTTTTTACTGTTTTGGATATGTTTTTCATATTCGGAAATTTATGTGATTTAAAGTTATGAAAAAAAAGGTTCGATTTGTGTTAATGATTTAAAAGTTTGAATTATAATGATATATCCCATTGTATTCTAAATCGCCACCCTTGTTCTAATGGAAGCGTTTTGTCTTGAAAACTGAAATAAGTCACCTCTGAAGTTAGCTTGTTTTTATGACCTTTAAAAAACCAGTTAAAAGCCAGTGTAGATTCTTCTTGTCTATTTTCTTTTATAGAATTGTCGGGTCTATAACCTGCATGACGTCCCGCCATTTCTAATTGTTTAGGCCACCAATGAAAAATATTATGGAAGAAATATCCAGCTTGAACATAATAGCCTTTCATTACTGTCATATCATTATTATTGTATTTGTCAATGATTTCTTTGGTATGCCATTCACTTTGCCAAGAAAAACCTCGATACATAAAAGCACTCTCTAAGTTCCATTGATTAACTCTATATTGACCCGGTAATCCATCTTCAAACCCATCTAAAGAACCTCCTCCAGCTTGAGAAAATCGCGTGTAAGGGCTTCGGTTTGTCACAGCAGAAAAGGCAATAATTGGAGTTGGTTTTTCATGAAATTCTAAATCGCAACCTTCAAATTCAAGCGATCTGCCGAGGAAATTCCATTGTGCTCTTCCAAAATACATTAAGTGATTATCATCGTTTGAAGTGCTTCCTCTTCCGGTTCCAGTAAGAGCTGCAAACCAATAATTAAAATCGGCAATTCCGGCTCCTTTTAAATGACCATAAACTTCGGCTCCTAATTGTCGGTCAACGGTAAAAGGGCGGTTGATTAAGGATCGATCTACCATTTGCTGTTCCCCGCTGCTAATAAAGCGTTCGCGGGTAAATTCTGTTTTCCATTGTCCCACTTTAAAACTTAGAAAGTCCCATTTTTCGATCATTAATCTAAAGTCAAGTAAATTGGACTGACTTAATTCGTATTCCCAATAATATTTAAGCCAAGGTTCAAAAGCATGACCGCCAATTTTTAATCTGGCACGGTTTATTTTGAAAGTCGTTTTGGCATCTTGGCTATAATCATCGTAAGTCAATGGATCTGTATCATTTGGTGTTGAAAAGCGAAACTGAAGACGGCTTGCTAGTTGAAACAGAAATTTTTTGTCTCGGGTTTCGAGCTCAATTCCTTTACTGCCATAACGAACATTCATTAGTTTGGTAGTGTCTTTTTCTTGTTGCGAAAATCCTTTAAAACCAACCAACAAAAGGAAAATAAAGAGTAGGTGTCTAGAAATACGATTTGATTTATTTGAGCTGCGCATAAGATCAATAGGTTTATAAATTATTTTCCTCCAAAGTTTTTTGCAATTCCTAAACCGATTCCCCAGCTGTCATAGGCATTCCATTTAAAGTCGTAACTCACAGTGCCAAAAACTTCCCATCCTTTAGGGAGTTCGTAGCCATATTCTACACCAGCTCGGGTTAAGAAAAAATCTTCTTCTTTGGCAAATTCACCTCCAAAACCTAGAAGAAAACTCCAATGCTCATTTGGTTTGTAAATTCCCATAAGGGCAGGAGCAATAGGATAACTTCTTTCTACGGTTTCTTTATCTTCTTCACTAGCGTATACTTTTTCGACTTTATATTTTTCCATAATAAAATCAGTATGAAGACCAATAGCCCATTTTTCATGAAACTGAAATGTATAATCTATCCCCCAAGCAGGAAGAGTTAAAGTTTCACGATTTCCTTCGTCATCACGGCCTTCAAAAACATGAACATGATTGATGGAAATGCCTATTTGATGGTGCGGTTTGAATTTTTTTTCTTCGTTTTCCTGAGCTGAAATTTTGTTTTGAATGATTAAGTACAAAAGAGCTGTTAGAAAAAGTGTTTTTTTAAGATGGCTTGTACTAGTCATTGTGATTTAGTTTTTAATCTTTAATAAAAAAGAGGTATTTTATTTACTTTTTTTAGTATATAAATACCTCTTTAATTTTATTTTTCTATAAGACTACTCGCTTTTCATAATTCTTAAAGCTTCTTTATTAAGATCTTCATAGCTTTGTTCGCTAATATCAACACCAACACCTAAGATTTCTCCACCTTTAAAAGTACCTGGTGATTTGTATTGATGACTTACGGCGTCCCCACTATCGAATCCTACACAAAGACCATCACCAGAAAGTGTGAATTTACCTGGTTGCGTTTTCATAGGGCCTTTGGCTACTTCTTTGCCGTCAATGTATAAATGACCTGTACCAATTTGTTCTCCGTTTTTACCAGTACTTTCTCTTACAAACTCAAATCCTAAGGCATGTTTACCAGGAGTTAAGGTAGCCGATGAAACAAAAGTTTGTTCTGGCTGAATTCCTAAGAAATTATAAACATAGTATAATTTATTGTCTTTGATGAATAAAGAGTGTCCTCCAAAGCGAGATCCGTGAGCAAAAACTACTCCTGAAGCTCCCGATTTAATATCTACATCACCTACAATTTTGTATGAACGACCACGTACGTTTACTGCTACACCTTCTGGTACAGCAGCAGTTCCAGGGTAGTAAATGTAACGAGTTTTTGGTTTTTCTTGAGAAGGACGTTCCGTGCTTAATAATTCCATAGGAGAACGGTCGTCTAGAGGTAAAACTAAATTTTTAGCAGCTTCGTCAAACCAAGCATCTTTAAGTTCTTTTAATTTTTCAGGGTACTTTTTAGCCAAATTGTTTGACTCAGCTCTGTCCACATCTACATTGTACAATTCCCATTCGTCTTTGTCAAAGTTACTTTTACCCGTAAGTGGTACGTGTACAGCAACTGCTTTCCAACCGTCTTTCCAAATGGCACGAGTCCCCAACATTGTATAGTACTGTATGTGTTTTTGAGTAGGAGCATCTGGTTTAGCATCAAACGAGTATTTCATTGAAACTCCAGATAATGGATATTGATCTACGCCATTATATTTAGTAGGCATTTCTAAACCACAGATGTCTAAAATTGTTGGTACGATGTCAGTAGAATGGTGGTATTGATTACGGATTTCGCCTCTGGCTTTAATTCCTTTTGGCCATGAAATTACTAATGCATCACAAGTTCCTCCTGCATAATTACTGTAGCGTTTAAACATTTTGTAAGGAGCAGAGAAAGCCGCCGCCCAACCAGTAGGATAATGCTCGTAAGTATCTGGGCCTCCTAGTTTATCTAAATATTTTAAATTTTCAGATAATTCATCAGGATAACCGTTAAAGAATTTGTTTTCGTTTACAGATCCAGATGGAGAACCTTCACCCGAAGCACCATTATCGGCAGCATAAAGAACCACAGTATTTTCTAACTGACCTGTTTTTTCTAAATACTCAATAACACGTCCTACTTGAGCATCAGTGTATTCAGAGAAACCGGCATATACTTCGGCTAGTTTTGAGAATAATTTTTTCTCATCAGCACTTAGTGTATTCCAAGGTTTTACATAATCACCAGGATTAGCAATGTTAGGAGGTAAGAAATTGAAATCGGTGTTTTTAGTTCCTTTAGGTACAATTCCTTTAGCAATCATGCGAGGTAATACCCATTCGCGATAAGCATCGTAACCAGCATCAAATTTCCCTTTGTATTTAGCAATGTACTCTTCTGGTGCATGGTGTGGTGCATGGTTCGCTCCAGGGCAATACCACATATACCATGGTTTAGAAGGGTTGGTGGCTTTTTGGTCTTTGATGTATTCAATGGCTTTATCGGCTAAATCTTTAGATAAGTGATAGCCCTCTTCAGGAGTATAAGGTGCCTCAATAAAGTGGTTGTCTTCTATTAAATCAGGGTACCATTGGTTGGTTTCGCCTCCTATGAATCCGTAATAGCGGTCAAAGCCCATTTGGGTTGGCCATTGTGCTTTGGAACCTCCAGAAGAAACGTCTTGTTCCGGTACGTTGTGGTTTTTTCCAATCCAGAAAGTACTCCATCCTGCTTGTTGTAATACTTGACCAATAGTAGCACACTGAGCTGGGATTTGTCCGTTTGCTCCGGGATAACCATCTGTAGTTTCGGTGATGGATGCCATACCGTTTAAGTGGTGGTTACGACCAGTTAATAAAGTAGAACGAGTTGGCGAACATAATGCTGTAGTATGCCATTGGGTGTAGGTAATACCATTGTCCGCTAATTTTTGTAGTGTTGGCATGTTTATGGCTCCTCCATAAGGAGACCAGGCAGCCTGTCCTGTGTCATCGTATAAGATAAACAATACGTTTGGCGCACCTTCTGGAGCTGATTTTTTAGTGTAGGGTTTCCAGTCTGGTTTTGAATTTCTAATATCAAGTTCGATGACACCATGGAAATTTTCTTTAGTTACTTTCTGAGGGTCTGCCTGAGCGGCTAATTTCGAGGTTAAGCCTAATGAAAGGCAAAATAGTAGTGTGAAAATACTTTTCAGAATGAATTGTTTGCTGACTTTCATGATTTAAGTTATTAATTATTATTGATCTTGTGCGGGGCACTTTGTTGAACTTTTGGGTATAAAAAATAATCTGAAAAAAATGGAATTTTTAGTCTTCTCTGAATTGAAATATTTTTACTGGCTTATAGTTTTTAAAATTTTGAAATGTAATCACTCAAATTTAAATATTATAAGCTTGGAAGGATATTTTCAACAGATTTAAGTGGTTTCATTTTATAATTTGCAACATAAAAAGCAAGTTTTAGAACAATGGACGGTCTATGTTTTAAGAATAGTTTTATTTATGAGCGGAAAAATCAAACAAAAAGAAAATGATTTGTTTTCGCAAAAAGACACCTTTTTAAACTATAATATTTAAATTTGCAGCCAAAATAACAACAACACAACTCTTATGTATAAATTGATAATTCGTCCGATACTTTTTTGTTTTGATCCTGAAAAAGTACATTACTTTACTTTCTCATTTGTAAAATTCATTTCAAAAATCCCTGGAGTTTCGGCAATTATAAGATCAATTTATGAAGTAAAAGACACTCGACTAGAAAGAGAAGTTTTCGGAATTAAATTTAAAAATCCAGTTGGACTTGCGGCTGGTTTTGATAAAGATGCTAAGCTGTATAAAGAACTAGGCGATTTTGGTTTTGGTTTTATCGAAATCGGAACTGTAACGCCAGTGGGACAAGAAGGAAATCCAAAAAAACGTTTATTCCGTTTAAAAGAAGATCAAGCGATTATTAACCGAATGGGATTTAATAATGGCGGTGTACTAGAAGCTGTTGAACGTTTAAAAAAGAACTCAGGAGTTTTGATTGGTGGAAATATCGGAAAGAATAAAGTAACCGATAACGATGATGCCGTAAAAGATTATATCATTTGTTTTGATGCACTTTTTAATCATGTAGATTATTTTGTAGTGAATGTGAGCTCGCCAAATACACCAAATTTAAGAGCTTTACAAGACAAAGAACCTCTAACAGCTTTATTACAGACTTTGCAAAACAGAAATGTTGAGAAGCAAAAAACAAGCACCCAGAAAGTAAAACCAATTCTTTTAAAAATTGCTCCAGATTTAACAGATGAGCAATTGTTGGATATTATTGACATTGTAAAAACAACTCAAATAGCAGGTGTAATCGCTACAAACACCACTATTTCTAGAGAAGGTTTGCAATCTACTAACCAAACAGAAATGGGAGGTTTGTCTGGAAAACCGCTTACGAAACGTTCTACAGAAGTAATTCGTTTTCTTTCAGAAAAAAGCAATAAAGCATTCCCAATTATTGGAGTAGGAGGAATTCATTCTGCCGATGATGCAATTGAAAAACTAAATGCAGGTGCAAGCTTAGTGCAATTGTACACCGGTTTTATCTATGAAGGGCCAGCTTTGATAAAAGCAATCAACAAGAAAGTTTTAGAGCAATTATAAAAGCAATGCTTGAACAGTTAATCCGACAAGTATTGCAATTCCAAAACTGATTAAGGTTCCAATCATTACATATTCGGTCAATTTTCTGTCTTTGGCTTCTTTTAAATCTCCGAATCTAAAAATAGATTTAGCGGCCAGCAAAAAACCTATTGCCTCAAAATGTCCGGTTAAAATAAAACCGAAAACAAATAAGCGTTCTAAAATACCAATATAATTTCCAGCAGCTATCAGAGAATTATCCTGATGGCTGTTTTTGCTTTCAGGAGCCCATATTGAAATTATGGTTTTTATAAAAATTGAGGTAGGTTTAGTTAGCAGTAAAATTGCGGTAATGAGAATCCAGAAGGTATTGTTTTGCCAAAAGTTGATTATGGTTTTGTTTTCATAAAGCAACACTATGCCAATTAAAACAAGAATATGTGCAATCTGATCTAGAACAAACCAAGTACGTTTGGTTTTGTCTTTCTGAAAATGCAGTTTGATTAAATCGATAATGCCGTGCGTAACAGTGATTAAAGCGGCATAAGGGATAAAATTGATTTCACCCACTAAAACTGCTGCTAAAACTCCGTGCAGTAAAATATGAATATACAAATAAACACTTTTGTGTTTTTTGAGTTCTTTATTGGCGACCCAAGAATTGGGCTGCCAGATAAAATCACCAAATAAATGAGCGAGAAACAGTTTTGTAAATAAAATCATGGGGTTGTAAGTTGTTTTATTTGTTTTCTAAAATATCGATCTAAATTCATTATCAAATCAAACTGAGCGCGTTTTTGTCTTCGGCTGACGGCAGCTTGATTAATGCCTAATTTTTTTCCTAATTCTTCTTGTGACAAAGTTGGATTTTCAATGGCAATAGCTACAAATTCTGCCGATTGCACCAGCCAGCTGTCCATAAAGGTCAATGCTAATTGGAGCATTAAATTCAGTTTTTCATCCAAATCAGTATCTCCTGTTCGCATAGCCAGAGTAACTTTCTGTTTTTTTAAAGTTTCAAAAAGTTCACCCGAGTGTATAAAAGCAGAACCATTGCTTTCAGATATTCTTTCAGCATTGTGCGTTTTATCTCCAAAACCAATGCTCATTCGGGCATCAGACTTTATGGCTCTTAAATGTGCTTTTACCAAAATAGCAGCTAATAGCGCATCTTCGGGATTGCTAATTTCAATTTGAAATTCGTCTCCACGATACACCTCCCATTGACTTGGAGTATGGCCGAAGGGAGCTAAGATTTTCTTTAAATCTTCAACCCAATGTTCAGATTGCTGTCTTGAACCAATTATGTCACCTGTAATTACACTAGTCATAACTCAAATATAATTAAAAAATTATAAATTTTATATTACAAATATAAGGAATGAAAATAATTATTACGTTTTTTTGTAATATTTTAAGTTATTACGTTTTTTGGTAATAAAAGTGATTATTACAATATTCATTAATAAATTTGTTTGTGCTAAAATTATCTTTTATTTCATTAAAAAAGGAACTAACTTAGCCTTAACAAAAGAATAAGCTTTGAGTAAAGAAATCAAAATTATCGAATGTCCTCGAGATGCCATGCAAGGCATTAAGGATTTTATTCCAACCAAAAATAAAGTTACCTACATACAAGCTTTGCTGCGAGTAGGCTTTGATACAATTGATTTTGGAAGTTTTGTTTCTCCAAAAGCTATTCCGCAAATGCAGGATACTGCTGAGGTTTTGGCACAATTAGACCTTTCGCAAACAACAAGCAAACTGCTTTCTATTATTGCCAACACGCAAGGCGCGATAACTGCTGCAAACTATGAACCGATTCAGTATCTAGGTTTTCCATTTTCTATTTCTGAGAACTTTCAGATGCGTAATACACATAAAACTATTGCAGAATCTCTAGTTACGCTTGAAGAAATTCTTGAAGTGGCCGATAAGAAAAATAAAGAAGTAGTAACATATCTTTCAATGGGTTTCGGAAATCCGTATGGAGACCCGTGGAATGTTGAAATTGTAGGGGAGTGGACCGAAAAATTGGCTGGAATGGGCGTGAAAATCTTATCACTTTCTGATACTGTTGGAACTTCTACACCAGAAGTAATCACGTATTTGTTTTCAGATTTAATTCCGAAATATCCTGAAATTGAGTTTGGTGCTCATTTGCATACAACGCCAGAAAGCTGGTTTGAAAAAATAGATGCGGCTGCAAAAGCTGGCTGTACTCGCTTTGATGGTGCTATTCAAGGCTTTGGAGGCTGCCCAATGGCAACCGATAAACTCACAGGAAATATGCCAACAGAAAAACTGGTTTCTTATTTTACAGCCAATAAAAAAATAACAGGACTTAATTCTCTTAGTTTTGAAAGTGCTTATAATGAAGCTTCAAAATTGTTTGGAAAGTTCCATTAAAATTAAATATTGTTTTATATGGATAAATTTAAACTTTGGTTAGAATTTGAAGAAGTTGATCCAGATAAATGGCAAAAAGACAATGATTTTTGCAATATACACGTAACAATGGAGGATGGAAGACACTACGGAATAAATGTTTGGACTTATAATTTTTTAACTGTTGCGCTTCAATCAAATAAACAAGCTAGAAATAATCTTAATGGATTATATTTAATTCCGCCAGATTTATTTGTTGAAGAATTAACTAGAGATTGTATTGAAAAAACAATTAGTGATCTATTAAAGATAGGAAATCTAGAAGAAGTCTTAAATCCAAGTGTAATTTCTAAAAATACTGATTGAAGCTTCAAAATTGTTTGGAAAGTTTCATTAAAAAATATTTTTAAACATAAGTAATATCTTACAGTTAAATGCGTTTTTATTTATTCTAATAAAACTAAAATGAAACGAAATCTAATACAAAGAATCTCAATGCTATTGTTTGCTGCAGTTTTTTTTCTGTCTTGTTCAAGCGATTTGGATTTTGATCAGGTAAATGATTTTAAGCTAGAGCCTGTATTTGTAGCAAATCTTGCTTATTTTGATATTCCAGCAAATAAACTCGAAGACGATGGAAGTACAAATGTTTATCCCGACGTAAGAGACTTTGATATTTTTAAAGATAAGTTTTTTAATGAACGTCTTAAAAAAGCTGAGTTTGATTTTGAAATCGAGAATAATATAAACCGTTCTTTTGTTATAAACATGCTTTTGCTTAATGCAGAGAATCAGGTTTTGCAGACCATATCTTTTACGGTTCCATCTTATAATGGAACGCCAAATGTTATAAAATACCCTACAGAAGTTTTTGAAAACGCGCGATTAGATCTTTTAAAGCAAACCCAAAAAATTGGCTTTGTTATAATAATTGCTGCCGGACCTCCATTGAATAGTGAGAGTCTAGGGAATTTAAAATTAAGATCAAGTGCAACTGCTTATTTAGAAATTGAATGAGAAAAACGCTAATTCTTTGCTTGTTTTTTCATCTTTCTTGTTTTGCTCAAAACAGGGAGTTGTTATATAATTTTACTTCAATTCCGCAGTCTTCACTTGTAAATCCGGGAGCCGATGTCTCCTATAAATATTATTTTGGATTTCCGGTTTTATCTGGAATTTCTGCAAATGTGGGTTCCAGCAGTTTTTCGGCCTATGATTTATTTTCAAAAGATGGAGTCGATTTCAATCAAAAAGTGAGAGATGTAGTCAATAAATCTTCTCGCAATGATAAAGTTGTGACCAATCAGCAGCTTGAAATATTTTCTGGTGGTTTTAGAATTGGAGGAAGAGAAAGCCGTTCTTATATTACGTTTGGTTTGTATCAGGAATTTGATTTCTTTATGTTTGTCCCGAAAGATCTAGCCTTATTAGCCTTAGATGGAAACCGAAATTATATTGGTAAATCATTTGATCTAGCCGATTTGAGTATGAAAGCCGAAGTGCTTTCTGTTTTTCACGTTGGTTTTCATAAAAAAGTAAATGATAAGTTTGTTTACGGAGGACGTGCCAAAATTTACTCAAGTGGTGCAAATGCTACTTCAACAAAAAATTCGGGTTACATTTATACAGGAAAAGAGTCGGGAACTCCAAACCTATATAATCAGGTTATTTCTTCCAATTTAGAATTAAAAACATCAGGATTAGCTCGTTTTACTAAAGATGAATATGAAGGAAATGTAGTTCGTGATCTTGCGAACAATACCTTTTTTAACGGAAGTCTTGGTTTAGGAGTAGATGCAGGAATTACTTATTATATAAAAGAGAATTTGCAGTTTACAGCAAGTATTGTAGATTTAGGTTTTGTAAGGCAATCAAAAGACATTGAAACCTTAACGTATAAAGGAACTTATCGCTACAATGGTGCCAATCCAGATTTTTTAGGCTCAGATGATCCAGAAAATGTCTTTGATGAATTTGACAAAGCAATACCAAGAGATACATTATACAATAAGTATACAACCTGGCGTCCCACAAAATTTTATTCATCTATACAATATTCGTTTGGAGAAGCACGTCCTGACGACGAATGCAATTGTCATGGAAAAACCGATAAATATTATAAAAATGCGGTAGGAGCACAGGTTTTTGCAATGTCTGCTCCTCGAGTGCCTTTATTTGCTATAACAGCTTTTTACAGAAGAAATATTTTTAAAAAACTAGATCTTAAAGCAACTTATACTCTAGATACTTTTTCAAATAAAAATATCGGTTTAGGACTTGCAGGAACACTTGGTTCAGTTAATATCTATGCTTTAGTTAATAATGTTTTAGAATATAAAGATATTTCCAAAGCCAGTAGTGCAGCCTTTCAGCTCGGAATCAACTTTGTTTTTCAAGATAAAGAATGAAAATAGATAAATTCCAAATTCCAAATTCAAAACTCCCCCAAAAAAAAAGTGAAGCTTTTTTTCAATCTAACTTGGAATTTGGAATTTAAAAAATTGGAATTTAATTTGAAAGACTTTTCCTGTAAATATAAATTTATGAATAAGTTAGTATTCAAGTTACCAATTTATTCACTATATTTGCACGCAATTCAACTAGAAATTGCACCATGATAGCACACAACTCCAAGATTATCGGCGAAGGTTTAACTTACGACGATGTATTATTAGTACCTAACTACTCGAATGTGCTTCCTCGCGAAGTGAGCATTAAATCAAGATTCTCAAGAAACATTACATTAAACGTTCCAATTGTATCTGCTGCTATGGACACAGTTACAGAAAGCGCAATGGCAATTGCTATGGCTCAAGAAGGCGGAATTGGTGTTTTACATAAAAATATGACCATCGAACAGCAAGCAGGAAAAGTTCGAAAAGTAAAACGTGCTGAAGCAGGTATGATTATCGATCCGGTAACTTTACCAATGAACTCTACAATTGCTGACGCTAAAAATGCCATGAAAGAATTCGGAATCGGTGGTATTCCAATCGTAGACGAAAACAAAATCCTTAAAGGTATCGTTACCAACCGTGACTTACGTTTCGAAAAAAACGGAGCAAGACCAATCGCTGAGGTTATGACAAGCCAAAACTTAGTGACGGTTTCTGAAGGAACTTCATTAGAGCAGGCAGAAGTAGTTTTACAAGGTCATAAAATCGAAAAATTACCAGTTGTAAACGATAAAAATGAATTAGTTGGTTTAATTACTTTCAGAGACATTACAAAACTTACTCAGAAGCCAATCGCGAACAAAGATTCTTTTGGTCGTTTAAGAGTTGCTGCTGCAATTGGCGTTACTGGAGACGCAGTTCAAAGAGCAGAAGCTTTGGTTGCTGCTGGTGTAGATGCGATTATTATCGATACAGCTCACGGACACACAGAAGGTGTGGTGAATACATTAAAAGAAGTAAAAGCAAAATTCCCTCAAATAGATGTAATTGTTGGAAACATCGCAACGCCAGAAGCTGCTAAATATTTGGTAGAAAATGGAGCTGATGGAGTAAAAGTTGGAATCGGACCTGGTTCTATCTGTACTACTCGTATTGTTGCCGGTGTTGGATTTCCACAATTTTCAGCAGTTTTAGAAGTGGCTGCGGCAATCAAAGGAACTGGAGTTCCAGTAATTGCAGATGGTGGAATTCGTTATACAGGAGATATTCCTAAAGCAATCGCTGCAGGTGCTGACTGTGTAATGTTAGGTTCATTATTAGCAGGAACAAAAGAATCTCCAGGAGAAACTATCATTTTTGAAGGAAGAAAATTCAAATCTTACCGCGGAATGGGATCTGTTGAAGCAATGCAAACAGGATCAAAAGATCGTTATTTCCAAGATGTTGAAGACGACGTTAAAAAATTAGTTCCAGAAGGAATCGTTGGTCGTGTTCCTTACAAAGGTGAATTAAACGAAAGTATGCTTCAGTTTATTGGAGGACTTCGTGCAGGTATGGGATACTGCGGTTCAAAAGATATTCCAACTTTACAAGAATCTGGACGTTTTGTTAGAATCACGTCAAGCGGAATTACTGAAAGTCATCCCCACAACGTAACGATTACAAAAGAAGCTCCAAATTATTCTAGATAATTGAGTGAGTTTTAATATAAAAACAAAAGGCGTAAGATTTAATTCTTACGCCTTTTTTTATTTGATTTTACTAATTCTAGCAGTTTGCTTTATACTTGTGGACGAATTTAATTTGATGTCAAATTCATCTTGTTTCAAGTCAAACATAAGCTTCATGTCTATGGCGCTTTCGCTTGCAAAATAATTAGGAATGTCGTATGTCATTTTTCCGGTTCCGGTTCCTGAGACAATAATGTTGTTTAAATTTTCTGATGAAACATTTGCCGTGTAAACCTGATTGATATCAAAATAAGCATTTTTATCAACGATATTTGTTAGTTTGTAAATAGTTGTGATTGACATATCAATGTTAAGTGCTCCAATTGGAATTGTAATAGGACTTTCCTGAGAAAATGCTTCGCCAACTTTTAAATTTTTTTCTGGTAATGCAAGTTGGGAAAAAGAGCTTTTTACGATTTCAAAAATAGTGTTTTTAGACGCTTCATCAAGATCTTTTGCAACAATAGAATCCAATTTTGGCAATGCAGAAATTGATCCTTTCCCGTAGATTAAAGTGCCATTCGGGATTATAGTATTTCCTTTGTTGTCTAAAGATTTTATATATTCAATTACAACGGGAAAATTTCCTTCTGCATTTGTTTTGCCAGTTTTAAAAACTGACTCCATGTTGATAGTAGAATTAGTTATTGTCGGGTTTTTTACGCCAGTAGATTTTAATGTATTGAGAAAATCTTCAGATCCTTCATAAGTAAGTTCGTATGAAGCTGAATTTGCCATTGTTTGATTGTAAATCGTTTGAGGCGAGAACCGTATTTTAAAATCTAAAGTTTGATTGGACTGGCCGTAATTTAAAAATGTAACGGAAGCAAAAAGAAATAAATATAGTTTTTTCATAGGTAATTCAAAGCACTTTTTTCGCTTAGAGAGCGAAAGTAAGAAATAAAAACTACTTTATTCAGTTAGAGTTGTTTTCTTTAAAAGTAAGGCTATTCTTTCTTAGTTCTTCCAAGAGTTTTGGCAGGCTGCTTTGGCCAATTCCATGTAAAGACATGATTTCTTTTTGAGTAAATTGAGATAAATCTTCCGCAGTTTTAATGTTCTTACTTTCCAAAGCTCTTCTTGCCGGCGCAGATAAAATGGATAAAAGTCCGGAATTTGGTTTTCGTTCCGCTTCACAAATAGGGCAAGTAGGACAATCACTGGTTTTAAAATAGTGATGCCCTTTTTTGCAGGTTCTCTTATTTTTTGAAATATCGCTCATAACTATAAAGCTATGAAATTTATTTATTCTTAGTCGTATCGGCTGTTCAGAATATCTTCCGTAACAATATCAGAATGCAGTAAATCTTCCATTTTCTTTGTCATACGTTGTGCTTCTAAAGCATAGCCAAACATTTTCTTTTCATAATCAGCAATTGCTTCATCAATGGTTTCGAATTTTCCGTTGGTTAAATTTTGGGTTAAATGAAAAGCATCAAATAATCCCATATTTACGCCTTCACCAGCAAATGGTGGCATTAAATGTGCCGCATCGCCAACAAGAGTAATGTTTGAATGTTCTTTCCAAGGTTCTTCTAAAGAGAATAATCTTAAAGGCAAACCGGAGAATTCTGTAGAAACAGTGAAGAATTTTTTGTAATCATCTCCCCAGTTTTCGAAAGTTTCGTTTAAAAAAGAAATTACAGATTGATCGTCTTCAAAATTGATTCCATGATTTGCAATCCAGTCTTCATCTGCTTTAAAAGAAACACCAAAATGTACAGAACTATCGCGCATGGTGTGTGTATAAAACATTTTATGTTCGCCCATTGCCATGACATTTCCGTTTCCGTATTTAGGCTTAAATTCAGGATAATCTTGGTCAGGATTTACAATTTCACCCTGAATAATATACGTTCCAGAAAGCTGAGGTTCTTGATCGCTGACAAATTTTCTAGCGTTGGATCTTCCTCCATTTGCAACGATCACAAAATCGGCAATTATTGTCGTTCCATTTTTGAATTCTAAAATATATTGGTTCTCTGTTTTTTCAAGATTGACCAATTGACTGTCCCAAACAACAGTGCCTTCTTCAAGATTATCCAGCATAATTTTTCTAAGATCGTTTCTGTCAATTTCTGGACGTGAAAAAGCGTTGGTTTCATCTGGCATTTCATCAGAAGTTATGTTTCCATCTATATCTGCCATTTTTTCTCCAGTTGGTCTTGCATATTTGTAGAACTCATCCATTAAACCTGCTTTCTGAATCGCATATTGACCAGAATCGGAGTGAATATCCAAAGTTCCGCCAGAAGTTCTGGCTTGAGCGTCAATGTCTCTTTCGTAAACTGTAACATCAGCACCGTTTATTTGTAAAATTCTTGCAGTTGTTAGTCCAACGGGGCCTCCACCAATAATGGCTATTTTTTTATTTTTTATAATTGAAGTTTTCATTTTTATTGAAATTAATATTGTAACTGTTCTACGACTTAACAAAGAGTGATAAAGTATTTAGAATTTAGAATTTAGAATTTAGAATTTAGAATTTGGAATTTGGAATTTGGAATTTAGAATTTAGAATTTGGAATTTATTTATGGAGTAAGCGCCTTTAAAACCAGATTAAAAGCGTTATTTTTAATCTCCTCATTTAGAACAAAAGATTTTCCCGACATTGATTTTCCATCTCTATGAAATTCTAAAAGAGAGTAGAGTGAACCATAAGCAATGCTCCAAAAAACTTCGTAAGGAACAGAAATGAGTTCTTTTCTCTCAATTGCCGAAAGCATAAACTCAGTCATCATTTGCTTATATTTTCCTGTTACTTCTTGTATGATTGCATCGCCGTGACTAGAATGTCTTAAAAGTTCAAAACAGGTAGCTTGTAGCGCAAAATTTTGATTGAAATAAATACGGTTTTCCCATTGATTTTGTAATCCATCTCTAAAAGACATATCTGTAGAGAAACCGTCAAACATTTTTTCAAAGAAATTTTGGCCAATTTCAATTCCAATTTTACGAATCAAATCTTCCTTGTCTGAATAATAGATGTAAAGTGTCGCGACAGAAATGCCGCATTCTTTAGCCAAACGGTTCATTCCAAAACCTTCTACGCCTTGCGTGACAATCATTTCTATTGCTTTCTGCTTTACAATTTCTTCTTTATTGATATCTCTTGTTCTCATAATTCTAATTAATTATGGTACAAAGATATAAATAATAAATGAACGATCGCTTATTTATGGTTTTTTTTGAGGTTCTAAGATGCTAAGGTTCTGAGATGCTGAGTCTTTTAGTGGGAAAGGCTTAAAGTTGCAAAGGTTTAAAGAGACTAAGGTTTAAAAGTTTGAATGCTAATATGAATTGCCTCCAGCTTTAGCTGGAGGTTTAAGAAAGGACAAAGGGAAGGGCTTTAGCCAAATTTTGCATTCAAAGGCAAGCAAAAAAGCTGAAATGATGTTATATCATTTCAGCTGATTCTGTATTTGGAGTATATTTTATAAAGTTTTTGTAGGCTCGGCTTCTCTCAGATTTTGGTTTTTTAAGATTTCTTTTAAGTAGGGCGTTACTGTGTTTTCAATATCGCCTTCAGAGATATTTAAAGCTTCAGGATCTGATGCTAATTTTAGCCACGGTTTTGAACCGTCAAAATCATAACTTCCAAAAACAACTACAGGAGTTCCTTTTACTTTTACATTTTCTCTGTCTTTCAAAATCCATTCGTCGGCAAATTTATAGAGATATTTAGCGTCTTTTTCTAATAGGCGTAAGCAAGAGTGTGAGGCTGGATATCCTGGTAAAGCATATTCGTGAAAACCAACTCCCAATTTATTTTCAATGTTAAAATTCCATTTTAGATCCCACTCGTCATTAAAAGTGCTTGTGGTTTGTTCGGCTTTCCAGTTGGTGAAAAATAATCCAGTAGGAGTAGGATCTTTTTTTCTTCCCATATTGGTAGGACCTGTACGAACCAATTCACCATTTTCGTAAGCAGCAAAAGTTTGGGTTGGATAAGAAAAAAGAACAATTTTAGAAACCTCTTCTAGAGCTGAAACATGAAGCGGAAACGGAAGATAATAAACTAAATCTCCACTAAAATCTGCTGGAATAACAACAGAATCCAGTTTCTTAAAATTAGCTTTATCTGTTCGGTTTAAGGCGTAAACAATAGCCATTTTAGAACTGTCGGCTTCGTTAAGCTTTAGCCATTCTTTTGTATTTGTGATTTGATAAGCAACTGTTTCGGGTTTTTTATATTCGATTGCTTTCTTTTTCTCTTTTTTATTTTCAGTCAATGTTATAGTATCGGTTTTTTTGCAAGAACCTAATAAAACTAACGTTAAGATTAGTATGGCGTTTGCTGTGTAATATAACTTTTTCATGGGTTGTATTTTTATGAATATAAAGTTATAAATCTGATAGCCAAAAAGAGTTACATAATTTTTTGAATTGGTTTCGGGATTTACATTTTTATAATTCCTTTTGTTTTAGCTTATTTGTGCTTATGGTTAAACCAGTTGTAACTATTAAAAAGTTTAGTATATAGTTAAGGTATGGTTTGTTAAAAATTGTAGGAATAAGTGAAAATACAAAAAATAAAAAGAATGATAAAGCTGCCATAAATATTTGCACGACCAATAATAATAAAATATTCTTCCAAAAAAAACTCGGAAAAAGGATTGATAAAAGCATATAATGGCATAAAAATGAACAGAAAAATCCAAAAATAATTAATAGATATAAATTCAATCGTACTATTTCTAATTTTGGAAGATGAATTTAATTCGTTTAGAATTTTATCATTTGAATCAGTAAAAGAAATTTTTCTCCAAGCAGATATAATATCGTCTTTGAGTGTTTTTCGACCTATAATATCTTTTCTTATTTGAGAAAGTTCATTTCGAGTTGCAAAATCTAGGGTACTATTGTTTAATATGTTTGAGACTTTTTCTATTTGAGATAATTTATTATTAAGATTATAGTAATAAGAAAATCCAAAAATATTATCAGCAAAAACAAAAAATATTACTACTGTAAGAAATATAAAAAATTTAGAAAGTTTTTTAATTGAATTATCTTTAATGAATTCTATAATTGCTTTAAAAATCTCCATTTTTAATTTAAATTTTATTATTCAGAAATATACAAAGATTTGTTTTGAAAAAAAACATTAAAAATTATACTCTAAATCAAACCTTTAATTTTTGCATGCTGCAATAACATAATAGTTTTAGCATCAGTAATCTCTCCAGATTCAATCATGGCGTAAGCTTCATCAAAAGTATATTCTAAAACCTCAATGTTTTCTTGTTCAGCATCAAGTCCGCCTCCAGAGCTTACTTTCATACTTTCGTCATATTCGCCAATAAACAAATATAAAATCTCTGTTACAGATCCTGGAGACATATAGGTTTCGATTACTTTTTGAACTTTTGTTAAACGGTATCCTGTTTCTTCTTCTGTTTCGCGAATAATAGCTTGTTCGGCATTGTCTTTGTCCAAAAGTCCCGCGCAAACTTCAATCATCATTCCCGTTTTATTTCCGTTAAGATAAGTCGGTAAACGAAATTGTCTGGTTAGAATAACCGTTTTTTTGATTGAATTGTATAGTAAAATTCCAGCACCATTTCCGCGGTCATACACTTCGCGAATATGAGATTCTACTTTTTCGTTTTCTTTTGTATAGTTAAAAGTAACTTTATTTAAGATGTACCAATTGTCTGATAATAACTTGGTTTCTGTAATCTCAATTTCAGGATTTTTTCTCATGTCAGTAGTAAATAGTCAAAAAAAACGCTCTGAAAATCAGAGCGTTTAAATGTATTATTTTGTTATTGTTTGTTTTCTATCTGGTCCAACCGATACAATTTTGATTGGCACTTCGATTTCTTTTTCAATAAACTCAATATATTCTTTTAGCTCAATTGGCAATTGATCGTAAGATGTTAGTCCAGTTAAATCTTGTTTCCATCCTTTAAACTCTTTGTAAACCGGAGTAACGTTTTCTGGTTCGATGTTGTAAGGGAAGTGAGAAATGTTTTGTCCTTTGTAGTTGTATTCAGTACAAACTTTTAAAGTTTCGAAACCAGAAAGAACGTCACCTTTCATCATCATTAACTGAGTAACTCCGTTAACTTGAACCGCATATTTTAAAGCAACAAGGTCTAACCATCCGCAACGTCTTTGTCTTCCTGTTACAGAACCAAATTCGTTACCCACTTTTGCCATTGTAGCACCAACTTCGTCAAAAAGTTCAGTTGGGAAAGGTCCGCTACCTACACGTGTAACGTAAGCTTTGAAAATTCCGTAAACCTCTTTGATTTTGTTAGGAGCAATTCCTAAACCTGTACAAGCTCCAGCAGCAGTAGTGTTTGATGAAGTTACGAAAGGATAAGTTCCGAAATCAACATCTAATAAAGATCCTTGAGCGCCTTCACAAAGAATAGATTTACCTGCTTTTTGAGCTTGGTGCATATATTCTTCACTGTCAATGAAATCTAATTTCTTTAATTCTTCAATAGCCTCGAAGAATTCTTTTTCAAGTTCAGCTAAGTTGTATTGGATATTAACATCGTAGAAAGCAATCATAGCTTCGTGCTTGTCAGCCAAAGCTCTGTAACGCTCTTTAAAATCTTCTAATTCGATGTCTCCAACACGTAAACCATTTCTACCTGTTTTGTCCATGTAAGTTGGTCCAATTCCTTTAAGAGTAGAACCAATTTTAGCTTTACCTTTAGAAGCTTCAGAAGCTGCGTCAAGTAAACGGTGAGTAGGTAAAATTAAATGTGCTTTTCTTGAAATGATCAATTTGCTTTTGATATCAAGGTTGAATTTTTCTAAACCTTCAATTTCTTTTTGGAAAACTACAGGATCAATTACAACTCCATTTCCGATGATGTTTACTGAATTTTTGTGAAAAATTCCAGAAGGAATCGTTCTAAGTACGTGTTTAATTCCGTCAAATTCTAATGTATGTCCTGCATTTGGTCCTCCTTGAAAACGTGCAATAATATCGTAATTTGAGGTAAGTACGTCAACAATTTTTCCTTTACCTTCATCTCCCCATTGTAATCCTAGTAATAAATCTACGGTCATTCTGTTTTAATTTGCGTTGGGACAATCTAAGTCGTCCTACTGATTATGTAGTTAATTTTCTTTTTTTTATTTTTTGAAAAAGTCTAATTGAATAGACTATGAATTTGAATTTTGCTTTTTGTTTCCGTAGAAATAAAGCGAATGATTAGTGATTTCAATATCAAAAATTTCTTCGATAGTCTTTTTGATAGTTTGAATTCTTGGATCACAAAATTCAATTACTTCTCCCGAATCCGTCATAATGATGTGATCATGCTGTTTATCAAAATATGATTTTTCGTAGTAAGCCTGATTTTGTCCAAATTGATGTTTTCTAACCAAAGCGCAGTCCAACAATAACTCGATCGTGTTGTATAAAGTAGCTCTACTCACACGATAGTTCTTGTTTTTCATTTTGATGTATAGATTTTCTATGTCAAAATGTTCCTCGCTATCGTAAATTTCCTGAAGTATAGCATAACGCTCAGGAGTTTTGCGATGCCCTTTTTGTTCAAGATATAGTGTAAAAACATTTTTTACAATTTCTTGATTCTTAGTGTTGTCAGTTGAAATAAGTGTCATATCCGGCAAAGATAATTTTTTATTTTTAATGAATAAAAGTTTCGGGTTTAAAGTTTCGTTACAAAATTCTTATAGTTTCCCTAAAAAGTTAGGTTCTGTACTCTCTAGTAACCTTATCGACCCCGTCAATTTTCTTAATTGCGCTAATCATTTTTTTCAAAATCGTATTGTTTTTCACAATTACAGCAACTTGTCCATGGAAAATTCCAGCATCGGTACTCAGCGAAATACTTTGAATATTTACGCTCATGTTGTTTGAAATTACTTTTGTCAATTGGTTGGTAAGCCCTAAAACATCCATTCCGGTGATATTAATAATGGCTTTAAATTCTTCTTGAGAAGAATCAATCCATTTGGCACTCATGATTCTGTAAGCATAATTAGACTGCATTCCAATAGCGTTTGGACAATCTTTTTTATGCACTTTTATTCCTTCATTAATGGTAACAAAACCAAAAACATCGTCACCAGGAATTGGGTTACAGCATTGCGAAAGCTTATAATCTAACTTGTCATGTTCAGTTCCAAAAACCAGCATGTCATAATTGCTGCTGATGACTGGTTTGTGAATATCCTCGTCTGCAGTATCTTTCGTTCGTTTAATTTTATTTTTGAAGAAATTGATAAACGAATTGCTTTTCTGCGCCGCATAATCTTTTAACTGCTGATTTTCGATCGCACCAATTCCGACTCTATAAAATAAATCTAAACTGGTTTTTAATTTGAAGAAATTAACCAACTCGTTTGTTACTTGTTCGTTGAACGTAACTTTTAAATGTTTTAATTTTCTAACAAGTAATTCTTTTCCTTCTTCAGCAATTTTTTTAGTGTTCTCGTTAAGAACGTTTTTAATTTTATTTTTAGCTCTCGAAGTCGTTACGTATTCTAACCAGTTTACAGTTGGTTTCTGGTTTGGAGAAGTAATTACTTCAACTTGATCACCGCTTTTTAGTTCGTAATTCAGCGGAACCAAACGTCCATTTACACGAGTTCCTCGAGTTTTAATTCCAATTTCTGAGTGAATGCTAAATGCAAAATCTAATGAAGTCGCGCCTTTTGGAAGTGATTTTATTTCTCCTTTTGGCGTAAAGACGAAGATTTCTTTAGAATATAAATTCATTTTGAAATCTTCCACAAAATCAACCGCATTGGTTTCTGGATTCTCCAAAGCTTCGCGAAGAAGATTTAGCCAAGTATCCAGACCGCTTTCTTCTGTCGCGCCGTTTTTATATTTGTAATGCGCTGCGTAACCTTTTTCGGCAATTTCATCCATACGTTCGCTTCGAACCTGAACTTCGACCCAGCGTCCTTTTGGGCCCATTACGGTAATGTGAAGGGCTTCATAACCAGTTGATTTTGGAGATGAAATCCAGTCACGCAAACGGCTCGGGCTCGGTCTGTAATGATCTGTTACGATGGAATATATTTTCCAAGCAATAAATTTTTCTTCGTGCGCATCAGCTTTATATACAATTCGAAGCGCGAACTTGTCATAAACTTCATCAAAGGTTACGTTTTGAGCGCGCATTTTTCGACGAATAGAATAAATTGATTTTGGACGACCCTTAATAATATAATCTACACCTTCATTGTCTAAAGATTTTTTTAAAACATCCGAAATATCTTTGATATAGGCGTCTTGCTCTTCTTTAGTTTCACGAATCTTACTTACGATATCCTCATAAACTGCCGGTTCGGTATATTTTAGTCCTAAATCCTCAAGTTTGGTTTTAATGTTGTAAAGTCCCAAACGGTGGGCTAGAGGAGCATAAATGTATAAAGTTTCAGATGCGATTTTGGTCTGTTTGTATTCCGCCATCGAATCCATGGTTTGCATGTTGTGAAGACGATCGGCTAGTTTAATTAAAATCACACGTACATCATCATTCAGCGTCAGAATCATTTTTCTGAAATTCTCTGCCTGCATTGAGGCATTTAAATCTTTTTGAACTAATGAGATTTTAGTAAGACCCTCAACTAGCTGCGCCACTTTCGGGTTAAATAAACGCTCAATGTCTTCTACAGTCATTGGTGTATCTTCGACAACATCGTGCATTAAAGCCGCAGCGATAGAGGTCGCGCCCAGACCAATTTCTGAGGCAACAATTTTTGCAACTGCAATAGGATGAAAGATATAAGCTTCGCCAGATTTACGTCTCTGATCTTTGTGAGCATCAACGGCAACATCAAAAGCTTTTCTAATTAATTTCTTGTCAGTAGGGCTCAAAGTTTGGTAACTTATTCGAAGTAATTCCTTGTATTCCTGCGCAATAGCTTTGTTTTCTTTTTCTATATCTATTTCTGTCATAACGGCATAGTTCAAGTACTAAAAATAAGAATTAGTTTGAACATATACAAGATTTTAGATTGTTGATTTTAGGGTGCAGATTTTGGATTTTTGCATGTAGGAATAAGACTTCGACTCCGCTCAGCCTGACATTGAAGAAGTTGTTTTTTTAAATTAAAAATTGAAGATTAAAAATTAAAAGTTGAAGACTTTTAATTTGAACCTCAGAACCTCAGAACCTTTGTAACTTTGCCTCTAAATTTAAAACCCTCTTTGTCTTTTTGCTTCAAAAATTAAAATGGCAGCTGCGACAGAAACATTCATACTGTCAATTTCTCCTTGCATTGGGATAATGATGTTTTGAGTTGCTTCATCTCGCCATTGTTGGGTTAAGCCAGTAGCTTCTGTGCCTACGACTAAAGCGGTTGGAGTAGTAAAATTTTGTGTATGATATGAGGTCGAATTTTGTAAAGTAGCGCTGTAGAAATTGATCTTTTTTTCTTTCAAAAAAGCAATAATTTCTTCGGATGTTCCAGTTGCGATTTGATTGGTAAAAAGGCATCCAACACTAGAACGTACAATATTCGGATTGTACAAATCGCTTTTTGGATTGGCGATTAAAACTGCGTCTAGATTTGCTGCATCTGCAGTGCGTAAAACAGCACCGATATTTCCTGGTTTTTCTAAAGATTCTACCACTAAAATCAACGGATTGTCAGATAATTTTAAATCAGATAATTTTAAAGATTTCGTTTTGGCAACAGCTAGAATTCCTTCTGTAGTATCGCGATACGCCAGTTTTTGGTAAACTTCTTTGTTGATTTCGATAATCTGAAACGGATTTTGAATCAGTTTATTGATTTCTGATTCTGAAACTAATTCTGGTAAGAATAAAACCGTTTCGATTTCGTAACCGCCTTTTATGGCTAATGAAATTTCGCGTTGTCCTTCAATCAAAAACGTTCCGGTTTGTTTTCTGGCTTTGGCTTTTTCTTGAAGTAAAACCAAAGATTTGATAAACGGATTTTGAACTGAAGTAATTTGTTTCATTTTTTTTTAAGCGACTAAGATTCTAAGGTGCTAAGGTACTGAGTTTTTTTCTTCCTGCAAGGTTTTTAAATCCTTGTAGGTTTGAAACGATATTTCTTTCGCCACGAATTCCACGAATTTTCACTAATTTCTTTTGACTAAATTATAATTCGTGAAAATTCGTGGAATTCGTGGCTAAAAAAAACTATTTCTCAAAAACTTCTTTAATCTCAGTTTCTACCGGATGATCGGTTTTGAAATCATATCCCATTATTTTTGCTAATGTTTGAGCAAATTGTTTTTGATAAAATTGAGAATTTGTCTTGATTTCACCTTTTGGAGTAATTTCCGGTCCCATTGCGGCAAACCAAATCTCTGAAGCTCCTGGAACATCAGAACCGTGATCTGTCCATTGCGCTTTTACTTTGTCTCCACGTCCGTGATCGACAGTTATGAAAAGCGTTGTTTTGTTTTTGTATTGTGGATCATTTTGAACAAAATTCCATATTTCCTGAATCCATTTATCAACTTGATTGGCAGCGTCCAAATACGAACGATATTGCGCATGATGTGCCCATTCGTCAGTTTCTCCATAAGCGATATAAAGTACTTTTGGCTTTTTATTTTTTAGTTCATCCATTGCCTGATAATGCGTAAAAACATCTAGACATTCATCCATGTGAAATGGTTTATATGAGTTGTCACGCATCTCATTTAATAAGTGCTGAGCTGCTGTTGGTTTATTTCCGCCTACTTTATCAAATGCTGAAATTACTGGGAAACCGCTTCTTTCTTCATTTAAAATTCTATCGAAAGCATCCCACGCGCCAAAAGCGGCAACTTTTCCTTTGAATTTAGACTGCTGATTTAAAAATTCCAAAACATTTACATTCGGATTGGCTTTGTAACCGTTTGAGTTGACTTTTACATCTACATTTCCAGTCATGATTTCGCTATAGCCAGGATAACTAAACCAATACGGATTGGCAACATCGACTTTGTTTCCTAAATCTCGGTTCCCGTAAATCTGACCTTTTGAAGCAATTTCAGACCAAAAAAATGGCATTAGTTTTTTACGAGCTTCTTTGACGTCAGCATTGCTATATTTTTTATAAATGTAAGCACTATCCCCCTGATTGAATTTTTTATCATTGGCAATTGCAGGATCAATTCCTTTAAAAACTTCTTGCCATCTAAAGCCATCAGTAGTAATGATAATGATGTTTTCTGTTTTTTGCGCTTGAGATTGAATGCCTAATAAAACGAACAGAATTAGAATTGTTTTTTTCATTGCAGATAAATTTGAAATACGATTCAAAACTAAGTAATTTAATAAAACGATTTTTACTCGATGACAGAATGTAACTATAAATTAATAATAGATAAAAAAGCTTGTAAAAGATTTATTTCGTTGGCTTAGCCCAAAACAAATTCGGATTATTTGTCTTGTAGCTTATAGTTTTTACATTTGTTTTAGTATTCGTGGACTCTGTTTTTTGTGGAGTTTGTTCAATTCCGTCTAATGGCAAAAGTTCAACATATGCGATTTCTTTTCCATCTTTCACGGTTTCAGTGTCATATTCACTGTAAACAGGAGTTTTTAGTCGGTATAAATTTTTAGCCATATAAGTTTCCAGATAGTATTCTTTAGTCTGCGTGGCTTTGTTATTCCAATTTGCTTCGGGATTTAAAATTAATGTTTTGCCGTTAATCAATCTTTCTCTTACTTCTTGAATTCCAAGTAATTCTCCTTTCTCATTCATAACATAAGCATCGAAAGTAGGATCAATCCAGATCCATTTTTTAAATTCGTTGCTGTAAACCATGTTAATTACGTGACAATCGTCAAAATCAGTTTCTTTTGGCATACAAGTAATATATCTAGATTTTATGCCCATAGCTAAATAACATTCATTAAGAATTGTTGCCATCATTCTACAATTAAGACCGCGATTTTCGGTTTTGCATATTTTTATTAAATCGATTGCATTTTTTAGAGCTGGATTATAGCTGCTTCCATCATGTCTAATTATTCTATGCACCCAATGAAGTAAATTGAGAATTTGAGAAGTTTCACTTCCAGTTCCAGCAATTGAATCCAATTTTAAATCTTTTCTGATTTTCATTAAATTTGGATTCTCCATTGACTGATAAGTAAATTCAGGAATAAATCTATTGTCTGAATAATTGTACTTAGCTGCTTTTTTTAGTATTTCTAAGCGAGATGTAGCCGCTTTATACTTAATTTGTGTATAGGCTTTTACAGAATCATTAAGTAAAATCACAAAATCAAATTGTGTATTTTTTTTAATTTTTACTGAGATAGAATCTTTATCAGTAATAAAAGTGACTTTTTTTCCTAATGATGATGTTTCGTATACATCTGGATTTAGTTGAGGAGAAATATTCCAAGATTGTTTTTTGTATGTTTTACCATCTCTAATATCAAGTTTTTTTGATATTGCTTTTATGGTTGGAATATTTTGCTGGCTTGTAGCTAATTGCGCAAAAAAGATAAAAAATAGGAGAAGAGTGATTTTTGATTTCATTATTTTGATTTTTGATTGAGAATAGTATTTTGATCGAAATGCAACAAACTTGAAGATGAATAAGTTATAAAATCCCTCTCGACTTAATCTCCAAATATTTATTAATCGCGTCAAGCGTAAGATTTTCTGGCTGCGTTAAAACAGAATGAATTCCGTATTTCTTCAATTCATTTACAATTAAACGTTTTTCAAACATGAATTTTTCGGCAATTACTTTGTCATAAACTTCCTGAATTGTAGTTGTTTTTTTATTGATAATACCGTTTAGTTCTGTATTGCTAAAGAAAACCACCACCAGCAAATGGCTTTTGGCAATTCCTTTTAAATAAGGCAATTGACGATTTAAACCGTCCATAGTTTCAAAATTAGTGTACAGAATTATTAAGCTTCTCTGATTGATATTTTTTTTAATGTCAACATACAATCTGCTATAATCACTTTCGAAGAAATCGGTTTTTACATTGTATAAAGTTTCAAGAATTTTCTGCATCTGCGACCCTCTTCTTTCAGCAAAAACTCTGTTTTCTACTTTTTTAGAAAAAGAAAAAAGTCCTGCTTTATCTTGTTTTTTCAGAATTACATTGGATAAAACCAAAGCGGAATTAATTGCATAATCTAATAAACTTAGTCCGTCAAAAGGCATTTGCATAACACGCCCTTTATCAATTGCCATGTAAACAGATTGCGATTTTTCGTCCTGAAACTGATTGACCATCAGCGAATTTCTTTTGGCAGTTGCTTTCCAGTTTAAAGTTCGTAAATCGTCGCCCTGAACATATTCTTTAATCTGCTCAAATTCCATTGTATGGCCAATTCGGCGTATTTTTTTAATTCCGTATTGAAATAAATTATTCGAAAAAGCAATCAAATCGTATTTTCTAAGCTGAATATAAGACGGATAGGTAGGAACCATTTGATCTTTGTCAAAAGTAAATCTTCTAGAAATCAATCTTAATGGCGAAGAAACATAGATGTTTAAAGAACCAAAATGATATTCTCCACGTTCTGTTGGACGAAGATCATAGCCAATTTCTTTTTGTGTTGCCGCTTTTATTGTTTTTACGATTTTGAAATCGCGAACTTGAAATTGAAATGGAATCTCGTCAATAATTTTAACCGAAACTGGAAAAGTATAATGGTTTTTTAAATTAATCTTTATCGGATTTAAATCTCCGTTTGATAATTTTTCGGGTGTAATTCTTTCAGCTTCAAGACCTGTTCTTGTTAAATACAAAAGCAGAATATCAAGGCCTAAAAAAGTAATTAAACCTAAAACCAGCAACCAAACTGCATGATACATATTCGGAAAAATAAAAGCGCAGATAAACAATCCTATAATGCCAATGAGCACATAGAAAAAGAAATTGTTCAGATATAGACTTTTTATGAATTTCAAGTTTTCTCGGTTTTATGTTTTTCTAATAAATTTTGGTGAACTCATTAAAATCAAAGCCTTCTAAAGAAGCTATTTTCCAAGTTCCGTTTTCTTTGATGGTTTTCACTTTGTATTTAAAATCGCCTTTCCACGACCAAGTCCAATCAAAAGAAGCTTTGTCGTTTTCAATCTTCAAGTGATTAATCGTCATTGTTTTCCAAAAATTTTCTGGATTGTCTTGGCAATTGCACCACGGATTAGAATCACTTCCAAAAGGAGGTAATTCTCCTTCAAACCATTCAATCTTTTTTGTTTTAAGATTAGAATCTATTCGTAAAGCAATTTTATTGTAATTGTCTAAAAACTGCTGCGAAAAGAAATTGGTCTTCTTCAGTTCTTCCAGTCTTTTTTTATGTGAGTTTAAATCTAGGCCAATGTATTTGTCTCCTTTTTTGTTTGCGAGAGGATTGAAATCATTGTTGCTATTTTTAGTTTCTACCCATTCGTAAAGTTTCTTCACTAAAGTTTCAATTTCCTGTTTGTCATTTTTGAAATAAAAAGAATCTTTTTTGTCTTTTAAAAAAGCAGCATTTGATGACTGAAAAGCAATCAACAATAATAATGAGAATAATATAAGAAGTTTAGACGGTTTCAATTTTTTATAGTTTTTATTGTTTGCTTCGCCAATTCGGCTAAAGCCTTGTGTCAAGTTTCAAGTTTCAGGTTTCAACTTTACTCTTCTTTGTTAGGTTGAGCGGATTTGAAGCCTTTTATGTTTTCCACCATTAACAATTTATCATTAACAATTCACAATTAATAGCTACCTCGGGATTTCGACTGTTTCGATAATTTGTTTAATAATTTCCGAGCTTGTAAGACCTTCCATTTCGCGTTCTGGCGCTACAATAACTCGGTGCTGTAACACTGGAATCGCAGCTTCTTTAATATCTTCTGGCGTTACGAAATCGCGTCCGCGGATTGCGGCAAAACCTTTCGAAGCATTCAAAATAGCGATTGAAGCACGAGGCGAAGCACCTAAATATAAAAAGGCATTTTCGCGTGTGTTTACCACAATTCTAGCAATGTATTCTAATAAGTTTTGTTCAACCCTAATTTGTTTTACCAAACCTTGATATTCTTTGATTTCTTCAGCAGAAAGAATAGTTTTAATAGCATCTAGTTTTCCATGATCCTGTAATGAATGTTCTCTCTGAATAATTAAAATCTCTTCATTCAATTTTGGATAATCGATTGTGATTTTAAAAAGGAAACGGTCCAATTGCGCTTCTGGCAAGCGATAAGTTCCTTCTTGTTCAACAGGGTTTTGGGTAGCAATTACTAAAAATGGCGCTTCCAATTGATAAGCAGAACCGTCAATTGTAATTTGGCGTTCTTCCATTACTTCAAAAAGTGCAGCCTGTGTTTTTGCTGGAGCACGGTTAATCTCATCGATTAAAATCAGGTTAGAAAAGATTGGCCCTTTTTTGAATTCGAATTCTGAGTTTTTTAGATTAAAAATAGAAGTTCCCAAAATATCAGAAGGCATTAAATCGGGCGTAAACTGAATTCTGCTGAAACCGATATTTAAAGTTTTAGCTAATAATTTTGCTGTAATTGTTTTGGCAACTCCAGGAACACCTTCTAAAAGTACGTGACCGTTTGACAAAATAGCAACCAAAAGCTGATCTACCATTTTGTGCTGTCCTACGATTACCGTTTCAATCTCTTTTTTGATCGTGTTTACGTGATCTAAAAGAGGTCCTAAATTAATTCTCGTTTCAAAATTCACATTTTCATTTGTGATTTCGCTAGATGTTGTATTGATATCGTCCATAAATTGGTATGTATTTTTTATTTTTTTGCCACAGATTAAAGGATTAAAATGATTTTATTGAAAAAATAATCTGTGGTAATCCTTTAATCTGTTGTTAAATAAATTAATGTAAAATCTTTTCTATTGCTGTGTTTATTTTAATCAAATCTTCTTCAAGACTTCCGTGATAACTGTTTCGGTGGTCATTAATTAACTGAACTACATCGCGAATATCTTTTTCATCTTTTCCTGTTTTATAATGTAATTTGGTTATAAAATCGTCATCGAGTTTGCTGGTGTCAAGCAAATAATCGGTTCTAATTTTTTCTAAAAAGTAAATAATCTTTTTATCAATTATATTGGTATGATCACCTTCCTGATAATATAAATTTCCAATCGTTTTGGTAAAATCAACAGTTAGATTCTGCAATGGTTTTATGATTGGCACGACTCGCTGTTTGCGTTTTGCATTAAAAATCATAAAAATAAGAATTCCAAGTAAGCCTAAATACCAAGCCGATTTTAAAGCGGGCTGACTCCAAATATAACGCATCGGAGAGCTTGAAATTCGTTTATCGTTAAAAGTTTTGTTGTACCAGAAAATATTTCCTTTCGGGATATAAGAAAGAACGTTTTCAGCATACTGATAATAATCTTTTTTGAGCAGATTGTAATTGGTAAAAGCCACTGGCTGCGTGTGCAGATAGAGATGGCCATTTTTGTATGGAACTTCAATAAAATTGACTTGTTTTTCGTTCTTACGGTTCATTTGATATCCCAGAACTTTTGTGTTTAAAGTATCTATTTTAGAAAAATAATCGCTTAATCCGGTATTAAAAGTATATTTTTTTGCGCTTACTTTTTTGTTTGCCATCCAAACCGAAATGCTGTCGTTGGGCATAAAATCGGTTTTCAGTTCGATTTTTAAAGAATCTAACAGCGCTTTTGGAAATACTTTCATACTTAAAAAAGCATTGTTTCCATGAGAAACAAAGTATAGAATTTCTCTCATTGATCCTTCGTCAATATTATCGACTTCAGAAATGTTCATGAAAGAGCCTTTAATTTTATATTTTTCTACATTTTCTCTAGAGTCATATTGAGAGTCCAGATATTCATAAGGAGTCTGCGTAGAAATTCTTTCTATTTTCTGCTTAAAAATGCCATCAGCTTCTTGGTCAAAAACGTATAATCCGAAAGGGATTTTATCTTCAACAGAATACGTTGGAGTCCAATCAATAGGTTTTGGTTGTCCTTTGTCTACTAGTAATGTTATTCCGAAAATTAAAACCAGAATAGCAATGTATATTTTAACTTTATTATCCATTACCAAAGGTTTTTAATGCTTTTTTAAATCTATTTTCAGTCTTTCTGAATGTTGAATCGTCAATTTCAAATTCACCATACCAAATATAATTGTATAGATAAGAAAGATAAGTAAACTCTTCTTTGTGAGCAGGATTATGCAATTCATACAAATAATCGGAATTGGTTTTTTCGATATCCCATTCAATATAATGATGCTGTGCCATTACTTTCAAGAGCCATAAATAATAATATCGCACGGCAATTCTTTTTTCGCCAGCTTCTACACTTTCTTTAATAAGTTTTTCAAAATCTAAAAGGTGGATATTTTTCTCGGCATCGGAATAAAACAAAGCTCTTTTGTCGGCATTCTTTCCAAAAATCCATCTTCCTTCTCGTTTGATTAACGCCTTGACGATAAAATAAATCAAGGTAATAACCACTAGAATAGCTATTATTCTAAATAAAAAAGAAACAAAATCAAGAGACGTTTTTACGCTGCTAAAATTAAATAAGTTGGCAATTTGTCTAGCGAGCCAATGCTTAAAATGATCCCACCAGTTTTTTTCGGGTTCTTTGTATTCGTAAACAAAGTCCTTATCGGTATATTTTTTCTTGAAATCTTTTTCAAAATGTCTGGCTTCTACAGCTCCAGAATCTACCTTGATATCTTTTTCCGTGTACTTAATACTAGCAATTTTTGGAGGATCTTCTTCAACAAGAGTATCTTGGGCGCATAATGGGCTCAGACAGAAAAGAAAATATAAAATAATAACAAACTTATTCATTTGTAGTATCTCCGATTAAATCAATTGATTTAGATTCTTGTTTGTCTCCTGACTCTAAACTATAATAAATCATTCCCTGGTTCACTATAATGATGTTGTTGAAAATGTTGCCAAGAATAATTAGCACAATTACGACAATCGTTATAAAACCGATCAACAAAGGTGAGGGTTCTATAGAGTTTGTGTGGTCTGAAGCAGAATTTCCAATTAAATAGGCCAAAGCGATAAACATACCCACAAAGTATAAACACATTGTTATGGCAAACTGAACAAACTGCATTATCATCATAATAATAAAGGTTGTTCCAATTGTATTCCAAAAATCTACTTTTAATAAATAGTAGGCATGTCTTAGAGATTCAAAAAAACGTTTTTCTTCCGTCAGATAACTGTAAAAATGAAGGTTTAAAAAGGTAAACAATGCCGGCAGTGCAATCATAAGCAACGGAATCCCGATAATAATGAAGCACAGAAAAAACAAGATGATCAGTGCAATTAATAAAATCGGAAAAACTAAAAATAAATATCCTATGCTAAACTTTATTAATTTAAAAAGAACTTTAAAAAAGCTTGCCGAGACATCATTCACTTCAAAATCTTCTTTGCCAGCGCCGATCATTTTTAAATATAAAACTGGATAGGCATAATTAAACAATGAAATAATAAAGAATAAAAGAATGCAGATAAACATAAGTGCCACTACTAATCCTTCATTATGATTGAAATATTCAAGGAGATCATTTTTTAATTGATTGTTTTCAAGACCAGAATTTTGAATATGTTCAAAATTAACTTTAAGGAGTGTATAAATTACTATTGCAAAAAGAAGTAAAAATGCTCCATTTGTAATAAAAAAAATCTTGAAAAAGTTTTTTCCGTAATTTTTGAAAAAAGTAAAAGTATCGCCTAGATTATCACCTAATTGTCTTTTTCTGTAAAGCTCGAACATTATAAATGAGTTGGTTTTGAAGTTATTTTTTTGTGTACAATAAAAGGGTAAATCAAGTAGTAAAACGAAATTATTGCAAGCGTAAATAAGATAATGAAACTACTTAGCCAATTGGGCATATCGATAGAATATCGTGTGATAAAACCTTCTAAAAATCCTGCGCTTATGGTAAACGGAAAAGTGCTTAAGAATATTTTAAAACTGTTTTTGAAACCAATTTTAAAAGAATTTAATCTTGAAAAAGTTTTAGGAAATAGGATAGAAGCTCCTAAAATAAAACCCGCTGTAGTTTCAATAACAATGGCAAAAATCTCCATAGAACCGTGAATCCAGATGCCTCGCACGCTTTTCCAGAAAACGCCTTGCTCATAGAAAAAATATTGAAAAGAACCCAGCATAATACAGTTTTGAAGAAAAACATTAAAAGTTCCGATTCCTGCAAAGATTCCGTAGAAATAACATCTGGCGCCTACAAAAAGATTATTGACCGTGATGCCTATAAAACTTCCCCAATTGCTGCCCGAACCATACACGGCCATCGGATTGCCTTTTTTGATGTTTTCTAAAGTCATATTTACATAATCATCTCCTAAAATGAGGCGTACAAAATCACGGTCATAACGAGCAGAAAGAACTCCGATAGAAACGGTAACAAAAAATAAGGCAAATGCATAAACCAAATACCTTCTGTATTCGTAAACCAACAAAGGAACTTCGATCTTAAAGAAATCTACAAGTCGATTCTGATCGGTACGTTTGGTTTTGTAAATTTTTTGATAAATCTGAGAGGCAAGATGATTGAGATACACAACCGTTTTACTTTTAGGGTAATACGTTTGAGCATACGACAAATCATTCATCATTTGAATGTACAAATTAGCTAATTCATCAGGATTTTTTTTAGCTTTACCAAAAATTGCCAGCTCAAACTCGAGCCATTTTTCTCTGTTTTGTTTTATAAAGGCGATTTCTCTCATTGTAGGCTAAAATATGAAATATGTCAGAATTATCTATTAATACGACACAAAATGTCAAAATAAATTTTATCGCTGCTTCTGTAGGCGAAAGGCTAGGTGCTTTTTTTATAGATCTGTTTATTATAATCTGCTATATAACAGCGCTTTCGATAATACTTTTTGACTGGCTGCAGCTCGATAGATTGATGGTCAATTTGGATGGCTGGTCACGCGGTGCGATTTTTTTATTATTGTATTCGCCAGTTATAGTGTATTCGCTGGTTTTAGAAAGTGTCTTTGAAGGGCAGTCACTTGGCAAAAAATTACTGAAAATTAAAGTGGTAAAAATTGACGGCTATCAAGCGGGTTTTGGAGACTATTTAATTCGCTGGTTTTTTAGAGTAATTGATTTTTTTAGTTTTGTCGGACTTCCGGGACTTATTGCTGTTATTACAAGCCAGAAATCGCAGCGATTAGGCGACATGGCAGCAGGCACTGCAGTGATTACTTTAAAGAATAAAATCAACATTAGCCATACTATTTTGGAAGACATTGGTGAAGCTTATGTGCCTACATATCCTCTGGTGATTAAGCTTTCAGACAATGATATGCGTATTATTAAAGAAACCTATCAAAAAGCAGCCGCTAAAAACGACCATGAGGTTATTTACAAACTGGTTGCAAAAATTGAAAGCGTAACAGGAATTAAAAATCAATCTGGAAACAATGGCGATTTTATCCGCGTAATTTTAAAAGATTATAATTTCTATACGCAAAATATGTAATTTTTTTCTTTGAAGAATTGTTTGATTTTTCTAATTTTTGCTGATTATTTTTTTAAATTTCTTTGTAAATTTATATATACATAATTAATTCATAAAATTTCCAATCCAATGAAAATTACTAAGCCATTTTTGTACTTATTAGTATTGTTGTCTGCTTTTGTGAGTTTTGCCCAAAGCGGAAAAAAATTAGATAAAATTATAAAAAGAGATTACCAGATAATTGAATGTACGGTTCTAAAAATGTCTGATAAAACAGTAGAATATTCACTTCCTGGTGAGACGGTTCAAATCTCGCTAGACGTTTCGCAGATTGCTAGAATTGATTTTGCAAGCGGAAGATCTCAAACCTTTGATGTTTCTTCGAGCACAAGCGCTCCAGTTCAGAATGACTCTCAAAATGTAGCAAGTGCAGATATGAAGCACAATACAATAGCGGTATTGCCAGTTCCTTATGTAAATGCCGATAATCAGCAAGGTTCTGAAGATATGGCAAAATTTGCTCAAAATGATTTGTACAACAAATTGTTAGATAAATCTTCTAACATTTTTCCGCTGACAGTTCAGGATTTAAGAACCACAAATAGTTTATTGCATAAAGCAGGAATTGACCACAATAACATTGACGAAACGCCAATAGAAGATCTTGAAAAAATACTGGGAGTTGATAATATTGTGGCCGCAAAGGTTTCATACACAATTGGAACAGGTTCTACAGCGACGACTTACAACAGCGGAAATGCGAAAGTGAGCAATAATAACAAAAAAGTAACTACAAACGACATTTCTACAACAACAGCAAACAATCAGACGTATTACTACTATACGGTTTATTTTGATATGTATAAAAACACTGATAAGATTTACTCACAAACTCGTAAACCTTTGTTGGCTGTAAAAGACGGTTGGATGGATTCTATTTCTTATTTATTAAAAAGAAGTCCGATTTACGTGAAAAAATAAGGAATGTTTTATGAGCGAGAGTTGTTAAGATTATTCGTCACAACTTTGTAACTTTGACCCTTTGCATCTTTGTAACTCAAAAAAAATGTTTCACTTACTTGATATTATTGGGACAATGGCGTTTGCAATGTCAGGCGCCTTGACCGCAATGCACAAAAAACTAGATCCGTTTGGGGTTTTTATCATTGCATTTGTAACTGCCGTTGGAGGCGGAACACTTCGCGATGTCTTGATCGGAAGAACTCCTGTTGGCTGGATGCGCGACATGCAATATGTGTATGTGATCATTTTAGGATTTTTTCTAGCAATCCTTTTCAGAAAAAGATTCGATAAACTTCGAACCTCGTTGTTTCTATTTGATACAATTGGGCTTGGAGTTTTTACTTTAATAGGTCTTGAACGCGGACTTATAACGGGTCTGCATCCTGCAATTTGTATAGCATTGGGAACAATGACAGCTTGTTTTGGAGGTGTAATTCGCGATATTTTATGCAACGAAATTCCAAATGTATTTCGAGAAGAAATCTATGCAACGATTTGTATTTTGGGAGGAATTGTTTTTTTTGGATTAAGAAAGCTAAATTTAAACGACGATATTTTATATTTAGTTACTTCTCTTGTGATTATTGTGGTTAGATTAATGGCGGTTAAATATAAATGGCATTTAAAAGCATTTGATCATAAATAGATATGGAATATACTATAAGAAAGTACTCTCAAGATGATTATTCAATCTGGAATGATTTTGTGGCCCATTCTAAAAATGCTACATTTTTATTTCATCGCGATTTTATGGAATACCACAAAGATCGTTTTGAAGATTTTTCGCTTTTAGTTTTTGAAGATGAAAAATTGCGCGCCATTCTTCCTGCCAATAAAAAAGAAAATACGGTTTATTCGCATCAAGGACTTACTTATGGCGGATTGATTTATTTGTCAAAAATAAAAGCATCAAAAGTTGAATCCATTATGGATAAGGTTTTGCTTTTTTTGAAAGAAAATCAAGTAGATGCTTTTTATTATAAACCTATTCCAGATTTTTATTTTTCTGAAGGAAACAAAGAAATTGACTTTTTTTTATTGAAAAGAGGAGCAGTTTTAGAACGAAAAGAAATGAATCCAGCGGTTAATCTGACGGTTCCTCTAAAAATTTCTAAAAGTAAAATGAAGCATTTTAGAAGAATTGAAAATTTAGATTTGGATATTTTTGAAGAGGAAAATTTTGATCCTTTTTGGGAAAAAATTCTAGAGCCGAGATTAGCAGAAAAGTTTAATGTAAAACCAGTCCACTCCAAAGAAGAAATTACGTTTTTGAGATCTAAATTTCCGAAAAATATCAGACAATATTCTGCTTATAGAAATGATGAAATTATAGCTGGAATAACGATTTTTGAAACCAAAAATGTTGTAAAATCACAATACGGTGCCACTTCAAAAACAGGAGAAGAATTTAGAGCACTAGATTTTTTATTCATTAATCTGATTCATAAATACAAACGAAAAGGGAAGCATTTTTTTGATATGGGAATTGTGGGTGAAGAAAATGAATTAGGCTATAACCAAGGGCTTTTAGCGCAGAAAGAAGAATTAGGCTGTACTGTTTATAATCAGGATTTTTATAAAATAGAAATAAAGTGATACCGTTTTTAGACCTAAAAAAAATTAACAAACCGTATGAAACCGCTTTTCAGGAAAAACTGAAATTGGTTTTAGAAAACGGTTGGTATATTTTAGGAAAAGAATTGGAAACATTTGAAAAAGCTTTTGCCGAATATTGTCAATCAAAATATTGTATTGGAGTCGGAAATGGTTTTGATGCATTGGTCCTTATTTTTAAAGGCTATATCGAACTCGGAAAACTCAAAAAAGGCGATGAGGTTATTGTTCCTGCAAACACCTATATTGCTAGTATTTTAGCCATTTTACAAGCCGATTTAGTTCCGGTTTTAGTTGAGCCAAGATTAGAAACCTATAATATAAATCCAGAATTAATTCCCGAAAAAATCACATCAAAAACAAAAGCCATTTTAGCGGTTCATTTGTATGGACAATTAGCCGAAATGGATAAAATAAGTGAAATTGCGAATAATAACAATCTTTTAATAATTGAAGATGCGGCGCAATCTCACGGAGCAAAAATAAATAAATCCCAAAATAAAAATTCCAAATTCCAGAATTACGGTGTCACTCTGAGCGGAGTTGAAGAGTCGCAAAGTGCTTCTGCATTTAGTTTTTACCCAGGAAAAAATTTAGGCTGTCTTGGCGATGGAGGAGCGATTACAACAAATGACGAACAATTGGCAAAAGTCCTTTTCTCGCTTCGTAATTATGGTTCTGAAAAAAAATATCACAACGAATATATTGGCGTAAATTCAAGACTTGACGAATTGCAGGCTGGATTTTTGAATCTAAAATTGCCAAATCTCGATTCTGATAATGAAAAGCGAAGAGCGGTTGCAAAACGTTATTTGTCTGAAATTAAAAACAGTAAAATTGTATTGCCATTTTGGGATTTCTCCAATAATCACGTTTTTCATTTGTTTGTAGTTCGAGCAGAAAATAGAGAAAAGCTACAAGAGTATTTAGCTCAAAACAACATCCAAACGGTAATTCATTACCCAATTCCTCCGCATCAGCAAAAAGCTTTTTCGCAATGGAATAATTTGTCGTTTCCGATAACCGAAAAGATTCATAATGAGGTTTTAAGTCTGCCAATGAGTCCAGTTTTGACAGGATCTGAAGTGGATTACATTATTGAAATTTTAAATCAATACTAATTTGAATTTTTATAGAAAAATAATTCAAACGAATTTGTTTAAGATTACTTCTTTAAACAGTTTAAGTGTTGCTTTAAAAATCGGAATTGGATTAATTACTTCAAAAATATTAGCAGTTTTTGTTGGGCCAAGCGGAATGGCTCTCGTTGGAAATCTTCGTAACTTTTTAACTTCATTGGAAAACATCTCCACTTTAGGTTTTCAAAATGGAATCGTAAAATATACAGCTGAAAGCGAAAAAAGCAAAATTGAACTTCAAAAAATAGTTTCAACCGTTTTTATTACTTTAATAGGAGTTGCGGTTCTCTTAAGCGTCATTCTGTTTTGTTCGGCTTCCTATTGGAATGAAAAAATCTTTGGAAATAATACAGAGTATTTAATTGTTTTTAAAGTTTTATCGTTCGCTTTGCCAACTTATGGACTTTCTGTATTTTTTATTGCTGTAATTAATGGTTTAGGCAAGTTTAAAAAAGTAATCGGAATCAATATCATCGGAAACCTTATTGGTCTTCTGACTTCTGTTTTTTTGATTGTAGAGTTCAAGACTACAGGTGCTTTAATGGCAATTATAATCGCGCCAGCATTGCTGTTTTTTATCACCCTTTATTTGGTTCAAAAAGAGATTCAGATTTTTCAATTTATAAAATTAGATGTCTTCGATTTCAAAGTTTTAAAAAACCTTTCAGCTTATTCTTTAATGACGCTGGTTTCGTCTGTTTTTGGGCCTTTTGTGTTTCTCGCAATCCGAAACCATATTATTCAGGATTTAGGAATACAAGAAGCTGGATATTGGGAAACCATGACACGTATTTCGAGCTATTATTTAATGTTTATCAGTGCAATTTTGAGCGTTTATTTTCTGCCAAAATTGTCCAAAGCCCAAAACAATCAGGAAACTAGAAAAGTTTTTTTTCAGTACTATAAATATATTTTGCCAGTTTTTATACTTGCGCTGGCGATACTTTATTTTATGCGCTTTTTTGTTATTCAATTGCTTTTTACAAAAGAGTTTTTACCAGTAACCAATTTGTTTTTTTGGCAGCTTTTTGGAGATGTTTTTAAAGTTTGCGCTTTAATTTTAGGCTACCAATTCTTTGCAAAAAGAAAAACTTTCATGTTTATTTTAACCGAATTCTTTTCTTTGTCAGTCTTATATTTTTCTAGTTTGTATTTTATTAAAGAATTCCAAATTGAAGGCGTTGTAGTAGCTTACGCCTTTGATAATTTAGTTTATCTGTTAGTGTTGGTTTTTTACTTTAGAAAGAGCCTGTTTTAAAATCGAAGTTTTAGTTCAAGAGGTATATATTTTATGAATAGCCAAACATCTATTGTTCTAAGCGCTTTTTCCATTTCAAAATGCAGTCTTTTCATTAGCGCCTTATTTTCTTCTTTAGTTTTATTTAAAGCAATTGCTTTTTTTATAACCAAATAGGAAGAATGGTTTATTTTTCTGGTTCGAGAATTAAACTTTTTGTAAAATTGACTTCCTAGAGAATTGCTTACTTCTCTTTTCTGAACCAAAATAGAATCAACAAATTCAAAATTATAATTTCTAGAAGCTCTAATCCAAAAGTCAAGATCTTCATAAGCAAGATCTTCGTCGTAACCATTAAGTTGTTCCAAAACTTCTCTTTTCATCATTGAGGACACGGAACAAATCATGCTGCTTTGGCTTAACATGGCCAAATAAATATCTCCAGATGCAGGTTTTTTTAACGCTTTTTTCTCCGCATCAACTTCATAATAATAACGAATATGATTGTTGTTTTCTGAAATTACTTCTGCATTTCCATATACTGCAGCAAGATTTTTTTTATTAGAATTTAAGAAAGCATTTACTTGTTTTTCGATACAGTCGTTTAATAAAAAATCATCAGCAGCTAGGTCTATTACATATTCACCTTTTGCAAATTGTAGCGCTTTATTGAATGTTTTCGTATTCCCTAAATTAGTTTTGCTAGAAATAAACTGAATTGTAGGATGATCTTTAAGCCAGTGCACGATAACTTTTTTAGAATCATCATTGCTGCAGTCGTCTGCAATGATAAGTTCAACGTTTTGATAGCTTTGGTTTAACACCGAATTCAATGCTTCAACTACAAATTTTTCATGATTGTAACATAAACAGATAACAGAAACCAATGGTAAGTTTTGCATAGAAAAAATTGCTTTTATAGAGCCAAAAATAAAGAATATTATAACGGTTTTATAAAAATTAAATGGAAACTACTATTTAGTATTTCTATATTTGTTTAACTATGAAGAATAAATTGGATAACTTTTTTAAAGAGAGTGACATCGAAATTTTAATTTCTACAATGAATCAGAATTCATTGGATTTTTTAGTTCCGATGTTTCCATATTCACATTTTTCTAGTTTTTCTATTTTAATTATAAATCAAACTCAAAAAGAGAAAATCTTAACTTCTGATTATTTTAATGTCAGAGTTATAAATTCCTTTGAAAAAGGATTGGCAAAAAGCCGAAATCTGGCTCTCGAAAATGCTCTTGGAAAAATTCTTGTCATTGCTGATGATGATGTTGTTTATAAAGAAGGATTTGCAATTAAAATAATTGATGTCTATAATAAATTCCCCAAAGCGGCTGTAATAAATTTTGAAGCGGAAAATTTAGATGGAAGTTTAATTAAAAAATACCCTTCAGATTCTAAAGCCAATTTGAATATTTTTGATGTTTTGAATTCAAGTTCAATAGAAATGACTTTGAATAAAAAGATTATTAATGAATCGAAAGTTTCATTTGATGAAAATTTTGGCTTAGGAGCCGTTTTTGAAATGGGAGAAGAAGCTATTTTTTTATCTGACCTGAAAGCAAAACAGAAACAGCTTGTTTTTGAACCTCAAATAATTGTAATCCATAAAAACCAGACTTCTTCAGAAAAGAAAAGCATTGATGATAAATATTACATACAAGGCGCTTTGTTTTCGAGAATCTTTAAAAAGAAATATCTTTTTTGGCTGTATGTCAAACTCTTTTTTGATTTAAAACAAAACAATATTAAATTTAAAAACGTCAAAAGACTTGTGGCAATTGCAAAAAAAGGGCATATAAAATTTGAACAAATCCAGCATGAAAATGAGTAATAACGGAGTACAAATCATTTCGATTCCTAAAATTGAAGAACGACGAGGAAATTTATCTGTGATAGAAAATGATACAGTTCCTTTTGATATAAAAAGGGTTTATTATTTATATGATGTTCCAACGGGATCGGAGCGAGGCGGACATGCGCATAAAGATTTGCAGCAGTTTCTTGTCGCTTTAAGCGGAAGTTTTGATGTGGTTTTAAATGATGGGAAAGAAGAAACAATCGTTACTTTAAACAAGCCTTATGAAGGTCTCTTGATTAAATCTGGGATTTGGAGAGAACTTAGAAATTTTTCGTCAGGTTCGATTTGTTTGGTTGTAGCTTCGGAAGTATATATTGAAGAGGACTACATTCGGGATTTTGATGAATTTGTAGAATATGTTAATCGTAGATAGAAAAATCAAACCCAATTCTTTTTAGAGTGTTTTTTGATTTTAAAAATAAGCGCAGAAAAACAGAAGGCATTTTTAATAAAAGCTGAATTTTTAAATTAATATTTTGCGGGTCAACATCTTTTAGATAAAAACTTGCTTTTTCTTTATTCTCAAAAATATAATAGCGCAGACCATATTCAATTCGGTATAAATCGAGAAAGTTCTTAAGAGAAGGATTTTCTTTTTCTGAAAGTTTAAATTGTTCAAAATCCATTAACTTCATTGAGTTTACATGATTTTTAGTAACACTATTTGGAATGTCGAAATTGTAAATAGCTGTTGTTTTATTGGTGATAGCAACAGGATATTTTATCCCTATTTTAGTCCATAATTCTAAATCCTGGCCATTTGTTACATTTGGTGTAAATCCTTCAATTTTTTCTAAGATTTCCTTCGGAATTGCCAGAGATGAAGTCCATGTAATTCTAAAAGGTCTGTTTGAGAAAAAATAATCAGAAACAATTCCTCTAAAAGATTCATTGATTCCATTATAAACAGGAATTTTAAAATGTTTTTTTGAAATTTTGATTTTATGACGAGAACAATAAATGCCACAATCTGGAAAGTCTTGAAATAAATTAGCTAGTTCCTGTAAATGATCTGGAAGCCAAAAATCGTCTGCATCCATTAATGCAATCAGTTTCCCTTTTGATTTTTCTATTCCGAGATTTCGTGCAATAGAAACGCCTTGATTTTCTTGATTGTAAACTTGTATTCTGTCATCATTAAAACCACGCACTAAAGCTTCGCCATTGTCAGTCGATCCATCGTTTATTACAATAATTTCATAATCAGTAAAAGTCTGACTGAGAATACTTTTTATTGTGGTTTCGATATGATTTGCTTTATTGAATAAAGGAATAACAACAGAAAAGAAAGCCATAACAATTTATTGTTTTAAATCGCAATAATAACCCAATTTATACAAATCTAATACATATAAATTAGGATTTTTTGAAGTTAAATTATTGATTATCTGTTTTTTACTTGCTATGTAAAGTGCTTTAAAAATTCCGTCTAAATGAAGCTTTTCCAAAATTAGATAAACCTTAGTTAGTTTAACGTCTTTAGAATCAATTTTTCCAGAAGAAATTAAGTTGCAAAGATTTCTAACAGCCTTTTCGGTTTTGTTGATAAAGTCTATGCTGTTTTCATCATTACAATGAATTAGTAAGTTTTCAATATGAGTAATAGGAACTGAGTTTAATCGAAGTTTTTTTATAAAAACAAGATCTTCATAACCATATTCGTTAATAAATTCAGGAAAAGGATATTGCAGAAGAATTTCTCTTTTTAAAAGTAGGTTCCATGTAAAAACGAAATCATAATTGTTTTGAAGTCTTTGACTCAAAGATTTAATTTCTCTTTTTCTGCCATATTTCCACCGAAGTATTTTTTCTTGTGAAGGAATACTATCTGAGTATTTAACACCTCCAAAAATGACATCTGGCGCTTTTGATAACAAATCAATATAATTTTTGAGATATGATTTGTTTTCCGGAAAAGCATCGGCTTCCATGATCAAAACATAATCATATTTTGATTTAGAGCATAAAGAGTTGATGTTTCTGCCTCTTCCTAAATTTTCATTATTAATAGAAAAAAGGCAGTTTTCTAAAGAATTTATTTGATTATTTTCTTCAATAAATTTCGCGCTGGCATCATCCTGAACAATGATTTCATATATAATTCCTAAATCATCAGCCTGATGTTTAAGTTCTAAAACAAGTTTAGAAACATCATAATTGTAAACCGGAATTAAAATAGAAAGCATTACACGCTTCTTTGCACCACTTCGAAGATTCTTTCATCTTCACATTTTAGAGTCTTAGATGGGAATTTCATTAATAAAGCATAATCGTGAGTTGCCATAATGATAGTTTTACCAGCGGCGTTGATTGCTTTTAATACTTCTAATACTTCAGAACTTGTTTGAGGATCAAGGTTTCCTGTTGGTTCGTCTGCCAAAATAAATTCAGGATCGTTAAGCAATGCTCTTGCAATTGCAACACGCTGCTGTTCTCCGCCAGAAAGCTGATGAGGCATTTTGTTTACAAAATCTTTCATGCCTACTTTGTCCAAAACTTCATCAATTTTGTGCTCCATAGCTTCTTTTTCTGTCCAGCCAGTAGCTTTAAGAACAAAAAGCATATTGTCTTTTATAGAACGGTCTGGAAGCAGTTTGAAGTCCTGAAATACAATTCCGATTTTACGTCTCAAGTACGGAATATCTTTTTCTTTTAAAGTAGCCAAATCAAATTCGACAATATGTCCTTCACCTTCAATTAAAGGTAAATCAGCATATAAAGTTTTTAGAAAACTACTTTTTCCAGAACCAGTTTTCCCGATAATGTAGATAAACTCTCCATGATTAACATCTAGATTAATATGAGATATAATTTTTCTTCCTTCTTGATATATAGTGACTTCTTTAAGAGACAGTACGGTTTGTGACATAATAAAATTGGTTTGAATGGTAAAAGTAATAAGATAACGTTTGTATTCAAAATAAATTTGAATCATTTCTTAGGAAAAAGTTTAAAAAATGAAATGTTTTAGAAAGTTTGAGAACCAATAAATTGAAGTTTATTAAACCTTAAAATCATAAACGATTATTAATTTGTTTATAATAAAACCTAAAAACGTTTCGTTATAAAGCGTATAAAATGATACTTTTGAATACCTAAATATTAATCAAAATGCGTAAACTATCCAGGTTCTTTATATTCCAAATTCTCCTTACTTCGACAATAGTTTCGGCACAGAAATCGGCTATTTATACTTACGAATTAAAGGATTTTGACAAAGCACTGGCTTTATATAATGATAAACAATATGCTTCGGCTCAATTGATTTTTGAAAAAGTAAAATACAATGCCACAAACGAAGAAGTTCAGTCAGATTGTGCTTTCTACATTGCCAATTGTGCCATAAGAACCAACAAAGCAAACGCAGATGCTTTGGTGGAACAATTTGTAAATGATTATCCGACAAGCACCAAACAAAATCAGGCTTATATCGAGGCGGCTCAATTTTTCTTCGAGCAGGGAAATTACCCAAAAGCATTGCAATGGTTTGATAAAGTGGATGAAAGCTACATGAGTAAAACCGAATCGGATAAGTTTAACTTCATGAAAGGCTACAGCTATTTTAACGCTAAAAAGAAAAAGGAAGCCACCAATTATTTCAATAAAGTAGTCAATTCTAAAGAATATGGTTCTCAAGCCAAATATTACTTAGGTTTTATGGCTTATGAAGGAGACGATTATAAAGAGGCGACTAAATATTTTGATGAGGTTTCTGGCGAAGAGAAATACAAAGAAAAGCTGTCTTACTATCAGGCCGATATGAATTTCAAATTAGGAAATTTCCAAAAAGCGATTGATTTAGGATTGGTAGCCATGAACAAATCGAACGATATTGAAAAATCGGAATTGAATAAAATTATTGGAGAAAGTTATTTCAATTTAAAACAATATGGTAAAGCGATTCCGTATTTAGAGCAATACGCAGGTAAAAAAGGAAAATGGAACAATACAGATTTCTATCAGTTAGGTTATGCGTATTATGAGCAGAAAGAGTATGAGAAAGCAATTTCTCAATTCAACAAAATTATCGAAGGAAAAGATTTTGTTGCCCAAAACGCTTATTACCATTTGGGTTTAAGTTATTTAAATACGGGTAAAAAGCAAGAAGCTTTAAATGCTTTCAAGAATGCTTCTGAAATGGATTTTAATGCACAGATTCAAGAAGATGCCGCTTTAAATTACGCTAAATTAAGTTATGATATTGGAAATGCGTATCAAGCTGTTCCAGGTATTTTATTAGATTTCCTTAAAAAATATCCAAACAATTCAAGCCGTGCTGAGGTAGAGAAACTTTTGGTCGATTCTTATATTTCTTCTAAGAATTACAAAGAAGCACTGGTTTTATTAGAAAAAAACAGAACTGCTGAAAATAAAGCAGCGTACCAGAAAGTGCTTTTTTACCGCGGATTGGAATTATATAACGAAAATAATTACCAAGAAGCTGGTAAAATGTTCAAAAATGCTATTAGCGAACAAAAAACGCCTGAGTTTACTGCTCGTGCCACTTTCTGGAAAGCAGAAACAGAATATTTGAATGATGATATGCAAAATGCTCTTCTGACTTACAAACAATTTGCTGGAATGGCCGCTGCAAAATCTACAGATGAATATAAAAACATCAATTACAATATTGGCTACACGTATTTTAAATTGAAAGAATACGATCAAGCAGCAAACTCTTTTCAAGCGCAGATCGATAATTCACCTTCAGACAAAGTTCGTTTAAACGATTCTTACTTACGTTTAGGAGACTGTCGTTTTGTGACTTCAAAATACAGCGCGGCAAACGAGGCTTATGCAAAAGCAATTGCAGCAAAAGGTGTAGATGCAGATTATGCACAATTTCAAAAGGCACTTTCTTATGGATTCATGTCGAACAATGCGAAGAAAGTGGATGAATTGAATAACTTCCTTCAGATGTACAAAAAATCGTCTTATAGAGATGATGCTTTGTTCGAATTAGGAAATACCTATGTTGCAGAAAAGAAAAACGATCAGGCTTTGAAAACGTATGATCAATTGATTTCAGAATTCCAAAACGGATCTTTTACTTCAAAAGCAATTTTAAAGCAAGGTCTGATTTATTATAATTCTGATCGTGATCAACAGGCTTTAACGAAATTCAAGAAAGTTGCGGCAGAATTCCCGAAAACTCCAGAGGCTTTAGAAGCAGTTGCCACAGCAAGATTAATCTATGTTGATTCTGGAAAAGTAGACGAATATGCAACTTGGGTTCGTACTTTAGATTTTGTTGAGGTTTCAGATGCTGAATTAGACAATGATACTTACGACGCTGCTTTCAAACAGTACAGTCAAAACAATAGCAAAGCTGCGATTACAGGCTTTGGTGGTTATGTGAGCAAATTCCCAGCAGGATTACACGCTTTAGAAGCTAATTTCTATCTGGCGCAGCTTTACTATGCTGAAGGTTCTGAAACAAAATCGACATCAAATTATCAATATGTAATCGATCAGCCTAGAAATGAATATACAGAGCAGGCTTTAAACAGATTGGCTCAGATATATCTGAAAGCAAAAGATTGTGATAAAGCAATTCCGGTTTTAAAACGTTTAGAAACAGAAGCAGATTATCCGCAGAACAAAACTTTCGCGCAGGCAAACTTGATGAAATGTTATTATGACAAAAAAGATTATGACAATTCGGTTACTGCTGCTGAAAAAGTTTTGGAAAACCCAAAATCTGATGCAGGAGTAAAAGCCGATGCTCAAATCATTGTAGCAAGAGCGGCGATTCAAACAGGAAACGAAGATAAAGCGAAAACAGCTTATGCTAAATTAATGACAAGTTCAAAAGGAGAACTGGCGGCAGAAGCTTTGTATTATGATGCGTACTTTAAAACGAAGGAAGGAAAATTTGATGCTTCGAATACTGCAGTTCAGAAATTAGCAAAAAGCTATTCGGCTTACAAATATTACGGAGCAAAAGGTTTAGTGTTGATGGCAAAAAACTTCTACGGGTTAAAAGACAGCTATCAGGCGACATATATTTTAGATAACGTAATCAATAATTTTACAGATTATCCAGATGTTGTTGAAGAAGCGAAAAAAGAATTAGGAGCTATTAAAGCGGAAGAGTCTAAAACAAATTCGTCGATTAATAGATAGAGAGAAAAATAGAAGAAAGAGACAAGAAACAAGATTTCAATGAAAAGTCTTTTCTCTTGCTTCTAAAAAAAAAGAAAGAAATGAATTTACCTTTTTACATAGTTGATGTTTTTGCTGATAAGAAATATGCTGGAAATCAGCTGGCAGTTTTTATGGACGCAGAAAATTTAAGTACAGCACAAATGCAGCAAATTGCGCGCGAGATTAATTTTGCGGAAAGCACATTTGTTACCAAACTAGACAAAGAAAATAATAAAGCTGAAATTAGAATTTTTACCCCAGCACACGAAATGCAGTTTGCGGGACATCCAATAATTGGAACTTCTTGGGTTTTGATGAATAAGATTTTTGAAAACGAGCCGACCGAAATTAAACTTGAAGTTCCGATTGGACCAATTGCAATTCGTAAATCAGGCGATTTGATTTGGTTAAAAGCGGCTCAGCCTAAATTTTGGGATACGTTTTCGAAAGAAGATTTTACACATTTCAGTAATCTGCAAGTGAGTGATTTTGAAAATCAATTTCCAGTTCAAGAAGTAACAACGGGAAGTGCTTTTGTAATGGTTCCGTTGAGCAGCAGACGAGCTTTAGAAAATTTGGTTTTAGATAAAGACAAAGCAGATCTATGGATGAGACAGCATTGTAAAACAGATCACAGAGGTTTGTATTTTTATTATTTTGAAGGTTCAAAAGTAACAAGCAGGTTATTATACATCGAACACAATCAATTAATGGAAGATGCTGCTACGGGAAGTGCGAGTACGTGTCTACAAGCTTCTTTATTAAAATACAATACCAAAGAAATTGAGCTTATCAATTATCAAGGAGAATTTATCAATAGACCTTCTGAAATCTATTTTAAAGGAAAATTAGCTGACGAACAATATGATATCAATATAGGCGGGAAAGCCCAATTTGTTGCCAAAGGGGAGTGGGAAGCTTAGGAGTTAGAAAAATAGAAGCCAGAACAAAGAGATAAGATATTAGAAATAGAATAAAAAATATAGAGAAAAATTAAAGATAAAAGAGAAGTCTTTCTTCTTGATTCTTTTTTCTATTCTCTTAAAATAAAGAAATATGAAATTAAACTGCCGACATAAAATAATCATTTTGTTAGTGTTATTTACAGCTCAGTTTTCGATTGCACAGAAGAAAAATGAAAGTATTGGAACCGAAACTGTAAACGTAGTAAAACCTTATTCGCCTACTATTTCAGATGCTTTTAAAGTGAAAGAAACACCTTCACTTGACGATAGCGGTAATCAGCCGAAAGAAGTTATTAAATACAGTATTTTGTCTGTTCCTGTGGCATCGACTTTTACGCCTTCAAAAGGAAAAGCAGAAGGCGTTGAGAAAGCTAAAAGAGAAAAATTGTTTAATAATTACGCCACTTTAGGGCTTGGAAACTACAGCACTTTAAATGGTGAATTATTCGTAAATCAGGATTTAGGGAATAATGATTATGTGGCAGGAATGTTTCGTCATCACTCTTCTCAAGGCGGAATTAAAGATGTAGAATTGAATGATGAATTTTACGATACATCAATTAATGTGGGTTATGGTCAAAACAATAGAGATAATACTTGGGGCGTAGATTTAGGGTATCAAAACCAGATTTACAACTGGTACGGACTTCCGTCAGATTTTGGATCGACAATTCCAGATCAGCGTTATGATTTGGTAAACAGCATTAATCCAGATCATTCTTATAATACTATTTGGGTTGGCGGAAATGCAGAGTTTAACGAAAGTATTTTTAGTAAACTTTCTGCGAAATTCACCCATTTTTCAGATAGTTATTCTTCGTCAGAAAATAGGTTTTATCTAAAGCCGACTTTTACAGTTGATGTAATGGATCAGGCAATTAAAACCAATGTAATTGTAGACCATGTAAGCGGTTCTTTCAAAAATAATTATTTACAGGACAATACAGAAGCTTTAAAATATAGTTTTACAAATGTTGGAATCGAACCAAGTTTTGTAATCAATGAAAACGAATGGACATTAGAATTAGGAGCTGGAATTTATTATAGTGCGGATTCTGAAAATAGCGGCAATAAATTTTATTTCTATCCAAAAGTAAATGCTTCGTATAAATTGGTTGGCGATTTAATGATTTTCTATACTGGAGTTAATGGAGGTTTAAATCAAAATTCTTATGCTGATTTTGTAAGCGAAAATCCGTTTTTATCTCCGACATTAAACATGCGTCCGTCAAGCACGCAGTACAATGTTTTTGCTGGATTAAAAGGAAAATTGGCTAACAATGTAAATTATAACGTGACTGCTTCTTATTTGAATGAAAAAGATAAAGCGCTGTTTAAAGCAAATGATTATACAGAAGTAATTACAAATGAAGATTACGCTTTCGGGAACTCGTTTGGAGTAGTGTATGAAGATATTAGAACGTTCCGTTTCTACGGAGAATTAAAGGCAGATTTCTCTCAAAATGTAACTTTCGGAATCAACGGAACTTTTAATAGTTATAATACAGACAACGTAGTTGAAGCATGGAATTTGCCAACAATGAAATTAAGTTCAACTTTAGACGTTAATATTACTAAGCAGTGGTATGCAGGATTGAATGTGTTTTATGTTGGAGAAAGAAAAGATATGCAGACCAATACTTCTTTAGGAATTGACGCTACGCCAATAACTTTAAAAAGCTATTTTGATGCCAATGCGCATGTTGGGTACAAATTCAACGAAAGATTAACGTTTTTCTTGAAATTGAACAATATTGGAAATCAAGCCTACGAAAAATGGTTGAATTATCCTGTACAAGGATTCCAGGTTTTAGGAGGCGCAAACTATAAATTTGATTTTTAAGAGATCTTTGCCATAAAGATACCTAGGCACTAAAACATTTTAAATGAATGTGCCTTTTTTTTTCAGCCATGAGCTCATGAATTTTTTGGAGTAGATTCGTGAATTCGTGGCTGTTTTTTTTAATTTTATAAAATGGAAATTATATTACGTCAAGAAAATAAAAATGATTTTGAAAGTGTTTTTCATTTGATAGAAAAAGCTTTCGAAAAGGAAGAGTACAGCGATCATAAAGAACAGTTTTTGGTCGAAAGATTAAGAAAATCGGATGCTTTTATTCCAGAACTGTCTATTGTTGCTGAAATTGATAATAAAATTGTCGGTCATATTTTATTTACTAAACTTGAAATAAAAAGTGAATCTCAAATCTTTCAGTCACTAGCACTTGCTCCAGTTTCGGTTTTGCCTGAGTTTCAAGGAAAAGGAATTGGTTCTAAACTTATTTTACATGGACATGAAATTGCTAAAGGTTTAGGATACAAATCGGTTATTTTATTAGGCCATCAAGATTATTATCCAAGATTCGGATATGAACTTTGTGAAAAATACAATATCAAAATGCCGTTTGATGTTCCCGCTGAAAACTGTATGGTAATTGCGTTGGTAGAAGATGGTTTAAAAGGAATAAGCGGAGAAGTGGTTTATCCAAGTGCTTTTTTCGAATAAAAATTTAGACAAAGAAAAAAAACCTTTGCACCTTTGCATCTCAGAACCTCAGTACCTTTAAAAAAAAATGACTTTCAAAGAAAAAATATATTCTCACTATACTCAAATGGTTCAAGACCGAATTGATGTTTTTAAAGACATGATTTCGGGTTTGACAGAAGATTCAAAAAACGATGCCAAAGGTTCTGCTGGTGATAAACACGAAACGGCTTTGTCGATGATGCATATCGAACAAGAGAAACTGACTAATAAACTAAAGGAAGCTTTAGAGCAAAAAGCAATTTTAGATAAAATTGATCCGCTTAAAACAACAGAAAACATTGTTTTAGGGAGTTTAGTAAAAGCAAACGGAATCTATCTGTATGTTAGTGTCGCGCTTCCTAAAATAGCAATTGACGGAATTAATGTTATTGCGCTTTCTCCGCAATCTCCATTAGGAAATCACTTAATGGGTAATAAAGCAGGTTTTCAGTTTGAAATAAATAAGACACATTATACTATTCAAAGCGTTGAGTAATGTATTCGTCTATAAACAACTTTGTCAAAGTTTTAAACTTTGACAAAGTTCTCTAAAGATTAGACATAAAGTAATTCCACGCAGTTTGTCATCCTGACGAAGGAAGGATCGCACTAGAAACTCGATAAAGATTGGCGAACTAGCATGCGGAATTACTTGTGTGATCTTTCCTTCGTCAAGATGACAAGTAAGGCTCAAAATCTAGGTAACACTAGATAAACAATAATTTCCGAACAACTTTCTATCTCTTCTTTATGAATCTTTTATTTGTAATAGAATAACTCAAAATTTAATTCAAAAAAAGAGTTTAAACTTTTAATTTAAAAGCAGTTTTATGCTCAAAATTAAAATTTTCAAGTTTCGACCTTGTTTTTGCTTTTAAATTTTACATTTTATATGTAAAAATAAAATTATGGTTTTAAATTGTAATTGATATTACGGTTTGTGTTTTTCAATTGTAACTAATATCACATCTTTGCCCTATCAAAATAAAATTTACAAAATAAAAATATAAAATTATGTGTGGAATTGTATGTGCCTTTGATCTTAAACAAAAAGCCGAAGCGTTAAGACCTCAAGTATTAGAAATGTCAAAAATCATCCGTCACCGTGGACCAGACTGGAGCGGAATTTTCAGCAATGATAAAGCGATTCTTTCTCATGAGCGTTTGGCAATTGTAGATCCGGCGTCAGGAAAACAACCTTTATTTACTGAAGACAAAAAATTGGTTTTAGCAGCAAATGGGGAAATTTACAACCACAGAGACCTTCGTAAACAATTTGTGGGTAAATATAACTTTCAGACAGAGAGTGATTGTGAAGTTATTTTAGCTTTATATAAAGAAAAAGGAGCAGATTTCGTTGATGAGTTAAACGGAATCTTCGGATTTGCAATCTACGATGTAGATAAAGACGAGTATTTCGTAGCTCGTGACCACATGGGAATTATTCCATTATATATTGGATGGGATCAGCACGGTACTTTCTACGTAGCTTCTGAGTTAAAAGCTTTAGAAGGATATTGTACAAAAATCGAATTATTCCCTCCAGGGCATTATTTATCAAGCAAAGACGGTGAATTTGTACAATGGTACAAAAGAGACTGGACAGAATATGATGCAGTAAAAGACAACGAAACTAGTATTCCAGAAATCAGAAAAGCTTTGGAGGCTGCGGTTCACAGACAATTAATGAGTGATGTTCCTTATGGAGTTTTACTTTCTGGAGGTTTAGATTCTTCTATTACTTCGGCTGTGGCTAAGAAATTTGCTCAAAAAAGAATTGAATCAGATGATACTACAGATGCTTGGTATCCGCAATTGCACTCTTTCTCAGTTGGATTGGAAGGTTCTCCAGATTTAGCTGCAGCAAGAAAAGTAGCAGATCATATCGGAACTATTCACCACGAAATCAAATTTACAATCCAAGAAGGGTTAGATGCAGTTCGTGATGTAATTTACAACCTTGAGACTTATGACGTAACTACAGTTAGAGCTTCAACTCCAATGTGGTTAATGGCAAGAGTGATCAAATCTATGGGAATCAAAATGGTTCTTTCTGGAGAAGGAGCAGATGAGTTATTTGGAGGATATTTATACTTCCACAAAGCGCCAAACGCAAGAGAATTCCACGAAGAAAACGTTCGTAAATTAGGAAAACTTCACATGTACGACTGTTTACGTGCAAACAAAAGTTTAGCGGCTTGGGGAATCGAAGGGCGTGTGCCATTCTTAGATAAAGAATTTATGGATGTTGCCATGCGCATCAACCCACAAGATAAAATGATCAACAAAGAACACCCGATGGAAAAATGGGTTGTTCGTAAAGCTTTTGAAGATATGCTTCCAGAAAGTGTAGCTTGGAGACAAAAAGAACAGTTTTCTGATGGAGTAGGGTACAGCTGGATTGATACTTTGAAAGAAGTAGTAGCTAGAGAAGTTTCAGATGAGCAATTGGCAAATGCGAGATTTAAATTCCCATTGCAAACTCCAACTTCTAAAGAAGAATATTACTATCGTTCAATTTTTACAGAACATTTTCCAAGCGATGCTGCAGCATTATGCGTTCCTCAGGAAGCAAGTGTGGCTTGTAGTACTAAAATTGCTTTGGAGTGGGATGAAGCTTTCAAAAACATGAACGATCCATCAGGAAGAGCGGTAGCTAATGTTCATGATGATGCTTATATTAAATAATAAAGAGTTTAATTTTTAGAATTAGTATATATATTGCTGGAAGACGTTCTTTTGTAAGAGCGTCTTTCTTGTCTAAAAAAGTTTCTGTATTTCAATATGTTAAAATAAGATTTTTGGTAATCGATTGAAATTTATTTCATGTTTGAGTTTCGTCGAAATAAAAGTTAAACCCTGAAATTTTAGGATGCAAAATGTAAGAAAGCAGAAAATAATATTTAGTTTTGCTTTTAAGCGGAAATTTTAATGATTTTTTAATGTGCAGCTTATTTGAGACTGGTACATCAGAATAAAAATAAAAAATAGAATAGTATGTCTGGATTGTTAGCCGTTATTGGTAAAGGAAAAGACCCCAAGCTTGTAAAAGAACTTTCTGAGAGAATGTCACATCGCGGACCTGATGAAAGCGATATTCATATTATGGAAAATGGCAGTATACTTTGTCATGAAAGCCTGTCGATTATTGATCTTAATTCGGGGAAACAGCCAATTCAAGGAACTAGTAAAGCTTGGATGGTGCATGATGGAGAAATCTACAATTATAAAGAGCTTAAAAATACAGTTTTAAAGGATCATACCTTCAGAACAGAATCGGATTCGGAGGTAATTGTACACTTGTATGAAGAATTTGGATATGATTTCTGTAATAAATTGGATGGGGATTTTGCCTTTGTGGTTGTTGATGGCGATAAATATATTGCAGGTCGTGATCCGATTGGGGTGAAACCTTTGTATTATGGTTTAGATGAAAGAGGAAGAATTTATTTTTCGTCAGAAATGAAATCTATTGCAGATCAATGTAAATCATTTTCAACTTTTCCGCCAGGACATTACTATACAGCAAAAACAGGTTTTGTAAAATATTATCGCCCAGAATACGAAGACCATAAAAATGCAACTCAGCCTTTAGATTTAGAGTTAATTCGCGAAAGCTTAATTCAGGCAACACGCAAACGTTTATTAGCAGAAGTACCTTTGGGAGTTGTGTTATCGGGAGGTTTGGACACTTCATTGATTTCGGCTATCGCTTCAAGGTTATTAAAAGAAAAAGGTGAAAAACTGCATTCTTTTTCTATTGGATTAGATGCTGATGCCCCAGATAATGTTATGGCAAGAAAAGCCGCTGAATTTTTAGGAACTGAACATCATGAAATTCATTTTTCGGTTGAAGAAGGAGTTAAAGTTCTAGAAAAAGTAATTTATCATATTGAGACGTACGATATCATTTCGGTTAGATCTGGTGTTCCTATGTATTTGCTTTCTAAAGCTATTGCAGATCAGGGAATAAAAGTGATCTTGTCTGGCGAAGGTGCAGATGAGGTTTTTGGAGGGCATTTGTATTTTAGAAATGCGCCTTCAGAAGAAGAATTTCAAGATGAAACTATAGAACGAGTTCAGAAGCTATTTACAGCCGATTTGTTGCGTGCAGATAAAACGACAATGGCAAATGGTCTAGAAGTGCGAATTCCGTTTTTGGATACAGAATTTTTAGATGTAGCTATTCGAATTAAAACAGAAGAAAAACAGCCAAAAACGTATGATGGCGTTGAAAAATACATTTTAAGAAAAGCTTTTGATACTGAAGATCCGTATTTGCCTTCAGAAGTTTTATGGCGTCAGAAAGAGCAGTTTTCTGATGGAGTAGGATATAATTGGGTTGATGAGTTGATTGAATATTGTGCATCGCAGGTTACAGATGAGCAATTAGCTGGAGCAAGTGCAGAATTTCCATACAACTCACCAACGACTAAAGAAGCGTACTTGTACAGATCGATTTTTCATAAATACTATCCACAGGTCAGTGCGGCACAAACTGTTCGTAAATGGATTCCAAAATGGCAAGAAAACCTCGATCCAAGCGGAAGAGCAAATGCGGCTCACTTGAATGGTAATTTTGAAACTGTAAAAACTACTGTGATTGCTTAAAAGAAAATTCTAAATTTTTGAAATTCCAAATTCCAATTTGGGAGCAGATATAGAAAAGCTGAAATAAGAATATTATTTCGGCTTTTTGATTTAAGGTATGTTTTGGAATTTGGAATTTCAAAAGAATGGAATTTTAAAGAGCATTGGTTTTTTACGTTATTTCCATTTTTGGAATTTGGAATTTAAGAAAATTAGAAATTAAATTCATTTTTGGGCTTATTTTTAGGTTTTTCAGACAATTGTGTTGATAACTTAAGTGCTTTAAGTCGTAATTTGCTGGGTATATAGCTCGCGTTTTTATATATTTGCGTGTTAGACAGTAAATACATTTTTAGAATAAATTATATGAGCGAAGAAATCAAGAAGAACAATTATTCAGCAGATAGTATTCAGGCATTAGAAGGAATGGAGCACGTAAGAATGCGTCCATCAATGTATATTGGAGATGTAGGGGTTCGAGGACTGCATCATTTAGTTTACGAGGTTGTTGATAACTCTATTGATGAGGCCATGGGAGGGCATTGCGACACAATTGGTGTTTCGATAAACGAAGATGGTTCTGTTACAGTTGAAGATAATGGACGTGGTATTCCAGTTGATTTACATAAAAAAGAAGGTGTTTCTGCACTTGAAGTTGTAATGACTAAAATTGGTGCCGGAGGTAAATTCGACAAAGATTCATATAAAGTTTCTGGAGGTTTGCACGGGGTTGGGGTTTCTGTAGTAAACGCCCTTTCTGTTCACATGAAATCTACTGTATTTAGAGAAGGTAAGATATATGAGCAGGAATACGAAAGAGGTAAATCTTTATATCCAGTTAAGCAAATCGGAGAAACGGATAAAAGAGGTACGCGTCAGACTTTTTATCCTGATGATACGATCTTTACTCAAACTACTGAGTTTTCATACGACACGCTTTCGGCTCGTATGCGTGAGCTTTCTTTCTTAAATAAAGGGATCACAATCACTTTTACAGATAAGAGAGAAGTTGATGAAAAAGGTGAATTCAGAAGTGAAGTTTTTCATTCTGATGAAGGACTTAAAGAATATATCCGTTATTTAGATGGTAACCGTGAGCCAATTGTTTCTCATGTTATCAGCATGGATAATGATAAAGGAGAAATCCCAGTTGAGGTTGCCTTGATCTACAACACAAGTTATACAGAGAATATTTTTTCTTATGTGAATAATATTAATACTCACGAAGGAGGAACGCACTTACAAGGTTTTAGAAGCGGTTTAACAAGAACGCTTAAAAAATATGCTGATGCTTCGGGGTTATTGGATAAATTAAAATTCGAAATTGCTGGAGATGACTTCCGCGAAGGATTAACGGCTATTATTTCGGTAAAAGTATCTGAGCCTCAGTTTGAAGGACAAACGAAAACTAAACTTGGAAACAGAGAGGTAGTTTCTCCAGTTTCTCAAGCGGTTGGAGAAATGCTAGAGAATTATTTGGAAGAAAATCCAAATGATGCAAAATTAATTATCCAAAAAGTAATCTTAGCAGCTCAAGCGCGTCACGCAGCGAAAAAAGCACGTGAAATGGTGCAGCGCAAAACCGTTATGGGCGGTGGTGGATTGCCAGGAAAATTATCTGATTGTTCTGAGCAAGATCCAGCAAGATGTGAGGTTTACCTTGTCGAGGGAGATTCGGCTGGTGGAACAGCAAAACAAGGACGTGATCGTAACTTTCAAGCGATTCTACCATTACGTGGTAAAATCTTGAATGTTGAAAAAGCGATGCACCATAAAGTATTCGAAAACGAAGAGATTAGAAATATCTTTACAGCTTTGGGGGTAACTGTAGGAACAGCAGAAGATAGTAAAGCGCTTAACTTAGAAAAATTAAGATATCACAAGGTAATCATCATGTGTGATGCCGATGTCGATGGTAGCCACATTTCTACCTTAATATTAACGTTCTTCTTCCGTTTTATGAAAGAGCTAATTGAAGAAGGGCACGTATATATTGCAGCACCACCTTTATACTTAGTTAAGAAAGGAAACAAGAAAGAATACGCTTGGAATGATGTTCAACGTGATCAGGCCAACGAAAGAATGGGAGGAAGTGCCAATATCCAACGTTATAAAGGTCTTGGAGAGATGAACGCGGAGCAATTGTGGGAAACTACAATGGATCCGAATTTCAGAACTTTACGTCAAGTAAACATCGATAGTCTAGCAGAAGCTGATCAGGTTTTCTCTATGTTAATGGGTGATGAAGTGCCTCCTCGTAGAGAGTTTATCGAGAAAAATGCAGTTTATGCAAATATTGACGCATAAAATAGAAAATTAATAATTTCAATTCGTTTAATTGTTTAAATTTACTAGACAATTAAACGAATTGTCTTTTTAAAGAATAGACAAAATTAATAACCGATAAAGTATAAAATATGAAAGTTACCATTGTAGGAGCAGGAAATGTTGGAGCTACATGTGCAGATGTTATTTCTTATAGAGGAATTGCAAGCGAAGTAGTATTGTTGGATATTAAAGAAGGTTTTGCCGAAGGTAAAGCATTGGATATTACACAATGTGCGACAAATACTGGTTTTAATACTAAAGTATCTGGCGTTACCAACGATTATTCTAAAACTGCAGGAAGTGATGTGGTTGTAATTACATCAGGAATTCCGAGAAAGCCAGGAACGACAAGAGAAGAATTAATCGGCATCAATGCAGGAATTGTGAAAACAGTTGCTGAGAATGTATTGAAGTATTCTCCAGATACGATTATTGTCGTAGTTTCCAATCCGATGGACACTATGACGTATTTGGCTTTAAAAGCTACAGGTCTTCCAAAAAACAGAATTATAGGTATGGGTGGAGCTTTAGATAGTTCTCGTTTTAGAACTTATCTTTCGTTAGCTTTAGATAAACCAGCAAATGATATTTCGGCAATGGTAATTGGAGGTCATGGAGATACAACGATGATTCCGTTAACGCGTTTAGCATCTTACAATGGAATTCCGGTGTCTCAGTTTCTTTCAGAAGAAGTGTTGCAAAAAGTTGCAGCAGATACAATGGTAGGGGGAGCAACGCTTACAGGGCTTCTTGGAACTTCGGCTTGGTATGCTCCAGGGGCTTCTGTGGCTTATTTGGTAGATAGTATTTTGAACGATCAAAAGAAAATGATTGCATGTTCTGTTTTTGTAGAAGGCGAATATGGGCAAAATGATATCTGTATAGGTGTGCCATGTATAATTGGTAAAAACGGTGTAGAAGAAATTGTAGATATAAAATTAAACGATCAGGAGAAAGCATTATTTGCCAAAAGTGCAGATGCAGTTCGAAGCATGAATGATGCCCTAAAAGCTATTTTAGTATAATAAAAACGGCAAAAAAGAAAAGAAGCTGCACTTTTGCAGCTTTTTTTTTGAGATTAATTAATAAATAAATTGGTTAATATTTTCGTTAATTATATATTTGCTCGGTTTAAAAAAAAATTGGTAATTCGTGATCTCGTTTTTTTGTTTTAAAAAATCATGTCAGGGCTTATTTTATGGGACTTTAAAACAAAATCAAAAATAAAACATAATTAATTTTTAGTAATAATGCAGAATAAAGGACTTATTAAATTTTTCGCAATTCTATTTGCATTGGTAAGTATTTACCAACTATCATTCACTTTTGTGGCAAATGGTGTCAAAAGTGAAGCTAAAGCTTTTGCAGGAGATAATCCTGATAAAGAGCTGAAATATTTAGATTCTATTGGTAAAGAAAAAGTATTAAATCTTGGTTTTACTGATTTCACTTATAACGAAGTGAAAAACAAACAGCTTAATAAAGGTCTTGACTTAGAAGGAGGAATCAACGTAATTCTTCAGATTTCTATTAAAGATGTATTAAAAGGTTTGGCTAATAATTCTAAAAATCCAGTTTTTAATAAATCATTGGCTGATGCATCTGCAAATTTAGAAGGAAACAAAACGTATTTAAATAAGTTTTTTGAAGCTTTTGAAGCAAATTCAAAAGGAACTGTAAAATTAGCATCTCCAGATATTTTTGCTAACAGAAGCCTTCAAGGAGAAGGTGGAGTTGACTTTCAAATGTCTGACGCACAAGTTCAAAAAGTTATCAAAAGAAAAGTTGATGAGTCTGTAGAAAGTGCTTTTAAAGTATTAAGAGAGCGTATCGACAAATTTGGTGTTACACAGCCAAACATCCAAAAATTAGGAGAAACAGGAAGAATCTTAGTTGAGCTTCCAGGTGCTAAGGATGTAGATAGAATTAAAAAATTATTAGGTGGAAAAGCTCAATTAGAGTTCTGGGAAACTTATAAAATTGAAGAAATTGGAAATTTCTTAGTATCTGCAAACGAGGCTTTAAAGAAAACTGAAGTTAAAAAGACAGAAACTAAAACTGTTGCTAAAGATTCATTGAATGCATTATTAACTGATGCTAAAGATTCTTCAGATGTTAAAAAAGGAAATAATCCTTTATTTGATAAAATGATCGTTCAAGGTGGTGGACCAGTTTTAGGATACTTTGCTCCTAAAGATACTGCTGCTATCAATGATTATTTCAAAAGACCAGAAATTAGAGTATTATTGGCTGCTGACCAACACTATGCAAAATTTGTATGGAGCAAGCCAACAACTATAAAAGATCCTAAAGCAAAAGACATTAAAAGCGCTGCAGATATTGAAGCAGTTGAATTATATGCTTTAAAAGGAAACAGAGACAATAACCCAGCTATGAGCGGTGGTGTTGTAACAGATGCAAAAGATACTTTTGACCAAATGGGTAAACCAGCTGTTTCTATGCAAATGAACAGCCAAGGTGCTAAAGTTTGGGAAGAATTAACAGGAAGAGCATTTGCTCAAAAAAGCTACATTGCTATTGTATTAGATGATATCGTATATTCTGCTCCAGGTGTAACAAGCGGTCCTATTGCTGGAGGAAGATCTGAGATTACAGGTTCATTTGATGTAGCTGAAACTAAAGATTTAGCTAACGTATTAAATGCAGGTAAATTACCAGCTTCTGCAGATATTATCCAATCAACTGTTGTAGGTCCATCTTTAGGGCAAGCAGCTATTGATGCAGGTACAATTTCTTCTGTATTAGGTTTCTTATTAGTTTGTGTTTGGATGGTATTCTATTATGGTAAAGCTGGTTGGTATGCAAACCTTGCATTATTATTAAACTTACTATTCTTATTCGGAATTATGGCAAGTTTTGGTTTTGTATTGACATTGCCAGGTATTGCAGGTATCGTATTAACATTAGGTACTGCGGTAGATGCGAACATTATTATCTACGAAAGAGCGAAAGAAGAATTACGTGAAGGAAAATCTCTTTCTGAAGCAGTTCAAGCTTCTTACGGATGGCATGGAGCAATGCGTTCTATTATTGATGCTAACGTTACTCACGTTTTAACTGGAGCTATCTTATTTATCTTCGGAACAGGTCCTATTAAAGGTTTCGCATTAACATTATTAATTGGTATCGTAACTTCATTGTTTACTTCTATCTTTATTGCTAGAATTTTCATTGACAGAAATATTGCAGGAAAAGGTGATTTAACTTTCTCTACAAATATTACTAAAAACTGGTTTACAAACTTCCACTTTGACTTTATCAAGATTAAAAAATTCACTTACATCTTCTCTTCAATTGTAGTTGTAGTAAGTTTAGTTTCTATCTTCTTCGTTAACGGATTAGATGAAGGTGTTGATTTTGTTGGAGGAAGAACTTTCCAAGTTAAATTCGAAAAGCCAGTTGATGCAACTGCAGTTTCAGATGAATTATCTGCTGCTTTCGGTACTCCGGTTGAGGCTAAAATTTTAGGTGATGATGATCAATTGAAAATCACTACTAAATATAAAATTAAAGAAGATGGTGTTGCTATCGATGAAGAAGTAAACCAAAAATTATACGCTGCTTTACAGAAATATTTCCCAAATACAACTTACGATAAATTTATCAACTCATTTGATGGTAAAAGAGTAGGTGTGTTGCAAGCTTCTAAAGTTGGAGCTTCTATTTCTGAGGATATCAAAACGAACTCTTACTGGGCAGTTCTTGGTGCAATGGCAGTTATTTTCTTATACTTAATGGTATCTTTCCGTAAATGGCAATATTCATTAGGTGCGATTGCAGCTGTTGCGCACGACGTAATCTTCGTATTAGGAGTTTATTCATTATGCTACAAATTCATGCCATTCCACATGGAAATGGATCAGCACTTTATCGCTGCGATCTTGACTGTAATAGGTTATTCTATGAACGATACAGTAATTGTATTTGACAGGGTGAGAGAGTTTATCATCGGAAACCGTAAAGGAAGTTTCGAAGATATCGTAAACGCTTCTATTAATACTACATTATCTAGAACATTGAATACTTCATTAATGATGATCATCGTATTATTAACGATGTTTATTTTCGGTGGAGAATCTATCAGAGGATTTATCTTCGCAATGTTAATTGGTATTATCGTTGGTACTTACTCTTCATTATTTATCGCTACACCAGTATTGGTTGACACGATTTCAAGTGATGAGAAACACACAATCGAAGACAAACACAATAAGGCATAATTAAAAACCTTATTCTAAATAAAAAAAAGATCCAGTGAAAGCTGGATCTTTTTTTTATGTTTGTATAGCCAACCAAAAACATATTATGCTTCTAAAACGAATATTCTTTATTTTAGTGTTATTTGCTGTAATGCATCTTAAAGCGCAGGAAAAAAGCAGTAAATACAGAATAGGTTTGAGTTATGGTTTTGGAAGTGAATTTAGTAATACCGATTACACTTTTGAGAATCATTTTTATAAGGCGCAGCTCTATTACGAGATAAAAGAGACTAAGAATTTTAAGTATGAAATTCTAGTCCAGCCCGAAATCAATTTTGGAAAACATCAATTATTGAATTTCTATTTTGTTAAGCCTGAAACCTCAAATTATCAGCAAAAAAGAGATGAATATACGCGTCTAAAAGATGTTCGCGAATATGTGCTTAATTGTGGTTTTCTTGTTCGTAAACCTATTGGTAAAGTGTGTTCGTTTTATGTTTTAGGTAGTGTTGGGCCTCTTATTACAGATACAGAAACAGAAAGAATGTCTAAAGGTTTTGCTTTTGCTGATGTTTTGGCGCTCGGTTTTACTGCAGGTTATGATAATTTCCGTTTTGATATTCGTCCTAGTGTAAGGCATGTTTCTAATGCCGGTTTAGGAAGCAGTAATGCAGGATATAATACTAAGAATATCGAATTTGGTATTTCGTATCAGTTATAAAAAGAAAAAGCCCAATATTTGAATATTGGGCTTTTTATAATGGTAAATTATTTTTCATGATTCTGCTAAAGGATTTCTTTGCGCTCTAATGACAAAGAAAAGCCCAATAATGATAAATGGAATACTTAGCCACTGTCCTGTTGAAAATAAGCCTAATTCGCTCTCAAAACCACCTTGGCTTTCTTTTACAAACTCTACGATGAAACGTACAACAAATAAAAGCACTAAAAACAATCCGAATAAAAGTCCAGATTTAAGTCTAGCGTTTGTTTTCCAATATAAAAAGTATAAAATAGCAAAAACAAAAACATAACAGATCGCTTCGTAAAGCTGAGTAGGATGTCTTGAAGGCACTTCAGCTAATATGTTTGCGAATCTTGGATCTGAAGCTATTGCATTATAAGCTTCTTTTGGATCTGCAATACCTGTTTTTTGTACTGCTTCGGCTTTGCTGAATGTGTCATGAAGGAAACGGATTCCGAATGCAGAGTCAGTTTCGTTTCCGATAATTTCTGAGTTGAAGAAATTCCCTAAACGAACAAAAATAGCACCGCTCGCCACTGGAATTACAACACGGTCCAAAATCCATAATAATGGACGTTTCAAGATTTTTTTACTGTAGTAATACATTGCAACAATGATTGCAATAGCAGCACCATGACTTGCTAATCCTTGGAAACCTGTAAACTGGAATTCTGGCTCAAATTTAAATGGTAAGAAAATTTCAAGTAAATGATTTCTGAAGTATTCCCAATCGTAAAAGAAAACATGACCTAGACGTGCGCCTATTAAAGTGGCTAAAACCGTCCAAACAAATAGAGAATCTAGTTTTTCAATCGATTCGTTTTCTCTTTCGAACATTTTTTTCATTAGGAACCATCCTAAACCAAAAGCAATTACAAACATTAAGCTGTAATAGCGAATCATAAAAAATCCTAAGTTGATTCCCTCAGAAGGATTCCAAACTAAATTTAAGGCGTGTGTCATGTATAAATGTTTTTATATAGCTGTAAAAATAAATATTTAATGTAAAGTACCGCTTTCTAAAAAGTTAATGTTTGTGGTTGCATTTCTTTTCTGGTACAGGATCATAGCCGCTTCTTCCCCAAGGATGACAGCTTAAGATGCGTTTGATGCCTAAAAATCCACCATAAAACAATCCGTGAATTTGCAATGCCTGAATCATGTAAGTGGAACAAGTTGGTTCAAATCTACAGGCGGCAGGTGTAAAGGGTGAGATGGCAGTCTGATAAAAACGGACTAACAATACAAAGGGATATATCAGAATTTTTGAAAACATATTTTTTGTATAAGTTAGTTTATAGTGGTCAGTGGTCAGTTTTTTAGTAATCAGATTCAAACTTTGAACCGACTGAACACTTAAAACTGAACACTGACCACTTTTTTATTGAATGCTAAAAGTAGTTCCTTCTTTTCCGTCTTTAAGCTGAATTCCTAAAGCGATTAACTGATCGCGAATTTGGTCAGAAAGAGCAAAGTTTTTATCTGCTCTGGCTTGATTTCTCATTTCGATAAGCATGTTTACCACACCATCAAGTTTGTCGCTATCGCCATCGGCAGCTTTATCGTCATTAAGTCCTAAAACGTCATAAACAAAAGCGTTTACCGCTGCTTTGAAATCGGCTAAATCTTCAGCAGAAATCGTTTCTTTGCCATCTTTTAGTAAATTGATATAACGAACGGCTTCAAACAACTGCGCAATTAAAATTGGTGTGTTGAAATCATCATTCATTGCATCATAGCAAAGCTGTTTCCAAGCGGCAAAATCTATCGAGCTCGAATTTCCTGCCGTAATATTTGGTAAAGCATCAAGTGCTTCCATTAATCTTTTATATCCTTTTTCAGCAGCAACAATAGCATCGTCAGAGAAGTCTAGGATACTTCTATAGTGCGCTTGAAGCATGAAAAAACGAGTTACAGAAGCAGAAAATGGTTTACTTAATATGTTGTTGTCTCCACTAAGAATTTCGCCTGGAAGAATGTTATTTCCAGTCGATTTTGCCATTTTCTTTCCGTTTAAGGTAAGCATGTTAGCGTGCATCCAGTAATTTACTGGCGCTTGACCTGTGCAAGCTTCATTTTGAGCAATTTCACATTCGTGATGAGGGAATTTTAAATCCATTCCACCTCCGTGAATGTCAAAATGATTGCCAAGATATTTGGTGCTCATTGCAGTACACTCTAAGTGCCATCCTGGGAAACCATCGCTCCAAGGTGAAGGCCATCTCATGATATGTTCTGGTTCAGCTTTTTTCCAAAGTGCAAAATCTTGCGGATTTCTCTTGTCCGACTGTCCGTCAAGATCGCGCGTGTTAGCCAACATATCATCGATATTTCTACCACTTAAGATACCGTAATTATTAGTCTCGTTATATTTTACAACATCAAAATATACCGATCCGTTAGCTACATAAGCGATGCCTTTGTCGATGATTTTTTTGATGATTTCAATTTGCTCAATAATATGTCCTGTTGCTGTAGGCTCAATGCTTGGAGGCAAAAAGTTGAAAGCTTTTAGGATGTTATGGAAATCTACAGTGTAACGCTGTACTACTTCCATAGGTTCTAACTGCTCCAAACGTGCTTTTTTGGCAATTTTATCTTCACCTTCATCCACATCATCTACAATATGTCCAACATCAGTAATATTTCGAACATAACGAACTTTATAATCTAAATGCAGAAAATATCTGAAGATCACGTCAAAAGACATAAAAGTTCTCACGTTTCCTAAGTGAACATTACTATATACGGTAGGTCCACAAACATACATTCCAACGTTTCCTTCATGGATTGGTTTGAAATCTTCTTTTTCGCCAGAAAGCGAATTGTATATTTTTAAAGGCTGACTTGTATATAAAGGCATATTTTTTAATGTTTGTTGTTTATTGTTTTTGGTTTATTGTTTTGGAGTGAAATTGTTTATTTGAATTTTAGCCCTTTGATTTCACATTTGTTTAAGTAGTTCATCATTGCCCCAATTTTGTTTTTAACAAGTTCAACCTTTTCATTCAGTTTTAAATGTTGTTCCTGATTAATCAGTTTTTTATCAAAAGCTCTATAAGATTGAGATTTTACTTCGCCAGCAGAACCTTTTGCAATACTTAAAAAATTAATAAATTCTCGATTGCCATTTCTTTCAAAGCCCTCTGCGATATTATCCATTATTGAACCAGAACTTCTATCAATTTGATCTCTTAGCGAATAGTTTGTTTTTAAGTTTGTATTTTGAATTAGAAATTCAATTTGAAGACAGATTTCTCGAGCTAACCTCCAAATTTCTAAATCTTCAAACTTCTCTATTTTCGCCATAAAAACAACAAACTATAAACAAAAAACAATAAACATTTTAGAATTGAGTGTCTAGCTTAATATAATCTAAAAATTCTCTCTTCGTTTGAGCGTCTTTGAATTTTCCTCCGAACTCAGAAGTTACTGTACTGCTTTCGATATCTTTAATTCCGCGAGAGTTTACGCAAAGGTGTTTAGCATCGATAACGCAAGCAACATCTTCTGTTCCTAAAGCTTTTTGAAGTTCTTGAACAATCTGCATCGTTAGGCGCTCTTGTACTTGAGGTCTTTTTGCATAATACTCAACGATACGGTTCATTTTTGATAAACCAATCACACGTCCGCTTGAGATATAAGCAACGTGAGCACGCCCGATAATTGGCAGTAAATGGTGTTCGCAAGTAGAATAAACTGTGATGTTTTTTTCTACAAGCATTTCGCCATATTTGTAATTATTGTCAAAAGTTGAAGCTTTTGGCTGTTTTGCAGGGTTAAGACCTCCAAAAATTTCTTTGACAAACATTTTTGCAACTCGATTTGGAGTTCCTTTAATGCTGTCATCTGTCAAATCCATTCCTAGAGTTTGTAGAATGTTTTCAACATCTTTTTTAATTTTTTCTATTTTTTCTTCATCAGTGATGTCAAAAGCATCCGCTCTTAGAGGGTTTTTTGCATTACTGCTGAAATGATTATCTCCTATTTCGTCTAAAAATTCTTCGTTGTTTATCATTAAAAACTACTATTAGTATGTGTATTCCTCATTTAAGGCGGTAAAGATAATTAATAAATAGGAAACCTTTTCTATGGTTTTTAGGATTTAATTACTCCTTTTTGGATATAATTTAAATTTTGAAGAGAAATACTGTTATTAAAAACAAAAAAGACAACAACGAAAAACGCTATTGTCTTTTTAAAGTGTGTTATAATGAATTGATTATCTGTTGTTGTAAACCAATAAAGCTTCCTTTAAAATGTTTACGGCTGTAATCAAATCTTTTTTGTTTAAAACATAAGCAATACGAACCTGATTTAATCCCATTCCAGGTGTCGAATAGAAACCTTTTGCCGGAGCAATCATTACGGTTTCGCCATTCAAATCATAACTTTCAAGAAGCCATTGTGCAAAATCATCCGAATCTTCTATAGGAAGTTCAGCAATGCAATAAAAAGCACCTTTTGGTTTTGTTACAATAACACCATCAATCTTGTTTAATTCAGTGATTAAAGTATTGCGACGATCTTTATATTCACCGATTACTTCGTCAAAATAACTTTGAGGTGTGTCTATTGCAGCTTCGCAAGCAATTTGCTCAATTGTTGGCGGACTCAAACGTGCTTGAGCAAACTTCATTACAGTTGCTAAGACATCTTTGTTTTTAGTTACCAAACAGCCAATTCTTGCTCCGCACATGCTGTAGCGTTTAGAAACAGAATCGACCATGATAACATTTTGCTGTACATCTTCTAAATTCATTACAGAAAAATGCACGTCGTCACCATCGTATAAAAACTCACGATACACTTCATCAGCGATTAAGTATAAATCGTGTTTTTTTATTAAATGCGCCAACTGTTTAATTTCGGCTTCAGAGTATAAGTATCCAGTCGGATTTCCAGGGTTGCAAATCAGAATGGCTTTTGTTCTTGGTGTTATTAGTTTTTCGACTTCGTCAATACTAGGCAAAGCAAACCCAGTCTCAATAGTAGAAACAAGAGGCACTACAGTTGCACTTGTAGAAGAAGCAAACGCGTGATAATTAGCATAAAAAGGTTCCGGGATAATGATTTCATCTCCAGGATCTGTAATTGTGGCCAGTGCAAAAAGTAAGGCTTCAGAACCACCAGTAGTTACAATGATGTCTTCTGTGTTAACGTTTACATTTTGGCGCTGGTAAAAATGAGCTAATTTTTTTCTATAGCTTTCATATCCGGCAGACGGACTGTATTCTATAATACTCAAATCAATATTTTTTACCGCCTCGATGGCCACTTCCGGTGTCTTGATATCCGGTTGACCAATGTTTAAGTGATACACCTTGTGTCCTTTTTTCTTTGCTAAATCAGCAAAAGGAGCCAGCTTGCGTATCGGAGATTCGGGCATGTTTTTTCCCTTGAGTGAAATTGTCGGCATGAGTATAAATTATTGAAGTGCAAATTTGCATTTTTTTTTCCAATTTAACGTAAACAATACAAGGACTTACGAAAATGTAACAATAATAAATATATTTACTAATTTTATAATAAAATATTGTCAATGAAAAAATATATAGTATTGTTTTTTGGGTTATTCTTACCTTTTTTGCTTTTCGGGCAAGGCGATTTTTTATTGGAAAACAATGCAACAAAGGCCACAATACCTTTTAAATTGATAAATAACCTTGTTTTTATTCCTATAAAAGTAAACGGAGTTGAACTAAATTTCCTCCTAGATTCTGGAGTTGAAGAGACAATTCTGTTTAGTATGGAAGAGAGGCAGGAAGTCAGTTTTAATAATGTAGAGAAAATCAAACTTCGCGGTTTAGGGAGTGAAGAAGAAATAGAAGGCTTAAAATCGACAAAAAATATTCTAGAAACGCATGGTCTCAAATCAAATGACCACATGGTCTTTATTATTTTAGATCAAAGCTTTAATTTGTCTTCTCATATCGGAATTCCTGTTAACGGAATTATCGGCCACAAATTCTTTAGAAATAACTATGTTGAAGTCAATTATCAAAAGAAGAAAATAATAGTTCATGCTAAAAGTGATAAATATGAGGAAAAACTAAACAAACAGTTTAGGATGATTCCGATAACGGTAGAAAAGGCAAAACCCTATATCATGACAACAGCAACTGTGAATAATGAAGAAATTCCGGCAAAGCTTTTAATTGATATTGGAAATAGTGATGCTTTTTGGATTTTTGAAAATGATAAAATTAAACTCCCAAACAAAAACTTTCCAGACTTTTTAGGAAAAGGATTTAGTGGAGACATTGAAGGTCATCGCGCTAAAATTGATAAATTTTCGATTGATGAGTTTGATTTTAAAAAACCAATTGTTTCTTTTCCTGATTCTGCCTCCATTCGAAACGTGAAGATGGTTCCAGGACGTATTGGATCTGTAGGGGGTGAAGTTTTAAAACGATTTACTTTAGTTTTGGATTATAAAGGGAAAAAGCTGTACCTGAAAAAAAATAGCAAGTATGGAGAACCCTTCACATATAATAAAAGCGGAATTACGATTCAGCACAACGGACTTCAATGGGTGCAGGAAACCGTACATTTAGAAACCGTACAAGTTGCTTCTACAATAGATGAATTGCAGGAAAAAGATAAAAACAATAATAATTTTAAATATAAATTTGCCCTTAAACCTATATATGAAATAGTAAATGTGCGTAAGAATTCTGCAGCCGAAAAATGTGGACTGCGCAAAGGGGATATTGTTGTCAGTATTAATAATACACAACCATATAGATATAGTCTTCAGCAAATTAATAACCTTTTAAAATCGGAAGATGATATTTGGGTTAATATCGAAGTAGAACGAAATAGTTTGGTGCTTAAATTTAGATTTAAGCTAGAAGATGAATTGTAAAAAGCATTGAAAGTCATTTTTTCAATTTATTGCAAAACCCTGTTTTATACTGCTGTATTGTGGAAATGTGCTTTTTTTGTGAAAATTAGTTTACTAAAAATTAGTTTTTTTGTTGAATATTTTCTTATGTTTAGCGAAAATTTAATCTATGGCAAAAAACTACATTAGCTACCACCATTTTGTATTGTTTTTTATTTTTTTTACCCTCATTTCTTCAAAATTAACTGCACAATGTGCTGGTGACGATAATACAAATGAATTGATTTGTGATGTTTCTAATCCAATTTATCAATCTGTAAATTTATTTTCTTTATTAGAAGGTTCCCCAGTTCCTGGCGGGACATGGACCGATGATAATAATTTGAAAGGTTTAGATCCGGCTACAGGTATTTTGAGTCCCAAGCTTATTGTCGAAGGAGGTACTTATCATTATACCTATACGGCTCCCACTACTTCAGGATGCGTAGATGATAAAGCAGTGGTGACAATTACAATAGGGGCTTATGCCGGTGTGGGGTCACAGGCAACGGTTTGTAATAAAGCACGTGTCTTCAATCTTTTTACAGCATTTGACAGTAATGCAATGGGGCCGCATGATAATGGAACATTTACAAATACTATTACAGGACAAGTAGTAAGATCTGTAATAGATATTTCAGATATAGATCAAAAAACTACACTTTACTTTACCTATACTGTACCAGCAGTATTAGATTGTTCTCCAACTGAAAAGTCAACTAATATAGTTGTGACAGTTCTAAGGGCCCCAAAAGCAGGAACGCCAGCAGATTTAGCGCTTTGTGGAACTACCGATTTGGGCTCTTATACCAATTTAGACCTGTTTGATCGGCTTACTGACTATGATAGTGGCGGTACCTGGACAGGAACTGGACTAACTTCTAGTACAGATCACAATATTAATCTTCAAGAACTGTTCGATACTAACGGGCCCGGTGAATATATCTATAACTATACCGTATTAGCAGTTCCTGATAATAATATATGTAAAGATGAAACATCTTCTGTTATAATTACTCTTGAAGAAAGACTTGATTTTACAGGGGCAACAGTTGTTGTTAGTAAAGATATTTGTGCATCGCAAATCGCGACAGCTACATATTCAGGAAAAATTACCCAAGGACCTGATAGTATTCCAAATGGATTATACCGTGTTACTTATAGTATTGTAGGGCCAAGAGGGTCTGTATCACAAAACATAGTTACAGGTTTTAGCAATGGAGTGCTTGACTTTCCCATTAGTTCATCTTATTTTGGACAGGTAGGTGAATATACTATTACTATTACGGATATTGATTATTTAGCGAGTAAAAATTCTTGTACTGATATCTTTAGCCCTTTTTCAGATACTTTAACGATTTTTCCTTTACCTGATTTAACTAATGCAGTGTCAACAGCTACTTCTGTTTGTCAAAATGAGAATGCATTAATTGAAATTACAGCACCTCAATTAGCTGATGGAAGTTATCGAATCACATATAGTATTTATGGAGACAATTTGACTAGTGGACAAACGGCAGTAATACAAGCTGTAGGAGGAAAAGCGTCTTTTACTGTTCCAGGAAGTTTAAATGTAAACAGCGGATTATCTGTTGTTACAATTACAAATATTGTAAATATCACAAATCCTTCGCCACAATGTGGTATTGCTGCAAATCTTGCAGGAAATCTAATTATTAATCCATTGCCAAATGCTGCGACAGTAAAAGTAGCAGTAAATGATTTCTGTTTGAATACTCCTGTTCCTGCTTTGATTTCTGGTTTAGGGAGTTTAACGAATGTTAGCATTACATATTCGTTGTCAGAGAGTAATTCTTCTGCTGTGCAAACAATAGCTGGAGCGGTTACAGGTGGGAGACTAGATTTTACTATTCCTGCCGGATTGCTTTTAAATAGTGGAGCAACCAAAATCACATTGTTAAATTTAACCAATACCGTTACAAATTGTGATGTAGATTTAATTAATGTAATGGATGATTTTATGATAAATCCAATACCGGATGCACCTATTGCCCAAGATATGGAATTTTGTAAATCTGATAACGCAACAGCTGCTGATCTTGTTCCGAGTGGGGCAGAGTATAAATGGTATAATTCTGCAACGCTAACAACACCTCTTGCGGCCAATTATGTTTTAAAAGCAGAAGATTATTATGTTACAGAAACTTCTGTAGCGGGCTGTACTTCAGCGCCAACAAAGATTTCAGTAATCATACAGCCATTACCTAATTTAGATAATGCCGTATTAACAGCGGCTCCTATTTGTATAGGTAAGGAAGCATTAATTGAAGTTACTGCGCCTCAATTGCTTGATGGAGACTATCGAATTGTTTATAATATTAATGGAGATAATGTTGCTACTGGAGAAATTACAGAAATGGAAGTAACAGCAGGAAAAGCATCTTTTACAATTTCAAGTAATCTAAGTACAAACGCAGGATTATCAGTAATTACGATTGTAAATATTGTAAATGTTACATATCCTTTTCCCCAATGTAGCAATACAGCTTTTTTGGCAGGAAATCTAGTTATAAATCCGTTGCCAAATGCTTTAACAGTTAGTGTGGCAGTAAATGATTTCTGTTTGAATGATCCAGTTTCTGCTTCGATTTCTGGTTTAGGAAATTTAACAAACGCAAGCATTTCTTATACATTGTCAGAAAGCAATTCTTCTGGTTTGCAAACGATATCTCAGACTGTAGTTAATGGTAAATTAGATTTTATCATTCCTGCAGGATTACTTTTAAATGCTGGAACAACTAAAATCACATTATTAAATTTGACCAATACAGCAACAAATTGTGATGTTAATTTAAGCAATGTGACTGATGATTTTATAATAAATCCAATTCCATCTGCACCTGTTGCTCAAAATCAGAAGTTTTGTAAAATTGATGAAGCAGAAGTTGCAAATTTAGTTCCAAACGGGAATCAGTATAAATGGTATAATTCTCTAACTTCAACAACGCCTCTAGCTAGTACTTTGGCTTTAGAATCGGGTAATTATTATGTGAGAGAAACTTCTGCTCAAGGCTGTACTTCAGAAGCTACGGCTGTTTTGGTTACTGTAGACGATTCGCCAATTCCGGTATTAAATTCAGGGGGGCAAAACTTCTGCGGACTAAATAATCCCACAATTTCAGATTTATCAAATAATACAAATGTTCCTTCAAGTGTAGTTTGGTATGATTCGCCAAATAATGGAAATTTATTATCAAGCACAACTCCTTTAATTGAACAGGGAAAATACTACGGATTTAATTTTTCAAGTACAGATTGTCTTTCTTCACAATATATTGAAGTGACGGTCGCATTGACAGAGTGTGATAATGTGCCAAATGATTTCTTTATTCCAGACGGATTCTCACCAAACGGAGATGGTGTAAACGATTCGTTTGTGATAAAAGATATTGAATTTCTATATCCAAATTATACACTTGAAATTTATAATAGATACGGAAACGGAATGTATAAAGGAGATAATAGTAAACCAGCCTGGGATGGAAAAAATTACGAGAAGAGTGGTATCGCTGGTGGCATTGCACCCAATGGAGTTTACTTTTATGTACTGCATTTCAATAAAGACAATAAACCGCCCAAACAAGGCCGTCTTTATTTAAATCGATAAAATCTCTTTTTATATTTTTAATATAATTTTCAAATGAAAAAAATAATACTCCTTATAAATTTCCTTTTTTATTTGTCGGTCTCTGCACAGCAAGATCCTGAATATACGCATTATATGTACAATATGAGCGTAGTCAATCCTGCTTACGCAACAGGTGTTCCTGCCATGATGAATTTTGGAGGATTGTACAGAACACAATGGGTAGGTGCTTATGGTGCTCCAAAAACATTTACGTTTTTTGGGCATACAGCAATCAATGATAAAATAGAAGCGGGAATCTCATTTGTTTCAGATGATATTGGGGATGGTGCCAAAAAAGAAAATAATGTTTATGCCGATTTTGCCTATGTTCTAAAGTTAGGCGGAAAAAATAAATTGTCGTTAGGTTTAAAAGCAGGATTTTCATCTATGCAAACTAATTTTAATGGATTTCGTTTTACAGATCCGCAGACCGATTTTGCTTTTTCAGAAAATATAAATGCAACAAAACCAAACATTGGAGTCGGGGCTTACTATTTTCGAGACAATCTCTATGTTGGATTATCTGCACCCAATCTGCTAAAATCAAAATACATTGAAGAAAAATCTGGAATGAACGCTTTTGGTTCCGAAGAAATACACACTTTTTTAACTGCTGGTTATGTTTTTCAGGTTAGCGACAAGGTGAAGCTGAAACCAGCATTTATGTCAAAATTTGTAAAAGGAGCACCAATTACTTTAGATGTTACTGCGAATGTTTTGTATAATGAAAAGTTTGAGTTTGGTGCTGCCTATAGAATTGATGATTCCGTTAGTGCGCTGTTCAATATTAATGTCACGCCGACATTGAGAGTAGGATATGCTTACGATTATACCCTCACGAACTTTGGTGAGTTTAATTCTGGAACACACGAAATCATGCTGTTGTTCGATCTGGACTTGTTAGGAAAAGGATTTGATAAATCACCAAGATTCTTCTAAAATGAAAAATATGAAAAAACTACTCGTTATTATATTCGTATTTTCAATACAGTTTATAAATGCACAGGATCAGGAATTGATTAGAGCAAAACGCTTTTTTGATAAAACGTATTACAGCGAAGCTATTATTTTGTACCAAAAATTAGCTGACGAAAGACCTTCACAAGAAGTAATTAAAAACTTGGCTGATTCTTATTTCTATACCAATGATTTAGTAAAAGCACAGCGTTATTATCGTCTGTTGGTTTCAAATTACAACAATAATTTAGATCGAGAATATTATTTTAGATACGCGCAGACTTTAAAAGCAACAAATAGTAATGACGATGCAAATGCCAATTTAAAAGAGTATTATGCTAAATCATCCAATTCTGAAGATCTTGCCAATTTTGAAAAAGAACTGAAAACTTTAGAAAATGTTACCGCAATTGGCAAACGTTTTGAAATTAAAAACCTCGCGATAAATACGCCAAATTCTGAATTTGGAGGGGTTAAATACAAAGAAAATCTAGTTTTTGCTGGAGTTAAATTAAAACCAGGCTTGTTCGATAAAAAATACAAATGGGATAATGAAACCTATTTGAATTTGGTTTCAATTCCTTTAAAAAACATCAATTCGGCAGATTCTATTGTTCATTATTTTGCGAAAGAATTGAAAACTGGGATGCACGAATCGAATGCTGTTTTTACAAAAGATGGCAAAACGATTTATTTTACGAGAAACAATTCTAAAAACGGCAAGAAGAAAAAAGATGACAAGAAAATCTCCAATCTTCAGATTTTTAAAGCTGAACTGGTAGAAGGAAAGTGGACTAATATTACGTCGCTTCCATTCAACAGTTCGAATTATTCTGTTGAGCATCCTGCTTTAAGTGCCGACGAAAAAGTATTGTATTTTGCTTCAGACATGCCAGGTTCTTTGGGTTCATTTGATATTTATTCGGTTAATATAAATAAAGGAGCGTATGATACGCCGAAGAATTTAGGTCCGCAAATTAATACCGATAAGAGAGAGCAGTTTCCTTTTGCTTCGGCAGATAATAAATTATATTTTTCATCAGACGGACATTTAGGATATGGATCTTTAGATGTTTTCGTTTCTGAAATAAACGGAAATGATTATTCGAAACCAGTAAATGTTGGGCTTCCGTTAAATTCTAATTTAGATGATTTTGCGTTTAACGTAGATTCGAATACCAAAGAAGGATTTTTCTCGTCAAATAGAGAAGGAGGAAAGGGAAGCGACGATATTTATCAATTCAAAGAAATAAAAGATTTGATTGTTGAAGATTGTAAGCAGTTTATTGCTGGAACGATTATAGATGTTGATACGCAATTGGCTTTAGAAAATACAACAGTCTTATTGCAGGATTCAGAGAATAAAACTTTGAACACTATTACAACTTCTGCTGACGGAAAATTCAGTTTTACGGTTGCCTGTGAGACTTCGTATAAAATTAGCGCTTTCAAAGAAAACTATACCAACGCTTCTAAAATATTGACCTTGGACAAAACAAGAGATAAAGTAAATGATGGTTCTTTGGCTTTGAGATCTCTAGACGCTATTAAAAAAGAAGAAAAGGAGATTGCTGAAAATAAAAGAAAGCAGGAAATTATTATTGAAGAAGAAAACAAGAAAAAAGAAGCTTTGGTTGCACTTGAATTAAAAGAAAAAGAGAAAAAAGCCAAAGAAGCGGCAATCGTTGCGGCTGAAGTTAGAAAGCAGGAAAAAGTAAAAGAGATTTTAGCAAAAGAAAAAGATGTTGTAAAAGACAAAGATCGTTTGATCATTAAAACTGACCCGATTTACTTTGATTATGATTTGTGGTATATTCGTAAAGAATCCAAAGTGATTTTAGGCAGAGTTGTAGAATTAATGAAAAAATATCCTGAAATGGTCATCGAAATTGGATCGCATACCGATTCAAGAGGAAATGAAAAATACAATGCCGATTTATCTCAGAAAAGAGCCAATTCAACTAGAGAGTTTATTATTCAATCAGGAATTGAAGCCAAAAGAGTTTCTGCAAAAGGTTATGGAGAATCGGTTCCAATTGTAAAATGCAAAACCGATGAATCGTGCTCAGAAGAAGAACATGAATTGAACAGAAGGTCTGAATTTGTAATCAAAAATTTGTAACTTTTTTGAAACATAGTAAACCCGACAGGTTTTAAAAACCTGTCGGGTTTCATTTTTACAGAAAAACTTTGTCAAAACCTTTTTGCTGAAACCTTTTTTCTTTAATTTTATAGTTATATCAATAAAATGAAAATAGTATGAGAAATCTAACCTTATCTTGCTTGCTTTTATCCTTCATCGGATTGCAAAGCTGTAAAAATGAAGAAAAACAAAAAGCTACCGAAGCTGCAAAAGCAGAAGGAGAAACAGTAGTAAGCACTGCATGCTACAAAGCAATTTATGAAAAGGATACGATAGATTTAAAATTGAATACTTTAAAAAACGGAAAATTATCCGGAGATATGATTATGAGAGTCGCGCCTTCAACTGTTAGAACGGGAGAAGTTGCAGGAGAATTTCATGGTGATACTTTGTTTGTAGATTATACTTTTAAAGACAATGTAAACGGAGAAAAAACATTCAAGAATCCGATGGCGCTTTTAAAACGCAATAATCAGCTTATTTTAGGAAACGGAACCATGCAAACTACAATGGGAGTTACCTATTTAGTAAAAGACAAACCAATTGATTTTGAAAGCGTAAAGTATAAATTTGATACTACTGAATGCGCTGAGAAAAAATAAAAGAAGAAAGATTTGGGAAGCAAGATGCTTCTCTTCAAAAATAAAATGAAGCTGTCTCAAAAGGACAGTTTTTTTATTGGACAGAAATATTTATAACATTTTTTTGATCTGTAAAAACCCCAGCGGGGTGAAATATTTATAGAAGTGGTAATATCAAAAATGGATAAAGCTCCAGAGGAGCGACATATTTTTTCTGTAGACTTAATATATGACGCCCCTCTGGAGCTTTTGTTGTAAACATTTATTCTTTTTGCTATAAATATTTTGCTTCTCTGAAGCTTTTAAAAAAAAATAGCTGTCCATTCGAGACAGCTATTTTTGTTATTTAGATTATTTAATTCTTATTGAACTTCGCCCTTAATTTTAAGAGCTACTCTTCCGTCAGGATAGTTTACTGCATTGGTTTCAACAGTAATTGTTTTACGAATAGGTCCTGCGACCATATTATATTTTACATCGATTTTTCCTTTTTTGCCCGGCAAAATTGCTGCCGCAGGTTTTGTTACAATGATTGAACTTACTGTAGATTCTGCACCTGTAATTAATAATGGAGCGTCTCCAGTGTTGGTAAATTCAAACGAACGAAGCCCATTGTCACTTTTAGAAATTTTTCCATAATCAATTGTATTATCAGGAGCTGCAAATTCAATTTTTGGGCCATTTTGCGCATAACTTATTGCACTAAACAATAAGACTGCAATAAAAGAGGCTGCATTTTTCATATGAAATCTTTTTTTAATTGTAAGTAAATATACATTCTTTTAATTAACACACAAATTATTATTTCTCTTTTTATAGTCTACTTAATTATTTACTTTTGCTGTCAGTTATAAATACAAAAATTAAACCATTTTTTTTGTTTAACTGTTTAATCGTTTATTTGTTTAATCGTTGGGATTGAATTATAAATGATCTTTTTGAAAACAGAAAACTAGAAAATGAATTAATTGAAGTCCAATGATCAAAAACGATTAAACGGTTAAACAAATAAACGATTAAACATATATAAATGACAATTCCAGCACAATTTGACGCTAAGACGATTGAGAGTAAATGGTATGATTACTGGATGAAAAACAATTATTTTCATTCAGAACCAGATCATAGAACACCGTACACCATTGTAATCCCGCCGCCAAACGTCACTGGAGTCCTTCACATGGGACATATGTTGAATAATACGATTCAGGATGTTTTAATTCGTAGAGCGCGTCTTAAAGGTTTCAACGCTTGTTGGGTACCTGGGACAGATCACGCTTCTATTGCTACTGAAGCAAAAGTGGTAGCAAAATTAAAAGCAGAGGGAATCAATAAAAACGATTTGACCCGCGAAGAGTTCCTAAAACATGCTTGGGAATGGACAGATAAATATGGTGGAACAATCTTAGAACAACTTAAGAAATTAGGCGCTTCTTGCGATTGGGAACGCACCAAATTCACAATGGATCCAGATATGTCTTCTTCTGTAATTAAATCGTTTGTAGATTTATACAATAAAGGTTTGATCTACAGAGGATACCGTATGGTAAACTGGGATCCAGAAGCAAAAACTACGCTTTCTGATGAAGAAGTAATTTATGAAGAACAACAAGGGAAATTATTTTTCTTAAAATATAAAATCGAGGGAACTGAGGAATTTTTGACCATTGCCACAACTCGTCCAGAAACTATTTTTGGAGACACAGCAATCTGTATCAATCCAAACGATGAGCGTTTTACACATTTAAAAGGTAAAAAAGCTATTGTTCCAATTTGCGGCAGAGTAATTCCTATTATAGAAGACGAATATGTAGATGTTGAATTCGGAACAGGATGTTTGAAAGTAACGCCTGCTCACGATATGAACGATAAAACGTTGGGTGAAAAACACAACCTTGAAATCGTTGATATTTTTAATGAAGATGCAACTTTAAACAGCTTCGGATTACACTATCAAGGAAAAGACCGTTTTGTAGTTCGTAAAGAAATTGAAAAAGAACTTCAAGAAATTGGCGCTTTAGCAAAAACAGAAATACACTTAAATAAAGTAGGAACTTCTGAAAGAACAAAAGCGGTAATCGAACCAAGATTATCTGACCAATGGTTCTTGAAAATGGAAGAATTGGTAAAACCAGCCATAAAATCGGTTTTAGAAACAGGAGATATTAAATTACACCCGAAACGTTTCGAAAACACTTATGCGCATTGGTTAAATAATATTCGCGATTGGAATATTTCTCGTCAATTGTGGTGGGGACAACAAATTCCGGCCTACTATTACGGAGACGGAAAAGAAGATTTCGTAGTTGCTGAAAACATTGAAGACGCTTTAGCTTTAGCAAAAGAAAAAACCAACAACCAACAACTAACAACCGACAACTTAAAACAAGATGTTGACGCGCTAGATACTTGGTTTTCTTCGTGGTTATGGCCAATGTCTGTTTTTGGTGGCATTATGGATCCAGAAAGTCCAGACTTTAAATATTATTATCCAACGAATGACTTGGTAACGGGTCCGGATATCTTATTTTTCTGGGTTGCCAGAATGATCATTGCTGGTTACGAATATGCAGGGGAAAAACCATTTACAAATGTATATTTGACCGGATTGGTTCGTGATAAACAACGTCGTAAAATGTCTAAATCATTAGGAAATTCTCCTGATCCTTTAGATTTGATCGATAAATTTAGTGCCGATGGCGTTCGTGTAGGATTGCTTTTAAGTGCTTCTGCAGGAAACGATATTATGTTTGATGAGGAATTGTGCAGTCAAGGAAAAGCGTTTTCAAACAAGATTTGGAATGCTTTCAAATTGATTAAAGGATGGGAAGTTTCTGAAACTATCGCACAGCCAGAATCATCAAAAGTGGCAATCGAATGGTACGAAGCGAAATTGCAGCAGACTTTGGTTGATATTGAAGATAATTTTGAGAAATACAGAATTTCAGATTCTCTTATGGCAATCTATAAATTGGTTTGGGATGACTTCTGTTCTTGGTTCTTAGAAATGATCAAACCTGCTTACCAACAGCCAATTGACAGCGTAACTTTCGCGAAAGCGATCGAAATGCTAGAAAACAACTTGAAGTTATTGCATCCGTTTATGCCTTTCTTAACGGAGGAAATTTGGCAGTTAATTGCCGAAAGAACTCCAGAAGAAGCTTTAATTGTTTCAACTTGGCCAGAAGTAAAATCATTTGATGCAAAATTAATTAGTGATTTCGAAAATTCAATTGAAGTAATTTCTGGAATTAGAACCATCAGAAAAGATAAAAATATTCCGTTTAAAGATGCAATCGAATTAAAAGGAATCAACAGCGAAAATGTTTCAACGTACTTTGATTCAATCATCACGAAATTAGGAAACGTTTCTGCTTTCGAATATGTTTCAGAAAAAGTTGATGGCGCATTGTCTTTCCGTGTAAAATCAAATGAATACTTCATTCCGATTACAGGAAACATCGATGTTGAAGCTGAAATTGCTAAATTGACAGAAGAATTGAATTATACAAAAGGATTCTTGAAATCTGTAGAAGCAAAACTTTCTAACGAGAAATTCGTAAACGGAGCTCCAGAGAAAGTGCTTAATTTAGAAAAACAAAAACAAGCCGATGCTTTGGCAAAAATTGCTACAATCGAGCAGAGTTTGGCTGGTTTGAAATAGATTTTTGATTTTATCTAAAATATAAAATCCCATCTCAACATTTTGTTGTAGATGGGATTTTTTTATACATGCTAGAAAATGGAATCTATTATTGCCAGGACAAGATTGGATAACCATCATTTATATTGGGTGTTTTGTCCTGTTTCCATGCTTTTGGCGAATTATTTTTATTTAAGTCATTTACAAATGAAACTGTCTGCATGTAGTTTTGATCTTTACTGGTACCTCTAATTAGAACAATAGTAGGGTCTAAAATTATTGAGGAACTTAAGTAATAACAATTATCAACTGAATTAAAATCATAATCATATCCTTTAGCGATTGGATTGCTGTATTCTTCAGATAATTTTGAAATTTCTCCTGTGTTGTAACAATTGTTTACTTGTCCGGAATCTTGTCTTCCAATAATGCCAGCAGTATATTTTTGGGCCAGAATTTTTCCTTTATTATAACAATTGTTCGTATAGTTTGGTACATTTAAATTGTTGCCTCCGGTACTCCATCCGATTATTCCCCCTGCAGTTTGTTCACTTGCCGTAATATTACCAATGTTGTAACACTCTTGTACAGGACAATCACTTTTATATCCTACGATGCCTCCCAATGTTGAGATTCCTTTGATAGTTCCTTTGTTAAAGCATTTTTTTATTTGACCTGTTGGAGCATAGCAGAATCCTATTATGCCACCAATATCACCTTCTCCTTGTATGCTTCCATTGAAGGAACAATTAGTTATACTAACCGAACCAAGTCCAACAATGCCTCCAACATAATTTTTGCCAATAATGGTTCCTTCAAATGTACAATTTTCTATATTTCCATTTGTTTCACCAGCGAAGCCACCTACAAAATTTACTCCTTCAATAGAACTGTCTATTATGCTTAAATTTTTTATAGAAGCATTTAAATTTCCAAATAGACCAGAAGGAAGATGCTCATCGATAATTTTTATTTTCAAATTAGATATTTTTTTAAAATTCCCATCCAGGTTACCAAAAAACGGTAATTCTCTATTTTTTCCAATAGGTGTAAATAGCATATTATTTAAATCAATATCGTTCATTATTTTGAAATTTTTACCTAAAAAGATTTCAGATTCTGGAGTTTTTGGAACTGCTTCATTTACTATTTTTGATAAATAAAAAAGATGTTCTGGTGTTTCAATTTGATAAGGATCATCAATTGTGCCGTCTCCTTTTGTCCATTTAGTTGGTGTAAAAACAGTTGGAGGCTTGATTTCTGGAATAATTTCTTCGTTATTATCATTACTCTCACAAGAAATGAAAAAAAGTGCAAATAGTAAGCTGAAAAAAAATCTCTGTTGCATACAGTTACGATATTTAATTTTGGGGAAATAATCGTGTTAAATATATGGTAATTATTTGAAATTTCATCTTAGCTAGATAGAATAGTAAAATAATTAATCATATCGCTTCTGTTTTAAACAAAGTTTAAATTATTGAAAAACAAAAAGAAGCAGGTACTCTAGCAAAAATTGCTACAATCGAGCGGAGTTTGGCTGGTTTGAAGTAAGAAATATTTCTTTTTATAAGCAGACCTAACAGGTTTTAAAAACCTGTTAGGTCTTTTTTTTCGCCACGAACTAAAAAAAAACTATTTGACAGGTTCTCTCAGTATTGTTTTTAATTTCTCGGGAGCTGTTTTGCGAAAGTCCGAAAGATAAATTTCGTGGTGCAGCCCATTTTGCTGCAGATTGTTTTCGGTGCTAAATTCTTGGATTTTTTTTAGTGTTTTTGGTTCAGTATCAAAAGGACCAATATGAAGAACCTGAATAACTTTGCCTTCTTCCATTTCAAAGAATTCAATTGTTTTAGCTAATGCATTTTGTTTTTTATTTACTGCAATAGCAATGGCCTCTTCGATTTGTTCTTTCGTGACAAAATGAGGCATTCTAATCATGATTCTGTAATTCCATTCGGAGCGGGGTATTTTCAGCGGAGCTTCATCCATTGAGATGGATGCGTATTTTTTATTATCAAAACTCCACAAGGCTTCTAGTTTTGGAACAACAAAATCATTGTTCATAGCTTTATGCATAAATTTAATGGCATAAGCTGTGGTATATAACGCTTGAATTTTTTCTGAAAAATCTTTTCCAGAAGGATCTCCTTGACCTGTAAGCGATATATAATTTGCTTTTTCTATATAAACAATTTCAGGAGTAGTTTTGGTAGTATAGTAGGTTTTGTCCGTTTTAGTTAAATCTAATTTGCTCATCTTTTTTGTGTTTTATAATGCAAATTAAATGATAGGAAGTGACAGCAGTGTGTCAGTAGAAATTCTGTTTTTTTTTTACGAAATTAGTTTTTTAATTTTCATAGAAATTATCTTTAATATAGAAAACGGTGTCTATAAATTGAAGTATACCATTTTCTGTTAATACATTTTCGTCATGAAGATCTTCAAGAATAATTCCTAAATCAGGATTATAATAATCGTTGTTTTTGGTATTTAAAAAACCGTTTACAAGCATAAACTTCTTTACAACTTCTAAGTCAGTTGGTTCAGTTGCTTTTACGAAAGGCTGTTCAACAACCGCATATATGATATCTTCGTTTTTGAAAAAGCCTAATAAATTGTACGCTGTGTCTGGGAAAAAGAAATTGTTTAACAATAGATTATTGAAATAATCTATCCAAGAGTTATAATAAATAGAATCATTAAGTTTGATTACATGCTTCCCGTCTTTTAAATAGACTTTTTGTTCAGCTCCTTCAGAAACATAATTATCAAGATTGATATTTAAAATCCAAAGATTATTTAATTCGATAAACCCTTCTAAGGTCTCTTTTTCTTGTTTTTTGAAATGCTTGAATTCTTTAGCCATTGTGCTTGAGCTTTGGCTTCTTTTAAGGTAACTGGCTGCTGCTTGGATAATTGTTCCATGCTTAACTTCGCTCTTTCCTGAAATGATAAGTTGTAGTTCATGTTTCATATTGTTAAATGCAAAAATAGCTCATTTTATCAAAAAACAAAACAAAAGTAAGTTTTGTATTACTTTTTGCTAAAAATATAAATCCCGAGATTTTTCTACTTCTAGAGAAACAGAAAATCTCGGGATAAATCAAAAAAAAACATCTAATTCAATATTTTAGAACTTGTAACGCAAGCTTGTCATAACCTGACGAGGAGCGATTGGGTTCACACTGTAATTTTCGTGAACAGTATAGTTTAATTCGTTTGTAATGTTTGATAATTTGCAAAGGATAGAGAATTTTCTCCAAGTATACCCAACAGATGCGTCAATTGTAACATAACCTTCTAATGGGATTTCTCTGTACCAGATTCCATCTGGTTTTTTAGAATCATATTGGTTGTTCCATCCTCCAATTCTGTCTCCAATGTAATTTCCTATTGCACCAACAGATACGCCTTTAAAGAATCCTTCTTGTAAAGTATAAAAGAAGCTTAAATTTGCTGTGTTTGATGGTGTTCTTGCTACACGGTCTCCTTCAATAAAACTTCCGTTTAATCCTGAAGTTTTAGTGTAACGCATATCATTATAGCTATATCCTGCAATAATATTTAAACCTTCAACAGGTCTTGCAGTAACATCAACTTCAACTCCTTTGCTTTTTGTTTCTCCACTTAAAAGTTTGATGCTGCTATCATTATTTTCGCTTCCATCTGCTTTATACGGTGCCATTTGCGCAAAATTGCTATTAGTAATTTGGTAAACCGTAACATTTGTGCTTAATAAACCTTTAAAGAAATCTGTTTTTACTCCAACTTCATATTGATCAATAATAGAAGCTTCAAGAGGTTGTAAGTCAACAGTTGTTCCTGTATTTGGTGTAAAAGAAGTCGAATAACTTCCAAATACTGAAATATCTTTTGTTGGCTGATACACTAATCCAGCTTTAGGAGAAAATGCATTGTCTAAACGTTTTGGAGTAACTGTTGGAACTGCATCTTCTGGATTTCCAGCTCCTGTTTTGGTTTCTTTATAAGTGCTAACTTCAGCTTCTTGCCAAGACCATCTTAAACCTGCCAATACTTTGAATTTATCCGTAATTGAAACGAAATCTTGAAAATAAACTCCAAAACGATTTGTATCTGTTTTTGTAATTTGAGTAGCTCTTGCGTTCGGAATGTCATTTCGTTGTGTTGACGGATCAAAATCATATAGATAAATAGTGTCATAAAGACTTGGATCATACTTGCCGTTTACTTTTACTTTTTCTTCACTAAAAGCATAAGTATAAGCAGTTGCAAACGAATTTTCCCAGTCTACACCAGTAAAAATTTGATGTTTTACAGAACCAGTATTAAAGTTCCCCTGAAGACTTAATTGGTCTCCTAAAATTTGCTCTAAGTTTTGCCCCTGAGTTAATCCTCTGTTCCAGTAACCTGGAATTGGATATATTTTGGTGTCATCTAAATTTGATAGTTGAGCTGTAGATTTTTGTGTTCTATTGTATGTTTGATAAGAACTATTGAAGTTCAGTTTCCAATTTTTATTGAAATCGTGATTTAATAATACAGATGCACTAGAAGATTTCGTTGTACCATTTGACCAAAGTGCTCCGTAGAAAGCATTACGAGGCAAGTCTAAAATTTCTTTTCCGATAATTCCAGTTCCGAAATCAGGTGTCCAATCTGCGCTTAAATAGTCTCCTTGAACTGTGATTTGAGTTTTTGGATTAATGACAAAAAGCAAAGATGGATTAATGTATAAACGTTCATTTTTTACCACATCTCTATAGCTTTCTGAATTCTCGTAAGAACCATTAATTCTAAATGCGATTGATTTATTAAGACCTCCATAGAAATCAAATGCTGGTTTGTAATAAGAATAGCTTCCCATTTGCATTGAGATTTCCCCTCCACTTTTAAACTGAGGAGTTTTGGTTACTAAGTTTAAAATTCCTCCTGGTGCTACGTTTCCAAATAATAAAGCTGATCCCCCTTTTAAGAATTCTACTTTTTCTAAGCCTGAAACATCAGGAATAGAACCTGAATTATAACGGAAACCATTTTTGAACATATTGTTAGCCGACATGTCATAACCTCTAGAGAAGAAAGACTCTTGCGCACCACCACGAGCAGAACTTACATAAACACCATTGGCATTTTTAAGAACTTCGCTTAATCTGATAGCTTGCTGCTGTTCGATAACATCAGAACCGATTACTTGTATCGATTGGGGATTATCCATTGGCTTTAATCCAGAACGAACTGCTGTTACAGGTTTTGGCTCTTTTGTTTTAGTAACTACAACCTCGTTTAGAATTTCTCCTTTTTTATTTTTTACTGTATCAGTAACTGAAGATGTAGTTTCGTTGCTTGAGTAATCTTGACCGTAAGAGACAAAACTTAATAATCCAAGTGCAAATAGTAAATTATATTTCATGGTATTTATTTAGATTCAATAAAAATTATCGAGTGCAAATATAAAGACACAGACTCTTTAACAGAAAATTATGAACTGATTTTCTTGCTTAAATTTTTATTATTGTTTTCTTAAGATTTGCTTAAGAGTTTTGTGGTATTATTTTAATTTGGTATAAATAGTAATAAAAAAACCTTACTCAATGGCAAGGTTTTTAAATTGAAATTAAACGCTAAGAATAAATTTTAGGGTATTATTTTACTGAAATTTGGTAAGTAGCCATTTTCCAGATTTCATCATATTTTTTTCCATTGTGTTCACCAGATGATTTATCTGTGTGAGCATATTCTACCATATAGTTTCCAGACCATATAGGCGTAAAAGAGAATTCTCCCTTATCATTTGTCCATAATTCTTTTTCCCATCCGTTTGGTGCAATTACTTTAATTTTTGTTTCTTTTGCAATAGCTCCATCGTAAGAAGCTACTCCAGTAATTTTAGTGTCTTTTTTTGCAGCATCTGCATTTTCTGAGAAAACCGCTATTTTATTAGTATTAGAGGCGATAGTGTTTCCTGAAGCTTTATTTCCAACCACAACAGTTGCACTAGAATTGTAATCTAATTTCATAGTTCCGTAAACATCTTTTACCGTGTGATGCATTACGATAGTGTAAACACCATCTTCATCTGGTGTAAAGAAAGCCTGATATTTATTATCTAAAGCCTTAGATGTTAATTTAGTTTCTTTTTTTGAAGGAGAAATTACAACCAAAGAGAAATCCTTTAAATCAGAAAACCACTTGTCAGCTTTTGTAATGTCATTATCAGAGAACTCTCCAAAGTAAACAGAAATTTCCTGAGCTTTTCCTTTTGTTCCGTTTGCTTTAGTTTCTATCCAAAGAGCATGAGCAAAAAGTTGAGGTGCAGCAAAAAGCATTAAAAATAAAAAGCTTATTGTTTTTAAAGTATTTGATTTCATAAGATCAAGTTTAAATTATTTGAATAATATTTTCTACAAACATAAGTTTTATTTAGAATAATTAAAAATAAAAACTTTAGAAAAACCTCGAAGCCTATTTCATATGCATAGATTTCGAGGTTTTAGAAAGTAGTTGAGTAAAAAAACTAAAGTCTTACCGTTAGGTTTACTAAGAAGTTTGCTGGAGTTTGAGCCATTCCATAGGAATCCCAATATTTAGTGTTTGTCAGGTTGTTGAATTTAACCCCAAGTCTCCATACGGGTCTGTCGTAAAATACAGTCGCACTATAAATAGAATAAGAAGGAGCATAAAAGCTTTCGTCTTCAAATTTATATTGTTTGTCTACATAATTTCCTCCAAAACCAAAACCTAAATTTTTTAGTGTGTTTTGAAATTTATACGAAAGCCAAAAATTCACTACATTTTCTGGTGCGCCGCTAGCCTTGTTTCCTTCAATTGAAGCGTCAGACGATTTAACGATACGATTGTCATTGTAAGCATAACCAGCAGTCAAGTTTAAACCGTTTATCGGATTGGCGATAAATTCAAAATCAATTCCTTTGCTTACTTGTTTCCCGTCCTGAATGTTATAACCATCCGGATTTGTTCTGGTAGCATTGTCAATTGTAATATTGTAATAGCTCAGTGTTGTGCTTAATTTTTTGTTGAATGCTTCTACTTTTACACCACCTTCATATTGATTCGCATAAATTGGTTTTAAAATTAATATTGATCCATCTGGCTGATTTACTGGCCCAGCATTTTGAAAGCCATTCATATAATTTCCAAATAAGGAAACTTGTTCTTTAACCAGTTCATAAACTAAACCTAATTTTGGAGACAAAGCAGTTTGATTGTAACCCTCTGTATCTTCAATTTTTTTCTGAACAAAGTTATCCAAACGAAGGCTTAACATTGCCGATAAGCGATCTGTAAAACTAATTACATCTGAAGCATAAACACTAAAAGTCTGCTCATTTGGAACACCAAATTGCATTTCTTTCAATTTTGGATCTACGTCGCTTTTTCGAATGGGCTCGAAAGCTGTCGTTACATCAATTACATCTAAAACCTGTGTTGTAGCATATTTAAATGTGCCTTTTGTAAATCTGTAATTAATACCGGCTAAGAGTTTATGTTTGATGCTTCCGGTAGAAAATTCACCATTGATATTTTCCTGAAAATTGGTAAAGTTATTATGAATTGGCCCAAAACGCGATACCATTCTTTGAACTTCTGTTGGCGATTTCCACGCAGTGTAGTATTGATAACTATGATTGACACGTTCGTCTACTAGTGAGAACAGCGTTGTAGATTTCCAATTATCAGAAAATTTATATTCTGCCTGAGCAAATATTTTAGGAGAACTTGTTTTCGCATCAAGATCATCGGCAAATAAGCTTGTTCTGTAATCTACTTTTAGATCTGTTGGGTTGGTAAGTCCTGCCGCATAAGAACGTCCGTAAGTAGGACGGGTATTGTTGGTGTTGAAAATCTCTGTGTCTAAACTCAGCGTTAATCTGTCTGTTGCTTTATAAATAAGGCTTGGTGCAAATAAGACTGTTTTATTAAAACCATAATTTAAGAAACTATTTTCTGTATTTGCAGAAGCGTTCATTCTAAACAAAACTTTTTTATTCTGAGTCAAAGGCATATTAAAATCTACCGCTACGCGCTGCAGTCCAAAACTTCCTCCTGTATAAGATATCTCTGTTTTGCTAGTTTCAAAAGGCTTTTTGGTCACCAAGTTTACAACTCCTCCAAATGAAGAAACAGAAGAACCAAACAAAGTTCCAGAAGGGCCTTTTAGCACCTCAATTCGCTCGGCATTATCAATGGAGATTGAGCTTCGTCCAGAAAGAGTCTCCATACCGTTTCGTGCGTTGACGCCTGTGCTGAATCCTCTAAAACTAATTTCAAGTCCGCCAGAAGGATATATTTTTGAGATTGCGCCAGTAGCATTTTGAACCGCGCTTCTTATGTCTACCGCAATTTGCTCTTGTAATAGTTCTTTATGAATAACATTGTAAACCTGCGGATTTTCCAGGTTTTTTAATGGCATTCTAGCAACATAATCGGTCTTTTTTGATAAGTTACTTTTTTTGCCATTTATGACCACTTCGTTCAATTCCTTATTAGAAACCTTTAATTGTAAATTAGTGGTAATGGTTTCAAATTCAGTGACAATTATTTCTCTTTCAAGTGTTTCATAGCCCGATAAAGATACCTGTATAATGTAAGTGCTGGGTTTTACTCTGTTAAATTCAAAACTGCCGTCATCATTAGAAACGGTGCCGTATTTGGTGTTTTTAAGGATAATATTGACACCTGCAGCAGCATCGCCATCAGATGTTGTGATTGTTCCTTTAATTTTTCCGTGGTTTTGTGCAAAGGCAGATAAAAACGAAAATAGTAGACTGACTGAAAATAGAAAACGTGAAGTTTTCAAACTGAGGTAATTCATTATTATTTTGAATTTGGTTTATAATTAATTTTATTTAGAATAAATAAAAACAATGCAAATGTAGAAATTAAAATAACTTTAACAATTTTATTTTTTTCTCATTTAGTATCGAAATTGTTAAATGTTGATTTTAGAGCATTTAATCGAAATTCTTGTTAGAAGTTGTAGTGCGATAAACTTTAAAAGGCTTAATTTTGCAGTCTGAAAAACGATTTCATGATTTTACCATTCTTTAAAAAGATTCAAAATACGCCTCGAGGATATCGCATTGCCAATACTGTTTTTTTCTTCCTTTCTGGTTTTGGTTATTCTTCGTGGGTTTCGAGAATTCCACATATACAAGCCCAATTAAAACTTTCTGAAGCCGAATTTGGAGCCGTTTTATTCGCTTTTCCAATAGGTTTAATGTTGACGATGCCTTTTACAGGAAAACTGTTAAACAAATACAGCAGTCGTTACATCATGCTGCTTGGAGCAGTTATGTTTAATGTTGCGCTGTCTTTGCCAGGTTTAGCGGCATTTGTTTGGCAGTTGGTTATTATACTTTTATTTTTTGGAGCTTCTCGTAATATTTTCAATTTGTCTATAAATGCACAATCTTTGGAAGTACAGAAATTGTATCCAAAGTCAATTATTACGCGTTTTCATGCGGTTTGGAGTATCGCTGTTTTTTCGGGAGCAGGATTAGGTTATGTAATGGTAACGCAGAAAATTGCGCCATCACATCATTTATTGGGAGTGAGTATTTTTATGCTGGCGTTGACGGCTTGTTTTTACCCGATGAGCATTCATAACGAACCTGTTCCGGTTAAAAAGAAGTTTTTCTCTATGCCAGAAAAGAATTTGGTAAAATTTTCTCTGATTTGTTTCGTTTCTATGGCTTGCGAAAACACGATGTACGATTGGAGCGGAATTTATTTCGAAAATATATTAAAAGCTTCACCAAAACTAACCAGCGCTGCGTTTGTGTTTTTTGCTTCGGCTGTAACTTTAGGACGTATTTTTGGTGATTATGGTGTAACTAAATTTGGAACTAAAAAAATCCTGCTTTATAGCGGAATCTTAATAACGGTTGGCTTTGGTATTTGTTTTATACTACCATACGCATATCCAACAATTTTTGGCTACGTTTTAATCGGATTTGGGGTTTCTTGCGTAGTTCCGTTAGTGTTTAGTATTGCAGGAAGATCTTCAAAATTGAGCAGTGGTTCTGCTTTAACTTCAATATCTACAATTGGCTATCTTGGGTTTTTATTAGTTCCGCCAATGGTTGGTTTTATCTCTGAATATTCAAGCATGAAATGGGCTTTTTTCGTAATGGCGCTTTTAGGTATTCTGATGATTTTTATGGTGAATAAGATCGGGGAGAATGAGTGATTTTTTTGCAGCGAATAAAAATACTTTATAAATTCATTTATTTAATTATTCTAATAATTGAGAAATCATCTGTTGGTTTTAATCCGAACTCATTTTCTAATATTTTTAGTTTAGAAGCAAACATATCATCCTTTTCAGAGTTTACTTTGTCAATTGTCAAAAATTGAATTACATCAATTTCTTCTTTAGATTTCTTTGGTAGCAATTTTTCGAAAGTAAAAATGCCATCAGTAGAAATACTAATATCATCTAGTGTATTGAATGTGATTTTTTGGTTTTGTAAATTGTAAAAAGTTTGAAAATCCTCAGTAAGATGAAAACCTAAATAATCGGGTTTGTTGTCTTGTTCAAACTCCGTTATTTTTCCGTTTATATTTACTAGACCATCACCAATTACCAATACAATACCACTTTCTTGTTCTTTGTCAAATACAAGAATTATTAGCGTTGTCAGTAATTCTTTTTCATCAATTAGCAGCTGATTTTTAACAATACGGAGTTCACTTAATAAATCTTGTAAAATAAGCTTTAGATTTTCTTCTGGAAGAATAGGTTCTGACTTTTTTTCAATAAATTCTTTATAACCTTTTTCTATGCAGATTTTTTTTAGAATTTTCCCAACTAGTAAAGAAGCAAATTGACTTTCTAAAGCAGTGGTACAACCATCCATCACAGCGCAAAGAATTTTATTTTTGCCATATTCGCCAACAAATAAATGATCTTCACAATTATTTTGATGGTAATCGCCAATTTGAAGCGATGAATATATTCTCATCTAATATTAAATAGGATTACTAAATTTCTATTTGCTTACTTCTTCGTCATAACAAACTTCTCCGAACTCGGTTTACCGTTCAAATTCCCAGAAATTTCTGCTGTCAAAGTATTGTTTGCACCTTTTGTGTAAGTGATTTTTTGAGGATAATCGTGTTTCGGATTCTCAAAAATCAATTGTTTATCTGTTTCAGAAGTAGAAGGGAAGAAGACTGGTTTGTCATTGTTTTGTCCTTTTACAGTTGCTTTGTAAGTCAACGTTTCTCCTAATTGTGCCAGAATAATACTTTCAGAATGAATGGTGTCTTTTCCTTTTATAAAATAAGAAACAGCACTAAAAGTACTATCGTTTAATTTTTGCCAGTTTTCAGATAAAACTCCATCTTGAGTTGTGTTCTCCCAATTCCCGATTAGCCAGTCGGCTTTTTTGATTTTATCTTTTTCAACCGTTTCTTTTTTTTGGCAAGAAACTGCGGCTAATACAAGGGTTAAAAGAGTAATTTTCTGAAACATATTTATGAGATTTTGGGTTTGGTAATATGCTACTAAAGTATGAATTTTTTTTTAGCCACGAATTCACGAATTTTTATTTAAATGCAGTAATGATGGTTTGCGATGAATTTTACATATTTAAAATCTGTAATAATCTGCTCAAATCTGAGTGAAATAAATTAAAGCTTTCGTGGAATTCGCGACAAATAAAACATCTAGTATATCAATAAAAATTCGTGAATTCGTGGCTAAAAAAAATCAAACGCTTTCACTCAAAATAGAATAAACCAGTTCCTTAGTTGGTTTTTGGTCTTTTAATTTTGCTCGAACTTCATCAAAAGTAACTTTAAAATCACATCCCGATTTGTATTCGGCGCAGCCATAAGCCGTTTTGCCTTTTAGAATAGTTCCTTTTTTGCATTTCGGACAAACCAAAGTGTCTGAACTTTCTTTTGCTTCGGCTTTTTTATCTGTTTTCTTTGGCTCTAATTTCAGTTTATAGTTTTCCTCAAAACGAATTAAACCTTCAACAGTTCCAGAATCGGTTTTAAAGCCTTTTATATTTACTGTAGAACCTTTCTGAACCAATCGTAAATATTGGCTTTCTGTAATTTTTTTATCATGAAAAACAAAAGGCAGTACAAAATCGCAGCCCGATTTATATTCGCTGCATCCAAAAGCTGATTTTCCTTTCAGTATATTTCCTTTTTGGCATTTTGGACATTTTTCTGCCGAAATTCCTGCAACTTTCTTTTTCTCTTTTTCTGCTTTTACAACAGGTTTCTGAATCGTTGCAGCATGCGAAATATTAGCGTGCTTGGTTTCGCTTCGAACTTCATAAACCAAAGCTTCCACCATACGTTTCATGTTTCTAATGAATGCTGCGGCGGTGAAAGTTCCTTTTTCAATATCTTTCAATTGCTTTTCCCAAGTTCCCGTAAGTTCGGCAGATTTCACCAATTCATTCTGAATCGTGTCAATCAATTGAATTCCCGTTAAAGTTGGTAAAACCTGTTTTTTGTTTCGAACAATATACTGACGTTTAAAAAGTGTCTCAATAATATTCGCACGTGTTGACGGACGCCCGATTCCGTTTTCTTTCATCAATTCGCGCAAATCCTCGTCGTCAACCTGTTTACCTGCGGTTTCCATGGCACGCAGTAAAGTTGCTTCCGTAAACTGATTGGGCGGTTTAGTTTCTTTCTGAAGAAAAGAAGGCTCGTGCGGACCTTTTTCGCCTACAGTAAAACTCGGTAATAAATCGGGTTCTTTTTCTTTCGCATTCGGATCTTCAAAAACAACACGGAAACCTTTTTTCAAGATTTCTTTTCCTGTTGCTTTAAAAGTCACATCGGCAGCTTTTCCGATTACGGTTGTGTTGGCAACCAAACAATCATCATAAAAAACGGCAATAAAACGTCTTGTAATAATATCGTAAACCTGCTGCTGATTATGAGGCAGATTGTTTTGAACTCCTGTTGGAATAATCGCGTGGTGATCGGTTACTTTTTTATCGTTGAAAACCTTTGGCGATTTCTTGATTTTTTTCTCCAAAATAGGCTGAGTCAATTCGGCATAATTGGTCAATTTCTGCAAAATTCCTGGCACTTTCGGATAAATATCCCCAGGTAAAAAAGTTGTGTCTACTCTAGGATAGGTAATAACTTTCTGTTCGTACAAAGTCTGTGCAATCTTCAATGTTTCTTCGGCAGAAAAACCAAATTTTTGATTGCAATATACCTGTAAACCTGTTAAGTCAAAAAGCTTTGGAGCATATTCGTTTCCGTTCTTTTTATCAACAGAAACAATTTCGAAATCACTTTCTTTAACTTTTGCGGCTATAATTTCTCCGTCTTCTTTCTTTAGAAAACGGCCTTCTTCATAACTAAAAAGCGTTTCTCTGTACAAAGTCTGCAATTCCCAATAGGGCTGAGGTTTAAAGTTTTCGATTTCTCTAAAACGATCTACAACCATTGCCAACGTTGGCGTTTGCACACGGCCGATAGATAAAACCTGTTTGTAGCCGCCATGTTTTACGGTGTACAAACGCGTTGCATTCATTCCTAAAAGCCAATCTCCAATGGCTCTAGAAAATCCGGCGTAGAATAAATTATCATAATTAGAAGAGGGTTTTAAGTTTTCAAAACCTTCTTTAATAGCTTCTGTAGTAAGAGATGAAATCCATAAACGCTGAATTTCGCCTTTGTAATGTGCCTCGTTCATCACCCAACGCTGAATGAGTTCTCCTTCTTGTCCAGCATCCCCGCAGTTGATAACCACATCGGCTTTTTCGAAAAGGCTTTTAATAATTTTAAACTGTTTCTGGATTCCCGAATTCTGAACGACTTTGGTTTCAAATTTTTCAGGAAGCATGGGCAGATTGTTCAAATCCCAGCTTTTCCAGTGCGGTTTATAATCGTTGGGTTCTTTTAAGGTGCATAAATGCCCAAAAGTGTAGGTCACGGCGTAGCCATTGCCTTCATAATAGCCATCGTGCTTGGTATTGGCACCTAAAACAGATGCGATTTCACGTGCTACACTTGGTTTCTCAGCAATACAGACCTTCATTTTTTCCTTTTCTTATTTGTAGCGAAATTAAGGAATTTTAAAGAAAGGGGCAAAGGCTCTAAGATTCTAAGTTGTTCTTGCAAATTCGAAAAATGATTTTAGAAGATTAAATCATATCCTAAAAGTTTTGCAATTGAACATATTATAAGTCCCAAACCAGCAATAGCCACGAGGTTCAAAAAAAAGGTGTAAGTTTTTCCTTTTATAATAAAATTTTCAGGACAATCTGCACTGTAAAGTATTTTGACTTTTTTATTTATATTTTCCTGATACGACCTAAATTTATCTACGTCTGATGAGGAATGAATAAGTGGAGTTCCTTTAAAAAACTTTCCGTCAGAAGTTTGAAACTCAATTATAGGAGTTTTATGCCCCTCCTCATCCGAGTCGTAAGCAACGATTTTTCCAAAAATTTCGATTCCTGTTTTATCAATGTCACTTAAAAAATTAAGAGCTAAGATTGATACTGATAAGAGCAAAATACCTAATAGTAGTAAAAAATAGAATATTTCATAAAACGTCAGAACTATACTCACAAAAAAGAAGACGATAGAAAAGATTGGAGTATATTTTTTTAAAACAATTATAAGAGAATGATTCATTTCTAATTTTTTAATATTCTAACATTTTGTAATATCTCTCCAATTCAATCGCTCTTGTTTTTACAATTTCTTTCTTTTTATTTTCGGCAACAGCATACCACATGGTTCCCTGCTTTACTTCGTAAAAGTATTTCGAAATAAAATTATATTCTTTATCTCGATAAACTAGCCATTGTTTTTGAGATTCCTTCAAAGTTTCAAAAGCTTCTTTTGGGAGTTTTGTTTTCAGTAAATTATAATATTTATTTAATTCTTTGTCCCAAGATTCACGAGCTTGTATGGTGCAATTGCACATGTCGGCATTAGAAATATTGTCTTTATTAAGACATTTTGATTCTAAAACATCTATTGGATTCTCTTTTTTGGTTTGTGAAAACGCCACAATAGACAGAAGAAGAAAAATCAGAACAAATATTTTTTTCATTTCAGTTATACTTTAAAAATATCAATTCTTCTCATCCATAAGATTTCCGATTCTAAAAATTGAAGATTGGTCTTTACTATTTTATCGCTTTTATCCCTCGGATTTTTAGTGACAAATCTCGCTGTAGAATGGCTAAAATCTAAGGTGTTTTTTTCGTCGAAGTCTGTTTTTTTATCAGAAGAAAAAGAAATCAGATTGTCTTTTGCGCTCCATTTTCCTTTTCCGTACTTATTGACTTCTTGCGGAGTTCCGCCTTGTATATAGGAATAGTAATGAAACTCAAATGTTCCATTTTGATTTAAAGTAAGTGCATATTCAAGTTTATGATTTTCGCCAGAAAGAGAACGAGTGTAATCGCCAGCAAACTGATTAGACTGTGCAAATAAACTTAATTTTAAAATAAAAAGTAACGCAGCTAGTATTAGTTTCATAGGTTTTGTTTTTCGGATAGTTTAAGATTTTTTCCAAAATTAAATGGTTTAATATCAAAATCCTTACGTAAAACCATATTGGTAAAGTTATAATTTTTTTATTGTCAGAAATAAGCTTATCTTGCTAAAGATATTACAATTAATACCATAATGGTCACTGCAAATTTTTATTTAGTAAATAGCTGTCTAATGTGCTTAATGTGCACATTGCTGTATTTGCATGACGATACTTTCTTGAAAAGCTCAAAAGAGTTTATTCCTTTTGCCCTGTCACAACTCTAGGCAGGGGATATTTTACCATTTTAATTTTTATTATTTAATCTCATTTATTCAGGATATGATATCGTTGAATATGCCGCTTTGCGTGCTATTCGCTGTAGAGTTGTGTCATATCTTAGAAAAAATGAAACACACAAGAAAGTCATGTCACAAAATATAATTTTAACCACAGGAACATACGATTTAATTAAAGATCACGTAAGAAGAAAAAAAGTAACTGTTCAGGAAGAAGAACTTTTATTAGGCCAGCTAAAACATGCCACGCAGGTATTGCGTAAAAATCTGCCTGAAGATGTAGTTTCTATAGATCGAAAAGTTACATATAAGGATCACAGCAATAACGAAGAAAAAACAATTCTTCTTGTTGGTCCAGAAAAAGCAAAAGTCAGCAAAAACAAAATTTCGGTTCTTTCAGATGAAGGAATTGCAATGGTGGGCTACAAAGAAGGCGATATTATTGAATGGCCTGCTAAAAAAGGAAATCTTAAATTAGAAATTTTAAAAGTAGAAGAATAGGTACAATCCCGTTTCGTTTTAAGTTTGGTAACAATCCCAAAAGAGTTTTTCTTTTGGGATTTTTTTGTGGAAATAGTTTTATAAAGAACAGTTTCAAAAACGTAAAATGTTAAAGTAATTTTGTAATTATATTTTTATATTTTTGACGGTATAACCACCAACCCCAATTAACAAACTAACCATTCTATGAATAACTTTTTCTCAAAAGCAAATTTGCCTAAAATTTATAATACCGCTGCAATATTAGCATTTGTATATGCTGGTTTAATGATAGTTTTTTCAATTTACAAAGATTTCATTTATGTCGACCAAACTTGGCTTCATGGTTTAACAGTCAATGGATTTTCTGTTTTCAGCAATCTAATATGGATCGGACTTCTTCTTGTGCTTAAAGTTCTTTTGAATAAAACACTTCAATGCAATAAGGCAAATTCTTTAATAAATGCTTCTTTCATTTTTTTAGGAATAGGCGTTTATTCTGTAGGCGTAATTTTTTTTAAGGCGCTAAAAGTCTATTTTTCTTCCGACGATGCAAATGCGTTGCTCTCTTTTGGCGCAAGTTCTATTTCGAGTGCCATTTTTTTGCTTTTATCTAGTGTAGTGTTAATCCTGATTGATATTATTTTAGGAAACCGTCTTAGACAAATTGATATTGTTTTAAAAGATTACTTTAAAATCTTAGGTTTTTCGTTTATGGTTTATGGTATAATTTCGGCGCTTCAAATGGTAAAAGTCATTAACAGCGATATCATTGTGTTTTTGCCAAAAATAGTTTTGATTGTAGTCTTAGGAAATATTTTTAAAGAAGTTTCTAAAATGAATCCAGCCGATTTACCTTCTGAACCAGAACCTAAAGTAGCAGTTAATTATACGCCAGCTAAAACTTTCTCTGAAAATAAAACTGAAAAAGTAGAGAAAATAAACGTTTCAAACAGAAAAAAAGAAATTGCAGAACAGGAAGTAATTCCAAGTTTTGATATTAACGAGCTTGAAAATAAAGAGGAAATACTTTCTTATTTTGAGAACCTTTCAAGCGATGAAAAAAATAGGCTGGGAGTTGTAGTGGCAAAAATCTATAACCAGGATTTAACAGCCGAACAGACAAAGAATCTTATTTTGCATTATATCACAGAGAAAAAACTATACGATCATAATCGATTTGCACCGAAATAAGCAGTTTTTCGTTTTGATTTTCAATACACAGAATTGATGAAATCCGTTCAATGAACGGTTAAAATAATTAAATTCGTTCTTCTCAATTTAATCATAACCAATTGTAAATGAGTATGAAACAAGCTGAAACTATAGACGAGGTAATTCTATTATTAGATCAAATAATAGAAAAATCTAAGATAGACCAGAGCAATTTAGGTCTGTTTGCTATTCTATATCGGGAAGTAACGGTAAGAATAAAAGAAGGCATTCTGGCAGGTTCTTTTCAAAACGGAGAGCGAATGGAAAAGCTGGATGTTATTTTTGCCAATCGCTATCTGAAAGCCTATTATCAATACCAAGCCAAAGAAAAACCGTCTGAATGCTGGGCATTTGCTTTTGAACAAGCCGAAAATTTCTGGCCAATAGTATTACAACATTTACTTCTCGGAATCAACGCTCATATTAACCTCGATTTAGGAATAGCTTCGGCAGAAGTCAGTACAGTTGAAGATATAGAAGATTTAAAAGCCGATTTTGATAAGATAAACTCCATTTTGAGTAATTTGGTTGGCGGTGTCGAAAAATGCTTGATTAAAATTTGGCCAACGCTTACGTGGATATTAAAATTTACGGGTAAAATAGACAATTTCTTTATTGATTTCAGCATGGAAACCGCGAGAAACGGTGCATGGAAATTTGCGAACGAATTTGTAGCTGTTCCAGAAAACGAAAGAGAAGCCTGCACACAATTAAGAGACCAGAGAATAACCGAAATTGCCCGATTGGTTTCGAACCCAGGTTATTTTGTCAGCGCCGTTTTCAAATTCATTCGTTTATTTGAAAGAGGAACTGTTGCTCAAAAAATAATCGATATGCAGATTATGGAAGAGAAAAATATGGAATGTGTTGTGGCTTGATTTTGGAAAAGAGTAGAAGAGGTTTAATATTTTTCATTTTCACTTCTATCTGCTATTTCAAAGAATTTTATAAAATTTCTCTCAAAATTTCTTCTTTGATATTTCATTCTTATATTAAAAATAATACCAATTATTATTATAAGGGAATTGAATAATAGCCAGACTATTAATGGTGGATTCTCGATAATAAAAATAATATTAAACAAAGCAAAAGCAATAAAAGGAAAAAAACGAATCCAATAATATCCAAATTGAATTGGGATTATTTCGTAAGATATGTCGGTTTGGTTTTGACTTTTAGATTTAATTTTTCCTTTTAAAACGAAAGGGATAGGATGCAATACTGCATTTTTAGTTATTTTAAAATCATTATGATTTATTATGCCGTAAAACATTTTATCTTTTTCGCCAATCATATTGAATGCGTGCAACGGACTTCCGCTAATTTTTGGATTACCTAATTTAGTATTTGTTTTCAGTTTTGTTCTGAATTCTTCAATACTGATTTCTGATATCATTTCTCTTAATTATTAATCATAGGATTCAAATTTTCATCTTTATTTCTCAAATCCAATCCGCCTTCGTAAACCGATTTTAGATTGGTCAAATAAAAATGCCAACCATTGGAACAGCCCAGTCTGATGTATTGTTTCGAATTATCATCTGTCGGAATGTTGTGATGGCGAAGTTCTACAATCGTGTAACCATTCGTTTCGCTCAATTTTATATCTACCAGACACGAACCTTCAAACGTAAACTGTAAAAAATCTTTTCCGTTGGCAGAAGTGATTTTTCCTTTCATGGCATCATCATACAAATACCAAAGCCATTCATAAGTATTTCCTCCCGAAACATTTTGATCTTTGCTGATTGGTTCTTCGTTGGCATCAAAAAAAGATACTTTTTCTAGAAACCATTTTTCCAGTTCGTTCGCAATGGTCCAAGCGTTGTAAATGTCGCTGAGCGGAGCTTTAATAGCTATTTTTTTGGTGAAAGAAGTCCAGTCGAAGTTTTCCATGGTTTAATTTTTTTTTTCAAATTCGTAAAGCTGAGATTCACTTTATCCCATTTATATTTTGTTTTCCAATAAAACATATTCCATTTATATCGTATACCACCCAATTCCCAATTAATATCAAATTTTTCAGTTTCGTTTTTTAAATAAGGAGGTTTTGTAATTTTACAATGCAGCATTGGCGGATTATTAGAAATTGTTTCAAAAAAATCTGAATCAAGATTAGTTTTCAGAAAGTATCTAATGTCAATAATAGTTTGATGTTTTTCAGCTTTATAAACATATAAATTGATGTCATATATAGAATTGTAAATTTCTTTTAAGTTTATAAGCACCTCGTTGAAACTTTTAAGTGTTTTCTTCTTATTAAGTTTGTTTCTGTTGGCGCGTTGGATAAAAAAGTTTTCCCCTTTTACTTCTGAAATATCGGAAAGAATAAACATCAAATTATTCGAAATATCATTCCAGCAATACAGATTCACCAGTTCAAGTAATTGATTTGTCAGATCTTGTACTTCTTTTTCAATACTATTTACCATATTTTTTAGTATACGTAAGTAAATCTGCCTTCTGAAAATACATTACCAGTAACTGCATCAATTTGAATGAATGAACAGTGATTACATTTTTTTGAGATATCCCAGTAATATAATTTTCTTTTTCCTTTTTGATAGCCTAAGCTTGTTTTTGAGTAGTAATAGGTTTTAAAACTTATTTCTACATTTTCTCCAGAAATGTCATATCGTTTTGCAATCTCTAAAGCCTGACTTTGTGTAACCTTAATTTCCTTTTTGTCTTTTTCTTTGCAGGAATAGAATGAAAAACATATTCCCACAAAAAGAATAATTATTATTGATAAGAAAATCTTTTTCATGTTGATTCAATTGAAATTTTATAATGATTTATTCAATTTCTATGTACTCCGATTTTCCTTTTTCGTTTCCATTATTGAGCCATTCCCAATCCAAAGCCAATTTTATTTTTCCGTTTTCTGTTAGCGTAATTTGTGCCAATGCTTTTCCTGCTTTCAATTCGTTATCAACTGTTATACATTGGTAGAGCATGTTTAATTTATCATTGGTTAGTTCGGCAATAATTTTTCCGTATTTTATGGTTCCGCCAAAATAATCGGCAGTAACAAGATTGTCGTCTTGTTTATAATTAAAAACAGTTTCATTATTTACTTGTCCGTTTTCCGAATTCTGAATAAGCGCAAATCTTTTGTTATCGAAATTGAATTTGGTCATTGTGTTTTTTGATTAGATAGATTTATTTGGATATGAATTCACCTCGCTAAAACCTGTTTTTTAGAATCATTAGTTAATGCAATTACCAATGCAATTCCGCAGAAAAGTAAAGCAATAATAGCGCGTACAATTTCATTTCCACCACCAACAGTTGGGTTTGCAACAGCATCTTGAATATGGAAGAAAAGTACAAAAAGTAAAAGCATTAAAGCCAAAAGAAGCGAAATAGGTTTTATCCAAAGCTTAAAAATAATAGAAATGCCCGAACAAATAAGCGCCACGCCTACAAAATAAGTCCAAAACATAGTTCCTGGCAGCCATTTCGGAACCATTGTAGAAACAAACTCGGCAAAAAGAAAATGGCTTAAACCAAACAAAAGCATTAAAAGCGAATAGAAAATTCGCCCAACCGGAATAAGTTTTTCTAGAAATTTGTCGAATTTGCTTTCGCTTTTGTTCGCACTATAAGAACCCGCCAATACAAATGCTCCGCCGCTATACGTTAGTTCTTCAATAGCGTTGATCCAGATTTGTGTGGCGTTGGTTTTATCGGTATTAAAAATGAAAATAAACGGAAGATGAGAAATTATAAAAGAGGCAAGAAAAGCAAAACCTAAATAAAGACAGACTTTTCTGGTATCGATAAATGTAATGGTAACGATTCCCGAAATAATAATTCCTGCCAATATTAAAATAATTCCGACAAGGATAGAAAAAACAGGATATTGATGCGTCCAAGCAGGAAAAGGTGATAAAATTTCAGATCGAAAATCTTTAATAATAAGCTGATGCACTCCCAAAGCAATAATGCCAATACCGTAAAATAAACGGCCGAGTTTAATAAGTCCTTTCATTAATAGTGGTTTTTAGATAGTAAATTTGTTTTTGGTATAACCAAATATATAAATTTATTGCTAAAATACTGATTTAATGATGGTTGGTTTTTTTTGGTTTGCTTCTCGTCAGTTTATCCGCATAGTAACTACCACAATATTGTCATTTCGACGTAAGGAGAAATCTTCGCAAGTAGCTCTACAAAGATTAGCGATTTTGATTGCGGAGTTACTCGCGAAGATTTGCTTCGCCAATTCGCTAGCGCTCGGGTCTCGTTCCTCGAAATGACAAAACTAGAAGGAAACAGAATGATTTCGTTCACGAGAGAAACGCTCGCGCTGGTACGGAGTTTAAAGTTTAGTGTCCTAGATTTTTCTGAATCAATGAAAAGACTAATCCAACAGTCAAAATAATGATAAAGATAAGCCATCCATATCCTTGATAGCTTTTTATACTTTTATTTCCTGTATGTAATTTAAAATAGGACTTAGTGACGTTTTTTAAATTTTGTGCTAGTATTTCGTAATTTGATACTTCAAAAGAAGTAATTGTTATTTTCTTTAGTTCAAAAAATTCAACTGTAATTTTTTGGCCATTATAAACTTCAATTCTACTAAAATTATGTGAAGAATTTATTTGATGATTGCCTTCAGAAACCTTTTTTATATCGTCTAGTGAAACTTTTTTAGTTTTAAAAAGTAAAGGATATTCAATCGATAAAAATTCATTTGTCAGTTCTACTTTTTTTGAGCATAATAACATATATAAGCAACCTAGTGCGAAGAAGCAAAAGAGTGAAATTATAATCCACATTCCTAGATAATCTCCTTTCTGATAAGATTCGACTTCATGATTATATACTAAATAAGCCGATGATAAAAAAAATAGCATTCCAAATATGCTGAATCCAATTTGAAGAAAACTTGGATTTGCAATTATTTTATTGTTATTCATTTTTAAATGTGATGTCTAATTTTATCAAATCCATAAAGTATTGTCATTTCGAAGTAAGGAGAAATCTTCGCAAGTAGCTCCGCAAAGATTATATGATCTTATTGTAAAATTTTAAATTCTCCTAGGACTATAAACACTTTGATAAATTCCATTTTCTAAAGGATGATCTTTTTCTTTTCTTTCAATTCCAATTTGATATAGATCTTCATCAAAACAGCTAATTATGGCGTTTAAAAATGCTCGGCCTGCCGCACCTCGTCCCCACGTGTCTGCCGGACCGTATCCTGCAAAATTAATTTCATAAACTAAATATATTGTTTCTCCTTTTATTGTAGAAAACCAATCTGTAATAAACTCAGAATATCTTATGAGCTCTTTTTCCGCATATTCATAATTTTCTATTGGAAATAAATCTTTATCTACATTCCAATTTAAATAGGATCTATATTGTCCTAATTTATCTTTTTCAGGATAATTGTTAAGATTATAAACTTTTAATTCAATAGCAGAATATCGATCATGCATCCTGCAAAAGCCAATTCCATCTAATGTTTCGAAGTTCCAATCTCTTAGTTTATCGATAATTTTGGATAAAGACTCTTTACCATAAACTAAATTATATAGTTGTATCATTTTTAATGTTTTAAATATCGGGATTTAGCTTACTTTTCATGTCTTTTTACAGTATAATTTTTCGCCACAATTTAATTGATACAGTAAACAATAAGCCCAGAATAAAAAATAATAAAAAGAAAATAAGAAAGAAATCCCATTCTATTTTTCTTTGAAATAAATTTATTAGGATTAAAATTCCAATATAAAATAGGGCATAAGTAAGACTGTTTAACAAACCTAGAACGAAACTATTTTTATCTTGCTTAAGAATAAAATTGCCAATAGCAATTTGGTAAAAACTAGTAAAAGCGATTATTATTAAGGCATATGTTAAGTAAGTTGTATTACTCAGCTGATAAGTTTCGCAAGCTATATTTGGTTCAGTAAAGAAGATTTGATTAATGAAAAGACATCCAATAACAATTAACGTCGTAATTGCTATGGGAATAATAGTTCCTAATATAATTTTAGAGATTTTCATTAACTTCTTTTTTGTGATTTACTTCTTGTTTGTATCTGTTATTTAGATTTTTGTCAAATTTTCCGATCCATAACCACAACTAGCACAATATATTGCTCGTGATGTTCTAAAAGGTTTTTTACAATTTGGACAATCTTTTCCAAATTGACTACTTTGATGATGTAAAATAGCCAAAGGATTTGATTCATATTCTCCAGTTAATATGCGGTACATTTCAAGTAAATAACGATACTGCTCAAAAGTTTCGATTTTATCCAACCAAACAAAATCTTTAATATTTCTTTTTTCTAGTTCTTTTTCGACAACTTTCTTTCCTTCAAACCATGCATCACGGCATAATTTAAATTCATAGTCGTCTAGCATTTTGACTTCTGTATTGCAACGCCACCAGAATCTTTCTTCCATTCAGATTTTATTTATTTTATCAAATATAAGATATTTCGTGTAAGCTCTAAATTTGGTTGTATACGCTCGATTGTTTACGATCACGTAAAAATAATCTATTCTTCGTGCTGCGCAATCCCGAAAGCTTTCGGGACTGACTTTGCGCCATTTTGCTATCGTTAATTTGAAAACAGAAACGTCTCAAAGTCTCTGACTTTATATAACTCGTTCTTATAAAA
>NZ_QJRI01000142.1 GCF_003254565.1 Flavobacterium nitrogenifigens
GGATTTTCTGCTTTCAAAAACTCTTTGGGCCATGATTTTGCCACAAAATTATACGAGGCAAAAATCTTTAAAAAACTGCCTTGGCTTTTTTGACGCAAATTGAAGGCAGCTCCAATAAATGCGGTGTCCTGCCGTAAAGATCTATAGGCTGAAAATTATTTATCTTAAAATTATGGAGTGACTGAAATCTTTTTGGCATTTATGCACTACATTTGATAAGCACATAACCGATTCAAGATGATAAGTTCAGAGAATTCCCGCCCCTCCGCTGAAGGGATGAATGAAAAAGAGCCAGTAAAGATTATACTGGCCGAGGATGATAAGGACGATCAGGAATTATTCATCGATGCCCTGGATGAGGCCCAGGTCCCTTCAGAGGTAACCACCGTTGAAAACGGGCAGCAGCTCATGGACAGCCTCAGAGACAAATCCCAGCCAGATCCCGATATTATTTTTATAGATGTCAATATGCCCGTTAAGGGGGCAAGCAGGCGCTGGAAGAAATAAAGGGCGATAAAGAGCTAAAGGATATTCCTGCCGTTATGCTCTCCACCTGGAATCATCCTTTGGATATTGAAGAGAGCTTTGAAAAGGGGGCGGATCTTTATGTCCAGAAGCCCAATTCTTTTGCAGGCTTTGTGATGGTGATAAAGAAAGTCTTCTTTCTGCACTGGGCAAAGGCTTTATTGAGGCCAGCCATAAATTTATTTTTTGTTTCGGAAAAGAATACCTCTGAGGGTGACTTCTAAGGCCTCTTGACTGCGTTATCAGTCTATTTTTGCCCTTGTTATGCCGCTCTAGACATTTTTCCATTTTCTCAAGCAGCTGGATTTTCTCTGGATCCCCTGAGTGGTCGGAAAGCGCGGTGATGGTTCTCTAGTAATTGAATCTTTTATCTTCGAAAAGGCAGGTGAATTTCGGAAACTCGCTGTGGGATACCATCCAGGTGTTCTTTCCTGCATTTTCAATTTTAAATTTTTTCATTTCCGTCATCTTTTTAATCTCTGCAAACAATCAGGCGTGAATGCGTCTGGGCTGTTTTTGCCGCTCAGTTTTAAACTGCAAAAATAGAATATTATTGCAGGTGATGGATAGTAAATAATGCAAAATATTTGGATTTTATATGGTATTTGCTTTCTGTTCTAAAGGCAGGGTAACGGTAAATTCCGCCCCATTGCCCTTTTCTCCGGCAGCAGTTATTTTTCCATTATGCCTTTCGGCAATTTTTCTGCACAGTGCCAGACCAAGTCCATTTCCCTCGTACTGGTCTTTGGAGTGCAGCCTTTCAAATGCCGTAAAGATCTTTTCAGCGAACTGGTCATCGATTCCAATGCCATTATCCTTTATTTTTATCTGCACAAAATCTTCCCCGCCAATATGGATTGTCCTGTTTGTTATGATCACCCTGGGCGGCTGGTCCGCTTTTGAAAATTTTAAGGCATTTTGCAGGAGGTTATAGAAAAGCTGGCTGATTAGAATCGGCGCTCCCTGAATCTGCGGCAGGTCAGAAGCAATTAAAACAGCGCCTTTTTCTTTTATGACCAGCTCCAGATCTATTTTTATATTTTCAATAACCTCATTGAGATTGATGGCTTCGATATGCTGCAGGGTTTTATCAACAGTCGAATAAGCCAGGATCCCTTCAATAATAGTTTCCATTCTTTGGGCGGACTGGGCTATTTTACGAAGGTATTTTTCAGATTTGCCATTGGCGCTGCCTTCTATATCATCTCTTAATAGGGTATTGAAAATTTTAATTTTTCGCAGCGGTTCGCGAAGGTCATGGCTCACCACGCTGGCAAAATGCATAAGGTCTCTGTTGGAGCGGTTGAGTTCATTTGTGCGGCTTTCGACCTGCTTTTTTAATTCTTCCTGAAATTCTCTGTGCTCATGGATATCCTGGACAATGCCAATTATGGTTTTTGGGCTGCCATGATCATCCTTGATAATCCTGCCGTTGATTTTAGCCCAGCGGTGTGGGCGGCCATCATTTAAAATTCGGGCTTCGTAACATATTTTTCCAGTTGTTGCGGCTTCTTTATGCGCTTTTTCTCGCGCCGGGAGGTCATCTGGATGCAGTTTTGCAATTAAGTCTTCTTTGGTGGCATCCCCTGAAATGGAACATATGGCATCGAAGCTTCCCGATGTTTTGATTTTTTTTGTGGCAAGGTCTATTTCGTAGCTCCCTATGCCTGAACTCTCAATGGCCATATTAAGTTTTTCATTGGAGTGCTGCACTTCCTGTTTGGCAAGCTGCAGATCCGTCACATTAGTGCCCGTATTAAGTACGCCGTATACTTCTCCGTTCTGATCAAAGAGGGGTATAAAGCTATAATTGAAGTAATGTTCAGTCATCACGCCGTCTATCACCAGATCTACTTTTTTGGCTGCGGCATGAAAGGCGGTACCGGTTTTAAGCACGCCTAGCGCCTCATCGAGAATCTGCTGCTTTTCAATTTCTGGAACAACCTCAAGGTAGGTTTTTCCAATAACATCATTCCCTTTTCCATAGGTTTTGATCATAGCGGCATTGGCCAGTCCAATTTTAAGATTATCTCCCACATATACCCCTACGGGCATTGGAATAGCGTCAATTATACTTTGCAGGAGCCTTGGATTGTGGTGCATAGCGGTAAGGTTTAATTAGTGAAGTTCTTAGGGCGAAGCTATTGCTATTTAAAAATTTAATGTTATATTATCTTAATGAAGTGTTTCATAATTTTAGGTATTCATTTTTAGATTTTTGTTCAGCAAATAGAGTTACCGGTATGCTATAAAAATTATGAACATGCGGTTTTTGCCTCTGCCAGCATATTTTCAAATTGGGATGATAAGCAGACTTATATATTGAAACTGAAATTAATTTCTGAACTTCCTGTAAAGCCTTTATGCTGTGTGAGCCCGAGATAATGGGATAATCTGAAAACTGCCAAGCGGAGAAACCGAAATATCTTCGGTTTTTCCGCTTTTATGCTTTTTTCCTTTTTCTGTTTTTTGGAGAGTGGATTTGCTGTGTCTTCTGCGCGTAAAAAAAGCCGATGGAAATAGCGGCTTTATGCAGTTACAGATTTTGCTTTTCCTTCTCCCAGACGTTCTTTTATCTGATATGAATTTTTAGAGAGCAGGCTCATAATCTGCTTATGATGTTTGGAGGGCTTGTTTTTTAATCCGCTGGATTGCAGGATTTCCATTCTAGAGAGTGAGATTTCGATGGTTTCGACGGATTTGTCTTCGACCTTAGCGGAGAGTATCAGCGAATCCTTTCTATCGTAATACTCGTTGGTGAATACGCAATGCCACAAATTGTCGCCTTCCCGCATAAAATCCTTTACTTCTTCTATAACGGAAATGCTCAGTTCCCCAGTTTGAAGAGAAAATCCATTCCATACTGGCTGAAGCAAAAGAAAAAATGGAAAGAAAATATCTGTCAGAATAAATTTTAAATGCAATCATCTTCAAAGTGCAGACAAAATTGGGAGCACAAGATTTATTTTTCTTGAAGGGCTGTTTTCAATTGGCTTATCAGATAGATAAACTTAAAAATAATAGATGATGGGAGAACATAAAATGATACCGACCCAAAAAAAGATTATAGGGGCAATGGATAAAGTTTCTGGAAAATTAATTGAGTTTAAAAGGAAGAATAACATTGATTTAGTGGTTATGAAAGATGGTTGAAATCTTAAGGATAAAAGCCCGTTTTTTATAAAGTATTATTTTCAATAGCAGTTAAAAGCTCTCAATAATGAGGGCTTTTTTATTTATTTATTTATTTATTTATTTATTCTTTCTTTCTTTCTTTCTTTCTTTCTTTCTTTCTTTCTTTCTTTCTTTCTTTCTTTCTTTCTAAAGCTATGGTAAAACTGACATTTTTTCGCCCATGAAAACTGAAAAAATGTCATTTTTTTTCTCTGGCATAATTTTGGTTTTTTTGTGACTGGCACTGCAAAGGCAGTGTATGTTCAAAAATATTGTATAACAATTAAAAGTAAAATGTTATGAATCTTATCAAAAGAAATGCAAACCAGCATCGTGGCTTGCCGCATACGTTTTTTGATGACGTTTTTGGCCGCGAGCTTTTCAATTGGGAAAACAAAAATTTTTCTACAACAAGCACCACCCTGCCATCGGTAAACATCAGAGAGACTGCAGAACATTTTGAAGTCGAAGTGGCCGCTCCCGGCCTGGAGAAAGCCGATTTCAAAGTTACCCTTGACGGAAACCTGCTGACTATTTCTTCGGAAAAGGAAAATAAGCAGACCATCGGGCAGGAGAATTTTACCCGCAGGGAATTCAGCTACCAGTCGTTCCAGAGAAGTTTTGAGCTGCCTAAAAATGTGGTGGACGAAGAAAAGATAAGCGCCCGCTATGTGAATGGCCTGCTTCATCTGTCCATACCCAAAAAAGAGCAAGCGAAGCAGAAGCCGCCTAGAATGATTGAAATCGCCTAATTTCTAATCGATTATTTTACCTTTTTTTTATTTTAAAGCTGCCCTACGGGGCAGCTTTAATCATTGCAAAAAGCTATAATCATGTTTTCGGACTTATTTTCTGCCCTGGCTGTGCTCTGCTTTGCTGTGCTGTTCCTGATACTGGTGCTGCGCCGCTTCAGACAGCCGTATTTTATTGCCTATATAGCTGCGGGCGTGCTTTTGGGGCCAAAACTGCTGAATACAATTCCTGATACGGCAGTGGTCGCGGAATTGGGCGAAATCGGCATTGTTCTTCTGATGTTTTCCATTGGTACCGAGATAGACCTGCACCATTTAAGCCAGCATTTCTGCAGGCCCTTTGCAATAGCGCTGGTCCAGATCCTCTTAAGCGCCTTATGCATGTATGCCTTGGGAATGCAGTTGGGATGGCCAGCCAGTAGGATTATGTTATTATCTTTTATCATAAGCCTCAGCAGTTCGGCTATTGTATTTCAGTATTTGCAGAGAACCGGTGAGATTAAAAGCCAATTGGGGATTATAACATGCGGTGTGCTGCTGATGCAGGACATACTGGTTGTGCCAATGGTTTTATCGCTAAATTTTATTTCAGGCAGCAATACATCTTTTTTTGAGCTTGTCAAGGTCTGCATAGGCGGCATGCTCATACTGCTTTTTTTGCGGTCAGCCATCAAGAGAAGGATTTTTAATATTCCCATGAGAAGAGAGCTTATTGCCGACCATGATCTGCAGGTATTCATCGGCTTCTGCATATGTTTTGGGATGGCTTGGGTTAGTTTCTGGTTTGGGCTCTCGCCAGCCTTTGGAGCCTTTGCGGCAGGAATTGTGATCGGGCAGGATAAGGCAACGCGCTGGCTTGGAAAATCGCTGATTCCATTTAGGGTCTTTTTTATGGCATTTTTTTTTCTGGCCATAGGACTGCAGCTTGACGTTGTTTTTTTTTCAGCCAATGCCGGCACAATTGTCTTGGTGGCTGTAAGCGTTTTGATTATCAATAGCTTGGCCAATAGCCTGCTTTTTAAGCTAAGCGGAAACAGCTGGAGGGACAGCATATATGCCGGTGCGCTATTGTCGCAGATTGGCGAATTCAGCTTTGTGCTGCTTACGCTTGCCGCTTCTCTTGGGCTGGTTGGAGATTATATGCATCAGATTACTCTTGCAGTGATTACCTCCACCATGCTTTTGTCAAGCGTCTGGCTAGCCATCATACAGAAGCTGATCTATAAGCTGCCGGCCCAAGAGGACTGAACTGGTCCGCTGATTAATGGCTCAAACCTCTTTAGGATTTCAGGACAGCATTGCGATAAAGCCTGAAAGCTCTCAGAAATGAGGGCTTTTTTTATTTTTAGTTAGTTATCTTTTTTTTTGATTTGGTTTAATTGTTTTCAAATTTGTTTGTTTGCTTTTGGCTGGCGAAAGAGAATTGGTTTGGAGCGGCTTGTAACTTTAATAAAATCTAATAGAATTAATGGCATTATCTTGAGACGGGAATTTTGAAAGACTTTCTAAGCTTTCGGCCAGAGTCTTATTGGCTTGTGACCGCACGTTCGAAAGAGAGCAGGATTCGAACTTGAAGCTTGAAACCCGTATTTATCCTGCGTTTATAATTTTTACAAATTTGAATGCCACGATTTTGCGATGAAAATAAAATCGTTAAAATTTAATGTTTAGCTTATTGTTTTTCCAGGTGTTTGGCTTGTTTTCGGCTGTTTTTCTTTATGCTGCTGATAGAAGTGTTTTATTTGTTAGATTGATTGATTTGCCCTGTTCTTTTATTTGTATGGTATTTCAAAATAGTCGAGAACCGATTTGTAATTATCTTGCGAAGTAAGGCAGTTATCCATCAGATATTCTTTTACATTAGTCCATTCCTGGAGCCCTCTGTAATAGAAAAGCTTAAGCT
>NZ_QJRI01000104.1 GCF_003254565.1 Flavobacterium nitrogenifigens
CAGAAAAACACCCTTTTGGGAGCTTATGAACATCAGAGTTATCCATTTGATGCCTTAGTTGGGAAGTTAAATCTGCAAAGGGACCCGAGCCGTTCTGTATTATTTGATGTTTTGGTTGTTTTGCAAAACCAGGGTCAATTGAATAATCTAAAAGGCGAAGAACTCAGGGATCTTGAGATGGGGCCTTATGAGTTTTCTAATGCAACAGCCCAGTTTGATATTAGTTTTACTTTCGTCGAATCAGAGGGATTGAGTTTAATGGTCTCTTATAATACAGACATTTATGACGAGTATCTGATAGAAAGAATGTTTACCCATTTTGAGAATTTACTAACACAATTGCTAAAACAACCAGAAAATATTATATAATGATAGATTTTTTAACTGAACAAGAAAAATACCAACTTTTAGTAGAATTCAACGATACAGATTCAGAGTACCCAAGAGATAAGACCATCGTAGATTTATTTGAAGAACAGGTTAGAAAGACACCAAATAATATTGCTGTTGTTTTTGAAGAAACAA
>NZ_QJRI01000105.1 GCF_003254565.1 Flavobacterium nitrogenifigens
GTCGTTTTGGGTGACTCCAAAGGTTTTAATCTGATCCAAGGACATGTTGACATTACTGCTATGCTCCACCATAACGCCTTTTGGCTGTCCTGTAGAACCTGAAGTATAAATGAGATAGGCTAGATTTCGAGAAGAAAACTTTATATTAATGTTTTCATTACTATAATCCTCTAACCTTACTGACTTAATATTGAACACATTACATTTGTCAATTTGTAAATCAGAATCATCTGCAACCAATAACTTTAAGCTGCTGTCCTGAATTAAAAAATCAATTCTTTCCTGCGGATAATGGGTATCTATTGGCAAATAAACAGCACCTAACTTTAAGATCGCCAGTACAGCAATAATACTAGAATCGGATTTAGGCAAAAATACACCTACAATATCTTCTTTATTAATAGTGTATGCAGAAGAAATGCAAAAAGCCAATTGATTGGATTTTTCATTAAGTTCCTGATACGTCAGTTTTGTTTCTTCAAAAACAACAGCAATATTATTTGGTGTCTTTCTAACCTGTTCTTCAAATAAATCTA
>NZ_QJRI01000080.1 GCF_003254565.1 Flavobacterium nitrogenifigens
AATCCCATTTTGCTGATGAATTCAAAAGCTGCATCAGCCTTATCTTTCGCTGCCTGATAAGGATCTGATGAAGCATCCCAAGCAAACTGCTGCGTTCCTGGTCCGAATGGATCGCTGCCCTGTCCGCAGAAAGTATGCCAGTAAGCGATAGCAAATTTAAAGTGCTCACGCATTGTTTTTCCAGCTACAACTTGGTCTGGATTGTAATATTTAAATGCCAATGGATTATCAGACTCTTTTCCTTCAAATTTTATTTGGCCAATACCTTTATAGTATTCTTTATCTCCTAAAACTATCATTTGATTCTTTTATTTAGTTGTTAATATTAATTCTAATTCTTGTTTCCATTTCTTATAAGCGGCTTCGTAAGGTTCTTT
>NZ_QJRI01000108.1 GCF_003254565.1 Flavobacterium nitrogenifigens
AGATCCTTATCAGGCAGCGAAAGATAAGGCTGATGCAGCTTTTGAATTCATCAGCAAAATGGGATTCGATTATTTCTGTTTCCACGATTACGATTTGATTGCTGAAGGAGCAACTTTCGCAGAATCAGAAAAACGTTTGGCTTTTATTACAGAATATTTAAAACAGAAAAAAGCAGAGTCTGGAATCAAATTGCTTTGGGGAACTTCAAACTGTTTCTCAAACCCAAGATTCATGAACGGAGCGGCTACAAATCCTGATTTTAATGTTGTGGCAAGAGCTGGAGGTCAAGTAAAATTAGCTTTAGACGCTACAATCGCTTTAGGTGGAGAAAATTATGTATTCTGGGGAGGTAGAGAAGGTTATATGTCTCTATTAAATACAGATATGGGAAGAGAATTAGACCACATGGCGCAATTCTTGGCAATGTCTAGAGATTATGCAAGAGCTCAAGGTTTTAAAGGAACTTTCTTCATTGAGCCAAAACCAATGGAGCCATCTAAACACCAATACGATTTTGACTCCGCTACAGCAATCGGATTCTTGAAAAATTATGGTTTAGATAAA
>NZ_QJRI01000031.1 GCF_003254565.1 Flavobacterium nitrogenifigens
GATTGAGTTTAATAGTTTCTTATAATACCGATATCTATGAGGAGTATCTGATAGAAAGAATGTTTACCCATTTTGAGAACCTGCTTAGAGAATCATTAGAACAGCCTGAAAGGCTGATTCAGGAAATTGGTTACCTAACATTTGAAGAGCAGAATCAGTTATTGACAGCATTCAACGATACAAACGCAGCGTACCCAAAAGACAAGACCATCATAGATTTATTTGAAGAACAGGTTAGAAAGACACCAAATAAT
>NZ_QJRI01000115.1 GCF_003254565.1 Flavobacterium nitrogenifigens
GTAGTAATGCATCTTAATCCCGAAAGATCCTCTTTAGATAATAATGCTAAATAACTCGGAGAAAGAGCAAGTACTGATGATTTTGATGCTTTCAAAAAATTTGCAAACTCATCCTTATCTTTTATCGTTTCTTCAGTTGGAATACATAAAGCAGCTCCACTGTACAAACTCATCATAATTTCATAAACAGATACATCAAAAGCAACAGAAGCAAACCACACCAATCTATCTTTATCTGTAATATTTAAAGACTGAATCTGATGTAAAATCATATTCACATTACTGGTATGTTCAATCATAACGCCTTTGGGCTGTCCTGTTGAACCTGAAGTATAAATAATATAGGCCAGATTTTGAGATGAAAACTTTATATTGATGTTTTCAGTACTATAATCCTCTAACCTTACTGACTTAATATTTACAATATCACAATTATCAATTTGTAACTCCGAATTATCTGCAATCAAAAATTTTAAACCACTGTCTTGAATTAAAAAATCAATCCTTTCCTGCGGATAATGGGTATCTATTGGTAAATAAACTGCCCCTAACTTTAAGATCGCCAATAAAGCAATAATACTAGAATCGGATTTAGGTAAAAATACCCCTATGATATCTTCTTTATTGACAGTGTATCTGGATGAAAGATAAAAAGCCAACTGATTCGACTTCTCATTAAGTTCCTGATAGGTTAGTTTATTATTTTCAAAAATAACAGCTACATTATTTGGTGTCTTTCTAACCTGTTCTTCAAATAAATCTATGATGGTCTT
>NZ_QJRI01000147.1 GCF_003254565.1 Flavobacterium nitrogenifigens
TCCGTAGGAACGTTTGATATGTGATATTATTAAAAAACGATGTTAAAATCAAACGTTCCTACGGAATGTAAAACAATGGCATCGATCTAAATTTCTACCGATGAAATGTTCCTACGGAATATTTTCCATCGAAGATTTGAACTCTTGTGTGTTTTAAAATAGCATTTTCATTCCGTAGGAATGTCGAATAAAAATTTACAATGGAGGTTTACGTTCCATAGGAACGTCTCATCGGTAGAAAACAAATGGTGATCATCCAATTACGTTCCGTAGGAACGTTTGATATGTGATATTATTAAAAAACGATGTTAAAATCAAACGTTCTTACGGAACGTAAAACAATGGTGTCGATCTAAATTTCTACCGATGAAATGTTCCTACGGAACAAATAAATGAAACGTGAAATTGCGTCGAATTTTATACATTTTTATTTGAATCCAATGCCGCAATAATCTGCTTTTTCATGGTCGTATTGATATAATCTAAAGCCTCAGCATAAGAAATAGCATAACGTCTTTCTATATTTTGGAAATGCTCTGGAAAACTGCCTAAAATTTTATCATAATAAATATTGAGCTGCTTTTCTGAAGGCATTTCATATTTCAAGCGAAGCTGAAATCTTCGCAATAAAGCACTATCAATTATTTCGTAATGGTTGGTGGCACAAATCAATAAACTATCAGCAGGGAAATAATCAAAAAGCTGAATGATGGTATTGACCAAACGTCTCATTTCGCCCACATCTTTATCATCGCTGTCTCGGCTTTTTCCAATCTGGTCAAATTCGTCTAAAAATAATACCGCTCTTTCTCTAATGGCTTTATCAAAAATGGCTTTCAGATTTTTAGAAGTTTCACCAATTCTAGAATCGACAACAGTGCTGAGGTTTACAATAATAATGTTTTTGCCTAAGGTATTGGCAATTGCTTTTGCCGTTGTCGTTTTACCGCAGCCAGAACTTCCGTGAAGTAAAATTTTATTGTCAACCTTAAGATTGTATTTTTTTAATTCTTCAATATATTGATGTTCTTTGATAATCTGAAGCAAAGTGGCTTTATTTTCATCACTAAAAAATAAATCGTCTAAAGCAATTTTTTCAGTATCAATTACGGTAAGATCATTCAGGTTCATCTGCTTATTATTTGCTGCAAAATTAAGTTTTATTCTGCAATGTTTTCGTTCCAGATTTCTTTTCCTAAAAAGCGGTTTCCGAATATCGAAGTGCCAACTCGCACCATATTAGAACCTTCGGCAATGGCAAGTTCCAAATCTTGAGACATTCCCATAGAAAGCTTTAAATCGGTTAGCCCTTCAATTCCTTCCCAGTAAATTTCATCGCGAATAGTTCGTAAAAGTCTGAGAGACGGAATCATTTTCTCTTTTTCCACATCTAATAAACCAATTGTCATTAAACCTTTAATATTTAAGGTTTCGTATGATTTTATTTTTTTAATGAAAGATAAAACGTCTTCTGGTGGTAAACCAAATTTGCTTTCTTCGTAAGAGGTGTTGACTTGCACAAAAACATCTAATTTTCTATTCTGGTTCTGGAGCTGTTTATGCAATTCATCAGCCAGATTTATTCTGTCCAAAGATTGAATGCAAGTAACGTATTTCAGTACATCCTTCACTTTATTGGTTTGAAGATGTCCAATAAAATGGCGTTCGACTGGAAGATTTTGCAAAATATCGTTTTTATCTCGCAATTCTTGCATTTTGTTTTCTCCCATTAAAGTTTCTCCGGCTTCAATCGCGATTCGAATTTTTTCTGCGGGAATCGTTTTGGTTGCCAATAAAAGTTGAACATCAGCAGGATTTCTGCTGGCAATTTTGCAAGCATTTTCAATGCGTTGATGGACTTTAATTAAATTAAAAATTATATCGTTTTTCATACTGCAAAACTATGTCTAAACCATAAATTCTTACTGGACCAGTATGTTTCAAAAAATGAAAAAACTGGATGATTTGACACCACGAAAACCAATATAAATTTGCATAGATAAAAACTTAGAACCTTAGTAACTTAGAATCTTAGCACCTTAAAAAAATGAAAATAGCAGTTTGGGATACTTATGTAACCCGCAAAGACGGAAAAATTATGCACTTTGATATTTTGGTAGATGAAAATATTAATGATGCAGAACAAGTATATGAATATGGTAAAATATACTTGAAAAGTGTAGCGCAGGAAGGACAGACTTTATCTTCTAAAGAATGTCGTTTTTGCCACATTGATAAAGCGCCAATTGAGGTTGAAAATCAGATTCGGGCAAATGGATTTTCTATTATTGAAATGGAAAATTGTAATTAACTTGTTGTTAAGTTAATTAAACGCAGATAAAACAGATTCGCTATCGCGAAAACGCTGATTAACGCAGATTTTAAAATCAGTTTTTTTTCCGCGTCTTTGCGATAGCAAATCCTTAAAATCCGCGTCTAATTTTGGTTTGTTTTTGTGCAGTTAATTTTTGCAATTAAATTAATTGAACGCAGATAAAACAGATTCGCTATCGCGAAAATGCTGATTAACGCAGATTTTAAAATCAGTTTTTTTCCGTGTCTTTGCGATAGCAAATCAGTAAAATCTGCGTCTAGTTTTGGTTTGTTTTTATGCAGTTAATTTTTGTAGTTTAGAATAATAGAACGCAGATAAAACAGATTCGCTATCGAGAAAACGCTGATTCACGCAGATTTTTAAAATCAGGTTTTTTCCGCGTCTTTGCGATAGCAAATCCTTAAAATCCGCGTCTAATTTTAGTTAAATAATTTAGCAATCGCTTTAATTCCTTCTTCCATTTGTTTTTCTGAGAGAGAAGCGTAACCCAGACGAAAACCTCTAATGGGTTCATCAAAACTAAAACGGCTTGGACTCATAATCTGAATGCCTTGAGATTTTAGCTTTTCAAAAATGTCTAAAACGTCAATTTCTTCTTTGGGAACAATCCAAAAAGCAAGTCCGCCTTCGGGTTTTGTAAAAGTGATTTTATCTTTAAGATGTTGATTTAGCAAGCTTTCAAAATAGTCTCTTTTACTTTTGTAAACCAAATTGGCTTTTTTAAGATGACGCTTTATTTTGCCTTCGTTGATGAGGTTTAAAATTGCTTCTTCCATAATATTATCTCCTTGAACATCGATTATTTTTCTATGATTTCCGATCTTCTGGATATTTTCATGAGAACTTGCTAAATATCCTATACGAAGCGCTGGTGCAACAATTTTGCTGAAGGTGCCAATATAAATATAGTTTTTCAAAGCCGAATAGCTCGAAATAGGAAGTATTGGGCGCTGTCCAAAATGAAATTCATTATCATAATCATCTTCAATAATCGTAAAATTGTATTGATTAGAAAGTTCAATCAGTTTTAGTCTCTTTTTTAGAGAAAGCGTTACCGTTGTCGGAAACTGGTGATGAGGCGTAACATAAATCGCTTTTATATTTGAATATTTCTGAAGATATTTCTCGACTTGATCGATATCCAATCCGTCCGAATTAACATTTACAGGAAGTAACGTTGCACCCGCATTTTCAAAAGCTTCCCAAGCAGGTTTGTAGCCTGGATTTTCGACCAAAACAAAATCTCCCGTTTTTAAAATACAGTGCGAAGCGAGATACATTGCCATTTGGCTTCCGCGTGTAATACAGATTTGATCTTGCGAAATACTCATACCGCGTTTGAAGTTCAGCATTTGAGCAATAGATTTTCTAAACTCTAAATTTCCCAGTTCGCTGCTATAACCCATAATCTGCCAGCGCGATTTTCGGCTGAACAATTCTCGATACGCTCTTGCCAGATCATTCATTGGTGCAAGACGGCTGTCGGGAAGCCCGTCATCAAAAACTAAAAAACTTTTAGGTTCTTCAATAACAATTTTCGGATCTATTTTATTTTGCGATGAATGATGAATTGATGGAAGAGAATCGGTTACAAACGTCCCCTTTCGGTCAATCGTTATGAGCCAGCCTTCAGCAATCAAAACATCCAACGCTTCTACCACCGTATTTCGATTTACTTTCAATAACTCGGCAAGCTGTCTGCTGCCTGGAAGTGCATTTCCGCTTACGAGTTTTCCAGTTTTTATAGCATCAATTACAGCATCGGCAATCTGCAGGTAAATGGCTTTATCTGATTTTTTATCAAGCTGAATTTCTAAAGGCCAAGGGCGAAGCATCTGGACTGTTTGTTATTGGTAAAATGAGTTTTTTTAGTAGTCCAAAATTAACTTTTTTTAACGAAAAAACAATATGCTGTTTTGCTGAAAAAAAAATCTTATTTTATTGTTTTTTAGACTTTTACGAAACATTTTTTTAGAATTCTCATTTTAATTTTGCGTCATCAAATAATTGATTTTTAATGTTTTAATAATGAGAAATTTATGAAAATAGTAAATATGATGCTGCTTATAGTAAACTGTATTTTTGGCAATCCAAAACCAAATGATAAAACAGAAATGAATTTAGATGCGGAACGTTTTAATCAACAGCTTGAAAACGTAAAAGCAATGATTGCTTCTGGAACTTATAATTCAAAAATTGCATTTTTTATTGATATGAAAATTAAGTCGGGCAAAAACAGATTCTTTGTTTATGATTTGGAAAACAATACTATTATTGATGAAGGTTTAGTGGCAAATGGTTCGGGTTCAGAAACGGCTATCAGGGGAGAATTAAAATTTAGCAACATACCTAACTCAAAATGTACTTCGCTTGGACGTTATTCGATAGGGAAATCTTATAGAGGGATTTTTGGTAAAGCTTATGTTTTAAAAGGATTGGATAATACTAACAATAATGCGACAAAGAGAATGATTGTATTACATTCGTATTCTGCAGTTCCAGAAGGAGAACAAGATCATTATATTGCGCTTAGTCAAGGTTGTCCAATGGTAAGCGAAGCGTTTTTTAAAAGACTAGAAAAAATAATTGATAGTTCGAAATCGAATATAATTATGAATGTTTATTATTAGTTGGAAAGAACGTTTTCTATTTTTTTTGTAAAAGTTATAATGTACTGAAATACGTCAAAAAAACAGGAGGCCAGTTATAAAATTACGAAAAGTAAAAAAATCAGAAAAGCGGCTATCACAAAATGTGATAGCCGCTTTTTTACATATTTCTTTGTTCGTTAGGAACATTTCATCGGTAGAAAATTTAAAGTCAGCTGATCCAAATGCCCAAAGAAAAAAGTATCTAAAACCTGCTGGAATACAGGATGCGCATTTTCTACCTGAACAAATAGACTCATAGAAGAATGCAGTTTTTTGGCGCCTAAATCTCCCAGAATTCCTTCAGCTGATTTTTTGTTTAAAGTCAATAAAAGTTTCGAAATCTCAATTAAATGTTTTGACAAAATCGGATGATTTAAGAATTCTGTTGCTTCTTTTAAATCGGCTACCGCATAATAATCAGAAATAGTGCTTTTTTCCTAAACCTTTAATCTGCGGAAAAATGAACCACATCCAGTGCGTTTCTTTTTTGCCTTTTTTAATTTCAGAAAGAGCAGTCAAATACAATTTGTTTTGTGCGTCTAAAAATCGCATCAAATCATTCTTAGCGTAGATCATGTTTTGATTCTGTATTAAATCGTTTATATATGGAGTTTCTTTAATAGGTAACACGGTTTCACTACTTTAATATTCTTTGTCAAAATTTTCGAACATCAAAAGTAAAACACCCATTTTAGTAGAAGTTATAGAATTGCAGTTGGTCGTTACATAATTCCGATAGCGGTGTAAGAATGCCTTGTTAATATAATTCTAAAGTTTTGAATCATTCTAAATTCTAATGTTATTTTAATGTTCTAAAAAAAAATAGGCTCTAACTTGCGCCCTCATAAAAATTACAGTAAATGCCTTAAATCATTGACATTTTGATTCAAAAAAGATGTGATTTAATTAAACTTTTAGCCTTTTAGAGTATGTTGAACAAAATTAAAAATAGCTTTTTATGTAAATGCCTTCAGGCGTTACTAGTCGGCTATTTTCTAATTAGCAGTTTAAACATTTCTAATAGTGTTGGCAGAATCTTAAGCGATAATGCTGAAACTTATACGGTAAAAGGCATTACGTGTAATTTCCTGAAAAAAATCTTTAAATGTGATGGAGTTCCAGAAGAATTGGAAGACTACAAAACAAAAGATACCAAAACAGCTAAATTGGCAAAAGGAATTCCTTTAATGGAATATTTAGTTTCATCAGAATCACTGATGCCTAATTTTTATTTTTTAATAGAATCAGAAGGGAAAAAGTACATTGATAATACAATCTTCTCGTTTGGTTTTCATGGTAAAATAGACATACCGCCTCCTCGGTTGAATTCGTAAATACTTGTTTTTTTAAGGATTAGGATGAGAATCTTAATCCATATCTGCGGTTTTTGCCGTATATTTATTCTATGTAATAATCTTGTATTTATACTTAAATTCATGACACCATTCAAACGATTTTACAACTTATTGCAGCTAGATAAGCGCGATGTGTATCAAATTATCTTCTATGCTGCGTTTGCAGGGTTAGTAAATCTTTCTCTGCCTTTGGGAATCCAAGCCATTATTAATTTTATTCAAAGCGGACAGCTGAGCGTCTCGTGGATCGTTCTCGTGATTCTGGTTACGGTTGGCGTAGGTTTTGGCGGAGTGCTGAACATTTTACAGCTTCGTATTGTAGAGAATCTGCAGCAGCGAATTTTTGTTCGTTCTTCATTTGAATTTGCTTATAGGATGCCCTTAATCAAATTTAAAGAAATGTACTCGGAGTATGCTCCAGAAAAAGCCAATCGCTTTTTTGATACGCTGATGGTACAGAAAGGAACAGCAAAATTGTTGCTAGATTTCTGTACAGCTTTCCTACAGGTTGGTCTGGGAATCATTTTATTGGTGCTTTACCATTCTTTCTTCATGGTAATCGGACTCCTTTTTATTGTCATATTATATGTCATTTTTAAATTTTCGTACAAAGACGGTTTAGAAACCAGTTTGAACGAATCGAAATTTAAATATAAGGTTGCAGCATGGCTTCAGGAAATTGCGAGAAATAGAGAAAGCTTTCGCAGAAAAGGAGCTTTTGAATACGCTTTGGAAAGAAATGACGGCTATGTAACCAATTATGTCAATTACCGTGAAAAGCACTTTCAGGTAATGAAGAAACAATACATTCAGCTTACTATTTTTAAAGTAATTGTTACTGCTGCCTTATTATCGATCGGTGGTTTTCTGGTAATTCACCACCAAATGAACATAGGGCAGTTCGTAGCAGCTGAGATTGTAATTGTATTATTGATCAATTCGGTAGAAAAAATCATCTTCGGATTGGAATCTTTCTATGATGTATTGACGTCTGTTGAAAAAATAGGGCAGGTGACCGATATGGAAATTTCGTGCATTCCGCAGACTTCAGACAAAACTGAAAAAGGAATCAATATCGAAACCGAAAGTATCAGCTACATTTATCCAAAACACAATAAAAAATCGCTTAAGAATATTAATCTGAAAATTTCTCAGGGAGAGAAAATCATTCTTACAGGAACAAATGGTGCAGGAAAAAGTACCTTGTTACGACTTCTTTCGGGTGTATTAGAACCAGAAAGCGGCGCCATGTATGTGACTGATAATTATATGAATCGTCTTAATGAAGATACATATAGAGCACAAGCAGGAACATATTTGCAGGGCGATACACTTTTTGCAGGAACCATTCGCGAGAATATTGTTTTTGGAAATGAAGAATTAAATAGTGATGATTTAAAATGGGCTTTAGATAATGTTGGACTGACACCATACATTAAAACTTTCGAAAACGGATTGGAGAATCAAATCCATCCCGGAGGTCGTGAACTTTCTGCTTCTGATGTTCAAAAAATTCTTTTGGCCAGAAGTATTGTGGGTAAACCAAATATCTTATTCTTGGAAGATCCAGTCGATAAAATGGACGAAATTACTTCGAGTAAAATTGTTGATTTTTTACTTTCTGAAGAAAACGACTGGACTGTTATTGTAACTTCTAAAAATGATATTTGGAAAAGCAAATGCAGTCGTATGATTACGATTGATGACGGAAAAATTATTAACGACATAAAGCTTTAATCATGCTCAACCTATCTAAAGATAACAACGTACTTATAACGCCGGGCAAATACAAATCGATTACAAGCGTTGCCCGAAGACCTCATTACGAAATTTTAAACAAAGTCATAATCGGATTTTTGCTTTTTGGTGTTGCCTGTCTTTTTCTGCCTTGGACACAGAATATTTCGGGAACGGGTTCTGTTACCACTTTAAAACCAGATCAAAGACCGCAAACGGTTCATAATGCGATTGCCGGACGTATTGAAAAATGGTTTGTAAAAGAAGGAGATTATGTAAAAAAAGGTGATACGATTCTTTACATTTCTGAGATCAAAGAAGATTACTTGGATCCTAATTTGGTTGACAATACCAAACAGCAGGTAGATGCCAAGAAAATGGCGGCAGAATCGTATGGAGATAAAGTAAACTCTCTTGATGTTCAGGCACAATCGCTTAATACGGAAAGGCAATTGAAATTGCAGCAAGCGCAAAATAAAATTCGCCAGTCACAGCTTAAAATAAAAAGTGACAGTATGGATTTGGTTGCGGTAAAAACACAGCTTCGAATTGCAAAAACGCAATTTGACCGTTCGACTGCTTTGAATAAAGAAGGTTTAAAACCAATGACAGATGTCGAGCAGAAAAGATTAAAATTGCAAGAGTCAGAAGCGTATGTGATTACACAGGAAAATAAATTATTGAGCAGTAAAAACGAATTGATAAATGCAAAAGTAGAAATCAATAGAATTACGGCTGAATATGCTGAGAAAATATCAAAATCGAGAAGCGATAAGTTTACTGCTTTAAGCACGCAATACGATACAGAAGCTCAGGTTAACAAACTAGAAAACCAATATACTAATTACAGACTTAGAAATGGTTTGTATTACATTACAGCGCCACAAAGCGGTTATGTAAACCGTGCTTTATTGGCTGGTCTTGGAGAAACAATTAAAGAAGGAACTCCTGTAGTAAGCATCATGCCATCTAAATATGATATTGCGGTAGAAACGTATGTAGATCCAATCGATTTGCCTTTGGTGCATAAAGGTGCAAAAGTTCGCGTTTGGTTTGATGGTTGGCCTAGAATCGTATTTTCTGGATGGCCAGGATTGTCTTATGGAACTTACGGGGGTAAAGTTGTAGCCATAGAGAATTTTATTAGTCCAAACGGAAAATACAGAATTCTGGTTTCGCCAGATGGACAAGATCGCCATTGGCCAAAAGAGTTGAGTATTGGTGCTGGTGCACAGAGTATTGCATTGTTGGAAACCGTTTCGGTATGGTATGAGATTTGGCGAAACTTAAATGGTTTTCCGCCAAACTATTATAATTCAGGGGAAAAAGAAGAAAAAGGAAAGGAGAAAAAGTAAAATGAGAAATCTTGTAAAATTGTTTTCTTTCTTATTTCTATTGAGTTTTTCTACACTGCAGAGCCAGAATTTTAATCAAGAGGAACTTACTTTTATCGAGTATTTGGGATATGTAAAAAAATACCATCCTTTGGTAAAACAAGCCAATCTTGAAGTCACAAATGCTCAGGCAAAATTGATGCTGGCTCGAGGCGGATTTGATCCAAAAATTGAAGTAGATTATAATAAGAAAGAATTTAAAGGCACAGAATATTATTCGCTATTAAACAGCAGTTTCAAAATTCCGACTTGGTACGGGATTGAAGTTAAAGCTGGTTTTGACGATGCAGAAGGGCAATATCTTAACCCGCAAAATAAAACGCCAGAAGCAGGTTTGACTTCTTTGGGAGTTAGTGTGGCTCTTGGTCAGGGAATGTTTATTAACCAAAGAATGGCCGATGTTAGAGAAGGAAAACTTAATGTAAAACTAAGTGATGCTCAAAGAAAATTAAGAGCGATCGAAGTATTGTATCAGGCAAGTGAAGCTTATTTTGAATGGAGAAAAAGCTACAACGAAGCCGAATTGTATAAAAATTATCTAGGTTTTGCCAGCACTCGTTTTGAAGGTGTTAAAAAACTAATCGCTGCTGGAGATGCACCAGCAATTGATAGCGTTGAAGCTAAAATTACAGTGCGAAATAGAGAATTGAACGTTGAAAATGGAAACTTAAAACTGGCAAAAGCAAAATTGAAACTGGCTAATTTTTTATGGATAGAAAATGTTCCAGTTGAATTGGGAGATTTGGTGAAACCAGAGCAAAATCTAATTCAGACTATAGAAGAAACTCTAAAGACAGATGCCATGATGGTCGATGTGGAATCGTTAGATTCGCACCCAAAAATTCAATCTCTAGAAACTAAAATGGATATTCTAGAAGTTAATAGACAATTAAAAGCCAATTCGTTGCTTCCAAAGATTAATGTAGGTTACAACTATATTTCAGAACCCAATTATTGGAATAATTTCAATGCTGATGATTATAAGTTTAATATCGATTTCAGTTTCCCGATTTTCTTAAGAAAAGAACGCGGAAGCTTGAAAATGGCAAAACTGAAAATTCAGGATATGCAGTTTGATATTGGACAACAGCGCTTGGAACTTAAAAATAAAATTAAAGCGCAGCAGACTGAAATAGCTTCGTTAAGGAAACAAAAAGTCGTTATCGACAATTTGGTAAAAGATTATATGACAATGCTGAATTCAGAAGAGAAACTATTTTCTTTTGGGGAAAGTTCGATTTTCTTAATCAATTCAAGAGAAAACAATTTGGTTAGCGCAAAATTATCGCAAATAAGTTTAGAGAATCAGTTTTATCTGTCGAATGCCGAATTGTACAAAATATTGGCCAATCCAGATTAATAAATTTCGATGGATAATTGGATAGTTGAAATTTATAGGAATCTAATATGTCGCTCCTCTGGAGCTTCTGAATTAGGGAGCATAGATTTTAGCTATAAATATTTCGCTCTTACAGAGCTGTAAAAAGTCCCAGCAGGACTATATATAAGTACTCCCAGTGGGACAAAATATTTATAGAAATGTATGTTTGATCTATAAAATAGCCCCAGAGGGGCGAAATATCAGGTGTACACAAAAATAACAGTCAGCTTTGTACCTGTCTGCTTTATTAGTTTTCAGAATTTGAGTTTAAAAAAGCTTTAGATGTTTGTCTAAAGCTTTTTTGTTTTGAAAAAATGTTTGAAAAAGCGGTTTCATATTATAACATGAAACCGCTTTTTTAAAACACGAAATGCTTCTTTCTTTAAATTTGATTGACTTTCCTATTTCGAAGCCCTGTAATTTAATATTTGACCGTTATGAGTTTATTAAAAAGAAGTTTCCTTATATTCTGTTGCGTCATCCTTTCTCAGGTTTTAGAAGCCCAAGACGCTCCTTATACAATGGGATTTATTCCGGCATCTATAAGCGAAGTTGACGTTGCATTTCCTCTGATAGAAAAATGGCATTTAAGCGGTCAGGCAGATATGCAGCTCGTTACACAAGGCGCTTACACAAACGGCAATCCTTTTGAATATACACAGCGAAAAGTAATAAGACCTTGGATTGTTTATTCTGGTTTAAAAAATATGAAGCTTTGGCTAGGATATGCACACAATCAGAAATATGCAATAGAAGAAGCGGGAAATTACAAAACTTTAGAAAACAGGCTTATCGTTATGGGAACCTATACTCAGGAAATGCCAAAAGGATCTCTTTTTGAACAAGTGCGATTTGAAACCAAGTTTTTTGATGACAGAAACGGCAATCACCAGACAATACCTAGAATAAGAGCCCGTTTTGGAGTCAATCATTATTTGAGACAAAGCAAAGAAAAACCAATTTTTCTAGCGCCTAATATTGGATATTATACCGAATTGATGCTAAAATTTGCCTCTAAAGATTATGCCGATGAACATTTTGATATTTTCAGGTTATCGGTTTATTATACTGCTGGAATTACACCAAACATTCATTTCTTAGCGGGAGTAATCGGTCAGATGCAGTTGCGAACAAACGGAACTCAATTTGATGTTTACTACGGGCCAATGGTTTCATTAAAATATAGCGTAAAACCAAAAGAACGCGAAACATTTGATAGTGTCGATGGCGGTGCAGATTAACCAAATTATTTCTCGTGATTTTAAAAGAGTTTATTTTGCTTAAAGCTTATAATATTTAACTTTGGAATGTTATAAGAAATAAACAAAATGAAACAAGCGATTATAAATGCTGTCGTACACACAGGGGAAGAAATAATAGAAAATGGAGTCGTGGTTGTAGAAAACGGAACTATTATTTCGGTGCAGAAAGAAATTCCAAACGATGTCGAGACAATTGATTTAAAAGGAAATCATCTTTCGGCAGGATTTATAGATATTCAAATTAATGGTGGGGAAAAATATTACTTCAGCCAGACTCCCAATGAAGAAACCATCCAGGATATTTACGATGCCAGTATAAAATATGGCACAACGCATGTTTTACCTTGTTTGATATCTTCATCAAGAGAAACCATTCTAGAAGGAATTGAAGCGGTTCGCAATTACATGAAAAAATATCAGAATGGCGTAATCGGAATGCATTTAGAAGGGCCATTTTTAAATCCGCAAAGACGTGGAGCACATAGCATCGATCAGGTTAGGAAACCGACTGATGAAGAATTGGAAGAAATTATCAGCAAAGGAAAAGACGTTATCAAAGTCATTACGATAGCTCCAGAATGTTTTACAGAAAAACAATTAAATATGCTGATTGAAAGCGGTATCACAATTTCAATCGGGCATTCGACAATATCACATAAAGAAGCACAGCCATATTTCGCAAAAGGAATCAATCTTGTAACACATTTATTCAATGCCATGACGCAGTTTGGGCATCGTGAGCCAGGACTGGTGGGAGCAGTTTTTGAAAACGAAGAAGTTTATGCTCCAGTAATTTTAGATGGTGTGCATTGTGATTATGCTGCTGCTAAAATTGCATATAAGTTAAAACAAGAAAAATTCTTCTTAATCAGTGATGCTACATTTTTAGGACGAAAAGTAGCCAATTTTAAATGGGATAATTTTGATGCTCATTTAGTAGACGGCTTTTACAGAAACGAAGACGGAAATCTTGCGGGAGCATCAATCTCAATGACAGAAGCTGTACAAAATGCTTATAATCATCTACATGTTTCTGCCGATGAAGCAATAAAAATGGCAACCACAAGAGTTGCCGCTGCAATTGGCATGAAAGAAAAAGTAGGAAAAATCAAGATAGGTTTTCCTGCAAATTTTGTACAATTTGATTCTGATTTAGCTACAATCAAAACTTTAGATTTTAGGGAATAGAAACTTTAAAACCTGACCTTTAAGTATAGTGGGAGTTTATTAAAAAAATATTTTCAGTAAACTTTTGATTGGTATTTTTCTTGCAATTTGCTTGTATATACAAAGTATGTTTATAGTTTTGCACGGATATTTAACCCCAAACCTACTGACATACTGATGAGAAAAAACACTCACTTTTTTGTATTTACCCTATTGGCAAGTATTTTTTTGGGCTGTAGTGACGATGCAGATTCGTACAAGCCGAATTATCTGCCAACTATAGATGCCACAACTTTACCTGCAGAAAATAAACCTATGACTATGTTTGAAGATGACGAAAGTCCTTCAAAAATGTATGACAAAACCGACCGTTGGTTTAGAGTAAATGAACCGCTTCAGGTTATTCAGAAAGGAAAAGATTCTGTACAGATTTCTTTGTATTCTCCAGTCGGACTTACAAATGTGAAAATCTATGCAAAATTGCCAAACTATGATAAAAAGTTTGTGATTTATACGTTTTCTAAAATCCCAGCTTTTCATCGTTCATTTCATAAACTTCCTTTAACAGAAAAGGCAAATGATTATTTACTAGAAACGGGAAGTACCGTAACGATCGAGAAAATTGAAGGATTTTCTTCGGGAGCCATTCAATTTTCTGTAGAGTCGGATGATCCTTTATTTCAAAAATTCAAAAAGATAAAATCAAATCATTTAGTTCAGTTTCATGATGGATACCATATTAATGAATTAGGTAAATTCCTTCCGATGAATCCTGCTTTAGCAAAAGAAGCAATCACTATGATTATCAATTATTCTTATGCGTTGAGTCATCCGTTGTATTACAGCACATTTACCAATTTTGATAAATACAAACAAGAACAGGCGGCTGCAGCTGGAACTGGAATAAATGGCGCATTAAACTGGCACGGAAATGCCGATGATGTAGATGGTGTTTACGATTATTATTCTAAAGAAGAAATCGAAAAAATATACTGGAATTATCTAGATAAAAGAACGGTTTGGATGGCAATGGTTGGAGGAGATTCTGCTTGGGGCGGAGGAAATCTGGCATCACAATGGGAATCGGGTTACGTAACTGGACATTGGGTTGGAGAAATGTCTGTTTGGTCGCACGAATATTCACATCATATTGGTTTCAGCCACAGCAGTAACTTGGCAAACAGTGGAGAAGGCGGAGGCCAACAGGGAATGCTGACTGATTTTTATAAATATTTAATTCATTTGAATGATCTTCCTTTTACAGATCCTGACGTTTTAAAAACGTATGCGAAAACAAAATATGTAACTGGAACTTATAAAAAACCAGTATTTAAAATAGACCCTAAAAATCCATTTTTAGTCAAATACAAAGGCGAAGGAAAATGGAATTAAAATATAAAACAACGATGAAAAATATTTTGCCCCTGATATTTGCTCTTTGCTTTTTTACCAATTGCAGCAAAGACGACAATGAGACCAAAGATTATAGCTATTATTACCCAACTGATGAAGCTTCGATAACAGCAGAAAATATTCCAGGAAGTACCGAGGCTTTTGATCCAAAAGGAATTGCAGTTGCAAACGAAAAATTATATGTTATTAACGGAAATGTTTTAGAAGTTTTTAATGCTCTGACATTAGCGCATATTAAAACAATTAAAGAATATACAAAAGGAACAACGACAATTCCGTTGACAAGTTTAACTTCGGTTGCTGTTGATAACGGCCGTATTTATGTAGGAAGTACAGAATCTAGATTATTTGTTTTTGATGAAACGACAAATGCTGGAATCAGTACGGTTGGAAATGGACAATGGTGGCAGACTTTTGTGCACGTTTTTGGTGTTGTGGTAAAAGACGGATTGGTGTTTGTAAAAGAGAAAGAAAAAAGCATCAAAGTATTTGAAACTTCTCAAATTACCGAGACAAGCAACTGGAATTTAGAGCCTATTGCAAAACTTAATACTTTAAATGGCTATACAGAAGTATATTCTATGGATGTGTATGGCGGAAATCTTGTGGTTGCAGGAAGAGATGCCAAAAGTTATTTGTATTATGATATTGCAAATATTAAAGCAAATGCTAAAAATTCATTGACAACTCCTATTGAACCAGATAAGATGCCGCTTGTAGACATAAAACCAATTGCAGTTTCTTTCAGTAAAGATTGGGCTGTAACTTCAGAAAATGAAGGAAGCACATCGTATTTGAGATTGTATCCAAAAGAAGAATTTATCAGAAAGAACTACAAAGCGGTTTTAAATGCTTCAGATATTTTTGGCGAGAATAAGTTTGGGACTATTGTAGGAACTGCACAGCTTGATGATCGTATCTTCTTATCAGATAATACCAATAAGAAAATTAGAATCGTAAAACTGAACAAATCAGCAATTTCAGAACAAAATAACTAGGTTTTAAATTTCAATTTTAAAAATTCCAAATTCCAATTCCGAAGTCTCGGAGCAAATTGGAATTTGGGATTTTTTTTTAATTGAAATGAAATTTGGAATTTGGGTTTTAATGATTGGAATTTTAAAATAACCTACTACATTGATAGGGTATTAAAAGTTTTAAGGATTTATAGCTAAAAATTGGAAATAACTATTTAAATTTGCACTCGCTATGAAGAAAGATAACCAGAAAATGAATAATTATTATCGTTACAGCATGATGTGCTGTGCTATTGTAATGGTATTTATTGATCTGGCTTAATATATAAAATGATAAAATTTATTTCAAGAAAGCCTTTCAACTAATTAATGGAAGGCTTTTTTGTTTTTAAACTGTAAAGAATGATTGAATTAAAAAATGTAACCAAAACTTTTCATCAGAAAGACAGAATTGTTGCTGCTTTGTCTGATGTCTCTTTAAAGGTTCCTGAAGGGAAAATTTTTGGTGTAATTGGAACTTCCGGAGCAGGAAAAAGTACGCTGATTCGCTGCGTGAATTTGTTGGAACGACCAACTTCTGGCGAAATTATCGTTGACGGAAAAGCTTTGATGCAGTTATCAAACGCAGAACTGGCGATTGAAAGAAGACAAATCGGGATGATATTTCAGCATTTTAATCTGCTTTCTTCAAGAACAGTTTTCGAAAATGTGGCTTTTCCTTTAGAATTGGCTGGAACTTCAAAAAGCGAAATCAAAACTCGTGTTTTAGAATTATTGCAATTGGTTGGATTGGCAGAAAAAGCCAACGATTATCCGGCAAGCCTTTCAGGAGGTCAGAAGCAAAGAGTTGCTATTGCAAGAACTTTAGCCAATAATCCGAAAGTTTTATTGTGCGATGAAGCGACAAGTGCATTGGATCCTGCAACAACAAGATCGATTTTAAATTTACTGAAAGACATTAACAAACGTCTCAATATTACGGTTCTATTGATCACACACCAAATGGAAGTCGTAAAATCGATTTGTGATGAAGTTGCGGTTATCAGTCACGGAAAATTGATCGAGCAGGGAAGTGTGGGAGAAATTTTCGCCGACCCGAAACATGAATTGACAAGAGAATTTATTTCTTCTTCGCTTCATATTGAAGTTCCATCTGTTTATCAGGATAAATTGCAAAAAGAAGACAACGGAAATCTGAATCCGTTATTGAAATTGGAAATGACAGGAAAATCGGTTAACGAGCCTGTTATCTCAGAAGTTTCAAGACTTTTTGATACCGATTTCAAAATTGTAAGCGCGCAAATGGATCAGGCTGGCGAAGTGAATTTCGGTGTAATGCTGATTGAACTTTCAGGAAAACGCGAAAATTACGATGCTGCCATTCAATATTTTAATTCAAAACACATTAAAACAGAAATAATAGGTTATGTCTGATTCTCTTATAGATTTATTGTTAAAAGGAACATGGGAAACCATTGTTATGACTTTTGTATCGGGCTTTTTCGGTTTTTTGTTAGGACTTCCAACAGGAATTTTATTGTTCTTAACTCGTAAAAATCAGATTCTGGAGCAGCCCGTTTTAAATAGAACATTATCAATCATGGTAAATGTTTTTCGTTCTATTCCATTCATTATTTTAATCGTTTGGATGATTCCGTTTACACGCGCTATAGTTGGAACTTCAATTGGTGTGAGTGCCGCTTTGGTTCCGTTGAGTATTGGTGCGGCGCCATTTATTGCTCGTTTGGTAGAAAATAGTCTGTTAAGCCTTCCTTCAGGATTAATTGAAGCAGCAAGAGCTTTAGGAGCAACTCCTTTGCAAATTGTGTATAAAGTATTGTTGCCAGAAGCTTTACCTTCTTTAATCAATGCAGCTTCAATTACTTTAATCACTCTCGTAGGTTATTCTGCAATGGGCGGAGCTGTCGGTGCAGGCGGTTTAGGACAAGTTGGATACCAGTACGGTTATATTGGTTATGATGCCGTAACAATGAACTCAGTTTTGGCCTTATTGGTCATTTTAGTATTCGTGATTCAGTTTGCGGGAGATAGATTGTCAAAAAGATTTGATCATAGATAAAAGTTAGTCAAAAGTCGAAAGTCAAAAGTCAAAAGTCAAAAGTCAAAAGCTGAAAGTCGAACGTGAAATGTTAGAAGTTTAAAATTTAAAAAGATGTAATTATTATGAAAAGAAATATTTTAAAAATAGCTGGGGTTTTGGCTTTGGCGCTTGTTTTATCCAATTGCGGAAAAAGTAAAAGTAACGATCCTCATTTTATAAAAGTGGGTGTAGCTTCTGGGCCAGAATTGAAAGTGGCTGAAGCGGCTAAAAAAGTGGCAAAAGAAAAATTCGGATTGGAAGTAGAACTGGTTTCTTTCAACGATTATGTTATTCCAAACGAAGCTTTAAGCCAAGGCGATATTGACGCAAATGCTTTTCAGCATAAACCGTATTTAGATGAACAGTCCAAACAAAGAGGCTACAAATTGGCCATTATCGGAAATACATTTGTGTATCCTATTGCTGGTTATTCTAAAAAAATAAAAAGCCTTTCTGAATTAAAAAACGAAAGCACCATTATTATTCCAAATGATCCAACAAATGGCGGACGTTCTTTATTGCTTCTACAGAAAAACGGATTATTGAAGTTGAAAAATGGCGTTGGTTTATTGCCAAAAGTAACAGACATTGTTGGCAATCCTAAAAACTTAAAAATTTTAGAATTGGAAGCGCCTCAATTGCCAAGAGCTTTAGATGATCAAAATGTTTCTATCGCTATTATCAACAATACTTTTGCTTCTGCAGCTGGATTGGTTCCTTCTCGTGATGCTTTATTTATTGAAGATAAAGATTCTCCTTATGTGAATTTGGTGGTAAGCCGTGAAGACAATAAAAATGAAGAAAAAGTAAAACAGTTTTTACAAGCTTTTCAATCTCCAGAAGTAGAAAAAGCTGCTGAACAAGAATTTAAAGGCGGAGCAGTAAAAGGCTGGTAAGAAAACACTATTTACAATTAAAAGATCTCATTTATTGAGGTCTTTTTTTTTGCAAAAAAATATGGGCAAAGAACAGCTGAATATCGCAACCGTTAAAGTCAATTGGGGGTTGATACTTGGTTACTTTTAAATCGAATAATCCAGCTGAATATGCCAATTACACCACTGATAACCCCTGAAATAAGTGTATTGAGTGGCGAAATTGGTACTTCTTTACCCATACTGTTTTGATATTCCATAACAATAGAAGATCAATTATAACGTAAAAATTCAATAAGTTTTTTTGAATTAAAACTCTCTATCAAAGTTACTTTCAACAGCTCTTTTTTGTGTTATAGGATTAACTTTACAATTTATATAATTGTCAGTACTTTAAAGTGTTTGTTATTGTGTGATGATGGCAAGACATTCGCCCAAAATAGAAACCGCTTTTTCCATTTCTTCTTTTTCCAAATTCCCAAATCCTAAGCGTGTAGCAGTAAGATTTTTGGTTTGGTATAAAATGGTTTTGGGTAGAAATAAACCCTGTTTAGAACATTCTTTTTGAAACTGTACTAGATTAAAATGATCCAGCCATTCGACCCAAATTGCCAATCCTCTTGGTGGTATTTTAAATTTGATTTTACCTTTTAGTTTATCATTAAGAATCGAAACAAAATGATCGCGTCGTTCTTTATAGATTTTTTTATTTTTCTTTGAAAGACGATGCACCTCACCTTCGGTAATCCATTCGGTTAAAACCTGTTCTTTTATGACATCAATTCTTGGTTCGAGAATGTTTTGATGTTTTTCGAGTTCTTTGATAAACTCGGCAGGCGCGGCTACAAAACCATAGCTAAATCCTGATGGCAATGATTTTCCGAAAGAGCCAATATAAACCACTTTCTGATTGGAATCAAAAGCGGCCAAAGGCAAAACAGGATTGTTGTCGTAATGAAATTCAAAATCGTAATCGTCTTCCAAAATCACAAATCCGTATTGATTGGCCAATTCCAGAACTTCGATTCTTTTTTTAGCGCTAAGCGAAATAGTCGTTGGATAATGATAATTGGATGTTAAGTATAAAACCCTGATTTTGGTTGTTTCGCAAATTTCTTTTAAACGCTTGGTATCAATTCCGTCTTCATTTACCGGAATAGAAATTATCTGCGCTCCCGTATTGGTTAGCGTCATGTTTGACATATAATATCCCGGCGAGGCAACTACTACTTTATCGCCTGGAGTAATAAGTACTTTTGTAACTAGATACAAAGCGATTTCGTGACTGCTTGCCGTAAGAAGATTTGAAGTCGAAATACGAACTCCGCGGGTAAGATTAAGATAATTAGAAAAATGAGTTTTAAAATTCGAATGCGAACGCAATTCTATCTGTTCGTAGGTTTTAGAGGTTTTTCGTCTTTTTAATTTCGAAACATATAATCTTGCCAAAACATCGGTTTGCACCAAACGTAAATCGGGCATTCCATCATTAAACTGATAGGGAAGATTACTGGTTTCTATTGGACTTTCAAGAATCGTAGAACGCTGAAAATTAAAACCAATATTGTCTGGCGGTATATTTTGTTCTTTCGAAACAGTAAATTCAGCTTTGTTTTTTTGTTTTTGCTGCGATAAAATAAAAGTTCCTTTGTTCGGAAGTGTTTCAATCCAGCCTTGCGATTCTAAGTCCTGAAAAGCTTTGATTAAAGTGTTTCGGTTAACAGAAAGCACTTTGCATAAAATTCTGGTGCCAGGAAGTTTGGTGCCTTCGGGAAGAAAGCCTGTTTGTATGGCTTTGATAAATTCAAAAACAAGCTGCAAATAAATAGCTGTGCTTTCTTCTGGTTTAAGCTGAATAAAGCTTTTAAAAGGAATTTCAACCGGACTATCCATAATTTATAAACTGACACTTTTGTTGGTACGGCAAGATACTGCTTTTCTTAAAATTTTTAGAAAAAAAGAAAAATGATCTTGCAGAAATAAGTGTTAGAACGATGACCAAATCAAACTATTAAGTCCGGCTGAAATTATTTAATTCATGCCGTAGAAATGTTTCATGTATAGAATTAAATTTGAATTGCGGTTATACGTTCCGTAGGAACGTTTGATTTATAAAACAGAATCCTGTTGTATAAAATCAGGTGTTCCTCTGGAACACAATGCAAAATGACATATTCTTTTTCTACCGACCAGATATTCCTACGGAATATTTAAAAATTGAATAAACTAATTACACTTTAAAAATCAGTTTCTTTTTGTAGATTTTCTTTTGCTTAGCTTATGCTAATTACGTTTTGTATATTCTCAGAAACAATTCATTCCGTAGGAATGTTTCGTAGGTAGAATTAAATTTGTATTGCGGTTATTACGTTCCGTAGGAACGTTTGATTTATAAAAGAGAATCCTGTTTATAAAACCAGGTGTTCCTCTGGAACACAATGCAAAATGACATATTTTTTTTCTGCCGACCAGATATTCCTACGGAATATTTAAAAATTGAATAAACTAATGGTCATTAAATTAATCTGTAATTATTCGTGTTTTTGCAAGACGAATCAATTTTAGCAGCGCATAATTTAGCCCAATAGCCTATTTAACTTTAAAAATCAGTTTTTTTTGTAGATTTTCTTTTGCTTAGTTTATGCGAATTACGTTTTGTATATTCTCAGAAACAATTCATTCCGTAGGAATGTTTCGTAGGTAGAATTAAAT
>NZ_QJRI01000180.1 GCF_003254565.1 Flavobacterium nitrogenifigens
AATTGCGGTTATACGTTCCGTAGGAACGTTTGATTTATAAAAGAGAATCCTGTTTATAAAACCAGGTGTTCCTCTGGAACACAATGCAAAATGACATATTCTTTTTCTACCAACCAGATATTCCTACGGAATATTAAATTATAACTCGTTGCGGTAATTATTATAATCTTAATTACACTTTAAAAATCAGTTTCTTTTTGTAAAAAATCCATAAGATAAACGACCAGAAAACAGCATAAGATAAAGCATAAACGAGTGATGCATTTAATGGGTTTTCAAAACAAGGAACAATTCCATGATTATAAATATACGCTTGAAGGCCAATTTCTTCGCCAGCTTTTTCAGGATCGGCTACTTTTATACCGCTTAAAACCCTCGGAATTATTCCAGAAAAGAAAAACACAATCATTGGATTTACACCCCAGATCAGGAATAATTTAGTCCATTTTTTATGTCCTTTAATGTCAATTATATAATACAAAAGCGTTAAGCAAATTGTAGCAATTCCAGCTGTGTATAAAACATAAGAACTTGTCCAAAGTGATTTGTTAATAGGGAAGAAGATGTTCCAAAACAAACCTCCAATTACTAAAGCAGTTCCTGCAATGGCGGTCTTTTTTACGATTTCCATTTTATCAACAGATAAGTTTAACAGCTGACCAATGTACATTCCTAAAATTCCAGTTCCAATGGCCGGTAAAGTGCTCAAGATTCCTTCTGGATCCCAAGTTTTAGACGATGCCCATAAATGACCGTTTAAAAGTGTATCGTCTATCCAAGCGGCAAGATTGGTTCCTTTGTCAAAATTAGCAGGACCAAATCCAGGAACGGGAACAAAAGCCATTACAAGCCAATATCCAATTAAAAGTGTAGCTAAAACTAAAAGCTGTGTTTTCAAATTAGTTTTTAAATACAAAATAGAAGTAAAGAAATAGACAATCGCAATTCGCTGTAAAACGCCGGGGATTCTCGTGTCTTCAAAATGTTCAAGTCCGCTAAATGAGAGTGAAATCAAAATCAGAAATACTCCAACGGCAAGAATGGTTTTGACTTTCATTGAAAAGTTTCCTAAAAGGGCATAAGCAACCGCAAAGGCAATTACTAATCGCAATCCTAATAACGGGATTCCTTCTAAGCCAAATAAATGGATTCTGCTGAAAACGCTTAAAAATAATCCTAAACAGAATATTCTAAGCGAGCGAACTAAAATTTTATTGAAAACACTTCCGTCAAAATGTTTTACAGGCATTGCAAACGGAATTGCAGTTCCCATTATAAAAACAAAAAACGGGAAAACTAGATCAGTAGGCGTACAACCATGCCATTCGGCGTGTTCTAGGGGCGGATAAATAGATGACCAGCTTCCCGGATTATTGACAATCGTCATTAAGAGAATCGTAAATCCTCTAAAGACATCGAGTGAAGTTAAACGTTCTTTTGTCATTGGGTTTGATAGTTTATAGTTTATTGTTTATGGTTGATGGTTTGGAGTTTATAGTTTGGAATTTGGAATTTAAAATTTGGAATTTATCTTATAATTGCATCCTGAATAATTTGTTGAATTTCTTCTCTGATTTTTCCTTTGGCTAATTTGTTTTCGTCATTTACTACTTCTGGATACGTTCTATTGGATAGGAACACATACACAATTTCGGTTTCTGGATCTGTCCACGCCATGTTGCCTGTAAAACCTGTGTGTCCAAAACTTGCTTCAGAAACACAGTCGCAAGTTGGTCCGCCTTTGTGTACTCTTTTGTCAAATCCTAAACCTCTTAGAACACCTTGATTTTTGTAATAACACGTATTAAAAGCATCAAAAGTCTGTGGAGAAAAATATTGAATGCCGCCGTAATTTCCTTTTTGTAAAAACAACTGCATCATTTTGGCAACATCCATCGCATTAGAAAAAATTCCTGCGTGACCTGCAACTCCGCCTTCCATTGCGGCCGCCATGTCGTGTACATAACCTTGAATAACTTGATGTCTGAAATAGTTGTCAATTTCGGTTGGGGCAATATTGCTTTTGTCGAATTTATCTAAAGGATTGTAAAGCGTATTATTCATTCCTAATGAACTGAAGAAGTTTTCTTTACTTAGGTCTTCTAGTTTTTTATGTGTTTTTCTTTCTAAATATTCTTTTAAAATGATGAAAGTAAAATCACTGTATTTATATTCTTTTTTTAGAGCTACAGGACTTTCAGCAATGATTTTCATAATCGTGTCATGATAATCATTTCGAATATAAAGACTGTCGGCTACTTTTGTTGTAAAACCATTTTCGGCTATTTTTCGATAGTATTTTTGTGAAGGTTTATTATTACTGTCTAATGTTGCTTTGTAAAACGGAATCCATGCCTGAAGTCCTGCGTAATGATTTAATAGATCTTTGAAAGTGATGTTTTCTTTGTTTGTTTTGGCAAAAAAAGGCAACATATCTTTCAGTTTGGTATCTAGCTCTACTTTGTTTTTATCGTACAATTGCATCACATTTGGCAATGTCGAAATCATTTTTGAAATTGAAGCCACATCGTATAAATCGGTATCTGTGACTTTTTTTCCGTTATCGTAAGTTTGCGCTCCGTACGATTTTTGGAAAATAACGTTTCCTTTTCGAGCAACTAAAACCTGCATTCCTGGTGCCATTTTACCATCGATAGCTTTTTGTGCTACAACATCAATTTTGGATAGAATTGCCGGATTCATATTTACATTTTCTGGAGCTGTAAATGCCAGACGATTTAGTTTTTCGGTAGTTAAACCATCATTTACATGGAAAGCATCATTAATTGAAACAGGTAGTTTTCCTTTGGCTTCAATAGCACCAAAAAGCAATCCTGCCGAAACAACCTGACTGATATCTGAGTTCTGATAAGAAACTACCAATCCTTCAATATCATCAAAATTATTAATAGACAATAACGAATATGGTTTTGCAAAAATGTCTAGAATTACATTGTTGTGTTTTGCAATTTCTTTTAACCAAAGCATTTCTTGTAATGTAAATTCTTGTTTTTCCCAAGCCTTATTTACTTTATGATAGCTGATAATTACCTTGTCAAATTTTTTCAGTTCTTTGTTTAGACTGTCCAGATTGGTGTCTTTCACTTCGGTGATTTCAGTATATTTTTTTAATGTTGAAACAAAAGCGCTGTTGGTATCTTCGCCCAATTTTATGTAAGCAATTTTTTCGCTTAAATCTTTTATCGGAAGAATTTCTTTTTCATTTTTTAAAACCGTAATGGCATTTTCATACAGTTTATAATGTAAAGCATCATTTTGCGACGGATTCAAATCATTATACAAATTATTTAAATCAATCGGTTTGTATTTGTTCAGTCCTGCTTTGTATTTAAAATGAAGAATTTTTTTAACCGAATGTGCTAATCGTTCTTCGGTAATTACTTGCGTATTGTAAGCCTCTTCTAATTTCTGGAAAGCAACTGGTACATTTTCTGGACAAAGCAAAATATCGTTTCCGGCTAAAATAACAGCGATTTCTAAATCTCCAGGGCCTTTAAAATTGGCAGCACCTTTCATCGCCAGACCGTCTGTAAAAATTAAGCCATTAAAACCTAATTCTTTTTGAAGCAGATTGGTTACCACATTATAAGAAGCCGAAGATGGACAATTTGGTTGCGATTCTAAACTCGGAATATTAAGATGCGCGACCATCACAGAAGCTAAACCTTCATCGAATAACTTTTTGTACGGATATAGTTCGACTAATTCCATTCGTTCTTTAGAAAAATTAACGGTAGGCAAAGCATGATGTGAATCTGTTGAAGTATCGCCATGTCCAGGAAAGTGTTTTCCAGTACAGAAAACGCCATTTCCTTGTATTCCTTTCATTAAAGCAAGGGCTTTTTCGGTTACATTGACTTTATCTTCGCCAAAAGAACGGTTTCCAATAATTGGGTTTTTCGGATTGGTGTTAATATCTAAAACTGGTGCAAAATTGAAATGAACGCCTATTCGTTTGTTTTCGGCTGCCATATTTCTTCCCACATTTTCAATTAAACTTAAATCCTGAATTGCGCCCAAAGTCATATTCCAAGGATAGCGGTATGTAGAGTCCAATCGCATGGCTAATCCCCATTCGGCATCGATTCCGATCATCAAAGGAACTTTTGCTTTTGACTGATATAAGTTGGTTAATTTCGCCTGACGAACTGGTCCGCCTTGGAAGAAAATAACGTTTCCTATTTTATAATCTTCAATCAATTTACTAATCTGATTAACGTGTACAGAATCTTTGTTGGAATAGGCAGAAACCATAAACAATTGCCCGATTTTTTCCTGTACCGTCATTTTACTGTAAATGCTGTCAACCCAAGCCGTTTCTTTATCAGAATCTTTAAAGAAGGTTTTTTTCTCTGAAGTGTTTTTTTGTACGTAAACAACAGTATCTTTTAAAGGAATATCCTTTTTATCCTCTGTTGCTCCATTATTTTTTTTGGATGCGCAATTGGTAATTAAAAATATAAAAGCGGCGTATAAACTGATTTTTATAAATGGATTTTTCATATCATTTTTTTAAGAATCAGTTTGAGTTTAATGCATTTAAATTCAAATTGATTCATCAATAGTATTAAGCTGAATTAGAAACTTATTTCTTTCTCACTGCGTGAACTGGTTATAAATAATCCTAAATAAGTAATTAATCCGTTTAGTATAATTAACTCATTATCAAAAACATATCCTGCGAATAAAACTTTAGAATATTCATTGATGAAATAGGTAAATAATGGAGAAAGCAAACAGATAAAAGGAACTAATTTGTCGTTTACATGTCTCGATTTTTGGAATAAACCAAAAGCATATAATCCTAATAATGGACCGTAGGTATACGAAGCAACTTTAAAGATCATTCCTACGACTGAACTATCATTGATTGAGTTAAAAATCAGGATGATAAAAAAGATTAAAATAGAAAAACTGATATGTACTAAATGTCTAATTCTTACCGTGTTTTTCTTATGGCTGTTTTCTGCTTTGTCCATACCTAAAAAGTCAACACAAAAAGAAGTCGTTAAGGCTGTTAAGGCAGAATCGGTAGTTGCAAAAGTGGCAGCAATAATTCCCAGTAAAAATACAATTGCAGGAACAAGCGCTAAATGATTTAATGCAATTTCAGGGAAAAGCAAATCGGTTCTTGGTTTTCCGGTAACTAAATCGGTTGGAACAGCGATTCCGTTTTTGTTTGCATAGATATATAGCAACGCTCCAACGCTCAAAAAGAAAATATTAATGATAACAAATATTCCTGTAAAAGTGAACATGTTTTTCTGTGCTTCGCCAATGTTTTTACAGCTCAAGTTTTTTTGCATTAAATCTTGATCTAGACCAGTCATAGCAATGGTTACGAACATTCCGCCCAGAATTTGTTTTATGAAATGGAATTTACTTCCCATAAAATCATCAAAGAAAAAAATCTTAGAATAATTACTGTTTTTTACTTCTTCAAATGCGCTGATGGCACTTAAATCCATTCTATCACAAATGAAATAAATAGTAAGAAAAACAGAAGTAACCAAAAAGAATGTCTGTAACGTATCTGTAATAATAATCGTTTTTAATCCGCCTCTGTAAGTATAAGAGAAGATTAAAAGCAGCGAAATTAAAACGGTAAATGCAAAAGGAATATGATAAAAATCGAAGACAAAACGCTGTAAAACGATTACCACTAAATACAATCTAAAAGCAGAACTAATAGTTCGGCTGATTAAGAAAATTGAAGCCGCTGTTTTATAACTGAAAAAGCCCATTCTTTGCTCGATATATCCATAAATCGAAGTCAGATTCATTCGATAATATAAAGGCAGTAAAAGCTTTGTAATGACGATAAATCCAAGCGCATTTCCTAAAACAAACTGAAAATATTTAAATTGTTCACCACTTGGTGCGCCAACTTCTCCAGGAACAGAAATAAAGGTTACTCCAGAAAGAGCAGTTCCAATCATTCCGAAAGCCACTAAATACCATTTTGAATTTTTATTGGCAGTAAAAAAAGCTTCATTTCCGCTGTCTTTCTTGCTGACTCTGTGTGATATATAGAATAATGTTCCGAAATAAATGATAATAAGGAGAAGGATGGTACTTGGTGTCATTTTATAGTTTTGGTAATTTTTGGTTTTTATGAATTATTTAAAGCTATTGGCTGCAGTTATTTTAACACATAGGAACATAGTTTTTTTTCAAAATTTTAAAAAAGGCGTTTCACTAATTTAAATAAACATAGGCTATACTATGTGTGGAAACTAGTTTCTTTTATTTTCTTTTTTTGACGCAATCCTGAAGCCTCGGAACTATGTTTCTATGTGTTAAATATAAACTAGAAGCTGTTTTTTAATTGACCTGACGGATTTTAGTCTGTCAGGTCGGTGTTAAAAACTCCAAAAAATGATTTTATTCAGCTTTTGAATTTGTATAAATCTATAAAAAGATTTTGATAGTATGTTTTTAGTTTTCCTGGTTTTTGTTGTGAGCTAGAAGTACACCTCTTACGCTTTTATGTTTATGCAGCAATTCTTCGGCAACTTCATATTCAATGGCAAGTTCTTCCATAATCATCTTGATACCACGTTTAACCAATTTTTCGTTAGATAACTGCATATCAACCATTTTATTGCCTTTTACTTTTCCTAGTTTGATCATTACCGAAGTAGAAATCATATTCAGGGTTAATTTTTGAGCTGTTCCTGCTTTCATTCTCGTACTTCCTGTTAAGAACTCAGGACCTACGATCAATTCAATCGGGTAATCAGCTTCTTGAGCGATTAGTCCGTTACTGATGCACGAAATACTTCCTGTTTTAATATTGTGTTCTTTAGCTTTTTTAAGGGCTCCTAAAACGTATGGCGTATTGCCAGAAGCAGCGATTCCGATAATCATATCTAAGCTTGAAATTTCGAATTTTGCCAAATCTTTCCATGCTTGTTCTGTATCATCTTCTGCATTTTCTACTGCTTTTCTGATCGCAGTGTCTCCGCCGGCAATAATTCCGATAATCATATCATGCGAAACACCAAAAGTTGGGGGACATTCAGATGCATCTAAAATTCCGATTCTTCCAGAAGTTCCGGCTCCGATATAAAATAATCTTCCGCCCAGCTGCATTTTTTTGACAATGGCCTTAACCAATTTTTCTATTTTAGGAATCTGTTCTTCAATAATATGCGGAACCTTTTTGTCTTCTGTATTAATGTTTGTAAGAAGTTCTTTCACGCTCATTTGATCCAAGTCTTTGTACAAAGATTCTTGTTCAGTTTCAGGATTTTTATTTTTCATTTTTCTTTTTTTTGATTTTTGAAACTAAAATTTTTCAATTTCAGAATCTCATTTTACATTAATAGTTTGCTGTTTTTGTTTAGAATGGAATTTAATTTTAAAACATAGAAACACAGGTTTTGATTTTTGTTTAAAAAGGTAACCAATCTTTAAAAAAACAAACCAAAGAGAACTACATTTCTGCTAGCAATATATATGTGTGTGTTTATGCTAATGGAACGCTTTTTTGTAGGTCTATCAAAGTCTATGTTTCTAGTGTTTAAAAAATTAAGTCTAAGAGAACTGAATTAGAAATATTATTTATAAATCAGATATTTTGTTCGTATTTTTTTGAAAGCTTCTAGGTCTTTCTGCCAAGTTTTTCTTATTTGCGCTTCAGAAACGCCGCTTTCAATTTGCTGCTGTAATTTTTTTGTTCCAGCCAGTTTGGTAAAAAAGGCATTGAAGAATTTTGTTTTATCGCTCGTATTCTGATACGCTTTAATAAGCCATTTCAGCTCTAATTGTTTCAATTTTGGGTAAGCAGTCAAATCTTCACCAAAACATTCTTTTCCGTTGTATAAAGGATCTTTTGCACCAAAATTTGGTTTCGGAGTAAAACTGAAATTGGTTTTGGTTAAATATGGAGAACCGTAGATTTGAAATTGTTTTTCAGTTCCGCGTCCCATACTCACATTTGTTCCTTCAAAAAGACATAAACTTGCGTATAAATTTATAGACTGGTCATTTGGCAAATTTGGAGACGGTTTTACCAATAAACTGTATGGCATTGTTCTGCTGTAATCTACGCAAGGAATAACGGTTAGTTTACATTGAGCGCCATCTTTCAGCCATTTTTCTCCATTTACCATTTGAGCATATTCGCCTATTGTCATTCCGTGCAGGAGTGGAATAGGGTGCATACCAACAAAACTGGTAAATTCTTTTTCTAAAAGTGGGCCGTCAACAATAGAGCCGTTTGGGTTTGGACGATCAAAAACAATAAGCGGAACGTTATTTTCTGCACAAGCCTCCATTACATAATGTAAAGAAGAAATGTAGGTATAGAATCGTGCTCCTACATCTTGCAGGTCAAAAATCATGACATCAATTCCAGATAACTGCGCTGGTTTTGGCTTTTTGTTGTCGCCATAAAGCGAAATAATTGGCAAGCCTGTTTTCGGATCTTTTCCATCAACAACATGTTCGCCGGCGTCGGCTGTTCCTCTAAATCCATGTTCAGGAGCAAAAATTGTCTGAACAGCAATTTTTTTCTCCAATAGAAAATCAACCACATGGGTTTTGTTGGATAAAATTCCAGTCTGGTTGGTTACAATTCCGACTTTTTTATCTTTTAATAGCGGAAGATATTTTTCGTAATTGTCAGCTCCCGTTTTTATAACAGCGTTATTGATTTCTGCCGAAATAATGGTTTTATTTGGCTGAATGTTTGCCGAATATGACGTAGCATGAAACAGAAATGCTGTAACAAAAGCACTTTTTGCTATAAATTTTATCATTTTAAATACAGTTATTAGTTAAAGACGAATTGGACTAATAAAATTACTATTTTATCGGAGTATATGAATGTTTTTGGCAGATTTGGGGAATCTAAAAACTAACAAGATATAACCTGCATGAATCAGGATTAATTTTTCTATTTGGTCTTTTTATTGGTCACAATGCGTCTAAAAAGAGTATTTTAAAATACTGCCTCCGAAAAGTCTCACGTCGGAGGCAGTTGTATTAGATGTGGTATTTTAGTTTTTACTGAATTACCAGCCTGGATTTTGTTTTAATTCTACACCTTCGGCAGCGTATAAATTAATGTCATTTGTTGGAATTGCACTTAAATAATTTTTTGGCGATACAAATAATCTTGACACACCAGCTGCATAAGGAATTACATATCCTTGCGCATTTACTTTTGTTTTAGAGTTGGTTCCTATTAAAGAAATTATTCTAGCTCCTAAGACAATATCTGGATTAGAATTGGTATCCAAATAATCTCCTTTTTTCCAACGCATAAGATCTTCTTTTCTCATTGTAGTCCAAGCCATAAACTCGATTCTGCGCTCACGGCGAATCTCCCATAAAATTGGATTAACAATTCCTGAAATTTGTTCTAATGCAGTTGTTCTTTGCGGATCATCTATCTGTACGCCATTAGCAGATGCATTTGCTCCATCTGTAGTCAAAGTTGCAATTCCAGCACGTGTACGAACTTTGTTAAGTGATAAATTTAAATCAGCCGTAGTGATTGTACCTAATTCTGCACATGCTTCAGCATAGTTCAAATAAACTTCGCTTAGTGTGAAAACTGGAGCATCAATTTGATTTTGTCCAATTGTGGTAACCTCTGTGCCTGTTGTAGCAGGATTATTATACAATTGGAATACATAACCTGTTATAGATGTTAAACCATTATAAGGTTTATCGGAGTAAGCGTAATCTGCTGTGCTGAAAGCTTTGGCAAATCTTGGATCTCTGTTAGCAAAAGTATTCTCGATAGTGTTATCTCCCAAATATTCTGCATTACCAGTTTGTTTAATAGGCAATCCGTTAGTAGTTACATAGCTTTCTGCAGCAAATTTTGTTAATCCGTTTTGAACTGTAGATGTATTAGTGTAGGCTTGGATTCCATTTCCTAAAACACCTTTGATGTATCTTTTTGTTAAGATTACTTCAGAATTTCCTAATAATTCAACAGAGTTATAAAGTGATTTCCAATCTGTGTTTAATTTGTAAGAGCTGTTATTCATTACGGCTAAAGAGGCGTCTTTAGCTTTCTGAAGGTACGCATTTCCATTTTGAGCCAAATTGTATTTTCTGTAAGTACCTTCACCCAAACATACTCGGCTTAATAATGCATAAGCAGTATATTTATTTACAGTTACATTGTTATCATCAACATTTAGTAACAACGGAATTGCTTCTTCTAAGTCTTTAATTACATTGTCTATTACTTCTGCTCTAGATAAAGCAGGTTTGTAGACATTTGGATCGTTTTGAGCCAAATATTGGTCTGTATATGGCACATTTCCAAACTGTTGTGCCAAACGGAAATAAGTGTGAGCTCTAAAAAACTTAGCAACACCTATGTAGTGATTTTTCTTTGTCTGATCCATAGGAACATTTGGAACTCTTGCTAACATAAGATTGCAACGACGAATCAAAGTGTAATATTCATTCCAGTTTGAGTTAGTTGCATTTGGAGCTGTTGGGAAGTTTGTAAAAACGTTATTAGCTAGGTTGTCATCTATTAACCCAGTTCCTGCATGAAAGTAGAAGTCAGCTGTAGTACCTGCATTATTTCCATACCCGTTAAAGGTATTGTAGTTCAACCAAGAGAATGTTTTTACGTTATTTTCTGAAGTCCAAAAATTGTCATCTGTAAAAACATCTTCAGGTGGTGTGTCCAAAAAATCTGAACAGCTAACTGTAACACTTGCAATAGCAAACAAGGCAACTGTTAGTTTTATCCTAGAGTTTGTTATATATTTTCTCATTTTGATTAATTTTTTAAATTTTAAATATCTTTTTTAGAAAGCAAGCTGAATACCAAATGATATCGTTTTAGAATAAGGGAAAGTTCTTCCCCATGCCGCTTCAGTTTCATTAATCTCAGGATCTACTGGCAATTTACTGCTTTTCCAAGTTGCTAAGTTTAAGCCAGAAACGTACGGTCTAATTTTATCGATTCCGATTTTTTCGGTAATGCTTTTAGGAAAAGTATATCCAATCGTTACTGATTTTAAACGTAAATAAGACATATCTAATAAATAACGTGACTGTGCCACAAAGTTGTTAGATCCAGGAGCATAAGTTCCAAAAGCATTAGCAGAATGTCCAGGGTACGGATTAGGGAAATACGCATCTGTGTTTTCTGGTGTCCAGTAATCATTCTGGTTTACATACATCGCATCTGTTCTATTGTAGAATGGCAATACTAAATCAGAAGTTGCCCAGTATTCACGTTTACCAACTCCTTGAAAGAAGGCATCAATGTCAAATCCGTATAAAGCACTTCCTAAACGAATACCATATTGGTAACGAGGAGTTGTATTACCAATAACTTTTAAATCTCCCGGTTTAAGAGCTGTTCCATCTCCTCTTGAGATTACACCATCTCCATCTAAATCTTTATACATTACATCTCCAGCGCCAAATTTAAAAGCACCTGTTCTAATGTTTTTATAATCAACACCATTTACGATTAATCCAGTTGCATCAATTTGATCTGTAGTTTGAATCAAACGATCTGTTTCTAATCCCCAGATTTCACCCAATTTTTGACCTGCATAAAAAGATGAAGTAGAGATCAGTTTAGCAGAGTTGTTCCATTCTGTTACTTCAGTAGTATTGTCTGAAAGGGTAAGATCTGCATAAACGCTAATGTTTTGGTTTATTTGTTTGTTAAAGTTAAGAGCAAGCTCCCAACCTTTTGTTCTTAAATTTCCTGAGTTTGTATTGGCAGCAGCCTGACCAAATGAGCCTGGAAGTGTTTTACCTGGAGCCAACATTCCTTTGGTGTCTCTCTGATAATAGTCAAAAGTTAATCCAAGCATATTGAAGATACGAATATCGATACCAATATCCTGAGTAGTTACTTTTTCCCAAGTTAAATTTGGATCAACATTTGATGGCTGATTCACAGTAGGAGGAATGGTTGAACCACTTCCTATCCAATAAGGGTTAGGGTTAGTAGTAACATTAGTCATAACAGGTAAAAAGGCATTGTTCGCAATATTCTGATTTCCAATTGAACCAACAGATCCTCTAATTTTCAAATCATTTAACCAGCTTTTTGTACCTTCCATGAAAGCTTCTTCCGAAATTCTGTATCCAACAGAAGCAGAAGGGAAGAATCCCCATTGCTCATTTGTAGGGAATTTTGACGAACCGTCATAACGTCCGTTTACTTCCAAAAGATATTTTCCTTTGTAGTCATAATTCACACGTGCAAAGAATCCAGCAATAGCGTATCTTGATAAACCAGGATTTAAGATGTCATTAGCCACAAGAGGAGCAGTAAATTGATCACCAATAGCTAGATTAAACTCTGGTTTGGTTTTGTCTAAAAGTGTATTTCTACGAGCATAGGTTCTTTCTTGATCGTACCACTCAGTGTTTAAACCTCCTAATACTTTAAAGTTATGGTTTTCACCTAATGTTTTGGTATAATTTGCATAAATATTGGCTACATTTCTAGTGTAAGATGTTTTGGCTTGCGCAACAAAATCGTTTCCAGTTTCCATAGATGTCGGTTTGCCCGCAACTAAGTCTGCAGCACTTGTCCACCAGTCCCAAAGTGGCACTTGACCACCATTCATTTTAAGGCTTGAAAAATTTGAATTGATACTGTATTCTCCAATAAGATTAAAGTCTTTTGTAATTTGAGCAGTAAGTTTTCCGCTTATCCTCATATCATTTGACTTATTTTCATTTTGAGATGCGTTTGCCATATAACCTGGCGCATGTCTGAAATAGGTACCATTGTAAGTACCATAAGGGAAGTAAGAACCCCAACGCATGTAGTATCCAAAATATCCATTTCCAGCCGTATCAACACCATTGTTATAGTAGTTAAAAGGAGAATTATATTCTTGGAAAGTTCCCAATACTTTAAAATCTCCAGTAAGCCAATTTGTTAATTGAGTAGTCATACCCATATTAAGACTGAATCTTTGATTGGTTTCGGTATTAATTTTCATTACACCATCTTGATTAGCAAGACCTAACGAAACAATAAACGAACTTTTTTCTCCCAAAGAACCTTGAGCTGATAAATTATGAAGCGTTTGTATAGAATTCTTTTTTAGCATTTCATCATGCGGATTCCAGATTCTATAAAAATATTCTCTACCTCCAATCACGTCAAAATCCTCTCCTAAAATCATGTTTTTATTATTAGGATCTCTTGTTGCAGCATATTTTTCCTTCCAGTTAATAATACCTGGCAATAACGTTTTGTAGTTCATACCAAAAGACTCTGGATTGGCATTGCCCGCTCTAGCTTGTGCCTCGATCATTGCAGGAAGCTCTAGTGTAGGATCATTAAATTGAATCAAAGAAATTGGGTTGCTAATACCAGTATTTACGCTATAAGCAAATCGTACTTTGCCTTTTGCATTTTTACCGCTTTTAGTGGTAACTAATATAACTCCAAATGCTGCACGTGCACCATAAATAGAAGCAGAGGCTGCATCTTTAAGGACAGACATCGATTCTACATCTTCTGCATTTAATAAAGAAAGGTCACCTGGAACACCATCAACTAAAATAAGTGGCGATCCTGAAACTTCTCCGTTTACAATAGTTCCTGCTCCACGAATATTAATTTTTGATTGTTTACCGATACTACCAGAATTATAAGTAATATTAAGTCCTGGAGTAGTTCCCTGTAAACCTTTTGTAATATCTGTAACAGGAATGCTTCCTAAAGCTTTTTTAACATCAACTTTAGCAACTGCACCAGTAAGATTTGCTTTCTTTTGTGAAGAGAATCCCACTACAACTACTTCATCTAACTTTGCAGCACTTTCTGACATATCAATGTTGATTTTCTGCTGTCCTTCAACTTTTACTACTGCAGTTTCAAAACCCATGTAGCTAAAGCTAAGGCTTCGTCCAGGAGCAACACTAATGCTGTAGTTTCCATCAAAATCTGTAGTTGTGCCATTTGATGTTCCTTGAATAAGGACACTAACTCCAGGAAGAGGAAAGCCATCCTTCTTGTTTTTTACAGTTCCAGTAACCGTTTTTGCTTGTCCAAATGCTGCTTGAATGCACAAAAACAACACTGAAATAAAGAGTAATTTTTTCATGATTAATCTGGTTTTTTATGGTTGTTGTTGAGCAAATATATCTATTTATTGCGTATAAATGCATTATTTACTGTTTTTTTTCGAAAAAAATTTTGAAAAACGCAAAAAAACGCAAGTTTTAAGGAAAAAATATTTATTGAATTTATTTTAAGAACCTTGTAGATGCATGATTTTGCAGTTTTTAGACTCTTTTCTGATATGGAATGAAATATTTGATATATTTGCGATGAACTTTAACTTTTAAAAAAAATATGCTGAAGGCCGAAAGACATAAATACATAATGACTAAACTTATTGAAGACCAAAAAGTTGTTACCACAGATTTAGCTTTGGCTCTCGATTTGTCTGAAGATACCATAAGAAGAGATTTGAATGAATTGGATAGTAAAAAGCTGTTAGAGAAAGTATATGGCGGCGCGGTTCAGGTTAAAGAAAAATCCGCAAATGTCTTTGATATTGCAATAACGGCAGAAGAACAGAAGAAACAAATCGTAACAAAAGCATTGTCTCTTCTTCATGACGATCAGGTTATTATAATGAGTGGAGGAAGCACCAATCTGGTTTTTGCAAAGTTAATTCCAGCCGATTTGAAAGCTACAATATATACGTATAGTTTACCGATAGCCATGCAGTTGTCTCAGCACCCCAATATCGATTTGATTTTTATTGGTGGAAAAATGCAGAAAAACGCAATGGTAACTATTGGTATGGATGTGATTCAGGTGGTGTCAAAAATTAAAGCCGATATTTGTTTCATTGGTGCCAGCAGCATTAATATCAAGCAAGGCCTTACAGAAGTAGGTTACGAAATCTCAATTGTCAAAAAAGCAATGATAGAAGCTTCTGATAGAGTGGTTTCAATGTTTGCCTCAAATAAATTAAATACCAAAATGCCTCATGGTGTATGTGATCTTACGCAATTGGATACGATTGTAACAGAATTAGATCCAGAAGATGAAAAACTAGATGAATATAGAAAATCTGGAGTCTTTATCTTATAACGTTAAACTTAGTTAGTATATTTTTTGCGTTTTGTTGCGTTATTTTAATTTTATTATGTTAAAAAACGCAAAATAATGTATTTGTATGCTTTTTGTATCTATATTTGTTAAAACTAATTTTATTAGTCAGATATATTTATGAAAATCATTCCTTCGTCTATTTGCCCCTTTTTAGGTGCATTTGAAGAAGTTCAGAGCTTCCAAGAGGAACTTTAATAAATATTGAATTCTAATAAAATTTAGAATGTATTGTTTTTTGCCGAATAGCTTTTAAGCGAAGTGCAGAAATAAAATATGTATTAAAGAACCAAAAGCAACAGAACCAATTAAATGTCCGATTCTCTCCAATTACAAGAATTAGAAACCTCCTTAGAAGGAAACCTTTTTTATGATGACCTTCATAAAAAAATATACGCCACAGATGCCTCTGCTTATAGAATTATGCCGCTTGCTGTGGCTATTCCAAAATCAGAGAATGATATTATAAATATTATCCGGTTTGCTTCAAAAAATAAAATTTCTATAACGCCAAGAACAGCTGGAACTTCACTTGCAGGTCAAACTGTTGGAAGCGGAATTATTGTAGATGTCTCTAAGCATTTTAATAAAATTGTTTCTTTTGATCCTAAACAGAAAACCATAACCGTTCAGCCTGGAGTAATTCGCGATGAATTGAATTTATATTTAAAACCACACGGGCTGTTTTTTGCTCCAACTACATCAACAACCAATAGATGTATGATTGGCGGAATGGTCGGAAATAATTCCTCAGGAACAACTTCGATTCGCTACGGTGTTACCCGAGACAAAATTGTAGAAATAAAAGCCGTTTTAAGTGACGGAACTACAGCAGTATTTAAAGATTTAACTTCTGATGAATTTATCGAGAAAACAAAAGGCGATTCTTTAGAAAATAAAATCTACAAAACGATTTACGAAGAACTTTCAAATAAAGAAAATCAGGAAGAAATCTTAAGAGAATTTCCAAAACCAGAAATTCACAGACGAAATACAGGTTATGCGATTGATGTTCTACTAAAATCGAAACTTTTTTCGGGAACAGAAGATACCATCAATTTAGGAAAACTCCTTTGCGGAAGTGAAGGAACTTTGGCATTTACTACAGAAATCACTCTAAAAGTAGATGATTTGCCGCCAGTAAACAATATTATGGTGGTAGCGCATTTTCATACCATTCAGGAAAGTTTGGAAGCCGTTGTCACTGCAATGAAACATCATTTGTACACCTGCGAAATGATGGATGATACGATATTGGATTGTACTAAAACTAATAGGGAGCAGGCTAAAAACCGATTTTTTATTGTGGGCGAACCAAAAGCAGTTATTATGCTTGAAGTTGGATCGCATATTAGTATGGAAGATGCCGAACTGCAAGCCGATGCATTAATTAAGGATCTTGAAAATAATGGTTTTGGATATGCGTTGCCAAAGATTTACGGAGCCGATATTGACAAAGTAAATGAGGTAAGAAAAGCAGGTCTTGGACTTTTAGGAAGCATTGTGGGCGACGATAAAGCAGCTGATTCTATTGAAGATACAGCGGTTGAATTGAGCGATCTTCCAAATTATATTGCCGATTTTGCAGCGATGATGGAAAGGCACGGACAAAGTGCGATTTATTATGCTCATGCTGGAGCGGGAGAGCTGCATTTGCGTCCGAAGATAAATTTGAAGACAAAAGAAGGTTTGCATCAATTCAGAAATTTATCTACTGAAGTAGCGCATTTGGTGAAAAAATATAGAGGTTCGTTGAGCGGTGAACATGGCGATGGAATTCTGCGTGGAGAGTTTTTGCCGTTTATGATTGGCGATAAAAATTACGAACTGCTGAAACGAGTAAAAAAAGCATTTGATCCAAATACCATTTTGAATGTTGGAAAAATCGTAAACGCTTCGAAAATGGATGAAAATCTTCGTTTTGAAGCGGGAAGAATTGAACCTGAAATAAAAACAATTCAGGATTTCTCGGATAGTTTGGGGGTTTTGCGTGCCGCAGAAAAATGCAACGGTTCGGGCGATTGCCGTAAAATGCCTTCGGCAGGCGGAACTCTTTGTCCAAGTTATCGTGCGACAAGAAATGAAAAAGATACAACACGTGCACGTGCGAATGCTTTACGAGAATATCTGACGAATTCTGAAAAAGAAAATAAATTCGATCACGAAGAATTATATGAGGTTTTTGAATTATGCGTAAGCTGTAAAGCTTGCGCGAGCGAATGTCCAAGTAATGTTGATGTAGCGACTTTAAAAACGGAATTTTTATACCAATACCAAAAAGCAAACGGGTTTTCTTTCCGAAATAAAATTTTTGCTTTCAATTCAAAATTAAATGAATTGGGAAGCATTGCGCCATCAATTACCAATTGGGCATCCAATCTTTCATTCGTTAAAAAGCGTATGGGAATTGCGCCAGAAAGACAAGTGCCTTTATTGGCTCCAAAGACATTTAGAAAATGGTACGAAAAGAATAAAAAACGTAACATAAACAGCTCTTTTGAGAATGGCAGTGTTTATCTCTTCTGCGATGAATTTACCAATTATTATGATGTTTCAGTCGGAATCGACGCGTACGAACTCTTAACAGAATTAGGTTACAGAGTAATTGTAATCGATCATGAAGAAAGCGGAAGAGCTTTTATCTCAAAAGGCTTTTTGGAAGAAGCGCAGGAAATCGCGAACAAAAATGTCAATACTTTTAAAAATATAATTTCTGAAAACACGCCTTTAATCGGAATCGAACCTTCAGCCATATTGACTTTTAGAGATGAATATATCCGATTGGCTGCAGATAAGGAAAGTGCTGAAAAATTAGCCAAAAATACTTTTACAGTCGAAGAGTTTTTCAAAAGAGAAATTGCAAACGGAAAAATTCACGCAGATCAATTTTCTGAAAAAGAGAAAAATATCAAAATTCATGGGCATTGCCATCAAAAATCATTGAGCTCAGTTGAAGCTTCGTTTGCGATGCTGAATGTTCCAAAAAACAATACAGTTACAATTTATAATTCTGGCTGTTGCGGAATGGCGGGTTCATTTGGCTATGAAAAAGAACATTACGAAATCAGTATGAAAATGGGAGAAGATACTTTGTTTCCGAAAATCAGGGCAACAGAATCATCAACCGAAATCGCAGCTGCAGGAACAAGTTGCCGCCACCAGATTTTTGACGGAACCAGCAGAAAGGCTTTACATCCCGTGACTATTTTAAAAGATTGTCTGAAATAATTTTGAGTTTTACTCATGCTCTTCAAAAACATCAATTATGAAAAAAATAATTTATTCGATCTTATTACTGCTTTTCATTTTTACAGCCAAAGCGGCTAAGGTTGATACTTTGCAAGTTTTTAGTTCTTCGATGCAGAAGAATATTAAAACTTGCGTGGTAGTTCCTGACCATTATAAAAAAAGCAAGAAAGCATTTCCAGTTGTTTATCTGCTTCATGGCTACAGCGGAAATTATAGATCTTGGGCAAAAGATTTTAAAGAATTAGGAAAACAAGTGGATCAATACGGTTTTATTGTGGTTGGTGTAGATGGGAATTACTCAAGCTGGTATTTTGATAGTCCTATAGATCCGAGTTTTAAATATGAAACTTATGTGGTAAAAGAATTGGTTCCGTTTATCGATAAACAATACAAAACAATTGCAGACCGTAAAGCAAGAGCCATTTCAGGTTTGAGCATGGGCGGACATGGGGCTTTGTATCTCTCATTCAAACATCAAGACGTATTTGGTGCGGCAGGAAGCATGAGCGGAGGCGTAGATTTTCGTCCGTTTCCTGAAAATTGGGATATCAAAAAAAGATTGGGACCAATTACAGAATTTCCTGAAAATTGGAACAAGAACACCGTTACCAATATGTTAGACTTGGTAAAAGACAATAAATTAAAACTGATTATTGACTGTGGGGTTGATGATTTCTTTATGAAGGTAAACAGAGAACTGCACGCAAAAATGTTAGACCTAAAGATAAATCACGATTATATAGAACGCCCAGGTGAACATAATTTAAAATACTGGGAGAATTCCTTAAAATATCAGCTGCTGTTTTTTTACAATTATTTTAATGATGTCGAAAAAACACAGTAAACGTTAAGTGTGTTGTCATTTTGTTGATTTATGGCAAGACATAAATTTTGGTTGGTTATCCTAACAGGTTTTCAAAACCTGTTAGGTATTTTTTTTAAGGATTAAAAAGATTTTTTACCACAAATTACACAAATTCACACAAATAAATCTGCTAAATCTGCGAGAGTAAAAATAACCACTCCCGATAGCTATCGGGATAAAAGGATTTAAATTTTTTTGTAAATGAAATTGCTCGCAAAGTCATAGAGGCACAAAGAAAAAAATATTTAAAAAAGAAAGACTTTGCGTCTTCGCGCCTTTGCGAGATTAAAAAACAAAACTTTGCGGACATTGCGTAAATCCTTGCGCTCTTTGCGGTTAAGTAATAAAGCAAATTCCATAATAGGAACTGTTTAAAATAAATTATTGTTTAATAAAGAAAAAAGAACCATGAAACAACTATTTTTCAGAATACTATTGCTTTTTGTAATAACGTCTGGATTTTCGCAGAATGCAGAAGAAAAGGGAATTATAAAATTTGTACAACTTACTGACTTGCATGTTTCAGTAGGAAACGACAATGATTTTTTGTTGCAGAATATCGTAAAAGAAATCAACAATTCAGATTTTGAGTTTGCAATTGTAACTGGAGATTTAACCAATCGCGGTGCCGATGATGAGTTAAAACAAGTACATTCGATACTTTCTCAATTGAAGATTCCATATTATGTAATTTCTGGAAATCATGAAACGAACTGGAGTGAAAGCGCTGGTTTGACGTACAAAAAAATATTTGGTGAGGATAGATTCGTTTTTTCAAAAGGGGACTATGTTTTTATTGGCTTTCCATGCGGACCTTATATGAAAATGGGAGATGGCTTTGTGAAACACGAAGATGTACTTTGGCTGGATAAAACCTTAAAAGAAAACCTTAAAAATAATAATAAAAAAGTACTGAATTTTGCTCATTATCCGCTAGATAATAGCGTGAGCAATTATAAAGAATTGCTTTCCGTTTTAGAAAAATATTCAACTGTTGCTACTTTTTGCGGTCACGGACACACTTTAAGAAAATATAATTTCTCTGGTTTGAGTGGTATAATGGGAACTTCGATAACTTCGCTTGACGGAAAAACAAAAAGCTATAATCAGGTAATTATCAGCAAAGACAGTATCAGTATTTATCAAAAAGAAATTGATAAACCGGGAGTTTTTAAATTTTCGGTGCCATCAAAACCTTCCAAAATTGAAATTCCGAAAGATACTGTTGCATTCCAATCTCCTTTCTTAAAAGATATTGCATCTATTTACAGCCTTCCTGCATTCGACAAAAAGAACCTTTATTTTACCAATTCAATTGGCGAAATAAAATCGGTTAATCTGAAAAATAAAAATGTAAATTGGAAAACGAAAACAGGAAATTCGATTTATTTTTCTCCAATAATTGTAAAAAATAATCTGGTTATAGGTACAATAGAAGGAAATCTATTAGGATTTGACACTCAATCAGGAAAACAAAAATGGACAATTCCTGTTGGTGGGGTTTTAGTAGGTTCGCCAATTGTAGAAAATAATAGAGTTTATACAGCGAGTTCTACAGCATTTATTTGTGCAGATGCTGTGACAGGTAAAGTCATTTGGCAGAGTAATTTACCAGCTTCTTATTCGCAGGGAACTCCGTTAATACAAGGCGATAAAATAATTTTTGGAGTTTGGGATTCGTATGTGTATTGTTTGGATAAAAATACAGGAAAACTGATCTGGAAATGGAATAATGGCAACGATAAACAAATTTTATATTCTGCAGGAAATGTCAATATGGTGGCATCAAAAAACAGACTTTATTTTGTTACGCCTCAACGTTTCTTAACCATTTTAGATATTGAAACAGGCAAAACGCTTTTAAGAACTCAAAAATGGAAAATTAGAGAATCAATGGGTAAAAGCCAAGACGGAAAATGGTTTTATGGCAAAACAATGGAGGGAGAACTGGTAAGAGTGCCACTTAATGATGACATTGAATTGACTGAAGAAAATGTTGTAAGCCAAAGCAAAGTACTGGATTTAAAATGGGGCTATGAACATAATCCGGCAGCCATATTAGAAAAAAACAATAAAATATATTTAGGAAGCCGAAAAGGTGAAGTTGTAATTGTTGATGCCACAAAATTTGAAATCATCAAACAAATTAACTTAGGAAGCTCAAGCATAAATGGCTTTACACTTGATGACAAAGGACAAGTTTGGGCATCACTTATTGAAGGAGGGATATTTTTGCTGGAATAATTTTATAATTAAGGTTCAAAGATTCAAAGGCTCAAAGGAACTGAGTTTTTTGTAAAGGCGAACAAAAGCGCTTTTACGATAATTTTAAAATGAAAAAAAACTTTGCGACTCTGCGACTTTGCGAGATTAAAAAAGGACACAACTTAAAACAAAACTTTGCGAACCTTGCGTAAATCTTAGCTCCCGATAGCTATCGGGATTGCGGTTAAAATATTCAACAACAATTAGCTAACCAAAAATACAACCTTATGAAAAGTCTAAAATTACTAATCCTAATACTGCTGATTCAGACCAAAATTTTCAGTCAGCAATCTCCAAAAAGAGAAATGCGCGCTGCTTGGATTTCTACAGTAGAAAATATCGACTGGCCGTCAAAACCGGGATTATCAGATAAAGAAATGAAGAACGAAATGATTGCCATTTTGGATAATCTACGTTCTTACAATATGAATACTGTAATTTTTCAGATTCGTCCGACAGCCGATGCCTATTACAAATCGACAAAAGAACCAGCATCGCATTGGATAACAGGAACTCAGGGCGTTGCACCGGGTTTTGATCCGTTGCAGATGATGATTGATGAAGCAGGAAAGCGCGGAATGAACGTTCATGTGTGGCTTAATCCGTATCGTGTTCAGAAAGACACGGTTAGAGATGTGCTTTCAAAAAATCATTTATATTTTAAAAGACCAGACCTTTTCCTGACGTACGGAAAAACGAGATATTTTAATCCAGGTTTGCAAGAAACTAGAGATTTTGTAGCTTCTGTAGTGGGTGAAATTGTTCGTAAATATGATATTCAGGCTGTTCATATGGATGATTATTTTTATCCGTATAAAATTGAAGGGCAGGAGTTTCCTGATGATAAAGCTTTCGCTAAAGAACCGCGTCAGTTTAAAGACAAAGACGATTGGAGAAGAGATAATGTCGATTTGATTATCAAACAAATTAGAGATACGATTATTGCCAATAAACCAGAAGTCGAATTCGGAATTTCACCTTTTGGAGTATGGAGAAATATTGCCAAAGATTCGCAAGGTTCTAATACCAGAGCAGGAGCAACCAATTATGATGATTTGTATGCTGATATTTTAAAATGGCAGAAAGAAAACTGGATCGATTATGTAACGCCTCAAATATATTGGCACATTGGTTTTGATCGCGCCAATTTTGAAGTTCTGGCAAAATGGTGGGCAGAACATAAATATGGAGCAAATGTTTATGTGGGTCATGGCGATTATAAAATTTCAACTACCGCCAAAGAACCAGAATGGAGAAGTCCAGACCAGATTGTAAAACAAATCGAAATGATTCGTAAAATGCCCCAAATTGATGGTTCAATGCATTTTACCGCTTCGAATTTTCTAAAAAAAGGTGATACGCTGAGAAAACCTCTTATTGAAAAAGAATATAAATATATTGCTCTAACTCCCGAAGCCAACAGAATTACAAGATTAAAACCAGAACCGCCAACAAATGCAGTAATTGCTAAAAAAGGCAATAATGCAGTTTTAACTTGGAAAGCAGCATTAAATGATAAGAAATATGTGATCTATAGATTTCCAAAAGGAAAAATTACCGATTTCTCAAATCCTCAAAATATTTATTATGTGACAACAGCCTTAAAACTGGAAGTTCCGAATGTCGATTTGGAGAAGTACGTTTATGCGCTCACAGCTTTGAGTCAGACTCAGACGGAAAGCAGTCCAATTGAATTTTCAGCAAAATAAAATATAAAAAGAAATGAGAAAAAGTATTCTTCTATTAGCCCTATTTCTAAGTTCACTTAGTATTGTACAAGCCCAAAAATTAGACCTAATTCCGAAACCTGTATCAGTTCAACAAAGTGTAGGGCAATTTGTTTTGCCTTCGCCATTAAAAATTGTTGTCGATAAAAAACTGAAAAACAGCGCTGATTACATCACAGCTGGTTTTTCAAAAAATACTGGAATCAATCCAATTGTTTCGATTGGAAAAAAACACGGAAAAAATAATATTTCATTTTTAGTAGATAAGAAATTGGATCTTCCAAAAGAAGGTTATCAATTGGAAATAAGCGAAAAAGGAATTTTCGTAAAAGGAAAAACAGAAAAAGGTGTTTTAAACGGATTCCAGACTTTACTTCAAATTTGTTCTGCAAAAGATGTTAAAAAAGGAACCGTTCCTTTTGTAAAAATAGAAGATTATCCTCGTTTTGACTGGCGCGGAATGATGCTCGATTGTTCAAGACAATTCTTCGATAAACAAACCGTAAAAAATTATATCGATTGGTTGGCAGCTCATAAAATGAATGTTTTTCATTGGCATTTAACTGACGATAACGGCTGGAGAATCGAAATCAAATCGTTGCCAGATTTGACTTTAAAAGGTGCTTGGCGAGGTCCAGGAGAAGTTTTGCTTCCATCTTATGGTTCTGGAGACAAACGTTACGGAGGTTTTTATACGCAAGAAGATATTAAAAAAGTAGTGGCTTATGCTGCCGATCGCGGTATTTCTGTAATGCCAGAAATTGAAATTCCGGGGCATTCTCGTGCCGTAACAGCTTCTTATCCAGAAGTGGGTTGCGCAATAACGCAGGAACTTAAAAGTGTTCAAGGCGAAGTGAAAAATGTTTGGTGTGTAGGACGCGAAGAAAATTATGATCTTCTGGATTCAATCATTAGAGAAGTTTCGGGATTATTTCCTTTCGAATATATTCATGTGGCGGGAGATGAAGTCAATCGCGCCAATTGGGAACATTGTCCAAAATGCCAAGCTTTAATGGTAAAGGAAGGATTTACAGACAGTTTCCAGCTTCAAAATTATTTCTTTAAAAGAGTACAGAAAATTGTAGACAAATACCATAAAAAAACAGATGGATGGAATGAAATTCTGAAAGGTGGAGAAATCGATCCAAATACTTTGATTTCTGCTTGGCAGGGAATTAGTTACGGAATTGAATCGGCAAAAAAAGGATATAAAACCATCATGATGCCAGGACAGTTTACGTATTACGATATGGCGCAATCTGAAACAGAACGCGGTCATCGTTGGGCAGCAATTACGGATACAAAAAGAGCGTATTCGTTTGAACCAATTCCTGATGCTGATTTAACTCCCGAAGAACAGAAAAATATAATTGGAGTTCAAGGTGCTTTGTGGAGCGAATATTTAGATCGTCCTGCAAGAATTATGGAATACCAAAGTTATCCGAGAATCAGTGCGCTGTCTGAAATTGGATGGTCTAAAAAAGAAGATAAAAACTGGGATGATTTTTATGGAAGATTAACCAACAGCCATTTGAAAAGATTGGCTGATATGGGAATTGCTTTCAGAGATTTTCCTCCAACAGCGATTTATAAAAACGGAACTATTACTGTAACTCCGCCTTATGAAGGTGCCGTTGTACGATTTGATAAAGATGGAAATGAGCCAACAAGACAATCACCTTTGTATACTGGGCCAATTCAGACGAAAGATTATGAAAAATATATGTTTAGAGTATTTTTTAATGAGTATGTAGCAAGTCCTGCGGTGAAAGCTGAAAAATTGCCTGTAGCCAATTGGAATTCTTCAAAAGCAGAAGTTTTGACTATTTCTGAAAATATCTCAGATCATGTAGATAAAAAAGGCATTTGGTATCTAAGTTTTACTCCGACAGATGATGGAACAAATGGAACAATCAAAAATGTTTCACTTTTTGAAAATGATAAATTAGTGCAGACTTATGCAGACGAAAAAGCATTAAAATCAAAACCTCGCTTGAGATTTTTGATTGATAATTACAACGAAAAATATACGTATAGATTAGATTTTACAGTCGAAAATAAAGAAGAGAAAAAATCTGCAGCAAATGTAAAATTCAACTGTTCTCCTTATCAGGAACCAGAAGTAAAAGTGACTTCATCGATGGCAGAAAATCCGAAGTTTCCAATTTCGAATCTGCAAGATTATAATGAAGAATCATATTTGCGTACCGATGTCGCTTGCAAAGATGGCGATTGGATTTTATATACTTTTACTAATCCTGTAACTTCTTCTAAAATTGATGTTTTAACTGGAATTCCGCATCACCCGAGATTTATCATTAACAATGGTTTTGTGGAGTATTCGTATAACGGAACCGATTTCATAAAAGGCGATGATTTCGACTACGGAAATGCATCCATTTATCCGAAACAGCCTGTAAAAGCAGTTAGAATACAAATTACAGGAACCAATAATGAGCCTTTGATGGCAGGACAGGACTTAAAAATTAATCCATAATACTATGAAAAATATTGGCATCAAAATTTTAATGGTTTCCTTGATTTTTTTAGGAATAAATGGTTATGCTCAGGAAAACTCAAAACAACCAGATGGTTTAGAACGCAATGAAGCTTACATCGATTCGATGATGACAAATGCGCTTGAAAAAGGCTTTTTCCCAGGAGCGCAAATCATTGTTGGTACAATGGATTTTAATTTGATTTATAAAAACTACGGCTATCATGATTACACCAAAAAGCAATTAGTAAAATCAGATGACGTTTTTGATTTGGCTTCAATGTCTAAAGTTCTTGGCGCAACACTTGTAACAATGCGTTTGGTCGGCGATGGAAAAATTAAATTGACAGATCAAGTTGGGGAAATTGTTCCAATGTACAAAAACACAGCGATTTCCGATTTAACGCTTTTTGAGCTCTTAACGCATACTTCCGGATTAACGCCAAGTATCACTTTTTATCAAGCATTGCTTTCTACGCCAGACAATTCGCCTTTTTTGAGTAATCAAAAATCGGAACAATATGTTGAGCCTTTTGATAATATGTATGTAAATAAAAACATTGTTTACGATTCTAAATATTTGGTTTTTGAGCCAAAAGAAAATTGGGTTCAGATTTATAAAAACATGTGGCTCAATCCAGAATTTTATCCGTCGGTTTATGAAAGGATTGCGAAAGCGAATACAAATCCGAGAGGGAAATATTTGTACAGCGATTTAAATCTTCTTTTGGTAAAACAAATGATTGAAACCAAAACAGGAAAAAAACTCGATCAGTTTACCAATGAAATTTATAAAGAATTAGGCATTTCAAAAATTGGATATAATCCGCTAAAATGGACTTCGATCGAAAATGTAATGCCAACTGAAGTAGATCATTTTTTCAGAAAAGATACCGTAAAAGGTTATGTACACGATGAGGCGGCGGCCATTTTTGGTGGCGTTTCAGGAAATGCAGGTTTGTTTGCCAATGCAGAATCGATTGCCGTTATCTGCAAAATGCTAATGAACAACGGAAATTATAAAGGAAAACAAATTCTAAAAGCCAAAGTCGTAAAAGAGTTTACAGATTCTCCGCTTGCAAAAGAAGGAATTTATCGCGGTTTAGGTTTTGATAAAAGAAAACCAGACGAGTTTTTTACAAAAGATGATTTTGGACATACGGGTTTTACAGGAACTTTTTTCTTTATGAATAGAAATACAAACCGATTTTTAATTATTCTGACGAATAGAGTTAATCCAACAAGAACAAACCGGTTAATGTACAAAGACGATTTTAGTGCTAAAATCTGGAAGCAAATTAATAAATAAAAGTTTGCCACGAATTACACGAATTTCCACGAATTAATTTTCTCAATCTGTAAGGAAAGTTTAGCCACTCCTGATAGCTATCGGGATAAATAGATTAAGTGATTTTATTTTACGTAAAGTATATGAAAAAAAATTAGTGAAAATTTGTGTAATTCGTGGCAAAATAAAAAAGAAATCTGTGGGAATCCTTTTAATCTGTGGCAAAAAATAAGCGTGATAAAAAAAACTAATCATAATCAGATTGAGGCTGGAATTTCAGAAGAAGAAATCAGAAACAGTTAGAAAGAAAGTTTCGTTGCATTAAAAAAATGCGTGCTAAATATTTGATTTATAAGTAATATCTCTCACTTTTGCTTAATTTTTGGCAAAATAGATCATTAATTCATCCGGACTAGTTATAATTACAAAACTGGTATGCTTTATTGGTACGGTAAGCAATTACTTTTGCCAAAAAAAATAAAAACCAAAATGAAAAAGATCTATTTTGCTGCCTTTGCAGTAATTTGTACCAATTTTTACGCACAGACAAAAAAAGATTCCATCAACCAAATGGATGAAGTCATTATTAATGAAGGCCGTTTTAATACACCAATTTCTAAACAAAACAGAAATGTATATGTTATTTCGAGCGAAACCATTAAAAAACTGCCAGGAAGAACATTGCAAGAAGTATTGCAATATGCCAACGGAGTAGATATCAGACAAAGAGGACCATTCGGAACTCAAGCCGACATCAGTGTTGACGGTGGAAGTTTTGAGCAGACTGTTGTTTTATTAAACGGAGCAAAAGTAATCGATTCGCAAACGGCTCATAATATGTTGAACCTACCTCTTCCGGTTGAAGCAATTGAAAGAATCGAAGTGGTTCGCGGACCAGCAGCAAGAATTTACGGAATTAACAGTTTAACAGGAGCCATTAATATTATTACCAAAAAACCAACCGATTCTGGATTTATGGTAAGCACTTATGCAGGATCAAATTTCGAAAAAGATACTCAAGATACCGGTGATACTTTTTACGGAGCAGGAGTTCAGGCTGGAGCTGTTTTAGGAAAAGAAAAACAGCAGCATATTCTTTTTGCTTCGCATGATAAAAGCAACGGATACCGTTATAACACAGCATTCGAAAACAACAAAATTTTCTACCAAGGAAATGTTCAGATCAATGATAAAAATGAAATTTTAGGTTCTGCAGGTTATATCAAAAACGGATTTGGAGCAAACGGATTTTACGCTGCACCTGGAGATAAAAACTCAACAGAAATTGTTCAGACTACATTTGGTAATCTTCAGTCAAATCATCAAATTACAGATAGTTGGAAAATTATGCCGAGAATAACCTATCGCTACAATTATGATGATTACCGTTATTTAGGAAATTCAAATCTGGCAGTTGGAAGAAGTCAGCATTATACCAATTCTATTGCGGGAGAATTAAACTCTACAGTTAAATTATCTAAAGGAGAAATTGGTTTTGGAGCTGAATTTAGAAACGAAAACATCCACTCTTCAAACATTGGAGATCACGATCGCGAAAATGTGGGACTTTATGCAGAATACAGAAGAAGTTTTACTGAAAAATTGGATGTAAATATCGGAACATATTTAAACTACAATTCAGATTACAAATGGCAGATTTATCCAGGAATCGATGCTAGTTATGCTATTACAGATGCATTTAAAATTATTGGTAATGTAGGAACAAGCCAAAGAATTCCATCTTTTACAGATTTATATTTGAAACAAACAGGAAATGTTGGAAACCCTGATTTAGATTCAGAAAATGCTTTTCAAAGTGAAGTTGGTTTCAAATACAACAAAAGAGCTTTGAGTTTGAATGCGAATTATTTCTACAGAAAAATCGACAATTACATCGACTGGATGCGTAATGCTACAAATGTGCCTTGGCAAAGTCAGAACAAAGGAGATTTAAACACAAACGGAATCAATTTACGCGGAAATTACAGATTTGATTTCTCTAAAGATTCTAAATTAAGTATTCTATTGGCTTACACATATTTAGATTCAGAATTCAATAGCACGCGTACAGAAACGTATTCAAAATATGCAATTTCGTCATTAAAACACCAAATTACCAATACAATAGATTATCAGTTTAAAAACTTATCTGTAATGTTTGCCACTCGTTTTAACGAAAGAATTACAGGTCCTTCTTATTGGGTAAATGATTTTAGAGTAAGTCAGGCAATTAATAAATTCACTATTTTCTTAGATGGGCAGAATATTTTTAATGCAACTTATTATGAGGTAGGAGCAGTTCCATTGCCATCACGCTGGTTTACTTTGGGGGTAAAACTGGTTACTTTTTAAAGAGAATTTTTTTCAGAACTTTAGATTGTTAGAAACAGCCTGTAAGCTTTATGTTTGCAGGCTGTTTTGTTTTTGCATTAATTAAATAAAGACTCTTTTCTAAAATGTTAATTTTTGTTTAAATTAAGAAATCATATAAACTTTTTTAAAAATGATATAATAATTTTATGGTTTAATTTGTTGAATTTTACTGAATTACGAATGAAATGATAATCAGCTTTTAATTTTAAGAAAGTGTAAACCAGAAAAAAAATGGACAGAAGAAATAATCAAAACGATTTATCCCAAGAAAGTGTAGATCGTACTCAGGAGGCAAATTGGGATCCAATTTTAGGATATCATATGTATTTTCCGCATGAAGAAAGTATAGATGAAGATTTAAAAGAAAGAAACGACGCTGTTCAAAAACCTAACACTGGTGATTGGGGAGATGATAGTGATTACGAAGAGCTAAGGCATAAAAAGAGTTCTGGTATGAATATTAGTACTTTTGGAAATGAAGATACAAAAACAGATTGATAGTAAAAGAGCGGAAATTTTCCGCTCTTTTGCATATTATGAAGCTACAGTGCGAATCTTTAATTCTAATAAAAACTGAATTTTAAATGATTCTGATTTTTTGAAATCAAAGAATTTGTAGGAGGATTTATATTGATATTTAATTTTTATGAAATCACATTGAATAATGTTTATAGTAAATGCCTTTTTATTTATATTTGAGAAGGAATTTAACAAATTTGAGTGTATTTTATAAAATTAAACAGCATTAAAAATTATTTTCACTCAGTAGATGATGGAGTTAATAAATAATTTAGATCTTCTAAAAACCGCTTTTAATGCTGCGCCAAATGGTATTGCAGTTTTAAAATCTTTGTATACTACTAAAAATAAGATTGAAGATTTTTCGGTGTTGCTGTTTAATGATTATTTTATAAACTGGATCAATAACGAAGACTACAAAGAAAAAAGATTCAGTAAAGTTTTTTCTAAAATAGGAGGAAACACAATTCTCGAAAAATGTATTGAAACCGCAGAAACAGGAATTACATCTCATTTTGAGCAATGCTATGACGATGAAAGAGGAAACCATTGGTTAAAATTTACAGCGGTTATGCAAGACGAACTAGTGGTGGTGACAATGGAAGACATTACCGAAAAGAAGCATGCTGAAAATGAACTCAATAATGCATTAATTGAAGCTGAAAAACAAAAAAGACTTTACAATTCTATAATAAACGGAACTCCCGATTTGGTTTATGTATTTGATCTGGATTATAAGTTTACTTATGCCAATAAAGCTCTATTGACAATGTGGGGTAAATCGGCTGAGGAGGCTATAGGACGCGGATTAATAGAAAACGGATATGAAGATTGGCATGCCGAAATGCACGAAAAGGAAATAGATACCGTAGTGGCTGAAAAAAAAGCTATTAGAGGAACTGTTTCTTTTCCGCATGCAGAACTCGGAAGAAGAATTTACGATTATATTTTTGTTCCAGTTTTTAATGAAAAAGGAGAAGTCGAACTTGTGGTTGGAACTACAAGGGATATTACTGAAAGTAAACAGGCAGAAGAAAAACTGCAGCAAAGTGAAAGCCGTTTTCGCAAAATGATTCATCAGACGCCGGCTCCAACTTTGGTGTTAAAAGGTGACGATTTAATTATTGAGCAGATAAATAAACAGATGCTGCAAATGATTGGCCGTGGTGAGGAAATTATTGGCATGCGATTGATTGATGTGCTGCCTGAGCTTGAAGGCCAATATGTATGGGAGCAGGTTTTAAAGGTTTATAACGAAGGAATCCCTTTTGATCAAAGTGAAGTTCTTGTGCCGCACAATCGAACGGGAGAATTAAAAAACTATTATTATAATTTAACGTATCGACCTTTAATTGAAGAAGGACAGATAACAGGAATGATACAAGTGGCGGTTGAGGTTACTGAACAAGTTGAAGCCCGTCAGAAAATGGAAAAAAGCGAAAACCGTTTTCGAGCTTTAGTCAATGCATCGTCTGATTTGGTTTATCGTATGGATGCCGATTGGATGGTGATGCAAAGTCTTGAAGGAGGAGGAAGGCTTTCTGGCACTGGTGGCCATAGCGTCAATTGGCTAGATAAATTTGTTCATCCTAGCGATTTGGAACAAGCAGTTCATCTGATTTCTAAATCTATCGTAGAGAAAAGCATTTTTGAAATGGAACACAGAATTATTAAAGAAGATGATTCTGTACGATGGGTTTTCTCCAGAGTGGTTCCAATATTAGATGAAAAAGAAAAAATTGTAGAATGGTTTGGCGCTGCTAGTGATATTACTTCACAAAAAGAACTTCAAAATGTTATTGCAGAAAGCGAAGAGAAATTTAGACAGCTTGCAGATTTGGTGCCGCAAATTATCTGGACCGCACAACCCGATGGATTTGTAGATTATTTCAACAGCAGATGGTATGAGTACACTGATCTTAACGAGCATGAATTTGGCGATTCAAGTTGGGTTCCAGCGCTCCATCCTGACGATGTTTACGATGTTTTAAGAACTTGGTACCAAAGCGTTAATGCGGGTTCTTCTTATCAAATGGAATTTCGTTTAAAAAATGGAATTTCGAAAGAATACCATTGGTTTTTGAGTAAAGCACTTCCTATTAGAGATAAAGAAGGAATCATTACCAATTGGTTTGGTACCTGCACCGATATTCATGAACAAAAATCGATTACCGAAAAGCTGGAAATCTTGGTGGCGGACCGCACCAAAGAACTCCAACGTTCAAATGATGATTTACAGCAATTTGCCCATGTTGCGTCCCACGATTTAAAAGAACCCGTTAGAAAAATAAAAACATTTGTAAGCCGTTTAGAAAACCATCTTGAAAATCAGCTGGATGAATCGACAACGAGATATGTTGAAAGAATTCATGTAGCGGCCGACCGAATGTTTACTATGATTGATGGTGTGCTTGCCTATTCTAAAATCAATGCCGACTCGCAAAAAGCAACAATCGTTGATCTTAATGAAGTCATAAAAAGCATAGAAACCGATCTGGAAATTTCACTTCAAAAAACAGGCGGAAATATTTATTATCAAGAACTTCCTGTTATTGAAGGAGCTTCCGTGCTGCTCTATCAGCTATTTTATAATCTGATAAACAATTCTATTAAATTTGCTAAAGAAAATGTTCCGCCACTGATTACCATTAATGCAAAAGAACAAATTGAAGGCGGTAGAAGGACAGCTGTAATTACGGTAGAAGACAACGGAATTGGGTTTGATCTTGATCAGACTGGACGCATTTTTGAAACTTTTACCCGTCTAAACTCTAAAGACCGTTATGAAGGAACGGGCTTAGGATTATCTCTTTGTAAAAAAATAGCAGAACGTCATGGAGGAAACATTACCGCAACCGGAATTGCTGATAAAGGAGCTGTTTTTAGTATTACACTGCCATTTGAACAAAGAGAAAAAGATATTTAATCATGAGTAAGAAAATAATATTATTAGCCGATGATGATCAAGATGACGCAGAAATGTTTTGCGAAGCCTTGGCTGATATAGATGAAAATATTGTTTGTCATTGTGCAGAAAATGGTGATAAAGCATTGAAAATGCTGAAAAACCAAGATAAAATTCCAAGTGTCGTTTTTTTAGATTTAAATATGCCTATTATGAATGGATGGGAATGTTTGAAACAATTAAAATCGGAAGAGAATTTTAAAGATATTCCGGTAATTATGATTTCTACTTCTTCGCACAAAAATGATATGGAAGCAGCCGGGAACCTTGGAGCATTCTGTTATTTTGTGAAGCCAAATAATTTTAACGATCTAAAACAAGTCCTCGGATTAATTACTTCAAATCTCGAAAACGGATTCAAAGAGCCTCTTTTAAATCTGGAAAAGAATAAATATCTGCATCTTTTTCTTTAGAATTTATAAATGAATTTCGATTCAAAATCTAAAAAACGTATGAATTTCTTTTATAAATAAGAATTTCAAAACAAACTTGTTTTTGTTTTAATGTTTTGATTATAAGTGTTTTATTTGGTTGTTAAAAAGCACTTTTTTAATTAATTTGAAAAAAACAAAATTTAAACTTGATTAATTCGGTAGAATTACTATATATTTGTATCAGAAAAATTTTAAAATGATACTTATCCAGAAAGACTGAGGGAATAGGCCCATTGAAGTCTTAGCAACCTGTTGCCGAATAAGGTGCTAAATCCTTCCGCAGAATGCGGGCAGATAAGAAAGATTTCATCCGTAAATCTGTTTAAGATCATCCAATTAAATATTATTAAAATGAAGACAGAATCAATTTTATATGCCGGTTATGAGCTTTTGAATATAATTTTCGAAGAAAATAGTCTGGCCGTTTTTCGAATGTAAAAAACACCAATTCTCTCTTAGATTTTCTTTTTAAAATACAGTCTGCTGATGGTTTTTTCATTGGCCAGAACCCCTTTTGTCTAATCTTAAAAATTAAAAATAAAATGAAAAAAATACTATTAGTTTTTGCTTTGTTTCTTGGAGTTGTTCAAACTCAGGCACAGGAAAGTAATTTACAATTAAAAGGAACTGTTGCAGATACTGTGGCGCAATACGTTTACTTGCAGAAGTTTCACAATAAAATGTTTACTACGATTGATTCGGCAAAAGTAAAAGACGGAAACTTTAGTTTTAAAACAAAAGTAAAAACACCAGATTTATACGGATTAAGCGTCAATACAGAAAGTTCGCCATTGTATGTTTTTCTTGAAAAAGACCCGATTACGGTAAAACTAAGTCCGAAGAAATATTATACTGCCTCTGTGGTTGAAGGTTCAGCTTCACAGGATTTGTTTGAAGCCTATAAAAAGAGTAAAGATGTTGAAATCAGCAAATTCATAACAGAAAACCCAAAATCTATTGTTTCGGCTTATGTATTGTACAGAAACTGGTCATATAGATTAACGCCAGAGCAGATTACACAAAATATTGCTTTATTGGATAAAAGTCTTCAAAACACCACTTACGTGAAAGAATTAAAAGAACTGGCTGTTGTTTTAGACGGATTAGCAGTAGGTAAAAAAGCCCCAGATTTTACAGCCAATGATCCTGATGGAAAGCCAGTTCGCCTTTATGATAATTTGAAAGGCTACACTTTAGTAGATTTTTGGGCTTCATGGTGTGGTCCTTGTCGAAAAGAGAATCCGAATATCGTAGCGGCGTACAAAGAGTTTCATGAGAAAGGATTTAACATCGTTGGGATTTCTTTAGATAAAAAGAAAGAAAACTGGATTAAAGGAATCAAGGATGATAATTTAACCTGGACACACGTTTCAGACTTACTTTTCTGGAACAGTGCCGTTGCCAAATTATATGGTGTAAGAGCTATTCCAGGGAATTATTTGGTGGATTCTAAAGGAATAATCGTCGCGAAAAACCTGCATGGAGAAGAGTTGCAATCTACATTAAAAAGACTTTTAGGGCAGGCAAATTAATTTATTTAAACACATAGTAACATAGTTTTTCTTTATCTAAAAAGGCATTTCATTTGTTTTAACAAACATAGCTATGTGTGAAAATCTAGATTTTTTCAAATACCTATTATTTAGAATATAATCTATGTTTCTATGTGTTTAAAAAGATTCAATCAATAATAAATTTAATTAATTAAAATGACAAGGATATGAATGCTATTGAGCCAACAACAAAACCAACAGAACCTGAATGTTACTTTTCTAAATTTAGAGAAAATACAATAGGAATTGACCATACTTTTGAATCGGTTTACGGAGAACAAAATCTAGTTTACGCAGACTGGGTTGCCAGCGGAAGATTATACGCGCCGATTGAAGATATAATGCTCAATAAAATTGGTCCCATGATTGCCAATACGCATTCGCTTTCAAGTCAGACAGGAAAAACCTCGACTTATGCCTATCAGCATGCGAGAGATATTATTAAAAAATCGGTTAATGCCAACGAATCGGATGTTTTGGTAACCACAGGAAGCGGTATGACAGCAGCTTTATCAAAACTCCAGCGTATTATGGCGCTTCGAACCAAATCGGAAGAAGATAGACCTGTGGTTTTTATTACTCACATGGAACACCATTCCAATCAGGTTTCGTGGTATGAAACAAATGCCGAAGTGGTTATTCTGCCACCTGATGAAAATAATTTAGTCGACCCAAAAACTCTTTCATCGGCAATCAAAAAATATGCAGACAGAAGCTTAAAAATCGGTTCGTTTACAGCTTGTTCTAATGTTACTGGAATTATTACGCCTTATCACGAATTAGCCAAAATCATGCATCAAAACGGCGGACTTTGTTTTGTAGATTTTGCAGCCTCAGCGCCGTATGTCAAAATAGACATGCATCCAAAAGATCCAGAAGAGCAATTGGATGCGATTTTCTTTTCGCCACATAAATTTTTAGGCGGACCCGGAACTTGCGGTATTCTAGTTTTTAATGAAAAATTATATCAATCTGATTTTCCAGATAATCCAGGCGGAGGAAATGTAAGATGGACTAATCCGTTAGGGAAATATTGTTACAGTGATGTAATAGAGGTTAGGGAAGATGGCGGAACTCCGGGGTTTTTGCAAGTTATTAGAACGGCATTGGCTTTAGAATTGAAAGAGCAGATGAACGTGGAGAAAATCAGAGAAAGAGAAAAAGAGTTGCTTGATCTTTGTTTTTCGAGACTTCAAAAAATACAAGGCTTATCTATTTTAGGAGATTTAACCACAGAACGCATTGGCTGTGTCTCGTTTGTAATTGAGGATATTCATTATAATTTGATCGTAAGACTTTTAAATGACCGTTTCGGGATTCAGGTTCGCGGGGGCTGGTCGTGTGCAAGTACTTATGCTCATTATCTGTTTAATATCAACGAAAAGAAATCGGCAGAAATTACAAATGAATTATTGCAGCGAAATCAGACCAATAAACCAGGTTGGGTGCGCTTGTCACTGCATCCAATTACAACCAATGAAGAGCTTTTTTATATCTGTGATGCGATTGAAAAAGTAGCTTCGAATTATAAAAAATGGAAAAAAGATTACGAATATAATTCGGTTTCAAATGAATTTGAGAATCCCGAGATTAAAGATACCATTGCAAGAGAAGTAAATGAATGGTTTAAGTTAGATTAAGTATAGTTAGTTAAGTTCTAAACCTGACAGGTTTTAAAAACCTGTCAGGTTTCCAAAAGAGTAATATTCCGTAGGAATATCTCATCGGTAGAAAAAAAAATGATATCGTTTTGCGTTGTGTCCTGTAGGGACACCTGTTGCGAGATACGATTTACCTCGTTTATCAAACTAAAGATACCATCGCAAGAGAAGTAAATGAATGGTTTAAGTTAGATTAAGTATAGTTAGTTAAGTTCTAAACCTGACAGGTTTTAAAAACCTGTCAGGTTTCCAATAGGGGAATATTCCGTAGGAATATCTGATCGGTAGAAAAAAAATGGTATTGTTTTGCGTTGTGTCCTGTAGGGACACCTGTTGCGAGATACGATTTGCCTCGTTTATCAAACGTTCCTAAGGAACGTATAAACGTGTGTTGAAATTTGATTCTACCAAGCAAACATTCCTAGCGGAATGAATTGTTTTTTACCAAAATAAATATAAAGAATGAGAACAATACCAAGAAGAATCGTAACAGGCTTACGAGACGGAAAATCAATTATAGAGCAAGATGAAATCGTTTCGAATGTATCGGAACATTTTCCTGGACTCATTATTTCAGATATCTGGTCGACAGATTCAACACCCGCAAAATTTGAGGAAAAAGTTATTGAGAATACTGCTTTTCCGAATACACCAAAAAACGGAAGTTATTTTCGTTATGTTCAGATTCCGCCCGATAAAGATTTGGGTGTGATAGTCACAGAAGGAGAACCGCATCCTTTAATGCATCAGACCGACACTCTAGATTATATCATTATCATTTCTGGTGAAATTTACCTGATTGTAGACGAAGAAGAAACTTTGTTGAAAGCTGGAGATATTGTAATTCAACGTGGTACCAATCATGCGTGGAGTAATAGATCAGACTCGCCATGCATTCAATTGGCTGTTTTACTGGATGCTGAGAAAACTGAAAAATAAAATTATAAGCCGATAACTACATTTTGATTTATTTCTAAAAATGCAATAATCCAGCTGATTGTTGCATTTTTTTTTGTTTAAAATTGGTCTTGAGGCACTTAAAAATTGTTTCAATTTATAAATTGGAACAATTTTAAGTGTTTGTACTATAAAGTGTTGAATAATAATTGTTTAAATTTATTGTCAGAATAATTATTGCAAAAAATAATTTCAGAGTTTACGCCGTGGCTTTTTTTTAAAGAAAGATTTCAAGTTTTACCGAAAGGTTGTTGAAGAATATTGATTACAGATTCCTAAAAATGAAAAATTAAATCAATATAATCGGATGTATTATTGGCAATTTAGAGTTTTAAATTTAAAATATTTGACTTTTGTCTTATTGTACTGCTGTAATTTAAGTTTTGCGCAGCAAGATACCAGTAGTCTGGCATCTGCAAAAAAGATAAGACTTGATGAGGCAATTTTATTAGGCATTAAAAATAACCGGCAATTGAAACTGGCAAATGCCGATTTGGCTATTGCCAACGAAAATGTCAGTCAGGCTAAAATTGCAAAAGCGCCAAGAATAAGTTTAAACGGCGGTTACAATTATATCGGAGATCCTAAACTTTACGAAGGATTTTATGCTAGAAATGTTACCGTAGATTATTACGATCATCAGGCCTTTGCCAATATTATTTCTTCACTCCCAATTTACGCCGGAAATGCCATTAATACCAGAATCAATCAGCAGGAATTAATTAGTGAGATGCAGGAATCGGCTGTAAAAATGACCGAAGCCGACGTCAAAAATGCCATTACAGAACAATATTTTACACTTGAGAAATTATACCGTCAGATTGAGGTTACGAAACAGAATATTATCAATACCGATATCCGAATAAATCAGTTAAAATCACGTGTGAAAAATGGTCAGAATCTTACGAGTGATCTTTTGAGAACCGAGTTGCAGCAGTCTAATTTTAAGGTTTCGGTTTTTAGAAGCACCAATACGATTCAGCTCATCAGTAATTATCTGGATATATTAATCGGATTTCCGACTAATACAATTCTGAAACCCGAAGTGGCAGAAAGTATGATTCCGACAGAAAATATGAATCTGCAGGAAAGTTTAGAAGAAGCATTTCTGAATAGGGAAGAGATGAAACGGGCAGATATAAGAATCAAGTTATCAGAATCTTCATTAAGTCTCACCAAAAGCGGATTTAAACCGAGCTTAAATGCAAACTTAATTTTGAATACCGAATATCCGGCGCAGTGGCCCAATTATGTTAATATCCTCAATTATTGGGCGGCAGGACTTTCTTTGAATTGGGATCTTTCGAGTTTTTATAACCTGAAACACCGCATAGGTAGCGATAAATTAGAAATCGATAAAAGCAATATAGCTCTAGAAGTGACCAAAGATCAGATTACTACCGAAGTTAAAAATGCGTACGTGAGATATGTAGAAAGCAAAGAAAATATTAAAACCTATAAAAAAGATGTAGAGCTGTCAATGAGCAATTATAAAATTGTAAAAAGCCGATATGATAACGATTTTGCTTTAATCAGCGAGATTGTAGATGCTGAGTTGCAATTAAACAATTCTAGAATTTCACTTGTAAACGCCAATTTAGATTTAATCATTCAATATTACTCACTTCAATATGCAATGGGCAAACTTTAAAACTTCTTGTTATGAGCGAAGCAGATACACAAAATGGAGCAGTTCAGAAAAATGAAAAAAAGAGAAACACAATTCTCACGGTACTGTCTTTTGTTTTTTTAATTGCAGGAGGATTGTGGATTTTAAGTTTGTTCTTTGATTTCAGTTCCTATGAAACCACCAATAATGCGCAAGTTGAAGCTTACATAAATAATATTGCGGCGCGTGCGACTGGCCATATTAAAGAAATAAAATTTGAATCCAACCAGCAGGTGAAAAAGGGAGATACATTGGTTGTTTTAGATGACGAAGAATACATTATTAAAGTCAAACAGGCCGAAGCAGATTTGGCTATAGCCGAAGGAAATCTGCATTCGCTACAGCAAAATATAACGACTTCAGTTTCTAATCAGGCTTCGGGGAAAGAAAAGCTGGCTGGAGATTTGGCGAGTTTAGAAAAAGCACAAAAAGATTATCAGCGTTTCAAAAACATGTATGCCGATTCGGCTGTGACGCGAAATCAGTATGATCAGGTTATTTCTAAATTAAAATCGGAAGAAGCTTATGTTAAAGCAGGCAGAAAAGGTTTGGATGCAAGCAGTTCGATTACCAAACAGAGTTCGATTAATTTGGAAGCTGCCACAGCAACCGTCGACAGAAAAAAAGCAGATCTTGACGCGGCAAAATTACAGTTGTCTTACACGGCTATAATGGCGCCAGCAGATGGTTTTGTTGGCGAAAGAAATTTGTCTATTGGAGAATTAGTCAATGCCAACCAAACCATTGCTACTATGGTTCTGACAGAAAAATTATGGATTTCGGCCAATTTCAAAGAAACTCAAATCGAGAAAATAAAACAAGGACAAGAAGTGACCATTACGATTGATGCTTTGGATGGAAAAGAATTTAAAGGAAAAGTTGCTGGTTTTTCTCCTGCGACTGGAGCCAAATTCTCGATGGTTGAGCCTGATAATTCGACTGGAAATTTTGTTAAAATCACCCAGCGAATTCCAGTTAAAATTGAATTTGAAACTCCGACTAAAGAGCTTCAAGAAGTAAGACCAGGAATGAATGTAACTGTTGAAGTAAAAAAATAAGAGATGTTTGCAGGAAAAAAAAGGAGCCTTTTTACACTGACAGGATTGTATATCCTGACGATTCCTTTTTTTAATGGATTGAATGTTACGACTTACGATAATTCGCAAATATTAGGACATTTTGGACCTTCTACAACTGCTTTTAGTTACGCGGTTTACATTCCCATTTTTGCAATGCTTGCTTTTTTGCCTCTAGGACTAAAACTGGGAAAACAGATTAAGGTTCGTACTATGATCTTATCCGTTTCATTTTTGTCTCTGCTTTTCAACACGGCTTCATTATTTGCGCCAACGATCGCTTGGTTTGTTTTATGCCGTTCTCTTTTGGCAATAGTTTCTATTATCGGAATATTTGCTTCGATGGTGCCTATTTTATTAAAGTACAATCCTGCTCTTAATATGGCTTTGATGTACGGAATTTTTCAGTTTATACAAAAAGGGAGTCAGCATTTGTATCAATATTTAGGAGCACATTTTGTGAGTTTTCATAACTGGACGTTTGGAATTTATTTCCTGAATGTCAATTTTTTAATTTGTATTGTTCTGGCTTGGTATTTTTATAAAGCTGATGTGGCGCCTCTAAAAACTAAATTTCAATTTGATTGGAGAGGTTGGATTATCCTGATTTTGTTTTTTACCATTATTCTCTTTTTATGTGCCGAAGGACAAACTAGAAATTGGTTCAGTGATCCTAAAATAACGCTGGCTTCTGCAGTTTTATTTATAGTGGCAGGAATCTATTTGCTTCATGTTCGCTTTACCGCAGAACCTTTAATTAATCCAGATGTTTACAAATTTAAGAATGTCATTCCGGGGGCATTTTTGATGTTTTATATCGGATTAATAAATGGAACAGGAAGTGTCGTAACAGGATATATGACCAATATTTTAGGTTTTGATCCTGTTTTGGGAGCAGTAACACATCTTTCGCTTTTAATTGGATTATGCATCTCGATTCCGCTTTCGACTTATCTTTTATTCAAACGAATTTATCTGGCTACGATTTGGGTAATTGGTTTCGCTTGCTACGGAATGTATCATATTATACTTTTTTTCAGATTCTATCCAGGAATCGATGCATCTGATTTTTATTTGCCTTTAATTTTTAAAGGTTTAGGAATGGGGTTTCTGTTTCCAGTTTCGCTCTTATATATATCAGAAGGAATTCCTCCAAATTTGAGTACATCACGCATGATGACTGGAATTATCGCTCAGGCTGTTTTTGCTTCTTTACTCGGAGGCGCTGTTTTAGGAACTTTTATTTCGAATATGAATGTACAGCATAAAACAGGTTTAAGTCAGCAGTTGAGTCCAATAAATAAACAAGCCGAACAGCAGCTGGAAAACTCAAAAAGGCAATTTTTATATATGGGATTATCAGATGCCGAAGCGCAGAAAAAAGCTGAAAAGAGCCTTTCTAATCAGACCTCTCAGACTTCTATGTTATTGGCCTATAAAGATATTTATCTCGTAATGTCGGCAGTTTGTTTTCTGCCCATTTTCATTATTCTGCTTTTCAAACTTTGGCGCAGACCAATAGGAAGAGTAGAAGTAGAGCCGATACCGATTTGAGGGTGGAGATTAAAGAAGCAAGAAGCAAGAGTAAAGAATATAGAATATAGAACTTTTCCTGAGGTTTCGGGATTGGAATTTGGGATTTAGTTTTTGGAATTTGTTTTTAGGCTTCAAGATTGGAATTTGGGATTTAGTTTTTGGAATTTGTTTTTAGGCTTTAGGATTGGGATTTGGAATTTAATATTTGGAATTTATATTATGATAGCACAAAAAGACCGTTTTTTATATCGTATTTGGACTCAAGAGAAAGGACTCAGTGGTATGCTGATACTCTTGTTTATCATGCATTTTATTGTCATTCCGTTTTTTGGCAGTTATACGAGTTTTATGACAGCAGTTAATATATTTTGGATACTATTTCTTTTCGCTGGAATTATAGCTTTATCAAAACATAAAAAGCAAGCTTTTCTCATTTCTATAATTCCTTTTTTATTTATTATTACACAATGGATTAATTATTTTGAACATAATATTTTTATCCTCTTTGCCGATCTAATTCTCTCGGTTGCCATTATGCTGCTTTTGATCACTTTGGTCCTAATAAAAGTTTTAGAGCCTGGTCCTGTAACTACTTATCGCATTGTGGGCTCAATTGTCGTGTATATGCTTTTGGTTCATTTTTGGTCTACGCTTTATTTATTTCTTTTTCAGCATATTGATGGTTCTTTTCAAATAACAGAATCAAAGTTTACAAGCAATAGCGATCTGGCTAGTTTTATGTATTTCAGTTATATCTGTATCACATCAACAGGTTTTGGCGAAATAGCGCCTCTTCACCCTTTGGCTCGCTCTCTGGTTCAGATTGAGGTGCTTACAGGAGTTTTATATCCTATAATCTTGATTGGAAGGCTGGTTTCAGATGCCAATTTTTCTATTAATAAGACTGGGAAGTAAAGAAGAATCAAGAGGCAAGAACCAAGATTAGAGTATAAAGAAGCAAGATTAGAGAAGCAAGAGTAAGGATTTAAAGAAATCATTCACAATTCACAATTCACAATTCACAATTTACCATTAACAATTTACCATTAACAATTTACCATTAACAATTTACCATTAACAATTTACCATTTACCATTAACAACTCACCATTAAAAAACAATAACCATGAAAACAATCAATTCGAATAAAAAGAAAGAACTTTTCGATACTATTTTGCAATTATTTTTCATTTTCCTGCTTGTGGGATTTTGCCTTAAATTACTGTTGCCTTTTTTTATGCCTATTCTTTGGGCGGTAATACTTTCTGTCGTTTTTTATCCGATATTTAATTCATTACAGAAAATATTAAAAGGAAGAAAAGCATTAGCATCGGTTGTTATTACTATATTGATTATTGCCATTATGGTGCTGCCTTTAATTTATTTTTTGAAAGCGGCAACGGGAAATTTTTTAGAACTGAAAAATAGTTTTGAAGCAGGAACACTTAAAATTAGTCCGCCAGGTGCTTCTATAAAAGAATGGCCCATAATAGGTAAACCGCTCTATGAGTTTTTACTTTCAATGTCAACAGATTTAGAACAAGGCGTTGTTAAATATCAAGATCAGATAAAAGAATTGTCTTCTAAAATTATGGCAAGTATTTTGAGTTCTGGTGCAGCATTTTTGCAATTTATACTTTCGGTTATTATTGCAGGAGTTTTATTGGTATCACCAGGAGGGAAAACTTTCTTTATGAAATTCCTGAAAAAAATTGCAGGAAATGAAGCTGAAGAAATTATGACGATTTCGGTTTCAACTATTTACCAAGTGGTTAAAGGAATTTTGGGAGTTGCTGTTATTCAGACCATTATTCAAGCTATCGGCTTATTTTGGGCTGATATTCCGTACGCAGGAATATTGACTTTGATTTGTTTGATATTTTCTATTTTACAGATTGGACCAATTATAATTAATATCGGAGTGATCATTTATCTTTTCTCAACTGGAGATTCTGGTCACGCCGTTTTTTGGACGATATTTTTTATCATCAGCGGATTGTCTGACAATGTATTAAAACCTTTATTATTAGGAAAAGGAGCTCTTGTACCTATGCTTGTGATTTTTTTAGGTGTGATTGGCGGTTTCATCATGTCAGGTTTCATCGGGTTATTTGTTGGGCCTATTGTATTTTCAATAGGATATAAATTGTTTGTAGCATGGTTGGATGATAATGCGGAACCTGTTGCAGAACCAGAAGAAGATATTGAGAGGGTTTAAATTGTAAATTATAAATTGTTAATTGTGTTATGCAAGTGGTTTTTTGCTTTTCACATCTTACATTTCACACCCTAAATTTTTACACTTGAATTAACAATTCACAATTTATAATTCACAATTAAAAGAAGTATTTTTGCAGGATTCTAATTCCAGCAAATGAAACGTTCCGGTACAGCAGATCTTCCTTTACATTATGGGCATGTTCCATTATGGCTTGCTGAGCGAATGTCTAAACTTGGTCTTGCCATTGTAGAAACGATTGCAATGGAATTTTCGACTGCTGAGGTTATAAGTAAATTGAGCAATCCGTTTTGGTTTCAGAGTTTTGGTGCTGTTATGGGAATGGATTGGCACTCGTCTGGAATTACAACTTCGGTGCTTGGAGCATTAAAAAAATCGGTTAATCCGCATTCGAAAGAACTTGGAATTTATATCTGCGGAGGCAAAGGAAAACATTCTATGGCAACGCCGCAGGAACTTTTATTTGTCGGAGAAAAAACAGGTCTTGATGGAATTAATCTAGCCAGCTGCAGCCGACTTACTGCCAAAGTGGACAATACCGCCATTCAAGACGGATTTCAATTGTATCAGCATAATTTTATTGTCGATAATAAAGGGCAGTGGGCGGTTATCCAGCAGGGAATGAACCCGAATTCTAGAACTGCCAGAAGATATCATTGGCATTCGCAAGATTTAAAGTCTTTTATTAATGAACCTCACACTTTTATTTATGGCGAAAATCAAGGCGCAATTTTAAATCTTACGGCAAATGCTGCCACAAAATCTCGAGAAGGCATTTTAGAATTGGTAAAAGAATCTCCAGTTAAAATTATAAAAGAAATGCAGCATCTTTCTATGCCCGCGCATCACGATGTGAGAATGGAAGATGTGAACATGAAAAGACTGGGCGCCATGCTTTGGGCTACTCACGAAAACAAGCCCGAAGATTTTGAAGAATTATTGCTTTTAAAAGGAATGGGGCCAAGAGCTTTGCAGTCTTTGGCTTTGGTAAGCGAAATCATTTATGGAACACCAACACGTTTTGAAGATCCAGCCCGCTTTTCATTTGCTCATGGAGGAAAAGACGGACATCCGTTTCCTGTTCCCGTTAAAATCTACGATGAAACTATCAATACGCTGCAAAGAGCTATTAATCGTGCTAAAATTGGAAATAGCGATAAACTAAGTGCCATTCAGAAACTATCTGAGATTTCAAGGAAAGCAGAAGAAAGTTTTACGCCAAATTCTAATTTTGATGCGCTTGTTCAAAGAGAAAGAGAGGAATCTTATAAATATGGAGGAAGAACTGTTTTTGGCGATGCAAAACCTCCTAAAAAGAAACCTGTAAACCCAAACAATCAGCTGGAATTATTTTAAAGAATCATAATTTTCTATCAGCCTTTAGTTATATAAAAATCCAATAATGTCACAAAACGAAAAATCAATTTATACCTTACAATTCATTTTACTTTGTTTGAGTTCCTTATTATTTTCATCAAGTTTTAACATGATGATACCTGAACTTCCAAATTACTTAAGCAGTCTAGGAGGAGCAGAATACAAAGGACTTATCATTTCATTATTTACATTGACGGCTGCAATTTCGCGCCCGTTTAGCGGTAAGCTTACCGATAAATGGGGACGCGTCCCTGTTATGGCAATAGGTTCTTCGGTTTGTGTGGTATGCGGATTTTTGTATCCTATTTTGAGTTCTGTTTCAGGATTTCTGCTGTTGCGATTGGTTCACGGTTTTTCAACAGGATTTAAACCTACATCAACATCGGCTTATGTGGCAGATATTATTCCGCAGCACAGATGGGGAGAAGCGCTCGGAATGCACGGATTATGTTTTAGTATCGGAGGAGCATTGGGGCCAGCATTGGGCAGTATGATTGTGAATTCGTACGGAATCAATGTGATGTTTTACACTTCTTCTTTTTTAGCCTTCTTTTCAATTATTATTGTAATGAATATGAAGGAAACTCTTGCGACAAAAGAAAAATTGAACTGGTCAATGTTCATTATAGGAAAAAATGATATTGTAGATAGAAATGTGTTTCCAGCAGGAATTATCACTTTTCTTTCCTACACCGCATTCGGACTTATTTTAACTTTAATTCCAGATTGGAGCGAACATTTGGGCGCAACAAATAAAGGATTATTTTTTACGGCTTTCACGGTTGCTTCGGTTATGGTTCGTTTTGGTGCAGGAAAAGTTTCCGATAGACATGGAAGACCAAAAGTTATCATGGCGGGATTAATCATAACTTCAATCGCTCTTTTTGTAATAAGTGCAGGAAGAGACATTCAGATGTTATTAATTGGAGCTGGAATTTACGGAATCGGTACCGGTATTTTGTCGCCAGCAATTAGCGCATGGACTATTGACATGAGTAATCCTGAACATAGAGGAAAAGCGGTGGCAACGATGTATATTTCGATGGAACTCGGAATCGGTTTAGGCGCTCTTTTAGGAGGAACTTATTATAACGATCAAATTGACCGTATACCACAAATCATTAGGTTTGATATACTGGTGTTAATTCTTGGAATTGTGTATCTTACGTATTGGGCAAGAAATAAAAGGAGAATTAAAGCGTAATTTTCTTGCGCTTTATTCTTTCTGAATATTTAATTGCACTTTAAAATTGCCATAATAAGGATTATCGGCCATTAAAGAATGTCCGATTATTAAAACGTGAGTTCCTTTTTGTTGAAGCGGAATTTTCATGTCCATCCCAAAAGGACCGTCTGCAGTTTTATCTGGAAAAATAATTTGATTAAAACGGATGTTTCCTTTTCCTGCATCTAGAATTATTTGAGCATTTAATTTACCCAAATCCTCATTTTTGAATTGGACATAAACTTTTGAATTTAGAGAATCTAAATGGCCTTCAGCGAGAAACACATTTTTTTCATTCTTAAAATTCATAGCAATAGTGTCGCCTATTTGTGTATTTTCCTGCTTTTTTTCTTTTTGAACAACAGGCGCCGGCGAGTTAGGAGCAGTTTTATTGTTTTCCTTTTGCTGGCATGAAAAAAAGAAAATTGAAATTAGAAGTACAGACAAATTTTTCATAGCAATTTTTTTTAGCTTAACATTTCAAAACTTCCCGGTCTTTCTTCATTCTTATCATATTCTCCAGCAAGATTTTCATTTGAATCTTCTTCCTCCCAGTCATTTTCATCATACTCTGAATGAAAATCATATTCAAGATTATCTTCCAATTCTCCAAGTTCTAGATTATAGTGATTAGAAGCTTTTAGCCTATTGTTATAATCGCCATCCTGATAATCATCATAATTTAAAAGTTGTTTTTCTTCGTGAAAATTCATTTCAGAAGTAAATCCGTTAAGTGTGTAATTTTTAGATCTCATATTAATCAGTTTTAAAAAATGAATAATCATATCTAATTCTTCAATTAGATTATTCTAAAATTACAGCCTTGGGGCACTTGCTGTTTTATATAATTTTTTTAGAGTGTTGTCAAATTTTCATCTAACACGATATTAAGTTATAAAAAAAGGCGGAAAAAACAATATGTTTTTCCGCCTTTTTGTGGACTTGACGGGATTACAATCGAACACCTAATTCCTATATTAATGTTTATTGATAAAATTGAGAAAAAGCTCTGATGTCTTATTCTAAAAGATATTGTGTTAGAATTTATACTCATTTTATATTTTGAATATTTTTTTGAGAAAACTACTTTTTTATTAAGAGATGCTCCATAAGAATAGGGTAAGGTGTTCGACAATTGAATACCTTAAAGTTCAATGAAATTAAGCTTTTGTATTTTGCATTACTTCTTTTCTTCAATCGGGTTTTTACTAAATGTAATTGAAGATTGGAGATAAAAAGATGGATGAATTTTACTTCTTTGATTAATTTTCACAAAGTTTCTTTTGTAGAGACATGAATGATCTTTAAAATTCTCCTTAACTTTTTGTGGCAAGAAAGATATCAAGTCCATATTTTGACATGACACCAGCATAATATTTTTTGAATTATAAGTTGCAAAAAAAATAACAATCGAATAAAGAAAATAAAAAACAGGTATTTTTACTTGCTTTTTCTCAAATCCAAATAGTTTATTTTACGGAAACAAATATTATAATATTTCCTTTAACAGTTCTTATATAAAAGGAAATAATAGGCCATATTTTTTTTTACTAAATTATTTAAAAGATAAAAAGTAATGTTACGAAAGCTGAGTGTTGAGAATTATAAAGCTTTTGAAAAAGCTGAAATTAATTTAAGTCCCATAACAATTTTGTTAGGAGCGAACAGTGTGGGTAAGAGCTCAATAATACAGTTATTACTGTTGCTTCAACAGACTGCAAAAGAAGATCTTAAAAGTTACAGATCCGCCTTAAAATTGTATGGTGGCTACGTAAATTTAGGAGATTCGAAAAATTTGTTTAGAAAGCAAAAAACGACTAGTCCTTTGAAATTTGGTTTTGATATCAAAAGTAAAGAATTACATGATTTGCTAAAAAATGATTTACTATTCGATTATTTAAATAGTATTTCAAGCATCGCAAGATATGTCCCGATAAAAGCGTTTATGGACTTACGTAATAAACAGATTAGAACTCGCAAAGATTATGAGTCTTTTATTGATGCATTTATTAAAGTTTTGGATAAAGACACAAAAGCAATTGAATATGTTAAGGAAGTGAAATGGCTGTTTAGCAACAAAACTACTTTAAATGTTAACGAGGTAAACATAAAGAATAAACCTAGTTTAATGGCAATATATGATTGCCTAGAAAAGCTTTCTTCGGCAATTAAAGATGATATCTTTTCTTATGAATTTACGATAAAACTTGAAAAGAATAAATTACTGCTTAAAGAATTACAAGTAAGACACGGTTTACATTTAATCATTTCTTTTAATCTTAGATCAGAGGAAATTTTTAAATCAGATTTTTTTAATTTTTCAAATAAAGAAAATAATGAAGTATTAAGTTTTTTTGATATAAATAATACCATTTTTAATTCATTTATTATACAAAAATCTAAAATTGAAATATCCACCGTCTCTTCTATGGTTTTAACTATAATAACTTCTAGTTTAAATCGATTAAAAGATGAGTTTTCTGAACAAAAGATAAATTATGTTAGTCCATTACGAGCACATCCGAAAAGGTACTATATGCTTGATAAGGCAAAAGTGAATTTGACATTGGACACTTTAGATGGTGATGCGATAGCAGACGTTTTAAAAGACAATTCAATTTTAAAACGTCGCGTAAACAATTGGCTTGAAAATTTTAATCTATCAGTAAATGTTGAAGAATTTAAAGAAGTAGTTCATCATCTTAAAGTTAAACAAAATGAGCTAAGTTTGGATATTACGGATGTGGGATTCGGAATTTCTCAAGTTCTTCCTGTAATTATTCAGGGTTTTTTATCAGACAATGGCTCAACTACGATTATAGAACAACCCGAAATTCATTTACATCCCAAAATGCAAGCCGAGATGGCAGATTTGTTTATTGACATGATAAAGAACTCGAAAGATAAAAAACTAATTATTGAAACCCATAGTGAATATTTATTAAAAAGATTAAGACGGCGAATAGCTGAAGGCATGATAGATGCAAATGATGTCTCAATTTGTCTTTTCACTCCTCAAACTCCAGAAGAAGGAGCGGAAATTACAAACCTTAAGATCGAAAAGAAAGGTTTTTTTGAGTGGCCAGTTGATTTCTATGGAGGAGAGTTATATGATGACACTGTAGTTTTTTTGCAAAATCAAAATTAGTAACATGGCAATATTTACAATTTCTGAAGATTTTTTATCAAATACACACGAAGATTTATCTTATCTATCGGATATATTATTTGTTTTCTCTAATAAGAAAAATTCATTTAAAGTGTCAAAAGATATTAATGGAGAGATATTACAGATATATAAATCTATTCCGAAAAACGGTGAAATAATTAAAACGTGGCTTGACTTAATGTCATATACCCCATCTTCTTTCGAGAAGGTTGATATAGATTTAAGTTCAATAAATTGCCTTGAAACAAAATTTATAAAATTATGTAAAGAGACAAAGGGTTTTAATAATCTAATCGTTTATTCCGTACAAAATATTAAGAAACATCAATTAACTGGTAAAGCTATAGTTTTTGAAGAAGTCGATATAAATGTTTTTGATCGCGATGAAGCATCAATACAATTAAATATTAAGTGTGATAATATTTTAAATATCGTCAAATCTCAGGTTGCTATGGGAAACTCCAATATCACTGATTCACAAAATTCGAAGTAAAAAAAGATAAATAATGGAAAAAAAAATATTGAATTCACAAGTAGCAGATAATAATAGTTCAATTAATAATTCTACAAATAAAGTTTCTAAAAATCCGTACAGAAAAGAAAGCGCAATTATAAGTTTTATTGTCGCAACTTTATCTGCAATCGTGGCATCGTATGTTTATGATCATTTTCTTAAATGATATAAAAAAATAGTGATCCTGATTTGAAAAAAAACTACATCCTTAAGCGGACTTCAAATCATTATTCAGTCCCGATTATATCTCTAATAAAACTGCTTTTAGACTGTTTGTTTTAAACAGACTAAGGATTCCTCATGAAAAAATCGAACTTAAAACATCAGGCTGTAAAGCCAGATAAATGTGGACTTATAGGCATAAAAAAAGAGACAACTATTAACTAGTTGTCTCTTTAAGTGGAGTCGCCGGGAATCGAACCCGGGTCCAAACAAGCAACTAAAGAGCTTTCTACACGCTTATTTCCTGATTGAATTTTCGATGTTGAGCTAGGCCAGAAACAACCACCCAACACTTATCTTCTTAATTTTCGAAATCCACCCGAAGCTCATGGAAATCTAGGTTTATTTTTACGGTTCCCCTGAACGGAACGCCACAAACCAAGGCTTTCCAGGAGAATCCAGCTTCTCTACCTTGTAGAGACGTGGCGCAATCGTACTATGATTCGGATTATGCAGCTAAAGCGTAATTATTTTCGCCGTGTAAAAGTTCGAGATCTTATATTTACGAGCAAGGTCTCAATGCTCGACGTGCTTACTGTTCAATTCGACTTGCTGTCAAAACCAGTCGACCCCAAAAAATAAGTCTGCAAATTTAGAGTATTTGAAATTACTTTCTACTAAAATTCTCAAAAAAAATTAGTTGAAAGTTATAAAGTCAAAAGTCGAAAGTCTAAGAGTGAATGTAAAAAGGTGTAAAGTTTTTAAAGTCAAAAGATTGCTTTCTGTTTCGTTTTTTTGTTTTTCCGTAATAGGTGTGTTTAAAAAAGGACAAAATCAGTATTTTCAATTGTTTTAAGACTTTACAACTTTTGACTTTACGACTTTCGACTTTTGACTTTACGACTATAATTTTACTCTTCGTCTTTAAAATTAAAAGGGTAATCTCCAAAAATAGGAGCTAGTTTGCGAACGGCATAAGTGTTTCTTGTCATTTTATTAGATAACGCGATTATCGTAACACCTTCTTTCATCAAAGTAATGTAAGATGAGGTATTTCCGTGCCACCAGCCGTTATGGAAATAGAAATTCTGTCCTGTCTCCCAATTAATCATTCTAATGCCAAGACCATAATTCTTAGTTCCCTTGCGTTCGTTGCTGTAGCCTGTATAAACTTGTTTTAACAATTCAGGTTTTAAGAAATCAGGAGATTGTCTGGCGCGATCAAATTTTAAAAGATCTCTCGCTGTCGAAAAAATATTTTTGTCACCATAGACATTGTCCAAATAATCAAAACCGATTTCTACACCATTGCCTTTATAAGAAGGAACGATTTTCTTTCTGTCTTTATCGTCATCAAAAACATAAGTATGAGTCATTCCAAGAGGTTTAAAAATCATTTGAGACATTGCCTCTTTATAAGTCAAACCTGTAATTTTTTCAATAATAAGCGCCAGCATTGCATAATTGGTATTGCAATAGCTAAAACGAGTTCCAGTTCTAGATTCTAAACCAATATCTTTTGTAGCCAGAATATCTAATATGTCTTTATTTGTCAATTGATTATGTCTGTCCCAGATCGATTTATCGCGATCTGTAAAATAGGCGTAATTACGCATTCCTGTACGGTGATCCAATAACATTCTGATAGTACATTCTTCGTAAGGGAAAGTCTTCAAAATGGTATTAACTTTTTGGTCTAAGTCAATTTTGCCTGCGTTTACCAATTTTAAAACCGCTGTTGCAGTTAGCACCTTACTCACAGAAGCAATTTGCACAGGAGTGTCAGGAGTTATTTCGGTTCCTTCATTTTTGTTTGCAAAACCATTGTATTTTTCAAATAAAATCTGTCCATTTTTGGCTACTAAAAAGCTTCCATTCATGGTATTATTTGGCCAATTTTTATTGTAAAAGTGATTTATTCTGCCAACAACCGAGTTTTTATAAGCCTGCGAAACTTTCGGTTCAGCACCTAACGGCTTCATTTTAGGTAAGGTATCTTCGACTGTCTGAGTTGTATCTGTTGCTGTTGTTTTGTTTTGACCGCATGAGCTTAAAACAAGTATTGAAAAAAGGAATTGTGGTATCTTTGTCTTTTTAAGGAAAATCATTTGCATCGTTCTTTAAAAACAAATATATCGAATTCAATTTTGTTGTATTCTTGGTTCTGGGGCTTTAATTTGTGTTTTTTAACTTTTTTTTAAGAAATATAAATTTTAGTCAGTTGTTTTTCAGCTTATAACGGTTTTAAAACATTCTAAATAGAATTTTTGAAACAAAATTTTAACTAAATTTGTTATATTTGAAACAAATATGTTTAAAAAAGTTATATTATTAAAAACTAAAAAACCACATTAAATGAAATTTGGAATTATAAAAGAGAGAAAAAACCCACCAGATAGAAGAGTTGTTTTTTCTCCAAATGAATTGACAAGGTTAAAACAGCTTTATCATGATGCCTCTGTAAAGGTTGAAAGTTCTGATATCAGAATATTTTCTGATGATGATTATAAAAATATGGGAATTACGGTCACTGATGATGTATCTGACTGCGATGTTTTATTTGGCGTAAAAGAAGTTCCTGTAGACGATTTGATTCCAAATAAAGCTTATTTCTTTTTTTCTCATACCATTAAAAAACAGCCTCACAACAGAAAATTGCTTCAGGCGATTTTAGAAAAAAATATCGATTTGTACGATCATGAAACAATTGTAAACGAACATGATCACCGTTTGATTGGTTTCGGAAAATACGCTGGAATGGTTGGCGTTTATAACGGAATTCGTGCATTCGGAATTAAATTCGAATTGTTTAAACTTCCAAAAGCAGAATCACTTTCAGGAAAAGAAGATTTGATAAAGCATTTGAAACGCATCACGATGCCGGCTCTAAAGTTTGTTGTTACTGGAACAGGAAAGGTTGGGAGTGGAGCAAAAGAAATTTTGGACGCTATTAAAGTGAAAGAAATTACGATTGATAATTATTTGACTAAAAAATATGCTCAGGCCGTTTATGTACAATTGGACGTTTTAGAATATAACAAGAGAAAAGACGGTCAGGTTTTAGATTTTGTAGATTTTGTAAAGCATCCGGAAGAATATGAATCTGATTTTGAAAGATTCACGAAGGTTTCGGATATTTATTTTGCTGGACATTTTCATGCCAATAATGCTCCAATGATTTTGACAAAAGAAATGCTCAACGCAAGCGATTGCAAATTGAAAGTGGTAGCCGATATTTCTTGTGATGTTAATGGACCGATTGCTTGTACAATACGCTCGTCAACCATTGAAGAGCCTTTATATGGATATTTTCCTTTAGAAGATCGTGAAGTCGATTTCTTTCACCCCGCAGCGGTTGCAGTAATGGCAGTAGATAATTTGCCTTGCGAAATTCCAAAAGATGCCAGCGAAGGTTTCGGAGAGCAATTTATGGAACACGTAATTCCAGCTTTCTTCAACGGTGATAAAGACGGAATCTTAAAACGTGCTAAAATTACTGAGAATGGAAAATTGACGGAAAGATTTAGCTATTTACAAGACTATGTCAATAATGGTGAATTGTAAATTGTGAATTATAAATTAAAAAGCCTGAAAGTGATATTTCAGGCTTTTGTTTTATTTGTCACCCTGAGCGAAGTCGAAGGGCTTCAGACATAATAAGACTTCGACTCCGCTCAGTTTGACAATGAATCATTTTTTTCTTAATGATGATAATTAACAATTCACCATTAACAATTCACCATTAAATTACACCATCTCCTCAGGTTTCACCCAAGCATCAAAATCTTCTGGAATTACGTATCCAAGGCGAACGGCTTCTTCTTTTAAAGTTGTTCCGTTTTTGTGAGCGGTTTGAGCAATTTCTGCTGCTTTGTAATAACCAATTTTAGTGTTTAAAGCGGTAACCAACATAAGCGAATTGTCTACTAATTCTTTAATGCGTTTATGATTTGGCTCAATTCCTTGCGCGCAATGTTCGTCAAAAGAAACACAGGCATCACCCAGCAATTGTGCCGATTGCAAAAAGTTGGCTGCCATTACAGGTTTGAAAACGTTTAGTTCATAATGTCCCTGCATACCTCCAACGGCAATTGCCATATCGTTTCCTATAACTTGTGCACAAACCATGGTTAAAGCTTCACATTGTGTCGGGTTTACTTTTCCAGGCATAATAGAAGAACCTGGCTCGTTTTCAGGAATATGAATTTCGCCAATTCCAGAACGTGGTCCAGAAGCTAACATTCTAACATCATTAGCGATTTTATTTAAAGAAACTGCTAATTGTTTTAAAGCGCCATGTGTTTCTACAATGGCATCGTGTGCTGCGAGTGCTTCAAACTTGTTTTCTGCTGTTACAAAAGGATGGTTGGTAAATTTGGCAATATATTCGGCAACTTTTACATCGTAACCTTTTGGCGTGTTTAGCCCTGTTCCGACAGCTGTTCCTCCAAGAGCGATTTCAGATAAATGGGCTAAAGTGTTTTTTAATGCTTTTAGTCCGAAAGCTAATTGAGCGGCATAACCTGAAATTTCCTGTCCAAGAGTTAGTGGCGTTGCATCCATTAAGTGAGTACGTCCTATTTTAACCACGTCTTTATATTCGGCTGCTTTTTTGGCTAAAGTAGCATGAAGTTTTTCTACTCCAGGAATAGTAGTTTCTACCACCATTTTATAAGCCGCAATGTGCATTCCCGTTGGAAAAGTGTCGTTTGATGATTGTGATTTGTTTACATCGTCATTGGCTTTTATGAATTGTTCGCCTTCGCCAATTTCAAAACCTTTAAGAACTTGAGCGCGGTTAGCAATAACTTCGTTTACATTCATGTTACTTTGCGTTCCAGAACCCGTCTGCCAGATTACAAGCGGAAATTGATCGTCAAGTTTTCCTTCGAGAATTTCGTCACAGACAGCAGCAATGGCATCTCTTTTTTCTATTGGTAGAACGCCTAAATCGTAATTGGCATAAGCAGCTGCTTTTTTAAGATAAGCAAAACCTTCAATGATTTCTTTTGGCATAGATGCCGCTGGTCCGATTTTGAAATTATTTCTGGAACGTTCTGTTTGTGCACCCCAATATTTATCGGCTGGGACTTGAACTTCGCCCATGGTGTCTTTTTCTATTCTGTATTTCATTATGTTGTAGGTAAAAATGTTATTCGTAAAATGTGAAATGTTTTGATGAAATTCATCTGAGCTCTTTTAAAGAAAGGGATTGTATGTCCTAAAAAAGCTTATTTAAAATGAGTATAAATATACGGATAAATGTTATTTAACGAAAATTGATTTAGATTTTATTGCTGAGAAAAAATATATACCCTACATTTGTCGTAACATTCAAAAATTCCGGAAAACATGTTTGAATTTTCACAGTACTTAGGCTTTTTACTTTTCTTAACCATACTTACTATAGGGTTTTGGTTAATGTTTTTCTTAGTTGGTTTCGTATCTTACTGGGTTACGGGTGCTAGCTGGGAAATGATCAAAGAAAAAAGAGCCAGAAAAAGACAAGAAGAACAATCTATTTAATTTTAGATTGATGTCATAAGAAAAGAACCCATTAGGGTTCTTTTTTTTTGTGCCAAAAAAAAAAGAGAAATTCCAATACTTGAAATTCCAAATTCCAAATTCTAATTTGATGAGCTTATTTAAACCCGACAGGTTTTTAAAACCTGTCGGGTTTCGTTAGAACTAGAAAAATCCAAATTTCAAATTTCCAAACTTTGACTAAGTTGGATGATTAAATAAATTGGCTAAAAAGAAAAATTCCAAATCCCAATCGTAAAAGTTGGAATTTGGAATTTTTTTTATTGTTATTTTTTATCCAGTTTGGAATTTGGAATTTTCAAAATTGAGATTTAAAAAATGTTATCCCGGAAAATCTCCGCCACCTTCGCCACCGCCATCGTTTCTTGGCTGTGCATTTTTATCTCTTTCGCTCTTTGGTTTGTTGAAACGGTAAGTGAATGATAAATTGAATTGACGCTTACGGAACTGGAATTCGCTATATGAATTTACATCGTCTAGATACGTGTAAGATCTCATTTTTCTCGAATTGAATACATCGCTAATGTTGAAAGCAATGGTTCCTTTGTCTTTCATTACATCTTTGCTGAAAGCAGTATTCATTCCGAATTGACCTAAGTTTTTACCTTGAGCCGTTTTTTGTTCTCCGTTGTACATTGCTGTCAATTGCCAGTCAATTTTGTACGGAAGGGTAACTTTAGAGTTTACTCTTGCAAACCAAGAAGTAGCTTGATTGTCTAAATCTTGAACAATCTCTTTTCCTTGTGTATCTGTGTAACTGTGTTCTCCTGTTGTTTTTACGTTAAAAAAGTTGAAGTTGCTGTTTAATTTCCACCATTTGTATGGAGTATAATTAAATGTGAATTCGAAACCAAATTTTTGCTCTTTTCCTAAGTTGATAGGCTGGCTTTTGATTACAGGAACTCCATTAACTTCGTCACCTGTAGGAGATCGTACAAAGCTGAAAACATCTTTTGTGTCTTCAAAATATGCCGATGTATTGAATGTTACTTTATCCCATTTTTTGATGTAGCCAATATCGTATTTATCTGTTAAAGAAGGGTCTAAATCTGGATTTCCTTGAAAGATGTTAACGTTACTAGCGTAGTTAACTGCTGGGTTCATGAAACGTCCTCTTGGTCGAGATAAACGTTTACTGTAGCTTGCAAAGAAGTTGCTTTGATCTGAGATTTCATAACTAATAAAAGCACTTGGAAACAAGTTGTTGTATTTTTTAGTGTTGAAATCGCTGTTGTCTAATAAGTTAACGTGAATATCTGTGTCTTCCCATCTTAAGCCAAATAAATAAGAGAATTTATTTACTTTGAAACCATACTGTGTGTAAAGCGCATTGATATTTTCTTTGTATTCTAAAGTATTTGATAGGTTAGGATCTTTTGCTCCTCCATTTTCAGTTACATAGTATTCATTGTTTAGATCACCAAAACTTCCTTTGTAACCTGCTTCAAACTGACCGCCTTTTCCTAATGGAAGAACGTAATCTGCCTGAAATAATACTTGCTTTTGTATTTGATCGTTTAGTGTATTGTTAAAATTTGGTGAGGCTGTAATGGTGCTATAGCTGTCATCTGTATTTCTTGAAATAGAAAGATCTGCAGTAAGTTTATGTCCTTTATCGTTGAAATTTTTAATTAAGTTTGAAGTGTACTCAAAATTCTCACTTCCTGTATCAGCATCGTTTAAACGATACGTTGTTCCCGTGTAATTATGGGCTGCATCGTAGTTATAATAGTTGATCAAATCTCGATCATCACCAGTATTTTTCTGGTAATTGATAGCATTTGTCCAAAATGTAGATGGCGTTATGGTCCATTCAACACCAGCTCTTCCGTTAAAACCTTTTCTAATACGTTTTGTGTCACGGTCTTCATCTAAGAAACTTTTTGTTGTACCATCTGGATTTAAATATTCAGAATTTGTCTGACCAGCGCCTTCTGTAGTTCTGTAGTTGTAGCCAGCTGTTGTAAAATAGTTTAACTTTTCAGTTTTATAATTCAAATTGGCACTTGCGCCATACGTTTCAGGTAAACCTGTTGACGCAATAAAAGTTCCGTTGAAACCTTGGTTTTTTCCTTTTTTAAGAACAATATTGATAATTCCAGAACCACCTTCTGCATCATAACGCGCAGATGGATTTGTGATTACTTCAACTTTATCAATAGCATCTGCAGGAAGCTGTCTTAAGGCTTCTGCTATGTTTATAGCTTGTGAAGGTCTTCCGTCAATTAAAATACGAATGTTGTCGCTTCCTCTCAAACTTACATTTCCTTCTGTATCAACAGAAACAGACGGAACGTTGTCTAGAACATCGCTAACGCTTCCGCCTTTTACAATCATATCCTGTCCAACGTTGTACACTTTTTTGTCCAGTTTAATTTCGACTGTCGATTTTTCGGCGCGAACTACCACTTCGTTCAATTGTGCAGCATCTTCAGATAGGTTTACAACACCTAAATTGGTGTCATCCTGAATGCTTTTTTGCTTAATTTCAGTAGATTTAAATGAAATAAACTCCACTTTTATATCGTAAGTTCCGGGTGCAACCGCAACTTCAAATTCTCCTTTCGGGTTTGTGATACCACCTGCAACAACTTTTGTGTCATTTGGTTTGGTAAGCGAAATTGTAGCGTATTCTAATGGTTGCTTGCTTACTTTCTCGAAAACTTTTCCGGTGACTTTTACTTTGGGTCTGCCACCCGGACCTTGTTGAGAATAATTGTAAAAACTTGTAAACAAGAATACAAGTAATACAGCAAATTTGATTTTTTTCATTTTCTGGTTTTCTTTTTCTCTTTAGACGCCAAATGTAGTTTTTGGTTTAAAGAGAAAAATCACAAAAAAATGTTAATGAAATATTTTAGAATCAATCTAAAAAAGAAGCAACGAGTTCTGGGTCTCGTCCAATTATCGCTTTCCCATCTTTTACAACAATAGGGCGCTCGATCAAAATCGGGTTTTCTGCCATTGCGGTAACAATTTCGTCATTGCTCAAGGTTTTTCCTTTAAAATTTTCGATCCAAATTTTTTCTTTAGTTCTAACAAGTTGGATTGGTTCAAGATTTAATTGGACTAAAAGTGTTTTTAACTGATCAAAAGTTGGAGTTTCTGTTAAGTAAGGTATAATTTCAAAATTTTGATTCGATTGTTCAATAAAAGCAAGGCAATTTCTTGATTTTCCGCATCTCGGATTATGGTAAATTTGTATCATTTTGTTATATTTAAATGTTTAAAAAATCGTCAAACAAAAAAGAGGTATTTTCGCATACCAAAAGTAAGATTAACTTATCGAATTAAATTCTCATTTTTTTTAAAATTTTAAATTTATGTTTTTAGAACAAGGGATTAAACCCGAAAATAAATTTTGGAAATATCTTTTAGGATCTGTCTTTATTATTTCAGCGTCTTTTATAGGGCAAATTCCGATTACTGCGGCTGTATTTTATAAAACATTTATAGATCATACAGCTTTTCCAACTGCAAATGAAGGGGTAATGAAAATGTTTGAGTCTAACACAACTCTTTTTCTGGTCATGATTTCATTTGTTTTTGCTTTTGCAGGAATTTATTTTGTTGTAAAATATATCCATCATCAAACTCTATTGTCGGTTACCACTTCAAGATCAAAAGTAGATTGGAAGAGAATTTGGTTTTCTTTCTTTTTGTGGTCGTTTTTCTCATTGCTCAGTTTTTTGTTTGTATATTTAAGATCTCCTGAGCATTTTGTGTTACAGTTTAAATTAGTTCCTTTTTTGATCTTGGCTTTTTTAGGATGCATTTTAATTCCGATTCAAACTTCTACTGAAGAATATGTTTTTAGAGGATATCTAATGCAAGGGTTTGCCAATTTAGCTCAGAATAGATGGTTTCCACTCCTAATGACTTCTCTTATATTTGGCTCTATGCATTGGACTAATCCAGAAGTTGAAAAAATGGGAAGTATTATCATGATTTATTATATAGGAACTGGATTGTTTTTAGGGGTTATCACTTTGATGGATGAAGGAATGGAATTGGCACTAGGATTTCATGCGGCAAATAATCTCGTAGGAGCTTTATTGGTTACTTCAGATTGGACCGTTTTTCAGACGAATTCTATATTTAAAGATCTTTCAGAACCTTCGGCAGGAATTGACGTAATTCTGCCAGTCGTTGTTATTTACCCAATCCTGCTTTTTATTTTTAGTAAAAAATATGGCTGGACCAATTGGAAAGAAAAACTCACAGGAAAAATTAGTAATGTCGAATTAAATGCTTAAGAATATGCAAAACTTAACTCATAATAAAGTTCACAATTATTTTAAATTAAATGGATATCATTTAAATGCAAAAGATTTGTGTCAAATCGCTTATAGTTACATAAAAGAAGGTGATGCTTACGAACAGTCCATTGGAGAATTCTTTTTGGATTGGTTTGATAAAAAGGATTATATCGAAATGACGACTTCTGGAACAACAGGTCTTCCAAAGTTGGTTAGATTACAAAAACAAGCCATGATTCAGTCAGCGTTGGCAACAGGTGATTTTTTTGGTTTGGAGCCGGGAGACAAAGCTTTATTGTGTCTGCCAACGCAGTTTATCGCTGGAAAAATGATGCTGGTGAGAAGTTTAATTTTAGGATTAGAATTAGATGTGGTTTCACCAGGTTTACATCCATTACAATTCAATACAACGACTTACGATTTTGTTGCGATGGTGCCGCTTCAAGTTCAGAATTCTATTGCTGGACTTTCTAAAGTGCGAAAACTTATTATTGGTGGAGCAAAATTAGATTCGGCTTTAGAAGAAAAGCTTTTGCCACTAAAAACAGAGATCTACGAAACATATGGAATGACCGAAACAATTACGCATATCGCTGCAAAACGTTTGGGCGATTCTGTTTTTTCAATTCTTCCAAATGTAAAAATATCCCAAGACGATCGTCAGTGCTTGGTTATTAATGTCGCTTCTATTTCTGATGAGCCAATTGTAACCAATGATTTGGTTGAATTATTAAACGAACAGCAATTTAAATTTTTAGGTAGAATTGATAACGTAATCAATAGTGGAGGGGTGAAGCTGATTCCGGAGCAGATTGAGGCTAAACTAATCGGGAAAATTGCCAATAGATTTTTTGTAACAGGGCTTCCTGATACTACTTTAGGAGAAAAATTGGTTTTAGTTATTGAAGGAGAAAAACAAGAATTTGAACCTGATTTCTTTGATGTCTTAGGGAAGTATGAAAAACCAAAAGAAATAGTTTTCGTTTCAAAATTTAAAGAAAATGAAAATGGAAAGTTACTTCGTAAACCAACCCTTCAGGATTAAAATTCCAATATTTAAAATTCCAAATTCCAATGCTGTGCGTTTAGAACTTTGTCAAAGTTTTAAACTTTGACAAAGTTGGAATAAAAATAAAAAATCCCAAATTTCAATAACTCAGATTGAAAATTGGGATTTTAAATATTAAGCAATTCCAAGGTTGGAATTTGGAATTTAAATATTGGAATTTCTTATTTTTTACGTTCCAGTAGTGCCATATAGAACCCATCAAAACCAGATTCTGAAGCTAACATTTTACGGTCTTCAATAAAAGTAAATTGTTGCCCGATTTCTGTTTTTAAGAATTTCTCTACTTGCTCTTGGTTTTCTGATGGAAGAACAGAACAAGTAGCATAAACTAATTTTCCGCCTGGTTTTACAATTTTAGAATAGCTTTCTAAAACTTCGCTCTGAACTTTACGGATGTTATCGATAAATTCAGGTTGTAATTTCCATTTAGAATCAGGGTTTCTTTTTAAAACTCCTAATCCGCTACAAGGTGCATCAATTAAAACACGATCCGCTTTTTCGTGTAATTTTTTGATCACTTTTGTACTGTCAATAATGCGGTATTCGATATTAAAAGCGCCATTTCTTTTTGCTCTTAATTTCAATTGTTTCAATTTACTTTCGTACAAGTCCATTGCGATCAATTGTCCTTTATTTTCCATTAAAGAAGCCATGTGCAATGTTTTTCCACCCGCTCCAGCGCAAGTGTCTACAACGCGCATTCCTGGTTTTACATCCAAGAATCCAGCAACTAATTGAGAATTGGCATCTTGAACTTCAAATAAACCTTGTTTAAAAGCATCTGTCAAGAATACATTGGCTCTTTCTTTTAAAACAAGAGCTTCAGGCTGGTCTTTTAAATATTCAGTTTCAATATTTAAGTCCATTAAAGTATTGCGAAGACTTTCTTTAGTACCTTTTAAAGTGTTGGTTCTAAGAATAACTTTTGCAGGCTGATTTTGAGCAGCAATTTCTTTTGCCCAAACTTTTTCTCCAAGTTCTTTCACACCCAATTCATCCATCCAATCTGGAATAGATTCTTTAATTGCTCTCGTTTTAGATAATTCGTCAAAACGTCCTTTAATTTTTCTTTCAGGAGTTCCTTCTAATTGTCTCCAATCTGGAATTGGATAACCGCGTAAAACAGCCCAAACGGCAAACATTCTCCATAGATTGTCTCTGTCATAAGGTTCTTTTACTTCGGCAATTTCAGCGTATAATCGTTTCCAGCGAACAATTTCGTATATGGTTTCAGCAACAAACTTCCTGTCAGAACTTCCCCAACGTTTGTCTTTTTTTAATGCTCTAGCTACCACTTTATCGGCATATTCTCCTTCGTTGAAAATTGCATTTAAAGAGTCAATGGTAGTATAAACTAAATTTCTGTGTAATCTCATTTCTATATTTTGAGTTGCAAAGGTACTATTAATTGATTGAAAGTTAAATTTTTAATACTGAATCTTACTTTAGACTTTCACTAAATGAAAAAAACACTCTAGTTTAGAGTGTTTTTTGAAATTATTGTTAAGCTTTTATTCTTTTGAAATAATTCGCGTTAAACCAATATTTTCTGGAGCATGAAGCACCATCGGGAATTTCTCTATTTTAACAGAACTGCTGTCCAGACCGAAAGCTCTTTCTTCAGACAAACTCAGTTTTTTGATGAAGAAGTAAGAATTCATGATAATGTTTTCATGCCATCTTAAATCGTTGTCATTTGATAAGAATTTTTCAGACAATACAAATTTAAAGTCTCCAATAATATTGTTTTTGTTCAAAGATTCGTAACGGCTCGTAATATCTACTTCGCCACGTTTTACCATGTCTTTGATAACTTCTCTAAACATCAAATTGATTTTGGTTGGTTCTCTAAAACCTAAATTGAAATCAATTCTATAAATGTCGTCTTTAGCAATTTCGGTTACTTTATATTGCGTTTTATAAGGCTCAGTTAAAATATTAACGTGAACAAACCAATAAATATCAGCTCTTTTCGGACGTTTTTGAAGAATAGAATAAATGATTTTTTCCTCCAATTCGTCAACGCGATTAGCATTGGTCATGTAAACCAAATGTGTAGCATATTTCGGAATAGATAAATCTTGGCTTAACTCAACAAGAACTTGTTTGTAATCGTCAACCTTAACCACTTTTGTATAGTTTTTGTTGATTTTCTTAGCTAAATACCAGATTGTCATTACAGAAATCAGCAAACTCGCAATGATTAAGGTTACATAACCACCTTCTGCAAATTTGGTAATATTAGCAAAAAGGAAACTGAACTCAATCAATAAATAAATAGTGATCAACGGTACCATAAAATACAGTTTTACACGTTTCATGATTAAGTAGTAATTTAATAATATGGTAGTCATAATCATGCACAAAATGATGGCAAGACCATAAGCATGCTCCATGTTTCCTGATTTCTCGAAATGTAAAACGATTCCAACACAACCAAAAAACAATAACCAGTTGATTGACGGAATATATAATTGACCTTTTACTTCTGTCGGATATTTGATTTTTACTTTTGGCCAGAAGTTCAGACGCATTGCTTCGTTAATTAATGTAAACGAACCTGAGATAAGCGCTTGAGAGGCAATTACCGCAGCAAGAGTCGCAACTACAATTCCGAATGGTAAAAACCAATGCGGCATTATTAAGTAAAACGGATTTCCGTTTTCGCCTCCTAATTGTTGTAATGTGCTTCCTTCGTGGTGAATTAAATAAGCTGCTTGTCCGAAATAGTTTAAAACTAAAGTCGTTTTTACAAACATCCAGCTAATTCTGATATTTTTTCTACCACAGTGTCCCATGTCAGAATACAAAGCTTCTGCTCCAGTTGTACATAAGAATACGAAACCAAGAACAAAGAAACCATCTGGGTGTATCGATAATAAATGATAAGCGTAGTACGGATTGATCGCTTTAATTACTTCTGGATAATTCAATACCTGGATTGTTCCTAAAGTTCCCAGCATAGCAAACCAGATTAACATCATTGGGGCAAAGAATTTACCAACCAATTTGGTTCCGAACTGCTGAATGGTGAATAAAACGAATAAAATTGTAATTACGATATACACAATAGTTTGTGTTTGCATCGTTGGGTAGAATGCTCTAATTCCTTCTACTGCAGAAGAAATCGAAATTGGCGGCGTTATGATTCCGTCAGCGAGCAGGGCGCTACCTCCAATAATTGCGGGTACAATGAGCCATTGAATTTTTGTTTTCTTGACTAATGCATATAAGGCAAAAATTCCTCCTTCACCATGGTTGTCTGCACTTAAGGTAATAAGTACATATTTTATTGTAGTTTGTAATGTTAAGGTCCAAAAAACACAAGAAATACCACCTAAAACAATGTCGGCATTTATCGTGTGATCGCCCAAAATAGCCTTCATTACGTATAATGGAGAAGTTCCAATATCTCCATAAATAATCCCTAAAGTAATCAATAAACCCCCAATAGACAACTTACTATGTAAGTTTTTATGCGATGCGCTCATGTATAGTTTTATAAAAAGACGGTTGCAAATTTACTGTTTTAAAACAAATTAGCGACAATTAAAATTAAAAAGATAAAAAAAAGCACAATCGTAAAATTGTGCTTCTCTTTTTAAATATTATTTATTTCTAAAATTAACCTCTTCTGCCATTTCCTCTAGAACTTGAGCTATTGTCTCTTTGGCTTTGTCCACCTCTAGATTCTTGGTTTCCTCTAGAAGATTCTTGGCTCATACGTGGAGATTCTGAACGTTGGCTTTGTTGTGGTCTCGCAGAATAATCTCTGTTTGAATTGCTAGATTGGTTTTCAGAATAACTTCTTGAGCTTCTTTCAGCTCTTGGAGCAGATGTCTCACGATTAGAATATCCTCTAGATGTGTTAGAAGCATTTCCGTTTCCGTAGTCTCCTCTCTGCGTATTTTGTACTCTTACGCTGTTTTCAGCTCTTTGAGAATTATTTCCATTGTTATTTGAATAGCCACCACGGTTTGTATTTCTTTCTGTGCTTACACTTTCAGAATTTCTGCCAGTAGGGTTATAGCTTCTGTTGCTATTGTTGCTTCTGTCAACAGATGATCTGTTTGTTGCGTTTCTGTTTTCAGCATATGTTCTGTTAGAAACACCATTATCAGATGTTGTTCTTCCAGTGTAATTTCTATTTGTGTTATATGTATTTCTACTAGTTTCTCTGCTCGCTACACGTCTTTGGTCAAGTTCATATCTGTTTGATGTGTTTGCGTGTCTTTCAGCAAAACTGTAGTTAGGACGCATTCTTTCATAACCATAAGTACGTCTAGTTTCATAGATTGCGGGAGCTCTATAGCTTCTTCTCGTATTTACATAATTATATGTGTTATGTACATTGATGCAAACATTGATGTTATTTCTGTATCTGTAAACAGGATAAGGTCTCCATGCAGCATAGTACGTTGGGTAATAACCCCAGTACCAAGTTGAATAGTAAGGTCTATAATTTGTTACCCAGAATGAAGTGTAAATAACAGGAACAACACTGTAAACAGGCTCATAAATGTAATTTGCTCCATATAAGTAAGAGTTTCCAACAATTTGAACACTTACTTTATTGTAATTGTCTCTTTCTACATCAATAGTGGCAACGTCTTGGTAAACATCACGATCTAGAACCGCTTGGATAATAACAACGTGAGTTCTGTTTTCAACGCTTTCAATTACACGTAAGTAATCTACTTCGTCATCACCGTTAAGGTCGAGATTTGATATTTGATATTTTGGATCATTTAAACGTCTTTCAAAATCTTGAAGGTTAGCTGATTCTCCAAACATCGAAGCAACAGCTCTTAAATCTAAGTTATCGCTTATATCTGAGTTTTTTGCATAAACAGTAGTTTGACTTTGCGCAGAGCAAGAAGCAAGAACTAAGGCTGATATCGCTATTAAAAGTAAATTCGCTTTCATGGCTAATTTGTATTAAATTATTTTGTGTTATGCGATATCCAATTACTGTGCCACAAAATTTATTTGTTATAGCTTGGATTTTATAGTGTTGATTTTTAATGTGTTAAAAGTAGAAAAAAGATGTATTAGTGAATTTTTTATATAAAGTTCTGTAAATGAAATAATAAATAGTCTTCTTGAAAAAAATTAGAAAATTAATTTTCTATGTGGGAATTAATTGTATTTTAGCGTTAACCAAATTTTAAATTTCCTATGAAAAAACTAGCTTTATTTTGTGTTATTTTTATTTTGCTGATGTCTTTTAGGACATTTAACTATAAAACTGACGTTGTTTACAATAATGGCTTTACATCGATGACGATAGATACATTATTTAAAGACAGAATTAGTATTAGAGCAATTCTAATTGATAAAAATAAAGTTTGGTACGGAGCCGATAATTCTCGATTCGGTTATTATGACTTAGATAAAAAAGAAAAATTTGAAGAACATATTTATCGCGATACACTTAAATTAGAATTTAGAAGTATTGCGCAAACTTCAAAAGATATTTTTTTGCTGAGTGTTGCAAATCCAGCACTTCTTTATTCGGTTTCAAAAAAGGACCGCAAAGTTAAATTGGTCTACAAAGAAGTTAATCCGAAAGTTTTTTATGATAGTATGCAGTTTTGGAACGATAAGGAAGGAATTGCAATTGGAGATCCAACTGAGGATACTTTTTCAATTATAGTTACTCGAGATGGGGGAGAAACTTGGACAAAACTGCTTTCTGATAAATTGCCAACAAATAGCACAGGAGAAGCTGCTTTTGCTGCCAGTAACACTAACATCGTTATAAAAGGAAATGATACATGGCTAGTTTCGGGCGGAAAAAAAGCACGTGTTTTTTATTCTCCTGACAAAGCAAAAACATGGAAAGTTGTAGAAACTCCAATTGTACAGGGAAAACAAATGACAGGAATTTTTACTGCCGATTTTTATGATTCTAAACAAGGTTTTATTGCAGGAGGAGATTACGATCTTCCTAATAATAGAGCCAATAATAAAGCTTTTACAAAAGACGGTGGCAAAACTTGGCAATTAATTGGCCAAAATATGGGATTTGGTTATGCATCATGCATTCAATATGTTCCCGGCGGAAATGGTAGAGAAATTGTTTGTGTAGGTTCTGAGGGAATACAGTATTCTCAAAATGGAGGCGAAAACTGGATGCAGCTTTCTACAGATAACAGATTTTTTACCATTCGATTTGTGAACAGAAATACTGCAATTGCTGCAGGTCATAATAAAGTAGTTCGACTTAATTTTAAATAAAAAAAATAAGAACCCTAAATAATAAAGTAAGTATTATTATATAGGGTTCTTATCGCTGTTGTATCGTTAAGCTTAATCTTTATTTCCTTTGTCTCGATATTGCTGCAATAATTTTCGATTAAAGTCATCTTCAGATTTTTTAAGCAATAATATTTTCTTTGCAGGAAGCACTTTTTTCAAACTGTTCATGTATTTTTCACGAAGCTGATATATTTCTTTATCCGTGCTTTCAATTTGAGATAATAATGTTGCTGCTTCTTTATCTGAAAGGTTTTTAAAATTGTCATCTTTTAATTGTCTCAGATACGTTTTCATTTTCAAATACTTTAATTCATACTGCTTATCATCATAAGCATTATAAATCGGCCAGAATTTTTCGGCTTCAGTTGAAGTTAATTCTAATTCGGTCGTTAAAAATGACACTTTAAAAGCTTTAATCTTTTCTCGCTTTTCATCAATTTTTCCATTTTGGGCAAAAATTGAAAAACTTGTCAGAAATAGCAATAGCGGTAAAATATTTTTTATTTTCATTGTTAAGCTAAGTTGTTGAGTTAAGTTTGATTTAATTTTGTTCTGATATTAAGTGTTCGATGTTCGGGCTTGTTGCTAAAATATCTTCAAGAGTCTCATCTTCTAGAGTAACATCATTGCCTAATTTTTCAATATCGCTGTCATCTAATTTTTGAATCAAGTCGTATTGGCTAATATTAGAATGATACGACAAATAGTTTTCTAAAGTAGCTTCGTCTAGATCAGTTGAATTTGCTCTGTAATTATTTATGACAGGAATCAATAATGCAAAGCCAACTACAGCAGCGGCAGCCGTCCAAAGTGTTTTTTTGCGTTTGTAAAAAGGAATTACTTTAACCTCTTTTTCGTTTAATTGCTGTAAAACCTTTTCTGAAAAATCATCAAAATAGTTTTCTGGAGTTTTAAAGCCAGATTTTATTTTGGGTTCGTTTTCTAATTTAAATGTTTTCATAATACTTATAAGATAGTTTTAGTTACAAAAGGTTTAATTTGATGTAACATATAATTCGATTTTTTTTACTGCATGATGATATGATGCTTTAAGAGCTCCGACAGATGTTCCTAAAATATCTGCAATTTCTTCATATTTTAATTCTTCAAAATATTTCATTTTGAAGACTAATTGCTGTTTCTCTGGAAGTGTTACAATTGCCTTTTGAAGCTTGATTTGAATTTCGTCTCCGTCAAAATACAGATCGGCTTTTAAACCATCAATAGTTTTGTTTTGCAGATCTTCAGACGAAATACCGCTCAATTTTGCTTTTTGCGACAAAAAAGTCAGAGCTTCGTTGGTGGCAATGCGATACATCCAGGAAAAAAGTTTGCTTTCTCCTTTAAAGTTTTTAAGATTTTGAAAGACTTTTACAAAAGTGTTCTGTAATACATCGTCAGCATCATCATGATTCAAAACAATGTTTCGAATATGAGAATACAGAGGACGCTGATAATCAGACAAGAGTTTTTGAAACGCAACATTTTGCGTTTCAGGGGTTAATAATTGTTTTATAAATTCTTTCTCGTCTATCAAACTTTTTGTTTTGTAAACTTTTTTAATAGAAGTTAGACAGAATTTATAGTAAAAGGTTTAATGCGCCTTTAGAAATTATTTAAAATTCTGAATCTTCTTCTTGTGCAGGTGTTTGTGTTGGAGCAGGAGCTGGTGCAGCTGGTTTGCGTTTTACAGGTTCTGTACGTGGTTGTTCAGTACGTGGCTCGCTAGGAGTTTCGCCAGTGCTTTCTGGACTATAAACTGGTTCAGTAGTAACAGCAGCAGCGGGAACTACTTTTGGTTTTATTGGGAAATAAATTTCGGTTACCAATTTTGAGGAAGCTTTTACATCCAATTTGCTTAATGTCAAAATTTCAAGATGCGACCAGCTTAAATCTGGAATAATCTTTTGATTGTTGATGTAAGCTGTTGTTTTTGCAATTGCTTCATTTCTATGAGAGTAATCCCCGTTAAGCGTTGTTTTTACGGCATCAAAACCATTTAGTTTTCCTGCTAAAATATCACTTCCAGAAGCAGTTGAAATTTCTTTGTTGATTGGCAGACAGATCGAAATTTTTGCTAAACCAGTTTTAGTGTCGTAAGTATGATAAATGATAAAAGGTTTTCCTACTGCAGACAATCCATTTGTTTCGCTAAAATGAATAAGCTTTGGAATTACAATTCTAGCATTTTTGCTTATTTTGGCAATTTCGCTTGTAAAAGTCTGTTTGATGTAAGGAGTTTCAGTTTTCTTCACCACTCCGTCTACTGCAACAGCAAAAGTTTTGGTTTCGTAATCTAAGTTTTTGTCAATATTAGCCAAACTTTTTTCGTAGATAGTTCCAATAACTCGGTCAGAACCACCATGAAGCGCGGTGTATATTTTAAACAAAAAGCTCATTGTTCCTTTTCCTTTCCAAGTAACTTTTGTTTTCCCGTTCAAAGTGTCTTTTAAAGTCCAATTTACATCAGCTTCTGTACCATCAAATTGCATTTTCTGGTCGATGCTTTCACCATCTTTCGTTTTAAGGATAATAGAATTTCCTTTTCCGTCTGCACCATCCCAATAAAATGTAGCGCCATTTCCGCTAGTTTTATTTGCATAAGTCATTTTGATAGAAGGATCTTCAATAGACCATGATTCAAAATCTTCGTAATTTCTAAAGTCGTTCAAGTAGTTATAAACCGTTGCACGAGGCGAATTGATAACTTTACTTCTTTCTACAGAAAAATCTCCTTTCTGAGTAGCAACAAAAACAGTAAGAGCGACAAAGCTTAAAAGTGCAAAAAGAAATAAATACTTTAGAATTTTCATGGCAGATTAATTGGTTTCGGTAAAGTTATAAATTTTATTATGAGTCTTACTAATAACCCATAATTATTAGGTTTTATTTTATTGCGACCAGAATAATTTATCTTTTTAGAAAGATTTTAATTACGAACAAAAGGACAATGAAAAGTAGAAAGGCAAGGAGTACTTTGTAGTTTCCTTTGTAGAAAACTTTGTGTAATTTCAAATCTTTTCGATAAGCAAATATCATAATGATTACAAATGCAATAAAAAAACATACTCCAAATAGTATTTGTCCTTGACTAAACATAGTTATAAAAATTTTTAGCAAATTTAGAGATTTGTAAACGATTTGCTGCTAAATTGCCTTTTCATTTCATTGAATAAATTTTCAGATTTATTAGAAAGTGACTTAAATTAGCAAAAAAAAGAAAACTACTATATGAAAAAACAACTTGACGCCGTAACCGAATTTCACACTGCTTTTAAAATTGGCCACAGTGCAACTCCAATTGCCGATGTAGGAGCAGAGAAAAAATTACTTCGTTATAATTTAATGAAGGAAGAAAATGAAGAATATTACGAAGCGGTTCAAAATAATGATTTGGTTGAAATTGCAGATGCACTTGGAGATATGATGTATATTTTGTGCGGAACCATTATCGAGCACGGACTTCAAGATAAAATAGAAGCTGTATTTGATGAAATCCAACGCAGTAATATGAGTAAATTAGGAGAAGATGGAAAACCAATTTATCGCGAAGACGGAAAAGTAATGAAAGGTCCAAATTATTTTAAACCTGATTTTTCTAAATTATTATAAAAAAGTAATATTTAAACACATAGAAATATAGTTTTTAAATTGAGAGAGAAAGACGTTTCACTTGCATCAATACACATAGCTATGTGTTAAGAAACGTGTTTCTTTTTAATTATTCTCTTTACATCACTATAATTCTATGATTCTATGTGTTTAAAATTTATTTTATAGAATAGTGGTAAAAAAAGAAACCCGATAAAATTAAATTTATCGGGTTTCTTTTTTTATATGGTTTTGGATTATTGAACCTTAACTGTCCATCCAAAAGTATCTTCAGAAAGTTTGTTTTGAAGATTTGTTAATTTTTCTTTTAAGAAAGAAGCGTAAGAATTCTCGATTGGAGCCATTTCAAAATATTCATCTTTATAAGAGAATCCTTTGATAACGCTGATAACAGCAGCAGTTCCCGCTCCGAAGATCTCTTTCAGAGATCCGTTTTTAGCAGCTTCAACCAATTCTGAAACAATTACTGGGCGAACTTCAACTTTTAATCCTTCTTTTTCTGCCATTGCAATTAAACTTTTTCTGGTAACACCATCTAAAATTCTTTCGCTTGTTGGAGCAGTTAATAAAGTATCGTTGATTCTGAAGAAAACGTTCATTGTTCCAGCTTCTTCTAATTTTGTGTGCGTTGCATCATCAGTCCAGATAACTTGTTGGAAACCATCTTTGTTTGCCAAGTTAGTTGGGTAAAATTGAGCAGCGTAGTTTCCAGCAGCTTTTGCAGCACCGATTCCACCATTTGCAGCTCTACTGAAATGCTCAGCAATGATAACTTTTACTTCTCCTCCATAATATGCTTTTGCAGGAGAAAGTAAAATCATAAATTTATATTCGTCAGAAGGATTTGCAATAACTCCAGGACCTGTAGCAATCATAAATGGACGAATATACATACTAGCTCCGTTTCCTCTTTGAATCCAATCTTTATCTAATTTCAATAATTCATTTAAACCATCCATAAAAATAGCCTCAGGAACTTCTGGCATCGCCATTCTTACAGCCGATTTGTTGAAACGGTTGAAGTTTTCATCTGGTCTAAACAACCAAACATCATTATTGTCATCTTTATAAGCTTTCATTCCTTCAAAAATTGCTTGTCCGTAATGGAAGACTTTTGATGACGGGTCCATTAAAATAGGAGCATACGGCTTAATGACAGGGTTTTGCCATTGCCCATTTTTAAAATCGCATTCGAATAAATGGTCTGTAAATACAGCACCAAAACTTAAGTTGTCAAAATCTACTTCGTTGATTTTTGTAGAAGTAGCTTTAATGATTTCAATTTTGCTTGTTTGAGTTGTACTCATAGTTATGTAAGTTTTTTGTGAGATATTCTTCACTGTCAGAAATACTAAAGTGATGATATCGTGTAAAATGGAATTTATTGAATGCAAAATTACGTAAAAATATGTAAAATGCTTAGCGAAAATTCATTATTTAATGGTTTTGATTGAGATTTATTTATCCTATAATAAACTCAAATATTTGATTGGTTTTTATAAAGATTTTATGAAAAAAGTACGGTTTTTTAAGGCTTTACGCATTAGTTTTGATTAAATTTGATTATTAAAATGGCTTGAAAACCAATAAAAAGCCATTGTAAAATTCTGAAAAAAGTGAAAAGAGAAATAATTAAAACGCTAGATGGCTCAACTACAATTCGTTTGCCTGAATGGGACGAATGTTATCATTCTAAACATGGTGCAATTCAAGAAGCGAAGCATGTTTTTATTAAGAATGGATTGTCATTATTCGATAATCCTATAAGTATATTAGAAATAGGTTTCGGGACTGGTTTAAATGCTTTTATTACTTTTTTGGAAGCCATTAGAAAAAATCAGAAAATTGATTATGTTGGAGTAGAAGCGTATCCTGTTGATGCAGATGAAATTTTGGAAATGAATTATGCTGCTGAACTTGAGGCATTGGAATTTGAGAACATTTTCGAGAAAATGCATAAAAGTGAATGGAATGAAAAAGCAGAAATTTGCGATCTGTTCTCGTTAACCAAAAGGAAACAATTTTTTCACGAAATAAACGATTTTGAAATTTTTGATTTGATTTACTTTGACGCCTTCGGATATAGAGTACAGCCGGAGCTTTGGAGTACTGAGATTTTTCAGAAAATGTACAATAGTTTAAAACCAAACGGCGTTTTGGTTACATACGCAGCTCGAGGAGTTGTTAAAAGAAGTATGATTGAAGTCGGATTTACCGTGGAAAAATTAACAGGGCCTTCAGGAAAAAGAGAAATGTTTCGAGCTTTTAAAAAGGTTTAAATGAATTATTTAGAATAATTCTACATTGATTTATGTGTTTTAAGAAAACGTATTCGTTGCTAAATTTTTTAAAAAAATAAGTTAAAAGTAGAATTTATGTTGGTTATTTGTTTAAATTTGGTTCGAGTTTAAAAAATAGATAACCCCCGAAAATCTTATTTTATTATGTCAAAAATGATGTTTGATTACACGAAATCAATACTTGAAAGAGTTAGTTTCGATCCGGTACTTTTCTGCAAAGAGCTAGAAAAAGCTATCAAAACACTGTTACCTTACGAAATGGAACAATTGCAAGAGTGGTTACTGAATTTCGTTGTCGGAAAACCAGAATTAAAACCAAGTCTACAGCTAATTAAAGTATAAAAAGAAAGGAGCCAATTTGGCTCCTTTTTTATTACGCTTTCTTTTGTAACGGACTAATGATTTGAACATTCTGAAAAACAATTGCGCCTTTTACAACGCCTGCAATTGTAGATCTAAGTGCGTCAATGATTTGCATTTTTAATTCGCTCTTAGGGTAAATTAAACTTACCTCTCGAGCCGGTTTTGGTTCCTTAAAGTTACGGAGTTTCAGTTTATCGGATTCTTTTAAGTCTAAAGTGTGCAAGTACGGAAGTAACGTTGTGCCAAGGCCTTCGTCTGCCAATTTAATTAAGGTTTCGAAGCTACCGCTTTGAATCTGGAAATTAGTCTGGTCGGCGTCTGAGACACTTTTACACAAATTTAAAATACCGTCTCTAAAGCAGTGACCATCTTGTAAAAGCAGAATTTCATTCAAGTTTAAGTCGGCTACTTCAATTTCTTCTTTTTGGAAACTAGCGTGATGCTCTGGAATGTAAGCTACAAATGGCTCAAAATACAACACAATTTCTTTTATTTTTTCGTCTTCAAGCGGAGTTGCAGCAATAGCAGCATCTAAATGTCCGTTTTTTAGTTTCAGAATAATTTCCTCGGTATTCAACTCTTCAATTAAGAGTTTAACTTTTGGATATTTTTTAATGAAATTATTCAAAAACATGGGTAGAAGTGTAGGCATAATGGTTGGAATGATTCCTAAACGAAATTCTCCACCAATAAAACCTTTTTGCTGTTCTACAATATCTTTTATACGATCAGCTTCGTTTACGATGTTTTTTGCCTGACTTACAATTTTCTGTCCTATATCAGTAAGTTGGATCGGTTTTTTGCTTCTATCGAAAATTAAAATATTAAGTTCTTCTTCAATTTTTTGTATTTGCATACTTAAAGTTGGCTGTGTTACGAAGCATTTTTCAGCAGCAAGAGTGAAGTTTTTATGCTCAGCAACCGCTAACACATATTGCAATTGAGTTATAGTCATGTTGATAGTAATTTGTGATGCAAAAATAAGAAAATATAATTTTTATTTATGTTTATTTTAGTAAAGTTACTTTAATTTTGTAGTAAATTAGTGTAAAAAATTAAATTATGAAGACAAATATTTTAGGATTACCTGTAAAAGAATCAGAATTATTAGTAAAAGAACTGAATGTTTTATTGTCAAACTTTCAAGTGTATTATCAAAATTTGAGAGGAATTCACTGGAATATTCGTGGAAAACGTTTCTTTGATTTACATGTAAAATTTGAAGAGTTATATACAGATGCACAATTAAAAATAGATATGATTGCAGAAAGAGTTTTGACAATAGGAGGAACGCCTTTGCATACTTTTGAAGATTATATCAAAAACAATAAATTGACAGTTGGAAAGAATATTTCTAACGATGAAAAAGCAGTTCAGTTGATTGTTCACTCTTTATCAGATTTATTAAAAATTGAAAGAGAAATATTGAACAAATCTGACGAAATTAATGACGAAGGAACTAATTCTATGATGAGTGACTTCATTGCTGAGCAAGAAAAAACAATTTGGATGATGAATGCTTGGTTAGAAGAATCATTATAAAATATTGGTTTTTAGTAAAATAGAAGCAGAATGGAATGAAAATTGCATTCTGCTTTTTTGTTTATGTTAAATTTCTATAAAAATCTCTTTGATTTTATTTGTTTAACGCTATTTTTGCTTCAATGAAATTTATAGCTCGCATATTATTATTCATATTTATTGCCTTCTTATCGACCCCGACAATTGTTCAGGCGCTTAAGAAAGGAAATAATACGACTATATCTTTTAGTATCGCTGAAGAGGAAGTGCATAAAGAACTTAAAAATGTAGTTCACCCTACTATTCTTGAGCACGAAGTTTTGATTCCGGTTTATATCGAGAAAAAAACAATCATTTCTGAAAACATTGTCAAACTAGACAACATCTCTCCGAGCATTTTTGCTCCACCACCTAACGTAGCATAATACTTCCGATTATTTTGATCTTTAGCCGCATTTCTTTTGAGATGGGTTAAATCTTTAATGAATAATTTTTTTAGTATTATATTATGACAAAAAAAATCAATCTTTTTGCCAACCTTAAATCTGATTTTGCCTCAGGTTTAGTGGTTTTCTTGGTGGCTCTTCCGTTGTGTTTAGGTATTGCAATGGCTTCTGGAGCGCCGTTATTTTCTGGAATTATTGCTGGTGTTGTGGGTGGTATCGTTGTGGGATATTTAAGCCAGTCGCATATTAGTGTATCGGGTCCAGCTGCTGGGTTAACAGCTATCATTTTAACCGCAATTACCGATTTAGGAGCTTTCGATGTATTTTTAATGTCTGTTTTTATTGCTGGATTAATTCAATTAGCATTAGGATTTTTAAAGGCAGGAAGTATATCAAACTATTTTCCAACAAACGTAATTGAAGGAATGCTAGCGGGTATCGGAATCATTATCATCTTAAAGCAAATACCGCACGCTTTTGGTTATGATGCAGATTTCGAAGGAGATCAGGCTTTTGTTCAAAATGATGGAAGCAATTCGTTTTCATTTTTGTTTGATGTTTTAAATCATATTCACTTAGGAGCTGTTGTGGTTTCAGCAGTTTCATTGGTAATTTTATTGGCTTGGGAAAAAGTTCCTTTCTTAAAAAGAATAAAACTAGTTCCTGGAGCTTTGGTTGCTGTTATTGCTGGAGTAGTTTTAAACGAAATATTTGTATCTACAGGAAGCACTTTGGCAATTGCGAAAGAACATTTGGTTTCTTTGCCAGTTCCAAAATCTTTTGAAGACTTTAAATCAATTATAATTACGCCAGATTTTACTGCTGTTACAAATCCGCAAGTTTGGGTAGTTGCTATTACGATTGCCATTGTCGCTTCTATTGAAACTCTTTTATGTATCGAGGCTTCTGATAGAATGGACGTTCAAAAACGTTATACCAATACTAATGTTGAGCTTAGAGCACAAGGAGTTGGTAACATTGTGAGCTCTCTTTTAGGAGGTTTGCCAATGACTTCTGTAGTAGTAAGATCTTCTGCAAATAACAATGCAGGGGCAAAATCTAAAATGTCAGCCATCATTCATGGTGTACTTTTATTAATAAGTGTATTGTCTATACCAGCAATTCTAAACAAAATTCCATTGGCAACATTGGCTACTGTTTTAATTTTGGTCGGATATAAATTAGCAAAACCAGCAACCTTTATGCATTTCTGGGAAAAGGGGAAATACCAGTTTGTACCTTTCATTGCAACTTTGGTCTTTGTTGTTGCAACAGATTTGCTAAAAGGGGTTGCGTTGGGAATTATTATCAGTATCATTTTTGTTCTGAGAGGAAACTTGAAAAGAGCTTACGTCTTCAAGAAAGAAGAATATGAAGATGGCGATATCATTCATATCGATTTAGCGCAGGAAGTTTCGTTCTTAAACAAAGCGGCCATTAAACAGACTTTAAATGAAATTCCTGAAAACTCAAAAGTAATTATCAATGCTCACGATACAGAGTATATTGCGCATGATGTTTTGGATTTAATTCGTGAATTTAAAGAAACTAGAGCTGTAGATGAAAACATCAAAGTGAAGCTTAAAGGCTTTAAAGAAGCTTATGAATTGGAAAATACGCCAGAAAATAGTAATCATGTTACGATTGAACATTATTATGATGTGGCAAAAAGAGAACTGGTTAAAAGAGAAGTTGTTAAAAGCGAATAATTAAAATAAGGTGTTTTTAAGGCAGTAGAAATGTCAAAATTTAGGTAACTTTACATCAAGTTCGTTTTTTGCGACTATTATAACTTAGAAATTACCACACAAAAAAATAAAAAAATGAGAAAATTTTATGAGCAGTTATTAGAAAACAATAAAAAGTGGGTAGAAACTTCATTAGCAAAAGACCCTAATTATTTTGCTGATTTGGCAAAAGGACAACAGCCACCATTATTATGGATTGGATGTTCTGATAGCCGTGTTCCTGCAAACGAAATTGTTGGTGCAAAACCAGGTGAAGTTTTTGTACATAGAAACATTGCCAATATGGTTGTGCATTCTGATATGAACATGCTTAGTGTTCTAGATTATGCTGTAAATGTTTTGAAAATTAAGCATATTATCGTGTGTGGACATTACGGATGCGGTGGTGTGAAAGCTGCAATGGGGCATCAGTCTGTTGGAATTATCGATAACTGGTTGCGTCATATTAAAGATGAATACCGTCTTCACGATAAATACTTGAATTCTATTGAGAACGAAGAAGAGCGTTTTAATGCTTTTGTTGAAATCAATACTAAAGAACAAGTTTACAACTTAGCAAAAACATCTATTGTTCAAAATGCTTGGAAAAATGGACAAGATTTAATGCTTCACGGATGGGTTTACGGATTAAATTCTGGTTTTGTAACTGATTTGAATGTAACCATCAGTTCAAACGATGAATTGGATTCGGTTTATCAATTAGATCTTTAATAGATAGAAATAGAAATCGCCCTTGAAAAAGGGCGATTTTTTTATTCGTTTTCGTCTAAGTTCTCATTAAATGCAGATGGAAGCATTGTTGGAATAAACTTGATTAATATTGGCAGCAATAAACTTCCTCCTGGAAGTAAAAATATGGTCAAAGATGGAATGGTTTTGCAAATGTCTAAAAGCTGTTTTTTGACTTTCTTCTTCTCTTTTGCATCCAAATCTCTTGTTGTAGAATAAGCAAGAAGAACCATTAATTCTTTGCTCTGTACAATTTCTTTAATTAATCTGTTTTTATTTCTAATGATCAGTTTAACAACGCTATGTGTCATTTGATCATAGAAATGCTTAACAGGATTTGAATAATTAAAGTACGGAATCTTCTTTTTATGTGTTGTAATGAAAGTATTGGTTGTATCCATACTTTTGGTTACAAAATCATCTGAAACTCCCATTGTAGAACCTAAAGCATATAAGAAATACGATTCTTCGTTTTCTACAACGCCATCACTCCACAATGCCATTCCGGCCATATCAATTAAATAATAATGCTCTAATTCGTTTTTGAAATAGTCAAGCTGTAATGTCTCTAAAGTTTCAACCGTAACTTTTGAGAACTTGGAGTAACGTATAGAAGCTTCAAAAAGTTTTATTAAAAGATCGTCGTGTTGCGATTTTACAGTTTTAGTTTTTAAAGCTAATCCAACAATTCCGAGAACCGTTTCTTCAATTCTTTTTAAATATTTTTCAGGAATTTCTCCGTGCTCTAAATATTGTCTAAAAGCTAAAACATCAATAAACAATAAAGCATTCGTTACCAAATGTGAGAAGTTTTTACTGATGATGCTGTCGTTGGTTTGAACTCTTTGATCAATAATATTTTCTAGAGATAGAGAAGGAGTGTCTTTTGGCAATAAAATTTTAAACAAATTAAATCCTTCTGGATTCATTTGCTTGTAAAACTTTAAAGCTTCAGAAATAAAATTTTTAGGTTCCGAATTTCTTTTCTCTAAACAAAAAACATGATAGAGCGTATTTAGTAAAGCTACTTTAGAAATTTCGGTTTTAAACCAACCTTTTATTGGGATTGGAACTTGTGAATCTATAGCAATAATATGACCATAAATAAATCCTGTTTCTCTCACTTTATAGTAAAAAGAATCCACTGTTTCAAAAGGAATTGCTTCTGAAAACTTCTGTTCACTAAAAAACTTATCGATCCAGCCTGGTGCTGATGGGTTAATCATGGACTTAATTTTGCTGATGCAAAGCTATGTCTTTTTCTTGTTTTAGGATTCATTTTAAAATGAAATAACCGCTAGATTTTGTTAAAAATAGCGGTTATTCAAATTTTTCTTATTTAATGATTCCTGCGCAAGCAACTCTTCCTCCGGCATTTCCTGTTGGTTGAGTGGTAAAATCATCTGTTCCTGCATGTACAATTAAACCTTTTCCAAGAACATCTTTGTTAGAATCTCCACATCCAACGCACCATTCGTCGGTAGTTAAAGTGATAGATCCGTTACCTTTTGCATCAGCGGTAAAGTTTCCGATATCACCTTTATGATATTCTCCGACTCCCCATTTTCCGTGTTTTTTGAAAGTTGGATTCCAGTGTCCTCCAGCAGAACTTCCATCTGCAGAACTGCAATCTGCTTTTTCATGAATATGAATTGCGTGAACTCCAGGTTCTAATCCTGTGATTTTTGCTGTAAAAGTTACTTTGCCATTTTTCTCAACAAAAGTAGCGGTTCCAGCTACTTTACTATTGCTTTTTGGTTCTAATGCGACAGTCAGAGTTTTAGCATCGTTTGATTTTGTATTTGTTTTACAGCCAATGATTAAGGCTGTAATTATAGCGAAAGAAACAATTAGTTTTTTCATATCTACGGGCATTTTTAGTTAAAGATTAAGTAAATTTAACATAAAATAACGGAATTGATTAACTCTAAAAGTTAAAAAAAAGTCAAACTATACTTTATAATTTGATATTGATTGAGTTAAAAACCGAAAATATTGTTTAAATTCGTATAGGTTTTTAACGAATAATTTCTGAAAACCACTTGTCTAATTCGCTCACATTTAATCCTTAATGTTATGATGAAAAAGATTTTTATCCTCGTTTTTTTTAGTTCGTTTTTAATTTCCTGCAAATGCGCAAAAACGAATGCGATTTCTAAGCTTGATGGAACTTGGGAATTGAATTATATTTCCGAGCCTTCAACTACTTTTGATGCTTTATACCCAAATAAAAAGCCAACCATAAATTTTGATACCAAAGCAAGTCAGGTTTCTGGTAACGCAAGCTGTAATACATACTCAGGGAAATTGGCTGTTGACGGCAATAAAATTAATTTTACTCAACCAATGGCAGTAACCAAAATGATGTGTTTGGATGGATTGCAAGGTGAACAAACTTATTTGAGTACGCTTCAAAAAATAACTTCTTACGATATTACAGATGATGGTAAGACTTTAAACTTTATTTCTGGGGATATTGCCATGATGCGTTTTACTAAAAAATGATGTTATGAAAAGTGCAATACCAATTTTGCTGTTCTTGCTTAGTATTGTTAGTTTTTCGGTTTCTGGACAGGAAAAAACAAAAAAAGAACTTAAGCAAGAAAGAGAACTCAAGAAACAAAATGAAATCAAAGCGCTTATAGATAGTCAGGATTTTGTTTTTGAAGCTCAAAAAACAACGCCTCAAGGCGGTAGGTTAATTCAGCTGGACTATAATACTTATTTTTTAAAATTTAAAACCGATAACACAACCTGTGATCTTCCTTTTTTTGGACGTGGTTATAATGTTGGATACAGTACTGATGGCGGAATAAAGTTTGAGGGGAAGCCAGAGAATATTAGAGTAGAAAATAAAAAGAACAATACGATTCTAAAGGCAACGGTAAGAGGAGCCAATGATGTGTACGATTTAACGTTTTCTATCTTTTATAACGGAAGCACTACACTTTCTGTAAGCAGTAATAATAGAGGTCCAATTAGTTATGATGGAGTAATTTATGCTCCAAAAACAGCAGAGAAACAATAATGATTTAATTCAATACTAAACTTGTCGCAAATTCGTCTGAATATATGGTAAGAATCTTTTTTTGGTTATTAAAGTGGCAGTTTTCGGTTTTGTTTTTCTTTTTAGGTGTGTTCACGGTATCTGGTCAAGATTTGGAACCCAGAGTGTATGCTAATGTTCCTAAAAGCTTAAATGTAATTGCTGCAGGTTATGTTTTCATGAATGGAAATGTGCTTACAGATCCTTCTTTACCCATAAAAGATTTTACACTTCAAAGCCATAATATGGCTGTAAATTATATTAGAACTTTTGGGTTGGCAGATAAACTGGCTCGTATACAAGTAGCACTACCTTTTACTTTTATGGATGGATCTGCTGTAATTAGTGATCAGCTGATTACGGGCTCAAGAACTGGTTTTGCAGATATGAAAGTGCGTTTCGGAATTAATCTACTAGGTTCTCCTGCACTTGATAAATCTGAATTCAGAAGTTTTGAGCAAAAAACAATTCTTGGAGTCAGTTTAGTTACTTCAGTCCCGACAGGAAGATATTATGGCGATAAACAAGTAAATATTGGCACAAACCGCTGGGCTTTTAAACCCGAAATTGGGGTATCGAAACGATTTGCTCATGTTTATGCCGAGGCTTATGGCGGTGTATGGTTTTATACGGATAATAATGATTATCTAGGAAAAAAATTAGAGCAAAAACCAACCTATAGTCTTCAGGCGCACGCAAGCTATTATTTTAAAAACCAAATGTGGGTCGGCTTCAATACGACATGGTTTTTTGGAGGTCGAACAATTACTGACGGAGTTTCAGATGATAGTCAGATTGATAACTGGCGCGTAGGAGGAACTTTTTCCACTCCAATTGCAAAAGGGCAGTCTATTAGATTTCAATATCATATTGGAGCATATACGAATAATGGGCTAAATTATTATGCGCTTTCGGCAGTTTACCAATATTCTTTTTTTTAGAAAATGATTTGGGATTAACGCATTTAAAATCAGTATATTTGAGTATGCATATATTTTTAAAAACAAATTTAAAATTGAAACTATGAAAAAATTAAGTCTTATTCTTATTCTGGCGGCAGCCTCGTTTTCATCTTATGCGCAGTCTTCTTACAAAGAAGATTTAGAAGTAGTACAAAGTGTTTATGGAAAATCTAAAGCCGACCTGGTAAAACAGTACATGAATTTATCTGATGCGCAAGCGGCAGCCTTTACTAAAGTGTACGATGATTATGAAACATCTCGAAAAGCTTTAGGGCAGACAAAGTTTCAATTGCTAAATGATTATGCAGCTAATTATGAAACTTTAACTGATGCAAAAGCGGATGAATTGGCAAAAGCTACTTTAAAAAATCATGTTGATTATGAGAAACTTTACTCTAAAACTTATAATCAGGCAAAAAAAGCAATTGGTTCTATAAATGCGGCGAAGTTTATTCAGCTTGAGGTTTATCTTCAAACGATAATCAGAAGTGAAATTCTGGAAGCTATTCCATTTATTGGCGAAATGGATAAAAATAAGACTAAAATGATGTAAAATATTCGTCTATAAAAAAAACGGGAATCAATTTGATTCCCGTTTTTTTTTATTTTTCAGTTTTAACTTTGTAAATCTCATTTACCATTCCGTCGCGGAAACTATCCAAAGTAAGTTCCCAAAACATAATTCCGCCTAATTTTTTTGCTTTTGCGTATTCCGCTTTTGCTTTGATCGATTTTAAATCGTCTGATGTTGCAAAAGTTTTCGTTGAAGCGTTGTACCAATATGGTGCTTGAGCTTTTTCATCATAAAAATATTTCCAGCCGTTTGCTTCTGTATATGTTGTAGCGTAGTTTTTAAAGTCAACACCTTGAAAATGTTCCCCAGCTTGATACAATCCGTTATTGATGTTTTCTACGTTTTTCCATTGTCTAGTGTAGAATGCACCTCCAATAACTAATTTTTCAGCAGGAACACCTGCTTTTAATAAAAACTCAACAGCTCTATCGGTAGATTCTTCTTTCGGATTTGTGCTGTATAATGGCGTATGATGACCAGTAACTTTTGAATATCCGTTCACTAAATCATAACTCATAATATTAATACGATTTACAAATGGAGCAACAGCTTTCCAGTCTATAGACTCATCTAGACATTTTTGGAAACCTCCTGCGGCAAAGCTCAATTCATATTTTTTACCTAAAGTTGAACGTAATATTTTAATCAATTCTGTAAAATTAGGTTTATCAGCAGGTTGGTACAAATGCCCAGGAAGACCTTCAATTGATGGGTATTCCCAATCTAAATCTAAACCATCAACTTTAAAATAGTCGCTTACTTCTTTTACAGATTTTGCAAATTTTAAACGGCCTTCTGCAGTAGAAAAAGCTTCAGAACAAGGTTCGCAGCCTCCCCAGCCACCAAGAGATACAATAATTTTAAGCTGTGGATTTTTTGCTTTAAGCGAAACTAAATGTTTAATTGTAAGAGAATCTTTGGCAGAATCAACACTTAATTTACCATCTTTTAAATGGCAAAAACTGAAAATAATCTGGTTTAATTTTTCAACTTCATATTTATCAATAAGTTGAGAATCGCCAGTGTAATAGGCAATAATATCCATTTTTTTGTTCTTCTGTGCGAAAGTAGCGGTGAAGCAAAAGCACAATAAAAATGATGCAATTAGGTTAATTTGTTTCATTATTTTGTTTTTTATAGTTTTTAGAACGTTAAATATACTGTAATACATTTGATGTTTAACCATTCTGTTAGAGCCTAGAAGCTAATTTTAACAAATATTTTGCAAATAACTGCAAAAATATTGCGTCGCATAAGAAATATCTTTCGTTGTAAATATCAAAAAAATAAACCCGCACAGTTTCGGACTTGTGCGGGTTTATAACAAATTAAAAGCTAAAAACTATTTTGAAATTAGAAGCAGTAAGTATCTTCTGCGACTAATTTTGCTGCAATTTTTTCTCTAAGTGCCACAACATTTGGCAGGTTAGTATATTTAGTGAAACGTTTAAGTCCCATTAACATCATACGTTGTTCGTCACCTTCAGCGAAAGAAGCGATTCCTTCTTTTCCTCTTAAGTTTACAATATCTACAGCTTTGTATAAGTATAATTTTGCCATAGCAATTTGCTCCTGAACTTTATCTTCGCCTTGAGCTTTTGCTAATTTTTCAGTTCTCAAAATAGTACTTTCAGCCATGTAGATTTCGATTAAGATATCAGAAGCTGCCATCAATAATTGTTGGTGAGCATCTAATTCAGGACCATATTTTTGAACAGCGCTACCAGCAACCATTAAGAAAACTTTTTTCAAGTTTGCTACGATTACTTTTTCTTCTGCGAATAATTCAGAGAAATCTGGAGTATCAAAAGATGGAATTCCCATTAATTCTTCTTGAACTTTCATTGCTGGTCCAAGTAAATCAACGTGTCCTTTCATTGCTTTTTTGATCAACATACCTACAGAAAGCATTCTATTGATTTCATTTGTTCCTTCGTAGATTCTAGCGATACGAGCATCTCTCCAAGCACTTTCCATTGGAGTATCTTCAGAGAATCCCATTCCACCAAAAATCTGAATTCCTTCGTCAGAACAAGATTGAACGTCTTCAGAAACGGCTACTTTCAAGATAGAACACTCGATAGCATATTCTTCAACACCTTTCAATTCAGCTTCTTGATGAGAAGTTCCTTCTGCTTCACGAGCAGCGATTCTATCTTCGATATCTTTTGCAGCACGGTAAGAAGCACTTTCTCCTGCGTAAGCGTTAGTTGCCATTTCAGCTAATTTAGAACGGATAGCTCCAAAAGATGAAATAGAAGTATTGAACTGAATTCTTTCGTTAGCATATTTTACGGCTCCAGAAGTAACTCTTCTTTGAGCATCTAAACAAGCAGCAGCTAATTTAATACGACCAACATTTAAAGCGTTCATTGCAATTTTGAAACCGTTTCCTCTTTCAGATAACATGTTTTCAACCGGAACTTTTGTTTCGTTGAAGAAAACCTGACGAGTAGAAGAAGCACGGATTCCTAATTTATGCTCTTCTTCATTCATAGAAATTCCGTTTGACGGATCGTTTTCTACGATGAAACCTGTAATATTTTTATCATCTCCAATACGAGCAAAAACAATGAAAACCGAACAGAAACCTGCATTCGAAATCCACATTTTTTGACCTGTGATAGAGTAGTATTTTCCATCTTCAGATAAAACAGCTTTTGTTTTTCCTGAGTTAGCGTCAGATCCTGCGCCTGGTTCAGTTAAGCAATAAGCTCCAAACCATTCTCCAGAAGCCAATTTCGGAACGTATTTTTTCTTTTGTTCTTCAGTACCGTAAAGTGTAATTGGCATAGTTCCAATCCCGGTGTGAGCACCAAAAGCAGTTGAGAAAGAACCTGTGGCTCCAGAAATGTAGTCACAAACTAACATTGTAGAAACAAATCCCATTCCTAATCCGCCATATTCTTCTGGAACTGCAACTCCAAGAAGTCCAAGTTCACCAGCTTTACGCATAGATGATTCTGTATAAGCATAATCTTTTTTCTCAAAACGATCTTTATGCGCCCATAATTCTTTGTCAACGAACTCTTTTACAGAGTCACGCATCATTAACTGCTCTTCTGAGAAATCTTCTGGTGTGAAGATATCCTCGCATTTTGTTTCTTTAACTAGGAATTGACCTCCTCTTGTTTTGTCGCTCATGACTTTTTGTTTTTTAGATTGATAGGATGAAAAAGAGGCAAGAAGCAAGAAGAAAGATTTTAACCTAACTTATTGATGAAGCCTGTAGTCATCTTTTGAAATTCAATTATTTTGTTTTCTAATTTTTCTGTTTTTTCTTTTGTTAAATAGTCGTTTTGACAAGCTATTAACAGTTGTGTTTGTAATTCAAATGACGAGCCTAAACTAATATTCAGATAATGCTGAAAATGTTTGTTTCCTCTATTCGATCCTTCGGCAATATTCGAAGGCATTGATACAGAACATCTGTTCATCTGATTTGCTAAACTATATGTTTCTAATTTTGGAAAAGTGGCAGTTAGTTTATAGATATCATTAGTAATTTCCATAGCTAAAATCCAAATTTTCAAATTCTTAAAATTGTGTCTCATGTTTTTTTGAGGCAAGATAAGAAGAAAAATTAAAAGTAAGTTTTTTACTACTTTCTTAAAATACGCTTTTAGAAAATCTACATTCCAAATTTAAGTCTTGTTTCTTGCTTCTTTCCTCTCAAAAAAAAAATTACAACACTTCGTAAACTCCAGCGCTTCCTTGCCCAGTCCCCACACACATCGAAACGATTCCATATTTGTTACCTCTACGTTTCATCTCGTCGAATAACTGAACAGAAAGTTTAGCTCCAGTACATCCTAGAGGGTGACCTAAAGCAATTGCTCCACCGTTTACGTTTATGATTTCTGGGTTAATATTTAATTCGCGAGTAACTGCTAAAGCTTGAGAAGCAAAAGCCTCGTTTAATTCAATTAGCTCGATATCGTTTAATGTTAATCCCGCTTGTTTTAATGCTTTCGGAATAGCTTTTACAGGACCAATACCCATAATTCTTGGTTCAACACCAGAAGAAGCAAAATTTACCAAACGTGCAATTGGCTCAAGGTTTAATTCTTTTACCATTTCTTCGCTCATGATTAAAACGAATGCAGCACCGTCGCTCATTTGCGAAGAGTTACCAGCCGTTACACTTCCGTCAGCAGCAAAAACGGGTTTTAAACCTGCTAAAGCTTCTTTAGAAGTTCCTGCTCTTGGTCCTTCGTCTTTATTTACAACGTATGATTTTGTTTCTTTTTTACCATTTTCATTGATGAAAGTCTGTTCAACAGTAATTGGAACGATTTGTTTATCGAATTTTCCTTCTGCTTGCGCTTTCAAAGCTTTCATGTGAGAGTTGTAAGCAAACTCATCCTGATCTTCTCTTGAGATTTTGTATTGGTTAGCCACCGCTTCAGCAGTTAAACCCATTCCCCAATAGTAATCTTCGTGACCTGCAGCGGCAACTTTATAATCTGGAGTTGGTTTGTAACCTCCCATCGGAATATAACTCATACTTTCTGCACCACCCGCAATGATACAATCTGCCATTCCTGATTGGATTTTAGCCGTCGCCATTCCGATAGTTTCTAATCCAGATGCGCAGTAACGGTTTACTGTAACACCAGGAACGTCTTCCACTTTTAATCCCATCAAAGAAATCAAACGTCCAACGTTAAGACCTTGTTCTGCTTCTGGCATGGCATTTCCTACCATAACGTCGTCGATACGTTTTTTATCAAAATTAGGCAACTCATCCATCATAAACTGAATGGTTTCTGCAGCTAATTCATCAGGTCTTTTAAATCTAAAAACACCTTTTGGAGCTTTTCCAACTGCTGTTCTATATGCTTTTACTATATATGCTGTTTTCATTTGTTTTTGTTTTTTTAAGATTTATAGAAGCAAGAGCCAAGAGAAAAGACAAAACTTTGTTTTGAAATCTTGCTTCTTGCATCTTTCTTCTACTTTTCTAGTTACGAAGCGGTTTTCCTTTAGTCAACATGTATTGAATTCTCTCTAAAGTCTTACGCTCTGTACATAAACTCAAGAAAGCTTCACGTTCGATATCTAATAAATATTGTTCAGATACTAAAGTAGCTTCAGATAAATCACCACCAGCCATTACATAAGCCAGTTTGTTAGCGATTTTCTTGTCGTGCTCAGAAATGTATTTTCCAGCCTGCATTTGGTCAGTTCCAACTAAGAACATACCCAAAGCTTGTTTTCCTAGAACTTTAATATCATTTCTTCTGATTGGCTGAGTATAACCTGCTTCTGCCATTAACAATGCATGTTTTTTAGCTTCAGCAATCTGACGATCTTTGTTTACTACAATAATGTCTTTTCCATGTTGAAGAAGTCCAGTGTCAAAAGCTTCATAACCAGAAGTTGAAACTTTAGCCATTGCGATTGTCAAGAAATACTCTTGAAGAACATTCAATTCCACGTCGTTTTTGCGGAATAAATCTGAAGCTCTTAAAGTCATTTCTTTAGAACCACCACCACCAGGGATAACTCCAACACCAAATTCAACTAATCCCATATAGGTTTCTGCAGCCGCAACTACTTTATCAGCATGTAAGCTCATTTCGCAACCACCACCAAAAGTCATTCCGTGAGGCGCAACAACAACTGGAATTGAAGAGTAACGAACACGCATCATGGTGTCTTGGAACAATTTAATTGCCATGTTCAATTCGTCATATTCTTGCTCAACTGCCATCATGAAAATCATTCCAATATTAGCTCCAACAGAGAAATTCGCTGCTTGGTTACCAATAACTAAACCTTGATATTCTTTTTCAGATAAGTCGATTGCTTTGTTGATAGCCTGAAGTACATCGCCACCAATTGTATTCATTTTAGATTGGAATTCTAAGTTCAAAATTCCGTCTCCTAAATCCTGAATAATTGCTCCACTGTTGCTCCAAACTTTTTTGCTTTCGCGGATGTTGTTCAGAATAATGAATGAATCTTGTCCAGGAACTTTTACTTGTGATTTTGTCGGAATGTTATAGAAATAAGTCGCTCCTTCTTTTACAGTATAAAAACTTTCGCTTCCAGAAGCCAACATTTCAGTAACCCATGCAGCAGGCTCTAAACCTTCAGCTTTCATGATTTCAATTCCTTTGGCAACACCAATGGCATCCCAGATTTCGAATGGACCATTTTCCCATCCAAAACCAGCTTTCATGGCATCGTCAATTTTATATAATTCGTCTGAGATTTCAGGAACTCTGTTTGACACGTAAGCAAACATTCCAGCGAAACTCTTACGGTAGAATTCTCCCGCTTTGTCTGTTCCTTTAACTAAAACTTTAAAACGATTGATTGGTTTATCGATAGTTTTTGTTAGTTCAAGAGTAGCAAAATTTGCTTTTTTCGCAGCGCGGTATTCTAGTGTATTTAAGTCTAAAGAAAGAATATCTTTATCTACTTTTTTGTAGAAACCTTGTCCAGTTTTGCTTCCTAACCAATTATTTTCCATCATTTTGTTAATGAAATCAGGAAGTTTGAACAATTCGTGTTGTTCGTCATTTGGGCAGTTTTCGTAAATACCATTAGCAACGTGTACCAAAGTATCTAAACCAACAACGTCAACCGTACGGAAAGTAGCCGATTTTGGACGGCCAATTACTGGTCCAGTCAATTTATCAACTTCTTCAATAGTTAATCCCATTTCTTTGACTAAATGGAATAAACTCTGGATTCCGTAAATACCAATTCTATTTCCAATAAACGCCGGAGTATCTTTAGCAACAACCGAAGTTTTTCCTAAGAATTTAGATCCATATTCGTTTAAGAAATCCAATACTTCAGTAGAAGTTTTTGGACCAGGAATAATTTCAAATAATTTTAAGTAACGCGCAGGGTTAAAAAAGTGAGTTCCGCAGAAGTGTTGTTGGAAATCTACGCTTCTTCCCTCACTCATAAAGTGAATTGGAATACCAGAAGTGTTTGAAGTAACTAAAGTTCCCGGTTTACGGAATTTCTCGATTTGTTCAAAAACTAATTTCTTAATGTCTAAACGTTCAACAACAACCTCGATAATCCAATCAACATTAGCAATTTTTGCCATATCATCTGTTGTATTTCCAGTCGTAATTCTATTTGCGAATTTCTGACTGTAAATAGGAGATGGTTTCGATTTTAATGAATTCGCCAAATGTTCGTTTACCACACGGTTGCGAACGGCTTTACTTTCAAGTGTTAATCCTTTTTTAGCTTCAGCTTCGGTCAGTTCACGCGGTACAATGTCCAGAAGTAAAACTTCGACACCAATGTTAGCAAAATGACAAGCTATACCTGAACCCATAATTCCGGATCCAATTACAGCAACTTTTTTAATTGTGCGTTTCATATTGTTATTATTTGTTTGTAGGAGGAAAAGAATATTATTCTTTTTCTGTGTTTTCTGTTTGATTAAATATGTTTTTATCGTGAATCAGTTCGTTGATGATTTCAGAAACTTCGATAAAATGATTCAGTTTTTCTTCCGAAACATGTTTTCTAACGGTTTCATTAAACTTTAGAACTGTATTTTTAGATAAATCTCTTTTTTCTTTTCCAAACTCGGTTAGATAGATCAAAACACCTCTTCCGTCGCTTGGGTTCTTTTTGCGAACAATTAAACCTTTTTCTTCCATAGATTTCAAGGTTCTTGTTAAGCTGGTGGCTTCCATTCCCATTCTTGGGCCAAGAGCCGTTGATGGAGTTCCTTCTTCCTTGTCCATACTTAAAAGAGCAAACCCTGTCGCCATTGTTGCATCGTATTTTGCAGCCTCTTCATTATACATTCTTGAAACAGCTTGCCATGTCGCTCTTAAAATATAATCTATCGTTTTGTCTTTCATAGGTAACTATATCGATTTCAAATATAATTAAAAAATACTATGCATGCATATAATTTTTTAATAATTTTTTGGTTAGTTGTAAAATATCCCTGATTTAGAGGGTTTTGGTTGTTTATTTTAAGTGTAATATACTATTCTTTTTTTAGATTTTAACATTTTTGATGCTGTAAAAATCCTTTTTTAGTTTTTAAAACGCATTTATTTCTGTATTCTGTAAAAAATCATGCATTTATTTCAGTTGGTTTTTCAGAATCGTAACGCGAAATCGCTTCTTGAAGGGTCTTTTTCATACGATTTCTCAGACCTTCTGGCTTTAAAATCTCCAAACAGCTTCCAAAACCTAATAAAAGTCTTTCCATTTCGTAATTTGGGATTACATATATGTGTATAATGACGCTTCCGTCTTCGTTTTGTTTAATTAGCCGCTGAGAAGTATGCAGAGGTTTTGTAAGTACATAAGGCGCATTTGAAGCATCAATCCATAATTCAATTCGTCTAGCATTTAATCCCGAATTTACTGTAACACCAATTACATCTTTATAAAAATTATCAGCATCAAAATCTTCTTCTAGATAAGGATGGTTAAAATCGTAATCGATAGAAATGATTCTGTCCAAAGCCAAATTGGTAATCGGCTGTGAGGCTTTTTTCTTTCCAATCAAAAACCAGCGGTTATTAAATTCCTTTAATATAAAAGGATGAAAATGGAATTTCGTTTCTTCGGCAGATTTAAAAGATTTATACGTAATAATCAGAACCATTTTCTTGATAATAGCCTGATATATTTCGTCCAGATAATGCAATCCTTTTAGCTTCTCATTTTTATCCAGATAAATAACGGGTTTAGTGTGCGATTTTTCGGAGTAGATTTTATCTTCCAATCGCTGTAGAATATCTGATACATCATTAAATAAAGAGAAATCCTTAAACTGCTTCAGCATAGAAACCGTTTCGGTTAAAACATTCATATCGGTTTCCGTCAGCGGAATATCGGTTATCGAAAAATCTTCGTCTTCATATTTATAATACTTTTTATCATAAACCACGATTGGCGCATTATAACCCAATTTTTCACTTCGCATCAATTGAATATCCATTTGAATGGTTCGTTTACTAATTGGGTTTTGGCGTCCTTCATATTCAAATAAAGCCTCTGAACATTCTTCGATTAAATCTTCGAGTGTCCATTGCCTGTATTTATTCTGAAGGCATTTATCGATGGTTTTGTATCGAATTAAGGCGTTTTTGTTTTGTGACATTGCTTTGTGTGTTTTTTGCTCGCAAAGTCGCGAAGGCGCAAAGTTTTTATTTTTAAGCCACAGATTGTATGGATTAAAAGGATTAAAAAAAATCTCTTAAATCTGCTCAATCTGCGAGAGAAAAAACTTTGCGACTCTGCGTCTTTGCGAGATTCAATTTTTAGCTTAATAACTTTATTTCTTTCTCAATATTAGCGCGAGCTTTTTCTTCGTATAAATTCCGAAACTCATTGGTTTGAAAAACAAACTCATTCTCCGAAAAATGCTTCAACGCTTTTGCACGCCCGGGTTTGTATAGAAAATCAGGATAAATGCGGTATTCTTTTCTAATTTGTTCAAAATAGATTTTATAATCTTCCCAATCTTTGGCTAGAATTTTCAAATCAAAATCGATTAACCAGTTTATATCTTCAATCGCATTTTGCTGATGTTGCTGTGTTGCGCAGATCGCGTCAAAAACTAATTGTCTATTTAGATTGACATTTTCAGGTAAAATAGCCAACGCAAACTCAGCACTTTTGAGTTCGTTATCTTTTTTAGAAGCCGAATACACAAAATCATGATAAAAAATCGAAAATAATATTTCGTTTGGATTTTGAAGTTTATCACGGTACGTTTCGAAACAGGCAATCATTTCTTTTAAATGCGTGAGATTGTGATAATGCCTTGATTTTTTGGAATATGCCTTTTCTAAATCTAACCAGTTTTGCTGAATTTCATTTGCTGAAAAGCCAATATTCGAAAGTAATTCAGAATAGATTTTCTCTAAATTCATGTTGTTTTTTACTCAAATTTAAAATTCTTTTTTTACTGCGCAAAATAATTGCGTAGTAGTTTTGAAATCTTTGCTCAAGAAATAAAACAATAACCATTGTCTAATTTTAAAAACCAGAAATTATGAAATTCAATTTTTTAGCAAAAGAGAAAAACAATATAGTTAATCACGAAAATGCTCCGGCTTTTTCTTTAACATCAGAATACGAATTATACGCAGCAGTTGTAACAACAAGCTTAAGTGCTTCATTTTATGAAAAAGATACAACTCGTTTAGAGCGAATCAAAAACTTGATTAAAAAATGTAATCCAGTATTTGTTGCAAAATTGGCAGTTTATACACGTAATGAAATGCATATGCGTTCTGTGCCATTGGTTTTGATTGTAGAATTGGCTAAAATTTATTCTGGCGATTCATTAATCAGTAAAATGATAATTAATGTTATACAACGTGCAGACGAGATAACAGAATTGTTAGCGTATTACCAAATGGCAAACGAACGTAATGGCGTTAAGAAATTAAACCGTTTATCAAAACAAATCCAAAAAGGTTTAGCGGTTTCATTCAATAAATTTGACGAATACCAATTCGCAAAATACAATCGCGATGGTGTGGTTAAATTAAAAGATGCTTTGTTTTTGGTTCACCCAAAAGCAAAAGATGAAGCACAGCAGGCAATCTTTGATAAATTGGTAAATAACACTTTGCAAACGCCATATACTTGGGAAACTGAGTTGTCGCAATTAGGTCAAATAAAGTTTTATAACGAATTTGAAAAACAAAAAGCATTTACTCAAAAATGGGAAGAATTGATTGATAGCGGTAAAGTAGGTTACATGGCTTTGTTGCGTAACTTACGAAACATCTTAGAAGCGAATGTTTCTGGTTTTCATATCCAAAAAGTATGCGATTATCTTTCTAACGAAAAAGCAGTCGCAAACTCAAAACAATTGCCATTCCGATTTTTAGCCGCTTATCGTGAAGTGAAAGATTTGAATTTCAAATACACTTCAATGGTTTTAGATGCCTTAGAAGATGCTGTTATGGCGAGTTCACAAAACATGAAAGGTTTTGATGTAAATACATCAGTTGTAATTGCTTGCGACGTTTCGGGTTCGATGCAGCAGCCAATTTCACCAAAAAGTAAAGTATTGCTTTATGATATCGGTTTGATGTTGGGTATGTTAATGCAAAGTCGTTGTAAAAATGTGGTAAGCGGTATGTTTGGTGATCGTTGGAAAATAATCAATATGCCAAAACGAAGTATATTGGCCAACGTCAACGAATATTACAAACGCGAAGGTGAAGTAGGTTACGCTACAAACGGTCATTTGGTTTTGGAAGATTTAATCGCCCGAAAAGAAATTGTAGATAAAGTAATGTTGTTTACAGATGTTCAAATGTGGAATAATGCTTACACAAAAGATTCATTTGCAAACTCCTGGAACCGATACAAAAGTATCGCACCAAATGCAAAATTGTATTTATTTGATTTGGCTGGTTACGGTCAGTCACCAATAAACATCGAAAAAAACGATGTATATTTAATAGCCGGTTGGTCAGATAAAGTGTTTGATGTTTTGAATGCTTTAGACGATAAAAGCAGCGCTTTGAATTACATTAATCGAATAGAATTGTAAACTTTTAATCTACTGCGCAAAATAACTGCGCAGTATGATTTGAATATTTGTAAAAGAAATAAGTTCATTGAAAATAGAATAAAAAACAAGTGTCGTAGATAAGTGTTACTTCGCATTGATAACGCCCGGGACGTGGGTTCGAATCCCACCAATTCTGTTTAATGACAGAAATGTAGCTCAGTGGTTAGAGCAGGATATGTCACTTATCGTTTGTTGCCTTGTTTTAAAAATAAAAAAGAATGTCGTAAATAAGAGTTACTTCGTCTCAAATTTGGGGAGGAATAGCGAAGTTGTAAAATCAGCAAGGTTATCCAGTTCGACTCTGGCAAGACAAGCCCCGTTTCTCTTATTGCTTTTTACTTCTTTTTAAAACTGAAAAATGTCGTGTATGAGAGCTACTTCGTTTAGGTTGAATATTAACTCTTATAAATTATTACTTTTTCAAAAAATAAGATGCCGTCTATAAAGCGCTACTTCGCGGCATGATAATATTAGGTTCGAATCCTAAAAGTCGCTTATAGAATATTGCTCTTAAAAAAAGAGTGTCGTCAGGAAATGGTTACTTCGTTCCAAGAAAATTAGACCATTCCTAAGTGTTACCTCTTTTAAAAATTAAAAAATGAATGTTGAAAACATCAATTAAATAAAATTAAAGACACAGTTTGTCATTTCGAGGAACGAGACTCGAGCGATAGCGAACAGGCGAAGCAAATCTCCACGAGAAGCTAGACAAAGATTGGTGATTTTGATTGCGGAGTTACTTGCGAAGATTTCTCGTTCCTCGAAATGACAAACTTTGTGTTTAATGCTTAAAGAAAAACCTTAGCGACTCTGCGACTTTGCGAGAACTATCTCTTCGCTGAGAAAAAAAGAAAAAAACTACGCAGCAGTATAAAACCTTTGCATCTATGAACCTCAGTCCCGATAGCTATCGGGATTGTCCCTTAAAAAAGAAAAAATGAAAACACAAATAAACGGTACAGATATATTAGAATTAGGATTCCCAGAAGGAAAAATAATTGGGATTGCCTTAAAAATAAACAGCAAACGAAACGGATTCACAAGAGACGAAATGATTACCAATTTCAAAAACGTCTTAGAAACTCCGGAGAATTATATTGACGATAAAATCTTCAGCAGACTGGCTGTGGCTTTAATCGAAAAATCGAATGAAAAACCAGAAGATTTCATTGCTTTAAATCAGAATCCGAATGCATATTCGGCTTACGGATTGGATCATATCGAAGACGGAGCCAGAAAACAAATGGAAGTTGCCATGAAACTGCCTGTTACGGTTGCCGGAGCTTTAATGCCAGACGCGCACCAAGGTTACGGATTACCGATTGGCGGAGTTTTAGCCACAAAAAATGCCATTATTCCTTATGGTGTTGGGGTTGATATTGGATGTAGAATGGCATTGTCGGTTTATGATATTCCTGCAGCTTTTTACTTTGAAAACGAAGCTAAATTCAAAAAAGAATTAATGGCGAATTCTATTTTTGGAGCAGGTCACGGATTTCACGGTCAGTACAAATCAGATCATGCGGTTTTGGAGAACGAGACTTTCAATATGAATCCGTTTGTGAAGAACTTGAAAGATAAAGCTTGGTCGCAATTAGGATCTTCAGGTGGTGGAAATCACTTTGTGGAATTCGGAATCATGGAATTTGCTAAAGACGATGCGGTTTTGAATATCACAAAAGGAAAATACGTCGCTTTGTTAACACATTCGGGTTCACGCGGAATGGGAGCAACGATTGCAGGACATTATACTAAAATCGCCAAAGACGAATGTAAACTTCCAGAAGTAGCCAAAAACTTGGCGTATTTAGATATGAACTCGCAATTAGGACAAGAATATTGGCTGGCGATGAATTTGGCGGGAGATTACGCTTCGGCTTGTCACGAGATAATCCATAACAAAATGGAACGTGCCTTGGGTGCGACGATTTTAGCCAAAGTCGAAAACCACCATAATTTCGCCTGGAAAGAAATCTGGAACGGAGAAGAAGTAATCGTACATAGAAAAGGAGCAACCCCAGCCGGAAAAGGCGTTATGGGAATCATTCCGGGAAGTATGACCGCACCAGGATTTTTGATGAGAGGAAAAGGTGAGGAGAATGCCATTAATTCGGCTTCGCATGGAGCAGGAAGACAAATGAGCAGAACCCAAGCCATAAAAAACATCACACAAACCGAAATGAAATCGATCCTGAAAGATCATGGCGTTACGCTTATCGGAGCAGGTCTAGACGAAGCCCCAATGGCGTATAAAGATATCAATCAGGTGATGGAAGCGCAGAAAGAATTAGTGGATGTTGTAGCGAAGTTTACACCGAAATTGGTGAGAATGGCAGATGATGGAAGCAGGGAGGACTAGTGGTCAGTGGTCAGTTTTTTAGTGTTCAGTCTCGGTCACAGTTTTCAGTGTAGAGGCGCACTGCAGTGCGTCTAACGCCCAGTTTGTCATCCTGAGGAACGAAGGATCACACTAGAAACTCTACAAAGATTGGCGATTCTCTTTGAGGAATATTGGATGTGATCCTTCGTTCCTCAGGATGACAAACGGTGTGGTTAAAGATTTTTCACGCTCCCGATAGCTATCGGGATTGCGAGATTAAAAACAAAAACTTAGCGTCCTAGTGCCTTAGTGGCAAAAAATAAAAAATAATTTAAGGCAACAGAGAGAAAAAAACCTTAGCACCTTAGCCTCTTAGAACCTTAGCAACTTTAAAAAAAATGAATTACATAGACATAGGAATCAACCTAACCAACAAACAATTCCAAAACGACATAGACGATGTCGTACAAGACGCGCTCGATGCCGATGTATCGCAAATGATACTCACAGGCACCAGCGTACGAAATAGCGAAGAATCTGCGAAGATTGCGCGACAATACCCAAGCGTATTATATGCTACGGCGGGAATACATCCGCATGATGCGAAGAGTTTTGATGCGCAGAGTATTTCGAAACTCAGGAAATTATTAGAACTGAAACACGTAGTTTCTGTTGGGGAATGCGGACTCGATTTTGATCGTGATTTTTCGCCCCGAAACAAACAGGAAGAATGTTACAAAGCCCAGCTCGAATTGGCGATTGAAGTTCAGAAACCGTTGTTTTTGCACGAAAGAAGCGCTTTTAGTTCATTTATGAATATTACGAAAGACTATCTGCCGAAACTGCCAAAAGCCGTTGTACATTGTTTTACGGGAACGTTGCAGGAAGCCAAAACCTATCTCGATAACGGATTTTATTTGGGTTTTACGGGAGCGATTTCAGATGCCAAGCGTTTCAGCCATTTAAAAGAAGTCATTCAGTACGTACCGCTCGACCGAATGATGATTGAAACCGATGCGCCATTTATGCTTCCTAAAAATGTTCCGAACAGTCTCTTAAAGAAATACCACGAACGCCGTTGCGAACCTGCTTTTCTGCCATATGTTGCCGGAACAATTGCACAGTTTAAAGGAATTACTTTGGCTAAAGTAGCGGAGGAAACTACTAAGAATTCTAAAAGCTTTTTTGGGATTTAAGTCTTAATTATAAAGATTATTTGTTGGCTTTTAAATCAGGTGTTTGTACTTGTTTTGAAGGCTTTTTGATTGTATATATTTGAGGTAGAGAAATAATGAAAATAAATTCATGAAAAAAATATGCAAAATAATATTATTAGGTCAATGTTTATTAAAATTTAAAACGATATAAAATATTTTTAAATTAATTTTATCTCATACATTGTGTATTTTTACACAAATTTGATAGTAATAAATAATGAATTCAGAAGATAATAATTTACAGTCTTTAAAAGAAAAGTTAAATTTAGAACTTCAAAAGGAAGTATCTGATAATGATTTGATTCTTGAGCTTTCTCATCAAATTGCAAATCTAGATTTAAACAATATTCGTTTTTCTGTTGATGCTGGTGTAATTAATAGGTTGGGTAGAGAACTTGTAGGAAGAAATGAAACAGCTGTTTCAGAACTAGTTAAAAATGCTTATGACTCTGATGCATTATCTGTGAATTTGTATTTTGAACAATGTGATAGGCCCGGAGGAAAATTAGTAATTGATGATACTGGATTAGGGATGACAAGGGATCAATTAGTGAAAGGGTTTATGACAATATCTTCTAGTGATAAAATACATAATCCAAAGTCGTTAAGATATGGTAGAACACGAGCTGGACAAAAAGGTATAGGTCGCTTTGCTACTCAAAGAATAGGAGAAATTTTGACAATAATAACACAAACTCTTGATTCTGATAAAGCATTAAAAGTAACTATTAATTGGGATAAATACGAAATTGATTCTAATTTGCTTTTGATTTCAAATAAAATAGAAGAAATTCCAAAAGAAAAAGATGAAGGGACAACTCTTATAATTGATAAAGTAAGAGAGGGATGGTCAGATTCAATGATACAAAGAGCTTATAAATATATATCGGATTTGTTACAACCTTTTCCTTTATCGGAGCGACTTGAAAAAAATGAAAAAGATCCGGGTTTTAAAGTTACTTTTTATAGAAATGGAAATTTAATTATTGATGAAGAAAGTGCATTTTTTCAACACGCACTTGCAGAAATTGAAGCATATGTTGATGAAGAAGGACAGGGTTATTATTCATTTAAAAGTGATAAGTTATCAATTCCAGAGGAATTGTATTTAGTTGGTAAAAAAGATAGGGAGGATAAATATGATGCTTTAAGAAATGTCCATTTGAAAGCGTACTATTTTATATATAATGGAAATCAAACTTCATTCATACCAAAAACCGTCAATTCATATATACTTGAGAATGCAAAAGAACATGGTGGAATTAGGCTTTATAGAAACGGATTTAGAGTTTTGCCTTATGCTGAAAAAAATGATGATTGGCTTACGTTGGATGCCTCTATGAGAAGAAGAAGTATTTTGGCTGCGCATTCTAATTTACATTTTTTTGGTTTTGTTGAGGTTATTGATAAAGATGGAATAAATTTTCAAGAATTATCAAGTAGAGAAGGATTATTAGAAACTCTTGCATTTGCAGAGCTTAAAGATTTTGGATACAAGGTTTTAACTGACGTGGCAGTCAAAATTTCGCAAATAAGATTAAAAAAAGGTACAGCAGGGCAAAAAGATTGGGATAAAAAAACATCTTTGGATATAATAAAGGAAGTTAAACAAGAATTTAATGAAATAATTATAGACGATGAGATTAATAAAAATCAAAATAATCCCGATTCAAAGCAAGATATTTCGATAAAATTAAAAACAATTAATGAAAAGATAATTGAGTTAGAATTAGTACAGCAACAAGAAACTTCGGAAAGTGAAGAAAAGACTAAAGAATTAGTTAAAGAAATACAAATGTTGAGGATTTTAGCTGGTTTGGGACTAACTATTGGCGAATTTGTCCATGAAGTAAATCATTATGAACCAGCATTTAAATACGATGCTGAGTATTTAACAAATTTCGTCGAAGATTCACATGCTAAAAATGTGGGTTATAGGTTGCAAAAAAATCTTGAGGCATTTACCGTTTACACGTCTTTTTTTAAAGATGCTATTTCTAAAAATGTTAATCGGGAATTAAAACCAATAGAACTTCGAGAACCAGTTTCTAGTTTTATTGAAATTATTACACCAGATTTAGAAAGAAGTAATATCGCTTTAGAAAAGCCAAATTTTAATGGCTATAATTTGTTTACTTGTCCAATGCATTCTTCAGAATGGTCTTCCATTTTATTTAATTTTTATACTAATTCAAAAAAGGCTATTGCAAAAAAAGCTGTACTTGGAAAAATTAGTATTGATGCCGGAAAGATTGGCAAGAAAGTGTATTTGGAGTTTTCTGACAATGGCATTGGTATTGCTCCTGAAAAAGAAGATCAAATTTTTGATGCTTTTTACACAACGAGCAATCCATCAGGAAATAATTCAACTGAATTAGAGGAATTGTCAGGAACAGGCTTAGGACTTAAAATTGTAAAAGATATTATTGAAGGTTATGGTGGAGAGGTTTTTGTTACAAAACCAAAAGAAAATTATTCCACAACAATAAGAATAGAATTACCAAAAACTGAAATAAATGATTATGAATAAATATAAAATTTTTTATATTGATGATGAAAAAGATAGTCTAATTAATCCTATTAAGGAGAAATTAGAGTCTAAAAATATCTTGGAGGTTACTTTAAATAAACCTAAGAATTTTGAAAGTGAACTAGATATATTGACTCAAGATCTTAAAAATTATGATGCTTTAATTTTAGATTTGCAATTAAATGGCCCCCAGGAAGACACGTTTGATGAAAATGGGGAAAAATTTAAAGTACGATATCAGGCTCCTCCCTTGGCTCAAATGCTTAGAACTTTAGCGTCTGAAGGCTCTTTGCCAGATATGCCAATTATATTGTGTTCAACTGAAACTAAAATTAAGGATTCATTTAGTAGAGATTTTACTAGTCATGATTTATTTGACTGGACATTTTTGAAAGATGATATAAATGAAATTACTATCAAGAAAATAGTTTCCTTAATTGATGGATATAGAGTTATAAATTCAGACAAGAAAAACTTTTCCCATTTTCTTAATAGGGATTATAAAGAATTAGATGAAAGAATATTGTCACGATTTGTTTGTGAAGATAATCCTCCTCCGCATGAAATAGCTAGAACTATATTTAAGGATATTATTCAGCCAATAGGTCTTTTGGTAAATGAAGTAACTTTAGCTGCTAGATTGGGGATTAATATTTCAGAATCAAAGGATTGGGGTAAGCTATGTGGCTATTTTTCTTCAGGTGAATATAAAGGAATTTTTAATGATAGTTGGAAAAGATGGTGGAATGATTTAGTTATTGATATTTTTGAAGGTATTACAAGTGAGAATCTAGCTAGTTTAGATGCTGTATCACGAGTTACTCTTTTAATTGAAAAGACAGGTTTAAGAGAGTTAGTTGTTGCTGAGCCAATAAAATTATTTGAAAGTAATAATTACTGGAATGTTTGTGAAGTTACTGGTATGCCATTAGATCCATTTGAAGGCTTTAAAATTATAGGGAAGGAAGAACCAAAGCCATGGCAAGATTATGCATATGTATCTTTATTTGCAATTGTAGAGAAACCTAAAATTGTTGATAAAATGGGAATAAAAATTCATCCAACAGAAATTGATAGACTAGCTATTGAACGAATAAAAATTGATTAGATGACAATAGATAATAAAAATTATAATTATCGCCTAGAGTTGGCTAATGAATTAAATACTTTAAAGGCAGTTTTAAATTCAAATCAAATAAATAAAAAATCAATTGATTCAATTGACAGAGCTATCAAAAGATTACAAAATAAAACTGATTTACCACCAACAAAGTTTGATGAAAAAGAAGGTAAGGAATTAGGGACGCCTTTGAGCTGGGGATATAAAATAAGTGATTTTACATTAGAGATTGATATTTCAAATAATATTCAATATCCTAAAACAGTGAAAAAAGCAATACTAGAATTTAGTATTGATTTGAAAGGTGAATATTCGGAAGATGGTAAAGGTACTAAAGACCCATTTAAGCATTTAGAATTTAATATTGTGATTGAAGGAAAATCGAGAGGTCAAAAAGATCATATACTTTCGTATCATTTGGATAGACATATAGAAGGCGGTAATCCATCTAATGAAGTTCATCCAATTTATCATTTTCAAATGGGTGGACGAAAATTGAGTGGGTATAATTCTGTTGGAAAAAATTTTGGGAATCATTTAATTTTAGATAATCCACGATTTATGCATTACCCAATGGACTTTATTTCTGGTTTGGACTTTATTTTATCAAATTTTGCTCCAGTTTTATGGCGAAAAGTTAAAAAAGATCCACGCTATATCAAGATTTTAAGGAATGCCCAAGAGAGAACATTAAAACCATTTATAGCAAGTTTCGCAAATCATTTTGGATTTCATACAATTACTAAAGATTGGAATACAAAAGATATTTGCCCTCAAATAATATAATGAAACAAGAAGCATTAAGATTTTTAAAAGCATATTCTTTTGATCCATATAAAATAGATAGATTATTAGTCTCTGCTTTTTTATATTCACGAAAAATTTTATCAATTGAGAATGAAAATATAAAAAGACTTTTGATTACAGAAAATTGTGATGATTATATTTCATTACAAAATTTTTTAAGAATTCAGGAATTATCAACTTTTGAAGATTTAATTAAGGCTTTTGAATTCGTAATATCACCAGAAGACAAAGTGATAACAGGTGCTATATATACACCTGATTACATTAGAAATTATATTCTGGACAATACATTTTCTAATTATAGCAATTTTGATAAAATAAAGATATGTGATCCGGCATGTGGTTGTGCTGGTTTTTTATTTAATGCAGCTAAAAAATTAAAGAGTTTGTCTAATAGGTCGTATTCTGATATTTTTAAATCAAATATATTTGGTTTAGATATACAAGAATATTCTATTAATAGATCAGAAATATTACTTTCATTATTAGCGATAAACGATGGAGAAGACAAGAAAAAGTTTAAGTTTAATCTTTTTAATGGAAATGCTTTAATTTTTGAATGGAATAAAAAAATTTTAAATTTTAAAGGTTTTGACATTGTTATAGGAAACCCTCCATATGTGTGTTCTCGTAATATTGATCTTACGACAAAAGAATATTTAAAATTTTGGAGCGTCTGTTTATCAGGCCATCCAGATTTATATATTCCTTTTTTTGAGATAGGATTAAGTGTTCTCAAAAGGAATGGTATTTTAGGATATATTACAATGAATACATTTTTTAAGAGTGTAAACGGTAGAGCATTAAGAGAATATTTTCAAAGAGAAAAAAATAAATTTGTATTAATTGATTTTGGAGGAACACAAATTTTTAATTCTAAATCAGCATATACATGCATATGTTTGATAAAAAAAACAAATTCAAGATTTTTGGAATATTTAAGATTGACTAATCCTAAAGAACTTGATTCTTTAACTTTGGATTTAACTAAAATTTCTTATTCATCACTTGAAAGTCTCAATGGATGGAATCTTCAAAAAATGGATCTTTTAAATAAAATTGAGTCTATAGGTGTTCCTTTAGGAGAAAAATTTAAGACTAGAAATGGAATAGCAACCTTGAAAAATGATATTTATATTTTTGATCCAATTAAGGAAGATGATAAATATTTTTATTTAGAAAATGGTGGTTGTTATCCTATTGAAAAGGAAATATGTAGAGAAATTATAAACCCTAATAAGCTTATAAAGATTAATTCGATAGACTCTTTGAAGAAGAAAATTATATTCCCTTATTATTATGAAAAGGAGACTCCAAAATTAATTAAAGAAAATGATTTAAAGAGTAAGTATCCAAAAGCATATAATTATTTAAGAGATAAAAAAGATATACTAGAAACAAGAGATAAAGGAAATGGGAAGTATGAAAATTGGTTTGCTTACGGTAGAAATCAGTCACTTGAAAAATTAAGATACAAACTTTTTTTTCCACATATAACACCAATGATTCCTAATTTTGTTTTAAATCTTGATGAAAATTTATTGTTTCATAACGGGTTAGCTTTAATTAGCGACAATGAAAGAGATTTGTTGTTTATGCAAAAAATAATGAGCTCTAAAATTTTTTGGTTTTATGTTATAAATTCGAGTAAGCCTTATGGAGCAGGATATTTTTCTTTAAGTAGAAATTATATTAAAAGATTTGGAGTTTATGATTTTACTGAAAATGAAATTAATCAGTTAATAGAAGAAGATGATGAAGAAAAAATTAATGATTTCATTGGTTTAAAGTATGGAATTGATATGAACTTGTTAAGCTGATTCTAATTTTTAATGATTAAAAAGAAAAGTAGAAAGAATATTTTAATACTAAGTTTTAATTTTGAAAAAAAAAAGTAAGTTTTTTCTTTCTTTTAAAAATAAAAGTATATCTTTGCAGAGCAAAAACATTACACCAAGGAGAAATCCTTAAAAAATTATTTTTAAGTTTAATATAAGCGAACCCACGTTACGTTGAGGGTGCTAGTGATAGCCCTAATCTCATTCCTTGGAATGTTTTTGCACAACCGATCGTGGGTTTCGTGTGTTTAATATTTTCAGAACTATGCAAAAAGAAAATCAAAAACCAACACATCGAGATGTAGTACCATCCGTAATTAATTTCCTTTCAGACGAATTGTTTGAGGGAAATTACAAAGAACAGCCTATGTATTTGCAGGAAATCTTCGAGCTATTAATGCATACAGAGTTTGGCGACGATATCAATTTAAGGCAAAAAATACTGAGCTGTTTAAGAACCAGCCGAAATCTGGCAGAAACCTTATCGCCATTTTCAGAGAAACAGATTTATAAGGCTTGTAGTAGCAATGGTAAATTATCTCAATAAAAACTCAAATCCCGACAATGTCTATTTGTCGGGATTTTTTTTAGTATCAGCCTTTACGAAAATCCGTGTAATGAGACGCGGATAAAACAGATTTACTTCGTAAAAACGCAGATTAAAACGGATTACTTAAGAATAAATAAAAAATCTGTTTTTAATCCGCGTCTTCGCGTTAGCGAATCCGTATAATCCGCATCCTCAATGCGTTTTCTAGGTAGATTTTTTTAACATTAAAAAGACATTATTTTAAGTAAAAATCGCTTTAAAAATCTTACATTACGGCTCCAAAATAAAAGCCCGTAAAGATGAATATAAGCATCTCAGTTAAACAATTAGGAAAAAAACATCCGCTCCTTCAGGAAAAAAGTATCGCTCTAGATATAGAAAATCCTGTCATTACTACACAAAAACTCATAGAATCGATTGTTGATCATCAGGTACAATTGTTCCGTTCTTCATCTTTTGAGTTTGAAGACGAAGACAAAATCCATCTTCCAAAAGAAAATTATTTACCCATTCTTACCGATACCGGAAAAGTTGGTTTTGGCGCGCTTTACAACCACAACCAAGTAGATTTGGCCAAAGCGCAGGAAAATGCCATTTTAGCTTTCGAAGATGGTTTATACGCTGTTTTCTATGGAGACGATCAGCTGGAAACGTTAACAGAGGAAATCGATTTATCTCAAAATAAAAACCTCACTTTTATCAGGCTGACTTTCTTGGCGGGAAGCTATTGGTAATTTATAATTGTTAATGGTGAATTGTGAATTGTGAATGTTGTGCTTTTTGCTGAAAAACAAATCACATTTTGCTTTTCACATCCCAACAAATAATCTATCCCGATAGCTATCGGGACTACAGTCTAAAATCTAAAATAAACAATCATGACGATAGAAGATCTTTTAAAAAGTAAAGTAATTGAAAATCCAATTAAGAGATTTAAAAAAGAATTGGAAGAAATTGTAAACAGTAATCTGCTTTCTAAATTACTTTCTGGAAAAAAACTGAAAAAAGAAGTGGCGGAGTTTGGTCTGGAACTCTTGAAACTTCAGGACAATTATTACAGCAATTATATTTCGCTTGGTTCGAAAGAAGCCGAAAAGTTTGCGGCTTTGGTAAAAGAGAATATCTGGGAAGATAAAAACTATTACGACTTGCTACTTTACTTTTTTGGCGAAGAAAACGCTGCATACGTAAAAGAAGCTTGGAACAGATTGCCGCAAAAGATGTATCAGAACGGGTATACGCGACGAGCTTTTAGGGCACCAAATCATAAAAGTTATCTGTTGGTCAATCAGATCAATTTTCTGCGTTCTTTGCTAAACGGACCTTACAAATATAATTATCAGGACAGCAGTACTTTTTATTATAATTTAAGCATTGAAGATGAAATTCGTTACGATACCGAGATTTCAAATTCTATCAATAAATTTATGGTGTGGTCTTCGGCGCTGGATGCTGGCAAAGAAGGACTTTTTCAATTGTTTGAAGACATTATTTTCAATAAAGACACACACGGAAAAGTGTCTAGAAATATCATCAAAGCACTTTTAAACAGCGAAAAACAGCAGCATTGGGAGTTGGTAGAAAAACTGCTTCTTGCAGCGCAGCGTCAAGAAGGTTTGCGCCAGACGATTCTGGAGGCTTTAGACGAAACGAGCATTGGCGCTTTGCAATACATGATAAAAGTGCTTATTGATAATAAACTGACTCGTTTTTCATCGGTTGTAAGAGCGATTGACACGTGGACAGGTTTGGGCTGGGATTCTGAGAAAGAAACTACGGTTCGTAATATTATCGAGTTGGCTTCGGGTTATTTTACCAAACCAGAAACGATTGCGACTGCCGCAAAAAGCAAAAATAATAACGAAGTCTATATGGCGCTTTGGGTTCAAGGTGTTTTAGATGTCGAGAAAACAGTTCCGTATCTGCATGAATTATTAGAAAAAGGTTCGGTCGAAAAGAAATCTTTGGCTCTGAAATTTGCAGGAGAAACCAACGATCCTTATATCGAAATGCCTCTCTATTTTAAAGCGTTAGAAGATGAGAATCTGCAGGTTTTGGCATTTGCAGTTCCGAGAATGAATGCTTTGTTGGAAGCCAATACAAAATCAAAGTTTTATATCGAAAATACAGATTATCCGAACTTCTTTGATAAAGTTTACAATCTTGCACAAAGCATTACCGAAAAAGAAAAGACTTTTGAAGGAAAAGTATTTTCGTGGCTAAATGCAAAGTTTGAAAGAGATACGCTTTATGCCGCAGCGATTAATTTGGTTGGCGATAACAACGAAAGATTGGAAGCGGTTTTACAACATTTTGAAGGCTTCTCGATCAATTTAAGAGAGAAACTGACGAGAAATTTATTGGGCAGTTTTTACAGTTATTCTTACTATAGCAATCAAAACAATCAAACCAAAACAGAACCGACTGAATTTCAAAGAAATTTTGCTTTGCGAATTTTAAAAGACAGGGGAGAATCTCTTGTGGCTTCGGCGGTTAATGTTTTAAAAGATTTGAGTTTAACCGAAGATGAATTGACTATTTTTCAGGAATTATTTAAACGTAAAAATTCTAATTTAAAGAAAAATCTAACGTCGATTCTAATCAAACAAGAAGATCAGAAAGTAGTCAATTTTGTTAATCAGACCATAGAAAAAGGAGATTTAGAACAGCGTATGTCTATGCTGGACGTAATGCTTCAGCTTCAGAAAAACAATAAACTGACGGATAAGGTTAACGATTGGGTAAAAGACTATCTGCAAAGGCCAAAAATTACCGAGAAAGAAACCAAATTTATTGAGCAGTTAGAACCTTCAAAAAAACAAGACCTTTTAAGCGCAGAAAACGGTTACGGATTTTTTACTCCAAACGAAATTTCGGCTTATGAACTTCCTAAAGTAGGAGCAGATTCTTTGTATGCAAAAGCAGTAAAAGAACATCAATACGGTTTCTCCAAATCGATGTCGCATATTAAAGGCGAAATTGCAAAGCTTTATAAATTGTTTGAAGAAAACAGAAATTACGAATACGAAACTGAAAATTACGATAATAGCAAATCGACGGTTTTATTGGGGAATTCTTTTAGACCATTAAAAAATCTAAAAGACGAAAAGAATTCAGAATTGGCAGCGACTAATTATCCGTTGTATGAAGTTTGGGAAGAATGGTTTACCAAATCAGGTCTCGCCAATAGAGATCTGTTTTTAATGACGCTAGTAAGCAATTGCGATCGAAAAATATGGAGAGATTTTCTAGAAAAGCATGTTTTTTATTATAAAGAGCTGCTGCCTCATCAAAATAAAAGAGGTTACGATTGGGACAATGCAATTTTGAATATTCTGAATGCATTGCAGATTAAATATGTTTTTAGTGAAAAGGCTGATTTCTTAATCGACGCTTGTAGCGCATTATATGCCGATCTTCCGGAATCTGTAATAGAGTTTGAGTATAAGCCTGCTAAAGATGAGTATTATTATAATAACAATAATGGAAATGGCTGGCAGAGTCAAGGCTTTTTTGATATTTATCTGAACAAAATTGGTTTACTTGATTTAACAGAAGAACAAAATACTAAAGTCTGGAATCTATATAGATGGAGACAATTAAACGGTTTAGAAAAAAACAGATCTTTTGCCAAACCGCCAATTCATTTGTATTGCGTTGCGTTTGAGCAAAAAATAATTACCGAAGGTGAATTGTACGAGGGAATTTTAGAACCAGAAAGAATTTCTGTTTTAACCAGCGAGAAGAAGCATTATAGACATTTTGGAAGCGAAGATTTAATTAAAAAGTTTCCATTCTTAGTTCCGATGATTGATAAAATCAGAGAGACGTTTTTGGATGTTGAGGTTAAGAGAGGAGATTCTAATACTACGGTTACACATCTGGTTCAGAGTTTCCAGAAGATTTTTGGAGCAAACCGCTTAGTCGAATTGATTACTGCGCTTGGAAAAGCAAGTTTGTACAAAGGTTATATTTATTCATGGAGCTACACTGATTTAACGAAACAGAAATTATTTAGTTTCTTGTTGAAAAGATGTTATCCGTTAGAAACTGATACACAGGAAAGTTTTAATGCTTTAATTAAAAAAGCTAAAATCTCTGAAGAAAGACTGATTCAGACTGCAATTTATGCCCCACAATGGCAAAAGTTCATCAGCAGTTATTTAGATTGGAATGGTCTGGACGAAGGAATCTGGTGGTTTCACGCACACACCAAAACGGCATCTTACAGTGCTACAAATTCAGAATTAGAAAGTGAAGCGGCGAGGTTTTCGACTTTAGATTTGCAAGATTTTAAAGATGGTGCTGTAGATAAAGATTGGTTTATATCGGCTTACAAAAAATTAGGAAAAGCCAAATGGGAACTTTTATACGAATCTGCGAAATACGTAACAGACGGAAATGGTCACAGACGTGCCAGATTATATGCTGATACGATTACGGGAGATTTGAAAATTAGAGAAGTTACGGCAAAAGTAAAAGATAAACGTGACCAAGATTATTTAAGAGTTTACGGCTTGGTTCCGTTAAGCAAAGCAAGTCCTGAAAAAGATATTTTGGCGCGTTACGAGTATTTGCAACAGTTTAAAAAAGAAAGCAAAGAGTTCGGCTCAATGAAACAAGCGAGCGAAGCTTTGGCGATTCGTGTGGCGCTAGAAAACTTGGCAAGAAATGCAGGTTATCCAGATCCAGTTCGTTTGACTTGGGCAATGGAAACGAAGCAGGTTCAAAATATTTTATCAAAAGAAACTGAAGTGGTTTTAGACGATGTTACGATAAGTTTGGTCATTAATAATGAAGGAAAAGCTGATTTGGTTACTTATAAAGCAGGAAAAGAATTAAAATCGATTCCGCCGAAATACAAAAAAGACAAAGGAATTCTAGAACTGACGAATTACAGAAAAACCATGCGTGAGCAATGGACTCGCTCAAGAAAAGGTTTGGAAGAAAGTATGATTCGCGGCGACGAGTTTTTATTCGCAGAAATGCAGAACCTTTTTGAACACCCAATTATTTCTAAACATCTGGAGAAATTAGTTTTTATTTCTAATGACAATCAGATTGGTTTTTATGTCGATGGAAGTTTAGTTACCGGTTTAGGAGAAATGATTTCGTTAAACGAAAAGCAGACTTTTAGAATTGCACACTGTTTCGATTTGCATAAAAATAATGTTTGGACAGATTTCCAGAAATATTGTTTTGATAATAAATTGCAACAGCCGTTTAAACAGATTTTTAGAGAATTGTATGTTCCAACGCCTGATGAATTGAAAGAGAAATCGGTTTCAAGACGTTATGCAGGGCATCAAGTTCAACCGAATCAAACTTTGGCTTTATTGAAAACAAGAGGCTGGAAAGTAGATTACGAAGAAGGATTACAGAAAGTTTTCCATAAAGAAGGCTATCAGGTAAAAATGTACGCGATGGCAGATTGGTTTTCGCCTGCAGATGTTGAGAGTCCGACTTTAGAAACTATCGAATTCCATTCTTTAAAAGATTATAAAAACATTGCTTTTGAAGATGTCAATCCGAGGATTTTCTCAGAAGTAATGCGTGATATTGATTTAGTAGTAAGCGTTGCCCATGTTGGCGGAGTTGATCCTGAAGCGAGTCATTCTTCTATTGAAATGAGAGCAGTATTGTTAAGAGAAACATTGCGCTTATTTAAAATTAAGAATGTAGAAATTACAGGAAACCACGCCATCATCAAAGGACAATTGGCAGAATACAGCGTTCATTTAGGAAGTGCGGTTGTGCATCAGATGCCAGGTAAATATTTATCGATATTGCCAATTCATCCGCAACACAGAGGGCGTTTATTCCTTCCATTTGCAGACGACGATCCGAAATCGGCTGAGGTTATGTCTAAAGTTTTATTGTTTGCTAAAGACAATGAAATTCAAGATCCAACTATTTTAAGTCAGATTGATAAGACGTATGCATAATTAGATATTTTTGAACCTTACAGGTTTTTAAAACCTGTAAGGTTTGGTCTTTGCAAAAGGCAATTTGCGAGAAATGCTTTTGTTATAAAAAATATATTTTAAGCGTATTTTGTTAAATTAATCTAAAATATACTACATTTGTATCTGTAATTAATAATAGAAAAATATATATGAAACTTTCAATAAGCACATTTTTTGAACCTTTAGCCGGAGATTCTTCAGCTGAAAGCTCAGGATGCGTATATATTTTTATGAAATTGTAAGATAGAAATTAGAGTCAAACTCGTCATAAAATAGAAAAGCGTCCTCATTTGAGGACGCTTTTTTTGCTTTTAGAGCAATTTGAATTTGCTGATGATGACAAAAAAAGAGATTGAAAATGATTAAAAAGAAGATTTAACTAAAAAAACTAAAAAAATATTTAGCCAAAATGTTTAATGATTAATAAAAATAGAAAGATATAGTCTTGGAAAGTAATCTGATGAGTAACAGTCATTTGATACAAAATGGAGATCTGCACTAGTTTGCGGACAGGAATTTCTTTGTCTTTATTTTTGGTTTAACTAGTTGATAATCAGAAAATTATTCTTAAAAAATATTTGGAAATATGATTTTTTCCATCATATCTTTGCCGAACAAAATTGAAACAAAGCGTTTCAGCAAACAATAACAAATAGCAATTACAATTGCAATAACAATATAAAAAATAAATAAAATGAGTTTTAAATTATACATACACAACCCAGAATTAGTAGCCGCGACTTCGGATCGTGAATGCTTTTACATGTCGGTGCATCAATATAGGCAATAGGATAGTTATATCGTATTTGTTATAGAAGCACCTTTAATCGGGTGCTTTTTTTTTGCCTTAGTGACAAAGGAATAAAGGGACAGAGGAGCAAAGGTTTAAAAAGCTTAGGAGCTTAGCATCTTAGTGCCTCAGAAACTTAAAAAGAAAGTTTAACAATAAAAATTTAAGGATGAATCAAAAAATAGGACTTAGGTCAGACTATAGTGGTCAAACAGATAAAGTGGAATTTAATGAGTTGCCATTTGCCTCGAGAAGAGAGGTGGATTTAGAACTTATTAACCTATGGAATAGAAAGGTGAGTTTTAAGGAAATTATATATATCATTTAGAGATACTTCTCTAGTAAAGCAAGCGTGCTTTTGAACTTTTGTGATATTGGATTTCTTAGAAAAGCCTTCGATTTCCTGAGATTCCCAAGAATTACAAAATCAAAATACCATGCAAAACAATACATTACAACAATATAAAAAAGCAATTAGAAAAAAATACGAAATAGAAAAAGAAGGCAAATACTTTGATTATTTGTACAAGCCTTCTCGTGGAAAACTTCGTGATTTGTGCTGGCTAATTTTCGAAAACAACCCAACAAAGGATGACTTGAACGTTTTCAGCAACCTATTGGGCTTAGATTTCGATCATAGCAAAAAGAATAAGTTTAAGGAGAAAAAAGATAAGTTCAGACCTATCGAAACTTTCTTCAAGGGGGAAACAGATCCGTCAAACATTGATGCTATAAACATGGCAGCTATTTTGGTAGATTTTGAACCACGTCCTTTTAAAAAGTTTTACGAAATGTCTAAAACTGAAGAAATAAAACCAGTTAAACGGATTGAGAAAGCTAAAGCAGTTTTTGAAAAAAAGAAATTTGCTAAAAAGGAAAAGCATGAAAAAAAGTCTAAGAAAAGAAGTTTCTTTCTAGATTTTAAAAGCATGTTCTTCTAAAAACAAGAGATATTCGGTAGAGACGCACAGCAGTGCGTCTATCACCGAGTAATGCAAATCTATCCGAATTTAGTTTTTTATTTTCTACGCAGAATAATTGCGTAGTTTGATTTGAATATTTGTTCAAGAAATAAAACAAGTTCTTTTATAAAATGAAATGCATCAAAGTTTCGGCTTTGGTTAAAAATATCAAACAAGTCCAGTTGCGTGTTTCTGTATAGCACCATTGTAGAGAACTTTCCGCGAAAGCGAATTATGTTTTTCTATGCAACTTGATTTGGAGGTTTTGGTGGTTTTCCAAAAAATTATCACACGATCTATTTGTCGTGGGTTCGATTCCCATCCGTAGTAATGCGGTAACTCAGTTGGTTAGAGTAATAGAATGTTTATGCAGGTTCGAATCCTGCACCGAACACGTTTCGGTTGGACGAATCCGGTAAGTCAACAGACTGAAAATCTGTAAACAGTAGAGACCATCACTCTTAAAAAGATGACCAGTAGAAAAAACTGATTTGTCTTTGTCAGTAAAACTAGGATTTTAGAATCTGATGCTTCACACTCTGATAAAGCCAGTGCGAATCGCAATGTGTTTTGAAAAGTTTGTTTTCTTTTTGATTTGATTGTTAAGAGAATTTGGGGATTCTCTCAATAAAATAGAATCAGAAACAATTCAGGTAGACAAATAACAAACTATTCGTCCGTTTTTCTTAGAGGAGAAAGGCAAAGAGGTTTTTTTATTAAGAAGAAAATAGAAAAAAGAGAATAGAGTATAGAGGTTTTAAAGATTTTTGAACATGAAACTTTAAACTTTAAACAAAAAAATATTATGATAAAAAGAATTAAAATCGAAACTTACCAAGTAGGCTTGGTGTTCGAAAATAGAAAATTAGAAAAAGTATTAGAAGAAGGATTACACTGGATTTTTGGGAACAAAAACATTATGATTTACGATCTAAACGGATCTTTTCAGGCTCCTTTTGAGTTGGATATTTTATTGCAAAATGAAGTATTGGCATCTCTTTTGGAAGTTGTTGAGGTTGCCGATAACGAAATTGTATTACAATTCGTAAAAGGAAATTTCAAAGAAGTTTTAACGGCAGGGAAATATGCTTTTTGGAAAGGAGTTGTAAAAAATGAATTCATTAAAGCAGATTTGTCTAAGATTGAAATCACAGAAAATATTCCAATAAACTTATTGGAAAATGTTAAGATGAGATACTTCACAAGAAAATTCATTGTGGCAAGCAACGATAAAGCTTTGTTGTATGTTAATGGCACTTTCGTGAAAGAATTGAAATCTGGGACACATTATTTCTGGAATAATGCCATTACAATTGAAGTGAAAACTGTTGATGTAAGACAACAACAATTAGAAATTTCTGGTCAGGAATTGTTGACTAAAGATAAAGCAGGATTGAGAATCAATTTCTTTGTGAGATACCAAGTGGTTGATATTATGAAAGCTTTGATAGAAAACAAGGACTTTGAAAAGCAGTTGTATGTAGCAATGCAATTGGCTTTGAGAGCTTTTGTTGGAGGCTTGACTTTAGATGAATTGTTAGTCAAAAAAGATGCTATTGCCGATGCAATTTTAGAAGAAGCAAAAACTAAAATCGAAGATTTAGGTTTGAAAATTTCTGATGCTGGAATTAGAGATGTAATTCTTCCAGGAGATATGAAAGAGATTATGAATCAGGTTTTGGTTGCTGAGAAAAAAGCACAGGCCAACAGCATCATGAGAAGAGAAGAAACGGCTGCAACAAGAAGTTTGCTAAATACAGCTAAGTTGATGGAGGAAAACGAAATGTTGTGGAAGTTGAAAGAGATGGAGTACGTTGAAAAAATCGCTGATAAAATTGGAGAAATCACCATTTCTGGTGGTGGAAACGTAATTGGTCAATTGAAGGAAATCTTCGTGAAATAAAATCTCTTTATGAGAGAATTATAAAATTTAAAAAAATGAAAACAACAGATAAAATAATTATTATCGATTTAGAAGCCACATGTTGGCAAGGCGCAGTCCCGAGCGGACAGCAAAATGAAATTATTGAAATCGGATTGGCGGTTTTAGATACCGAAACTGGAGAAATTTCAAAGAACAAAGGAATTTTAATCAAACCACAGCGTTCAAACGTCAGTCCGTTTTGTACTGAATTAACCACTATTACTCAGGACTTACTGGATAAAAATGGAGTAAGTTTTGAAGAAGCCGTTGATTTGTTAATCGACGAATACAATCCAGATTTGTACACTTGGGCAAGTTACGGGCAATACGATCTGAATATGTTGAAAAAACAATGTAAATCGTTTGGAATTCCGTATCCGATGGGAGAGGAGCATATCAATGTAAAAGAGCATTTTGCCGAAAAGTTTGGCTTGGTCAAACCAACCGGAATGAACGGCGCGCTTGCATTGCTGAATATTCCGTTAGAAGGAACGCACCACCGTGGAATTGATGATGCTAAAAACATCGCTAAGATTCTGCATTGGTGCCTGAAAAACTAGAATGGTTTAAATCCACTCTCCGGCGGCATTATAATCGTCTGGAAGATAAGTGAGATATTGAACCATTCGCGGTTTTTCACCTTTATTTGGTGTCGCACAATGCGGAAGTGCCTGATGCCAAATAATAAAATCTCCTGCATTGCCTACAATTGGTTTTGCTTCTAGCGTTTGTAAAGCTTTCTCTCTTGGATTTTCATGAGGTTCTACTTCGTCTAGCCATTGATCAATTTGATTATGAAAACCCGGAACGCAATGAAAAGCGCCATCATTTGGCCCACAGTCGGTTAAATACAGCAATCCCTGAAGGCCAAAAGTCAAAGGCTTTTTCAAACTCATATCCCAATGAAGCGTACTTCCTAGAAAACTAAAATTCTTTGTTTCAGGCGGACTAAAACTTACTTTGTCAATCGTTTTGTAAATTTTAGTGGTTTTATAAAGCTGTTCATATGCTTTTTTTACTCTTGGAGAAAAACGGTTACGGTTTAAAGTTTCATGATCAGAAAAATTAAGCATAAGGCCTTTTTGATCTTCATGCCTTTCGTACCAGCTTTCCTTTTTATTGGGATCCATTTTGAGATATTCCCAAATGGCTTTTTGAGTGTCTTCGCAGTCTTCTTTAGAAATGGCATTTTTGACTACAATATAGCCGTTTTGATTCCAGAATTCTAAATCTTCTTCAGATAGGACATTTTCAGCTAAATCTTCTGTTTCGGGAGCAGTATCGCGTTTTCGATTATTAATCCATATTTTGAAAGTTTCAAAATCGGGTTTTTCGAAATGTAAGAATTGCAAGGTATCTTCCATGCCAATGCCTAATCGGTAAAGGGTTTTTACCTTGTTATCCCAGTTGCTATTATTAGAGTTTAAGTTTTCCTGATTTACGGTACGTTTCCATAATTGTTCCAGTATATTCCAAGGCATGGCTTTCTGTTTTAGAGAAAAGCTAAAATAAACGATTTATGGTTTAGTATTCAAAGTAAAAATACCTGTTTTATAAATTAAAAAAGCTGTCTTAATTTCTAAGACAGCTTTTTTTTGGTTTATATTATTCTGATTTATTAATTGTTTCCGTAGATTTTTCCGTAAAGATCTTTATAAATCTCTTTAATGATTTTACGTTTCAATTTTAGAGTCGGAGTAAGTTGTCCGCCATCGATAGACCAAACATCTGGAGTAAGTTCAAAACGTTTTACTTGTTCCCAGTGTCCGAATTTTTTATTGATGCTTTCCACTTCTTCATCGATACGTTTAATTACATCTGGATTTGCGCTGATTTCTGCATCAGAACTTCCTAAAGTAATTTTATGGATTTTTGCCCATTCTTTTACAAATTCAAAGTTTGGCTGAATAAAAGCACCTGGCATTTTTTCGCCTTCACCAATAACCATAATCTGCTCAATAAAACGAGATTGTTTCATGGCATTTTCAATCATTTGCGGAGCAATATATTTACCGCCAGAAGTTTTGAACATTTCTTTTTTACGATCTGTAATTTTTAAGAAACCTTCGCTGTCAATTTCTCCGATATCTCCTGTATGGAAATAACCATCAATTACAGCTTCAGCAGTTTTTTCGGGATCTTTATAATAGCCTAACATTACGTTCGGACCTTTTAATAAAATTTCTCCGTCTTCGGCAATTTTCACTTCCACATTACGGATTGGTTTTCCGACAGTTCCAATTTTAAAACCTTTGTTTCTTTGGTCATTTACGGCAATTACCGGAGAAGTTTCAGTCAAACCGTAACCTTCCATAACTGGGATTTCTGCAGCAGCAAAAACTCTTGTCAAACGTGGCTGTAAAGCAGCACTTCCAGAAACCATCAAATCTAGATTTCCGCCCAAACCTTCTTTCCATTTGCTGAAAATCAGTTTTCTGGCAATTTTTAATTGAAATTCGTACCAAGCGCCATTTGCTCCGTAAGGTTCGTATCTTAAACCTAAATCGATAGCCCAGAAAAACAGTTTTTTCTTGATTCCTGTCAATTCAGCTCCTTTCGCATAAATTTTATCGTAAACTTTTTCTAAAAGTCGTGGCACAGCTGTCATAACAGTTGGACGGACTTCTTTTAAGTTATCGCTGATTTTATCAATAGATTCTCCAAAATAAACCGATACACCATAATATTGATAGATGTACAAAATCATTCTTTCAAAAATATGGCAGATAGGCAAGAAGCTTAATGCTGTACTTTTTCCTGGATCAAACGGAATTCTTGGCGAACTGTCTAAAACATTCGACACAATATTTTTGTGCGAAAGCATAACACCTTTTGGTCTTCCTGTTGTTCCAGAAGTATAAATAATGGTAGCTAAATCATCTGTGTGAATGCTGTCTTTTCTAGCTTCAACCTCGCTTTGATTGCTGTCATCTTCGCCTAAAATCAATAAATCTGACCAGTGTTTGCAACCATCAATTTCATTAAAAGAATAAACCTCTTTTAAAGAAGGCACGTTGGCTTTAATTGCATTTACTTTTTGTAAAACTTCTTCATCAGAAACAAAACAATAAATACTGCCGCTGTGGTTTAAAATATATTCGTAATCTTCTTCTGCAATAGTTGGATAAATAGGAACGTTCTGCGCACCAGTCTGTAAGATACCAATGTCCATTACATTCCATTCAGTACGGTTATTTGAGCTTATTAAAGCAATTTTATCATCTTTCTGAACGCCCATGCGCAATAATGCTCTAGAAATAGCATTTGCTTTTGCAATATATTCCTCGCTAGATGTTTTTTCCCAGACTCCATTTTTTTTGGTTGCGAGAGCAACTGGAAGGTTGTAAGTTTCTTGTTGATAATAGGGAAAATCAAAAAGGCGTGTGATTGAAACCATGTTTAATATATTGAATTATTATTGCAAATTAAATAAAAATCGGGTATGATTTTTAAATTTATAAAATTTAATCGGAAAATTTACGGGTACTATTAAAATTCAACGAAAACGTTTTCTTTTTGGTAGAAAATGAGGGCAAAATTGAATAAATATTTAATAAGGCGACTGTTTTTTATAGTTTATTGAACGTTGTAATCTACGTATTCTTTCACTCTTTCGCCCATTAAGAACATTTTCTTCTTGACAAAATGAATAGAAAATTGAGAATAATACCATTCTTCGCTATCATTTGGTCTGTACCAGAAGGTATAAGAGGCACTGTTAAATCCTTCTTTGAATACAGGAACGCCTTCTTGTGTGCATTCTATTCCCCAGTTAATTTTTTGCTTGCTCAAATCTTCAGCTTGAATAAAACCTGTTCCATCAGGATTTAATACCGTAATAGGTTGTTTTTGATTTAAAGGAGCGTAAGTTCCAGGAATTGGATATCCGATAGTTGTAGTAATATAACGTTCCTTAGAATTGTGGGTAATTTGATCTACGTGAACTTGTGAATGTGATGGTGTAACAGCAAAGAATAAGCTGAAAACAAAAAGTAATTTTAAAAATTTCATTCTATGTAGGGTTAAGTGTTTTTGGGCTGAAAAAATCGATTGGCTGATTTTTTGCTGGGCGAATATAATCCATTTTTTTTATAGAATGGGAGCTTAAAAATACAAGAATGAAATTTTTATGTTTTATTTATTTTAGGTAAGTTTTTACTCTGTAGAAAACTGATTTTCGAGTAATTTTTCTTTAAAATCTGATCTGAAAGTGTAGGCAAAGGTAAGCATCAAAGCACGTGTGTCTGATTTGTTCGTTCGGTGATTGCTAAACATAAGCGTATTGTTTTTATAACCACTTTCTAAAGTGTTGAACATATCGGTTACGACCAAGCCTAATCTAGAATTTCCTTTTCCGAGTTTCTGTTGGAATCCCATATCAACATTATAAATCGGAATTCTTTTTCCTTGCGGAGTAGCAACGGCCGAGTTATAATTTCCTATAATCTGTAGTTTTCCACCTTTCCACGGAACAAAGTTGTTGATCACTTTTCCGTACCAGCTAAATGCACTGCTTACAATATCTTGTGCTTGCGGTAAATTGTCTGCGTTAATGTTTTGCTGAAAAGCGGTTAAACTAATATTGGCATCATAAAAAGAAAATGGTTTAAGGGTTAAAATTGTTTCCAAACCATACGTAACAGTGCTTCCAATGTTTTGTGGCTGGAGCAAAACTACTCCATTGTCTAAAAGCTGTGCATATTGTCTAATTGCATCAGTTGCATTTCTGTAAAAGGCATTGGTTGAAAAGGAATAATTTTTCCAGTTTTTGTTATAGCTCATTTCTGCAATATGAATGATTTCTGGCTTTAAGTACGGATTTCCTCCATGCGGATTCAGTGCATCTGTAATATCAATAAATGGATTTAAATCATCTAGGTCAGGACGATTAATACGTTTACTATATCCTAATTTGATAAATTCATCTGATTTTAAATTTAATTGTAAAGAAGCTGACGGAAAGAGTTTTAGATAATTATTGTTGAATCGGTCACTATTATTTTGCGTTGCTCCTGCATTGGAAACATTTTCTGCGCGTAGGCCTAAATTGTATTTCCATTTTGGGTTTTCGCTTTCGCCAATATAAGAATTCATTAGACCATAAACGGCATTTATCTGTTCGTTAAATTCAAAACTATTACTCGCTAACTGATTCACAACATAATCGCCATTAACCATGTCTGCACTTTCAAAATCTGAATTAAAAAATCTAAAAGTCCCTTTGTAACCCGTTTCTATAATTGTTTTTTCTGAAACTGGAAAAGTATAATTTACAATAGCATTCGAAATATTTTGATTTTCGTAATTGTGTGTTCGCTGTAATTGTGCGTCGCCAATCTGTTGCAGGTATTGATCATAATTATAAGTATCAATATCGGTATTTTCTCTGTGTTTCCCGAAAGAAGAAGTAATTGAGGTATTTAAACTTTTTCGATCATCATCAAATTTTCGATCATAAGTAAAAGCAAGCTCACCAACTCTTGAACGTTCCAGTTCTAAAGAATGTCTTCTGTTGTTAGAGAAAAATGCATTAGTGCTTGTATTTACTTGTGTGTATAAAGTTTCATCATTGTCTTGAGTTTCGATGTTTCCTAAAGCTTCAAAAGAAAAGCTGTTTTTTTCATTAGGAGAAAAATCAATATTCAATTTTAGATTTTGCAAACCTTCAGTTCGTTCGTCATTTCTATTTTGATGAATGTAATGTTCGTCATCAATAAAATAATTTGTTCGCTCGGCATTTATTTTCTTTGTTCTTCCGGCAAAACGATTGTCATATCCTAACCCAAAATTCCATTTTTCTGTTTTATGGTTAAAAAGAACAGAACTATTAATTCTTCCTTTTGCTCCAAAACCAGCGCCTAAAGCTACAGCACCATTTGTACCGCTTAAGTTGTTCTTTTTAAGCTTTATATTAATAATGCCGCTTTCAGCATTTGCATCATATTTAGCGGTCGGACTGGTAATAATTTCTATGCTTTCGATGCTGCTCGCGGCAATCTGATCCATGTTGGTAATGGCAGAATTTTTCCCGTTTATCAAGATCATAGGCGATTTTCCTCTCAAGGTAATGCCGCCTTCAGCATCAACGGCAACAGTTGGAATGCTTTTTAGCATATCTGTAGCGGTACCACCTGTTTGTGAAATATTCGAAACAGCATTAAAAATAAAACCTTCGTTTGTTTTCTGAATCTGTTTTTTCTGTGATTTTACAACAACGTCATTGAGTAAATTAGTGTCGTTTTGTAATTTGATTGTTCCCAAGGAAATTGGACTTTCAGAAACTTTTACTTTTTGAGAAATAGTTTTGAAACCAATTAATTTAAATTGAAGCTGATAATCTCCAGAAGCAATATTCTCTAAAGCAAAATTTCCTGAAACATCTGTTACGGCGTAACTAACAGTTTTAGTAGAATCAGAAGCTTGTTTTAAAATAACATCAACAAATTCTATTGGAAGTTTTCCATCAGAAATGGTTCCTTTTACAGAAGAAGTTTTTTGACCAAAAGAAAACTGGCTCATTAAAAATAAGAGAAGAAGGGCGGATAATTTTTGCATCATTTTTTTCATGAGACAAAGATATTTATCCGATTGTTTACGCTTCCTTAAGCTGTCTTAAGATACCATTAAATTAATCTTAGAATAGTTTTAAATAGTTTTTTATAGCCACGAATTCACGAATTTTTTTAATTCTGTATTTGTAAATAAAAATTCGTGAATTCGTGGCTAAAAAAAAAACGCCCGAAATTATCGGGCGCTTTTAGTAAAAATATATTTCTTAGTTTTTCTCAATCCATTTTCTGGCATTAACAAAAGCTTCGTGCCAAGGCGTAACCTCGTCATTTCTGTCTTTTGGATAATGCGCCCAGTTCCATTGGAAAGTCGAACGCTCAATGTGAGGCATCATCACCAAATGTCTTCCCGTTTTGTCACACATCATTGCTGTGTTGTAATCAGAACCGTTAGGGTTTGCAGGATAACCTTCGTAAGCATATTTAGAAACAATGTTGTATTGATCTTCTGAATAAGGCAATTTGAATTTACCTTCTCCGTGAGAAACCCAAACTCCTAAAGTGCTTCCAGACAAAGTAGATAACATCACAGAGTTATTTTCCTGAACCGTTACAGAAGTAAAGATACTTTCGTGTTTCTGGCTTTCGTTATGGTGCATTTTTCCGTGAACTTCATGTTCTGGATTAATAACTTCCAATTCCATAAACAATTGGCAACCGTTACAGATTCCAACAGATAAAGTATCTTCTCTTTTGAAGAAATTATCTAAAGCTGTTTTTGCTTTTTCGTTATATAAGAAAGCTCCAGCCCAACCTTTAGCAGAACCTAAAACGTCAGAGTTAGAGAATCCTCCAACAGCACCAATAAACTGGATATCTTCAAGTGTTTCACGACCAGAAATTAAATCCGTCATGTGAACGTCTTTTACGTCAAAACCTGCCAAGTACATTGCGTTTGCCATTTCACGCTCAGAATTACTTCCTTTTTCACGAATAATAGCTGCTTTTGGTCTTGGTTTAGAATTGTCGATTTCTGGTTTTTTTCCTGTAAAATGTGTTGGGAAAGTATAATTTAAAACCTGATTTTTATAGTTTTCAAAACGTGCCTGAGCTCTTCCGTTTTTAGACTGTTTTTGATCTAATAAATAAGAAGTCTCAAACCAAGTATCTCTGTAAGTTGGAATATCTAATTTCCAATTTCCAACTTCTAAAGTAGCTGTAGAAGTTACAGAACCAATTTTGAAGAATTCAATATTATTAGCTTTTAATTTAGCTTCAACAGCTACATCTGATTTTGCTTGGAAAACAATTCCGATGTTTTCTGCAAAAAGGATTTTCAATAAATCTTTTTCTGCGAAAGCACTAAAATCAATTTTTGCTCCAAGATTTACATCAGCAAAACACAATTCTAATAAAGTAGTGATTAAACCACCGCTTCCGATATCGTGACCTGCTAAGATTTGGCTTTCGCCGATTAATTCCTGAATGGTATTAAATGCATTTTTGAAGAAAGAAGCATCTTTAATTGTAGAAGTTTCGTTTCCAATTGTATTTCTGATTTGCGCAAAAGATGAACCTCCTAATTTGAAAGCATCTTGAGACAAATTGATATAGTAAATAGAATCTCCGTTTTTCTGTAAAACAGGCTCAACCACTTTTCTAATATCTGTACAGTTTCCAGCAGCTGAAATAATAACCGTTCCTGGCGCAATTACTTCGTCATTTGGATATTTTTGTTTCATTGAAAGTGAATCTTTTCCTGTCGGAATATTGATTCCCAATTCAATTGCAAAATCTGAACATCCTTGTACAGCTTCGTATAAACGAGCGTCTTCACCTTCGTTTTTACAAGCCCACATCCAGTTTGCAGATAATGAAATTCCTTTCAACTGATCTTTAATTGGAGCCCAGATAATGTTTGATAATGATTCTGCAATAGCATTTCTACTTCCCGCAACCGGATCAATCAAAGCTGCGATAGGAGCGTGCCCGATAGATGTTGCAATACCTTCTTTTCCTAAATAATCTAGAGCCATAACTCCAACATTATTTAAAGGTAATTGTAACGGACCAGCATTTTGCTGTTTAGCTACTTTTCCTCCAACGCAACGGTCCACTTTGTTTGTTAACCAGTCTTTTGAAGCAACAGCTTCTAAACGTAAAACGTCTTTTAAATAGCTTTCGAAGTCATTTGCTGAATAAGCAACATCAGCATATTTTCTGTCAACCGTTTTATCTGTCATAACCGTTTTTGGAGAGCTTCCGAAGAAATCTTCTAAAGCATAATCCATCGGTTTTGAACCATTTGTTTTAGATTCGAATGTAAAACGGTGATCTCCCGTTACATCTCCAACCTGATACATTGGAGAACGCTCTCTGTCGGCGATTCTTTGTAATGTATCAATATCTTTTTGACCAATAACCAATCCCATTCTTTCTTGAGATTCGTTACCGATAATTTCTTTTGCAGAAAGTGTTGGGTCTCCAACAGGCAATTTATCCAAATCGATTAAACCTCCAGTTTCTTCCACCAATTCAGAAAGACAGTTTAAGTGTCCTCCAGCTCCGTGATCGTGAATAGAAACAATTGGGTTATTGTCGCTTTCCACCAAACCACGAATCGCGTTTGCAGCACGTTTTTGCATTTCAGGGTTTGAACGCTGAATCGCATTTAATTCGATTCCTGAACCGAAAGCTCCTGTATCTGCAGAAGAAACTGCAGCACCACCCATTCCGATTCTATAATTTTCTCCACCAAGAATTACAATTTTATCGCCTTCTTGTGGTTTCTTTTTGATTGATTGATCCAGTTTTCCGTATCCAATTCCTCCCGCCTGCATGATTACTTTATCGTAACCAATTTTACGGTTTTCTTCTTCGTGTTCGAAAGTTAAAACAGAACCTGTAATAAGTGGCTGACCAAATTTATTTCCGAAATCAGAAGCTCCATTTGAAGCTTTGATCAAGATATCCATTGGTGTTTGGTACAACCATTTTCTTTCTTCAACTGCATTTTCCCATTTTCTGTCTTCTTTCAAACGAGAGTAAGAAGTCATGTAAACCGCAGTTCCAGCTAATGGTAAAGATCCTTGACCTCCAGCTAAACGGTCACGAATTTCTCCTCCAGATCCTGTTGCAGCTCCGTTGAAAGGCTCAACTGTTGTTGGGAAATTGTGAGTTTCGGCTTTTAATGAGATAACCGAATCAAATTCTTTTATTTCGTAAAAATCAGGTTTATCAGCCGATTTTGGTGCAAACTGCTGCACTTTTGGTCCTTTTACAAAAGCAACGTTGTCTTTGTAAGCAGACACAATATCGTTAGGATTTTCCTGAGATGTTTTTTTGATTAATTTGAAAAGAGAAGTTTCTTTTTCTTCGCCATCGATAACAAAAGTTCCGTTGAAAATTTTGTGACGGCAGTGCTCTGAGTTTGCTTGTGAGAAAGCAAAAATTTCAGAATCAGTTAATTTTCTTCCTAGTTTAGTCGAAAGATTGTTTAAATACTCAACTTCTTCTTCGCTTAAAGCTAAACCTTCCACTTTGTTATAAGCAGCAATATCATCAATTTCCAAAATTGGTTCCGGCTGAATGTTGATAGTGAAGATTTCTTGATCTAATTCGTTGAATTTTTGAGAAAGCATTGGGTCAAAATCAGTGAAATCTTCCGTTGCAGGATGAAATTCTTCGATTCTGATAATGCCAGAAATCCCCATGTTTTGAGTAATTTCTACAGCATTTGTACTCCAAGGTGTAATCATAGTAGCGCGAGGACCAACAAAGAAACCTGTCAATGCAGATTTTTCGATCTTACTTGCGTCGGCAAAAAGCCAGTTTAATTTTGAAATGTCTTGAGCTGAAATTTCGTTTTGCGTTTGTACGGCAAAAACAGTTTTGCTTTGGTTTTCAAAGAAATGGATCATTTGTGTAGTTTGTTGTATTGAGCTGCAAATTTAATGTAAATAAATAGTAAGCGCAAATTTGAAAACCATCTCTTTTCAAAAAAAATGAAATTGCTTTTTTCTTGCATTTTTTCTACCAAAAAGACGCAATATCAAGAGGTTTCGGTCTATGAGAAAATTTAAAGATTTAGTAATTTTTCTTTTTTGATATGTTCTGTAATATTAAACTTTTAGAAAGGAAAAAGTGAAAATTGAAATGATGCAATTTTGGTGTTTATACGTGGGCAGATCTGCAAAATTTACGAAACGCAGAAAGTGATAAAAAATACGTTTCTAAAGAAAAATCTTTCACAGATAATGAAAAAAGCGGCAATTTGCCGCTTTTTTGGTTGATGAAAATCTAATTTTTAATTAATAATAACCTTTTTAAAAGCTGTTTTTTCTCCTTTTATAATTTTAATAATATAGATTCCCGTTGGAAGATTATGTACAGAAACTTCTGGAGAAGTTGTGTTTTGTTGTTCGAAAACTTTCTGACCAGAGAATGAGAAAATTTCAATAGAATAAGGGCTATTTACAATACCTGGCTGAATATTGAAATTTCCATTAGACGGATTTGGGTAAATTGCAATTTCGTCTGCAATGACTTCTTCTTCGATTTCAGGAGTCTGAACCATTTTGCTAGCTAAGTTGTTGCAAGTATCTTGAGAATACGAATCCCATTGTGCGCTTAAATTGAATGTTGTGCTCGGAGAAGTCACAGTCGATTTTCTTCTTAAAGTAACATCGATGGCAAAATTGGCTGTTCCACCATTAAAAGTTCCAATGATATCAATTAAAACACCGTTTTTAAATAAACCTACAGCATCATTTCCGTTAAAAGTCAGTTCGGTTGCTGTGGTCGAAATATTGGCCGCGCTTGTAGAGAAACAGCTTGATGACATAGAACTGTTTACAATTACAAATTTGCTTCCAGTTGTTAAAGTTCCGCTTAGAGCCAATCCAGTGCTCCAAGAACCAGCACCGTTTGTTTGTTTTTTGATTGTATACGCAGACAGATTAACAGAAGCTCCAGTATTGTTTGCAATTTCTAAAGCTTTGTTGTTTCCAGAACCTTCAATATATTCAGAGAAAAGAAGATCGGTTGCGGTTCCTGTTCCACTGCTGTCTGTTGTAACGCTTATTGTATTGCTTGATGCAGAAGCATTTCCTGCAGCATCTTTTGCTTTTACATAAATAGAATAAGCTGTTGAAGCGGTTAAACCTGTAATTGTTGTATTTGTGCTGGAAACAGTTGTTTTTAAAACACTATTAGCATAAACATCATAACCTGTAACGGCTACATTATCTGTTGAAGCTGTCCATGAAAGTGTAATTGAGGTTGCCGTTTTTGATGTTGAAGCCAAACTTGTTGGTGCGGTTGGCGCTTGAGTATCGCCAGAAGGAGTTCCGCCCCAAATTTGATTTACATATTCTGGATGATCAATAAACGGATTACGATTATTTTGGCGTGAATAAATTGCGTTGTTTCTCGCAATTTCTCTTGCGCTAACGGGGTCTTGCGCATGCCAAGCCAAAAGCATATTCAAGAAAGCAGTTGTAAAAACTTGGTTGCTCGAGCCATTAAACATAGCATAAGAATAACCTGCAACGGTATTTTCGTATCGTGTTGCAAAATAGAAATACATTCTGGCAATATCGCCTTTAAAATCATTTATTGGTTCGAAAACTGTTCCCGAATATCCAGAAACGGCACTTGATCCTAATTTACTTCCGTTTTGAGAAGTGTATGTCGCTGAACTTACATTTCCGTGCGGATAGTTGGAACGTATTCCGTTTACTTTACCATCAGTTGGCGTAATAAAATGCGCATCGGCAACCATTGGTGACTGTTCATTAAAAACAGATTGCGGTATAATGTGTTCTCTATTGTAGCAATCGCCTTCAACAGAATAACTGCCACATCTTTGAGTAGTTCCAGTTGTATAAGTGTACGGATCTGTTCCTGATGGATTTTCAGAATACATGTCTAAAACAGTTCCGTCATTTTCGTAAAAATTGTCAACATCTGAGGTTTGATAAGTAGTGTACAAACCTGCGTATCCATTGTCGGTATGACCTTTAATAATGTTATACAATTGTGTTTTTAAAGTGTAGCCCGTTCCAGTTGCCGTGCTGTAATATCCGGATGGAATTTGAGCAAAACCAATTGCAGTAAACATCAATAACAGTAAAAAGTAGTTTTTTTTCATAATTAATAGTTTTAAGATTTGGTTGAGAAAACTATTTTAAAAACCTGATTGTTAAGTTTTTAAAAATGTGTTATAACAAATCTACTACTTTTATGAAAGCAATACGTTAAGTGATGTTTAATTTTAGATATATTTTCTTACGATGTTTTTTATTTGCCACGAAGGCGCTAAGGCAGGAAGATTTATTTTATGTTGCGGGGTGTTTTTGGCTCGCAAAGTCGCGAAGACGCAAAGTTTAATTTTTTAAGTTAATTTAAAAATCTTTGCGTCTTCGCGACTTTGCGAGATTAAAAACTTGGTTCTAACGTATTGTGGATATTCGTTGCGTAGACGCACTGCAGTGCGTCTCTACGATATACTTTGTATAAAAAAAAATTGTGCCTTAGCGTCTTTGTGGCAAAAACTACTTTTTAGGAAAATCTTGACTTTGATAAGCACCCAAATCTGGCGGCGAAGTTCTTGTAATTCCTAAAATATCTGTTGGAATTATATAGGCTTGATTCCCTTTCGCGAAAGCGGAAGAAGTTTTATCGATATTAAATTTGTTTTCAGAAACATTATAAAATTTAGGATTCTCATTTAGAATAATATTCGTATAATGTTCTGTATCGGTTTTAAATTGATAATTAGGATTTGTAGTTGAACTGCTGAATTTTAGTAGACAATTGTTTAATTGATATACAAATGAAGCGCTTGTATTTTTGCTCAAATTAAATTCGTTGGTGCTTGAACCGTAAATAATGCAATTATTAAAAGTTGCCTGAGTAAGCGGATTCGTTTCTGGGGTTGCTCCAGCCAATGAATTACTTAAGTTAACCGCAAATTGAGAAGGTGTCGACCAGTTATTGTTGAAAGTGCAATGTGTAAATTTGTAGTTTCCGCCATAAACACAAGATAGACTAGCTAATCCAGCATAATTAATAACAATGTTCTCTCCTTCAATTTGGGCGTTTTGAGCCAAAATTCCGTATTCAGCACAATTGTAAATCTGCGAGTTTTTAATTTCTATTGTATTTGAAGGACTTCTAAAATCTAAACCAATAACAGCATTTTTTAAAGTCAAATGATTGATAGCATGATTGGTGCTTCCTTTTTCAAAAATAACCGATTTCCACTGTCCTGGAATATCAGAGTAAAGCGATTCTAAACGATCGCCTTCAAAAATCACTTCGTTTTCGAGTTTATCAGTTTTAGAAGTTGTTCCATTGATTTGAAGTGAAGCATTATTTCCGACATATAAACCAGAATTGGCGTGAAAATGGATTCTTGCGCCAGCTTCAAAAGTTACTGTTTTGTTTTCGGGAACTCCTGCGTAACCATAAATTACGTAAGGTTTGTCATTTGTAAAAAGAAGTTCGTTTCCGTTTGTTGGATCATTTTCACTCAAATAAAATCCGTCAACCTCTTTGCCGTCAATTTTAATTTTTTCCTTTGTTCCGTCTGGATTTTGATTTGGATATAAAAATATAGCATCTTGAATTAAGGTTACCAAAGCTACCTCCTGCAAATTAGCACCGCTGTCAAATTGAATTTCATCAGTATATAAAAAATCTGTTGGATTGGCATCTGTAATATCTGCTGTAGTTTCTATAAAAATGTACAAACTGTCTTTTGCTAAAAGCGTGACATCTTTAAAAATCTTTCCTTCGTTGCCACTCATTCCGTCAATCGTCATTCTGTATTTAGAATTCAAGCCTTTTTTAAATTGTACAGTCGGAATCGAAATATCATTTTTACTTCGGTTATAGACTTTCAATTGATACGTGCTTGAACCAATATTTTTAAAAACAGTGTCCAAATAAACAGTGTCTTTTGAAAACTTTAAATCTCCAGAACTGGCAACAGTATCAAAATCAGTTCGGCAAGAACTGAAAGCTAGAATTATTCCGAAAATTAAGAGTGCAAAGTATTGGCGCATTATTGTTTCTTTTTTGCCACGAATTACACTAATTTTCACAAATTTTATTTCAAATTAATTCGTGTAAATTAGTGTAATTCGTGGCTATATCATTTTTTAATTTTTTTAATCTGTGTATCCCGATAGCTATCGGGAGTGGCAAAAAAAAGCCAAAGATTGATTTTGATTGTTTTTGTAAAAATAGCAAAAAACTGACAAGTTCATAATTGATTTTCAATTTTAGAATCCGTTTTTTAGATTTATGTCTTATCTTTCTTTAATTTTACGTTTTTAAAGTTTATTTTAATGAATTATACAAAAGAACAGATTTTAGCGCGCTGTAATGAGTTTTCTAAAAACACATTAATGGAAACGCTGAAAATTGAATATATCGACGCCGGAGAAGATTTTTTAACTGCAAAAATGCCTGTAAATCCAAGCGTTCATCAACCGATGGGATTGCTTCATGGAGGTGCTTCTGTAGCTTTAGCAGAAAGTGTTGGAAGCGCGGCTTCTTTCTTTTTTATTAATCCGAAAGAGCAGGAGGTAAGAGGCATCGAAATCTCGGCAAATCATCTAAAAAGTATTCGTGAAGGTTATGTTTTTGGAACAGCCAGAATTATTCACAAAGGCAGAAGCCTTCATCTTTGGGAAATTAAAATTACCGATGAAGAAGGTAATTTGGTTTCGCTTTGTAAATTGACGAATATGGTTTTGGATAGAAAGATTGTGTAATTCTATGGAATCAACAAAAGAAATAAAAATTGAAATTTTTGATATTCAGAATGACTTTAAAAAGCATTTAGAAATTGAGAATAATAAAAGGATATTGTTTTCAGGGCCTTTTGGAACAGGTAAATCTACATTTTTAAAAGAGGTTGCAGAGAGTGAGGATGAAGATAGTTTTTTTTATTTAAGGATATTTCCAGTTAATTATTCTGTTTCTTCAAATGAAGACGTATTTGAACTAATAAAATTTGATTTGTTATTTCAATTAATGGGAAGGTTTTATGAAGAAATTAAATTAGAAAAAGAAGACTTTACTTTACTTCTGAAAAGTCAAATGTTTATCATGGAGCGCATGAACTTCATGCCTCTTTTATATGCAATATTGAGTTTTAGTGAAAAGATTGGAACTCCAATAGTTGATTTTATTAAAGCATTGGAAAATACAGTTGGAGATTTTAAAAAATTTAATGAAGAGATTAAAATTGATGAAGAAAATGATATTAGTGCATTTCTAAAATCGATAGAAAATAAAAAAGGAAATCAGCACGAAATGGATGCGATCTCTGAATTGATTTTCGACTTAATTGAAAGAGTTAAAAAAGAGAATAAAAAATTAGCAGTATTAATTATTGATGACTTAGATAGATTAGATCCTGATCATGTTTTTAGAATATTTAACATCTTTAGTGCACATCATGAAGAAATTAATAATAGAAATAAATTTGGTTTTGATAAAGTAATTTTTGTCTGTGATATAGAAAATATTAGGAAAATATTTCATCATAAATATGGATTAGATGTTGATTTTTCTGGATATATTGATAAATTCTATTCAATTTCACCATTTGATTTTGATAATCGTAAATATGTAAAAAATAAAATCGAAAGTTTTCTCTTTAAAATTGAATTTGATCGAAACTTATCCTTTTATAGTATGGATAAAAATAATAGATTTTTAGTTGTTTTGAAATCAATTACTCTTAGTTTGATTGATGCAAAATTACTTAATTTACGTATGTTGTTGTCTTCTCCCTCTCTAAAAGTTCCTGAATTGGTTTATGGTAAGTATAATACGTATCTAAGTAGTTCTCCAATATTGGTACTTTTTTATTTATTAAAGAATTTCTATGGATCTTTTGAAATATTACAAATTAAGCTTTCTTCGCTATTTGAATTGTTTGATAGTGGGAACTTTAGGTCAAGACATGGAGATGGATATGTGACAAAAAATGAGTTTGATGTTAATAATCTTATTTCTTACTGTCTGCTTTTTTTGTCGCCTGAAGATTTAAATGTTGATATTTCAAAAGAAGAGAAGACTGTTTATTTGGAGAACTATGATTGTACGTTCCATTATAATGAATTTAATAGTTATGATTATGTGAGTTTTGTTAATTTTAAAAAAGCAACTAAAGGTCAAAATATGGATTCTCAAGACGTTGTGTTGAATCCTTATAGAATTTTATTTGACACTTTTATAATTTGTAAAAAAAGAGGGCTGTTGCAATAAATTTAAATTTTGGTTTTTACCGATATAGACATAATAAATGAATCCATTTTTCTTAAAAATTAAAAATCATAAAGAACAGAATTTGCCCTTTGTGCTTTATTCAAAACCTAATACTTCGGACTTAACTGGGATTTTACAGCAAAATAATACATTACACAAAGTTTCTGATTACAGCGAAAAAGGGTTTGTTTTTGCTTCTTTTGATGAAAAACAATTAATTCTGATTCCTGAAAATGAATCGGAAATTATTACTGCCGAAAAAGAAAAAACTTCTTTCGAACCAATTGAAATAGACGATTTGAGTTTTGATCCAGAAGCTAAATTTCAATATGAATATTTAGTTGCACTGGGAATTCAAGCGATTAAAAATGAAGAATTCAAAAAAGTAGTTTTATCGAGAAGCGAAGAAGTGCCTTTGGCTGAATTTGATTTTATCGAAACCTTTCAGCATTTGGTTCAATTATATCCTGCCACTTTCTGTTATTGTTTCTTTCATCCTAAAATTGGACTTTGGATGGGAGCAACGCCTGAAAAACTTTTAAAGGCAAACGGAAATGTTTTTGAAACCATGGCTTTGGCGGGAACGCAGAAAGATAATCAGGAAACAGAAATTGTTTGGCAGCAAAAAGAAAAAGACGAACAGCAGTTTGTAACCGATTTTATTGTGAAAAGACTTCGAGAATTTACAGCCTCGGTTGTAGTTTCTGAACCTTACAGTTTAAAAGCAGGATCTATCTGGCATATTAAAACAGATATTTCAGGTGTTTTAAAAGATAATTCAACTCTAGAAGAAGTGGTTGATACTTTGCATCCAACTCCAGCCGTTTGCGGACTTCCGAAAAAGAAATCGAAAGCTTTTATTTTGGAAAATGAGAATTACAATAGAACTTTCTATACTGGTTTTCTAGGCGAATTAAACAGCACTTTTGCTGGAAATAATGCAAGTTCTGATTTATTTGTAAATTTACGATGCATGCAGATTCAGGAAAATAAAGCCATTCTGTATATGGGCTGCGGAATCACAAAAGAAAGTGTTCCTGAGAGGGAATGGGAAGAAAGCGTCAATAAATCAATGACGATGAAAAGAGTCTTGAGAAAATAGTTTATAAATTGTTTCAAGTTTCAGGTTTCAAGTTCTGTTGACAACTTGAAACCTGAAACTTGAAACCTGAAACAAAAAATAAATGAAATTAGACATATTAGCCTTCGGGGCGCATCCAGACGACGTAGAATTAGGTTGTGCTGGAACCATTTTAAAAGAAGTTTCCCTTGGGAAAAAAGTAGGTATTGTAGATTTAACGCGTGGTGAATTAGGAACGCGCGGAACAGCAGAAATTAGAGATCAAGAAGCAAAAGACGCTGCAGCCATTTTAGGAGTTCTAGTGCGTGAAAATTTAGCAATGCGCGACGGATTTTTTGTTAATGACGAAAAGCATCAATTAGAAGTCATTAAAATGATTCGTAAATACAAACCAGAAATTGTATTGTGCAATGCAATTGACGATCGCCACATTGATCACGGAAAAGGAAGTAAATTAGTTTCTGATGCTTGCTTTTTATCTGGTTTAATGAAAATCGAAACTTCAATAGACGGAGTGAAACAGGAGGCATGGAGGCCTAAAGTGGTATATCATTATATTCAATGGAAAAATATTACTCCAGACTTCGTTGTGGATATTACAGGTTTCGAAGAAAAAAAGGTGGAAGCAATTATGGCTTATAAAACTCAATTTTATGATCCGAATTCAAATGAACCTGCGACGCCAATTACGAGTAAAAACTTTTTTGAAAGCCTAAATTATCGTGCAAAAGACTTAGGAAGACTAGTTGGGAAAGATTTTGCAGAAGGTTTTACAGTTGAAAGATGTTTGGCAGTCAATAGCTTAGAAAATTTGATATAATTTTTATGAAAATTTTTCATTTTTTTCTTTGTAGAACTCAACCTTTGTTCTATATTTGCACTCGCTAAGCAGAAAAATGGTGGTTGTAGCTCAGCTGGTTAGAGTAGCGGTTTGTGGTGCCGCGGGTCGCCGGTTCGAACCCGGTCAGCCACCCAGATTTAAAGCCTTGAAGAAATTCAAGGCTTTTTTTGTTTTCTGACGAAAACTAAAAAAAGTAAAATTCCAATTTTTTGAAAATTCCAAATTCCAACTCACTGCAGTTTGAAATTTGGAATTTTTTATTTTGAATCTAATCTCAAAGAGTTTGGAATTTGGAATTTTTAAAATATTGGAAATTAAAAAAGCACAACTGCTTAAGTTGTGCTTTTTCTGGTGGTTATTATATTTGGTTTATGTATTATTGAATTTCTTCAAATGTAGTACCTTGTTTAATATCGCCGGTTTTGTAACCTTTTTTAAACCAATACATTCTTTGTTCTGAAGTTCCGTGGGTAAAAGAATCTGGAACTACATGTCCTTGCATTTTGCTTTGAATAGCATCGTCTCCAACAGCGTTTGCTGCACTTAATGCTTCCTCGATGTCGCCAACATCTAGATTTTCTTGATTGTAATGTGCCCAAACACCAGCGTAGAAGTCAGCTTGTAGTTCTAAGGCGACAGACAATTTATTAGCTTCAGCTTCACTTTTTCCTTGCTGTTCCTGACGCATTTTTGCAGACGTACCAAGCAAAGTTTGTATGTGGTGGCCAATTTCATGTGCGATAACGTAAGCAATGGCAAAATCGCCACCTTTTGCGCCAAATTTACTTTTTAGCTCCTCAAAGAAACCTAAATCCATATATACTTTTCTATCTCCCGGACAATAAAAAGGACCAGAAGCCGATGATGCGCCTCCGCAGGCAGTTTGTACGCTACCTTTAAAAAGCACTAATTTTGGCTTTTCGTAGGTCATGCCATTTTCGGCAAAAACTTTACTCCAAATATCTTCATTATCTGCTAGAACAACTCTCACAAAATTTCCCATTTCTTCGTCTTCCTTGCTTAAAGGCGCTGCGGCTTCTGTCTGTTGGCCTTGGCCTCCTTGCATTTGCTCTAGGATTGGTGCTATCTGCTGGCCAGTTTCACCTCCAAAAACATTCAGAAGCAAAACAATGATCCCAATAACTCCTCCGCCAATTATTGCTTTACCTCCGCCGGAAATTGATCTTCTGTCTTCGACATTATCACTTTGTCTTCTGCCTTGCCACTTCATATTGAATTGTTTTTATTTTATGTTTGAAACGTTGTACGAATTTATAGATTTTTTATGATAAATTTTACAATTGAAACGCTTATGTTTAGTTTTTGGTCATAGTTTTCAGTGCTAGCAAACAATCTGAAACTGAAAACTGCGACTGGGACTTAAAACTAAAAAATTATCCCAGCCATTTAATTAAAGCTTCTTCTACACTTCCTTTCATAATTGGTTTAGAAATATAATCGTCCATTCCGGCAGAAATGCATTTGTTGCGTTCTTCCTTTTCTGCGCCAGCAGTAACGGCTATTATTGGAACATCGCGTCCTTTTTTAGTGTTTCTGATTGCTTTTGCAGTTTCGTAGCCATTCATAATAGGCATTTGAATATCCATAAAAATAATGGTCGGATTAATTTTTTCAAATTGCTGAATGGCTTCGTACCCGTTTTCACATTCGAAAATAAAAGCATTATTGTATAGATTTTTTATAATTGTCTTAAGTAGAAGCATATTTACTTTGTTGTCTTCCACAATTAAAAAAGTAATATTGTTGCCGTTAGTTTCTATTTCGTCAGAATCCAGATTGATGTTTAAACTTTTGAGTTCGGCATTGTATTTATCATTAATGCTCTGGTTGCTTGTTTTTAAATTCAAATCAAAGAAAAAAGTGCTTCCTTCGTCAATTTTACTTTCTAGCTGTAAACGACTTTCCATTAAAGCAAGCAACTGATTAGATATGGTTAAACCAAGTCCAGTTCCTCCAAATTTTCTTGTTGTAGAACTGTCTTCCTGAGAAAAGGCTCTGAAAATTCTCTTCTGATTTTTTTCTAATATGCCAATTCCGGTATCGATAACCGCAAAGCGAATCACACAATTGTTGTTTTTGTTTTTTTCTAAAACGGAAACATTTAATTTGATGGAACCTTCAGTTGTAAATTTAACGGCATTAGAAAGCAGATTAATCAAAATTTGTTTGATGCGGACAATATCTGTCCAGATATATTTTGGAACTTCAGGATCTATATTCAACTCAAGTTTTAGATTCTTTTTGTTGGATTCGTAGATAATTAAATCAAAAATTTGTCCTAAGATTTTTTTAATATCATATAAGTCAATAAAGAGCTCTAATTTTCCAGCCTCAATTTTTGAGAAGTCTAAAATGTCATTAATAATTTCAAGAAGGGAATGAGCCGATTGGTTAATTGTGGTCATGTATTTTTCTTGAATTTCCTCTAAATCTGTTTTCATTAATAAATGTGTAAAACCAATAATTCCGTTTAGAGGAGTTCTAATTTCGTGAGACATATTGGCTAAAAAGTCAGATTTTGATTTGCTTGCAGCTTCTGCTAGCTGTTTGGCTTTTATGGCGTCTTCGATTTCTTTTTTGCTTGTAATATCAAAATATATTCCGCCAACAAATTCAATTTCATCATTTCGCTTAATTACATCTCCAAATTCTTCTATCCAAATGTACTCGCCACTTTTACGCTTAATGCGATATACATTATGCAAAGGTATTCCGTTTTGGAGATTATCGATTTGATTGTTAATTACATCTTCTTTATCATCAGGATGAATTAACGACAGAAAAGACAAATTATTTTCAATAAATTCAGATTTTGAATATCCTGTAAGGTTTGAGACCTCGTCGTTTAAGAATATTTTGGTCGAGAAAGCGTCAAATTTTGATAAATAAACCGTTCCAGGAATATTGTTGGCAATCAATTTGAATTTTTCCTCGCTTTGGATAATTTTAGTTTCATTTCGGTTTCTTTCTAATGCAGACGAAATGTTATTTGCTAAAACCTGAAAGATATTAATTTCGTCTTCAGACCATTCTCTTTCTGTCGTGCAATCATCAAAGCCTATAAAACCAGTGAAAATGTCATTTATGTAAATTGGTAAAATTAAAATTGACTGAATTTCGTTATCGCTCAGTAGCTTTTTGAAAAAACCATCATTAAGATTTCGCGTTAGCGTATTTAAAATTTTTCTTTGTGATGCAGCATCGTAAATCTCTCGCAGATTTTCTTCGGTCATAGATCGCAATGGCGTGATCTGATGCGTAACCCCTTCACGCGACCATTTGTATTTTTGGCTTACAGTATTGTAAATAGCATCTTTTTCGTAGTAATACATATGATCTACTTTGGCTGCTTTTCCAATAATGTTATACGTTTCCTCAAACATCTGATGAGTAGTTTTGCTTAGCAGGAACTTTTCGGTACACAAAGAAAGTGCAGACAAAAGCTGACCTTTGAGTTCTAATTTTCTTTCTGCTTCCAATCGCATTTGTGAAGAAATGGCAAGCGAAATTACATCTGAAATAGTTCTCGCATAATTAATGTCTTCATTATCCCACTCGCGTTTATGTTCAGTGCTTTCAAAACAGACAACTCCTGCCAATTGTCCTGTTAAGAAAATAGGCACATCCAGCATTGATTTTATGTTGTTTTTTGTAAAATAAAGCTTTTGAAATTCAGATGTTTCCAGTTTGTTGAATACATCTGGAGCATTTATGATGGCTTTGTTGTTTAGTGTTTCAAAATAAATAGGATAGGATTCTTTTTTTAAAATATTTTTGTCACTTACGCTTTGATTGTCAAGGCTAAAAAGATTTTTGCAAGTAATGAGGTCGTCGTCATATTTCCAGAAACTTACACGATTGACATCGCTTATTATAGCGGCTTCTTTCAGTATTAAATCAATGATTGTGTTTAGTTCGTCATATTTGCTAAAGTCTGTAGTAGATAATTTTTTGGTTGAACTATTATAAGCTTCAATTTTTTTAAGACGTCTTTTTTTCTCCTTTTCGATATTCTTTTTCTCGGTAATATCTCTTGCAATTCCAGAAAAGCCAGTTGTTAATCCTAAATCATTTTTGCGTACAATGATCTTTTGCGAAATCCACATTTCTTCGCCGTTTTTCTTCAGAATTGGAATTTCAATAATTGGATAATTATTTTCATTTAGCACCAAATTTTCATAGAAATCTACTGCACTGGTGATATAGTTTTCGTGAATAAAATTTGAATAATGCTTTTTAATGATTTCATTTTCAGTATAGCCAAGAGTAGAAAAGCCAAATTCATTGATGAAAGTAAAATGACCTTCGGCGTCAATTTCAAAAATGATATCGGTTGCGGTCTGAATTAGATTTTTGTATTGATCCTGAACGATAACCTGCTCCGTAACATCTTGTCCGATACTGATGATTAAATCTTCTGAGAACTTTTTATCTTTCCATTGGATATATTTGTATTCGCCGCTTTTTGTTTTTAATTTTCTGATATACAGCTTATTTTCGTGGTTTTTGATTGGATCTAATTTTTCTTCTGAATCCTCGGTTAATTCCCAGAATTTTACGCCCATAACTTCTTCGGGCAGATAGCCTAAAATGGGAGTTATGGTTTCGCTGCAAAAAAGAATTTCGCTTTTTTGATTGGAGGCTATTGTAAGTGAATTTCCTTTGTGAACTATTTCATTTGCAAATCTAAAATTGTCCCGATTGTTTAATAAAACAGCATATTTTACCTGATTTATAATGAAAATCAGAATGCAGAAATTAAGCAATAAAATAGAGGATTTTATTGGAATAAGATGAAATGCTAGCGTGGCAATTAAAAAAGCAAAGGTTAAGCCGACAAAAGTCCAGTAAATTTTTATAGGCTTGAGGATGTTGTACGAAAAGAAAAAAGAAATAAGGAAAACAATAATCGGTACAACGTCATTTCTTAAGGTAACAATGTTGTAAGCGACATAACTGATATAAATAAAGAAGCAAGAAATAAAAATCTGTTGGATTTGATCTCTTACCCATTTGATTCTATTTGTTACAGTGTAAATTAAAAGAACAAAAATGCCAATGAGAACATTGACTACCAATAGGCTTTTGGGTCTAATTTTGAAGATTTCATTGATAATTTCGATAACAATTACTGCAATGCCAAAAAATAAAATATAAAGCTGATATTCTCTGCTAACAGTATCTTGTTCTTTCTTTTTTTCTATGAAATATCCAATTTTTGCTTTGATTTTGAAAAATTGATAGACCAAAAGCGACAGAAAAGCAAAGAGCGATAATCCTAAAACAATAAGTTTATGATTATTGTAGAAAATGATATCAGGATTAAATACATACCATCCGGTCATAATTGATTCAAAGGCACTTCCACTAGCGGAAATTCCTGAGATAACCGAATTGAAAAAACTACAGTTTGCGACCATAGAATTTGGGGTATGTTAGTTAAGTAAATAGCGTTTTGAAAATTCTTAAAAAGAAGTGGTTAGGTTCTCTATAATTAAGAATTTTCTATTTTAATCTACATTGTATTTTCCGATTGAATCAATTGAATCTTCTTCTTCAGATTGTGTTCCAAAAATGGCAAAATATGTTGCATAAATCATAGAGCTGTTAAAAACAACAGTAAAAATGATACCTACGCAACAGGCAATAAAACCAACCATTGAACCAAGAAAACCTATGATAAAAAAGGCAAATATGTTGAGCGGATTTTTAGTAACAATTATAAAACTTGATTTTATAGCGTCAATTGCTCCAAGGTTTCCGAAAACAATTAATGGTATTGACATATACATGAAGTAGGAAACAGTAAACGAAACTATATTTCCAAGAATTAAAATTCCTGAACTTTCAATTAAGTTGGCAAGAGCTGTTCCTAACAAAGCAGGAATAAAAGCTGCTACGAAAATTTGTCCAAAATACGGAGCTTTATAGTAAGTAAAGATAGTTGAAACATTAAACTCAACGTCTTTATCTGCAGAATCTGCCATTTTAAGAAAACCTGCACCAAAAGGAGCTGTAATTCCTGCAACTACAGAAACAACGACGGTTTGTACTACAAGTTCGATAGCTGTGAATTGTTGGTTTTCTATGTTCTCGATGAAATCTTTTGATATGGCTTGTGCTCCAAAATAGGCAACCATTATTCCCATAAAAACCACAGCAGCAATAATCGAAAATACTAAGATAATAAGCCCAGAGTAAAGAGCTATTTTTTTATAGTTTTCGAAAGCGTGGTTAAAAACTGTAGCAAAATCAAGGGAATAGCCATTTTTTTTAATGTCCTCAATTTGATCACGTGTAGATTTCATTTGTATGTAGAATTGTTTTATAGACTTATAATATTTGAAAGGTATCTTGACGTAAATATAATATTTTTAATCAATTCTATATAAAAATCTACAAAACATTCCGAAATGTTTTTAACTGATTTATAGCCAGTCTAAAATCCTTTTTATGGAAACTAGTTTATTTTTATATGGTGCATAACGCATAGGTAAATCAAGCCAGTTTCCTTTTTTTACAATTGCTTTATGGTGAGAGAATGTATCGAAGCTTCGTTTGCCATGATACGCACCGATTCCGCTATGGCCAACACCGCCAAAAGGCAATCTGTTATTAGAGAAATGAATAACAGAATCGTTGATACAGCCACCTCCGAAAGAGTATTTTGAAATTAGTTTCTGTGTAAATGAATTGTTTTCGCTAAAAATGTAAAACGAAAGAGGTTTTTCATAACGGCTAATAACCTTTTCGATGTCGTTTTCATTTTCGTAAACTAAAATCGGCAGAATGGGACCAAAGATCTCTTCGGCCATAACTGGACTATCCAAATCTGGCTCTTCAAGAAGCGTTGGTGCAATATAAAGTTTGTTGGCATCGCTTTCTCCTCCAAATAAAATATGCTCATTTTGAATCATATTGGTCAATCGGTACCAGTTTTTTGTATTTATAATTCTGGCAAAATCAGGAGATTTGTCAATTTTCTTGCCATAAGCTTTAATGATTTCTTCAATTAAATACGAAATGAAATTCACCTTCATATTTTTCTGAATCAGAATATAATCGGGAGCAATGCAAGTCTGGCCAGCATTAATAAATTTTCCCCAGACAATTCGTTTGGCGGCAAGTTTTAAGTTGGCAGTTTCATCTATAACGCAAGGATTTTTTCCTCCCAATTCGAGTGTAACTGGAGTTAAATTTTCGGCTGCTGCTTTCGCAACAATTTTGCCTACAGCAACGCTTCCAGTAAAAAAGATATAATCCCAACGCTGTGCCAGCAGTTTATTAGAAACTTCGATTCCGCCTTCAAAAACTTCAACATGATTAACATGAAAAGTTTTTTCTATAATTTTTGCAATTACGGCAGAGGTATGAGGTGTAAGTTCAGAAGGTTTTAAAACTACTCGGTTTCCCGCAGCTACTGCAGCAACCAATGGACATAAAGCAAGCTGAAAAGGATAATTCCAAGGAGCAATGATCAATACGTCTCCGTAAGGTTCTTTGTAAATATAATCGCTAGAAGGGAAATTAAGAATTGATGGAAGGACACGTTTAGGTTTGGCCCATTTATTAATATTTTTTATAACATCTTTCAGTTCTGAAATGACGTAATTGGTTTCGGTCAAAACAGCTTCGAATTCAGGTTTTTTAAAGTCATCGTATAAAGCTTTTACGATTAAATCTTCGCTTTTCTGAATATTGTACAATAACTTTTTTAGAGTTTCCTTTCGATATCCGATGTTGTTTTTATAATCCATTTTCCGATTAACTTGAATTTTTCCTATGCAAGTTAATTTATAAAATTTAAAAACTTAACAATTAAATCATAAAAATCATACAGCATTCCAAATCGGGTCGTCTGGAGTTGGTGCGATAATCGTAATGTTTTCTTTAGAAACAGGATGTACAAAAGTTAGTTTTCTCGCATGAAGATGTATTCCGCCATCGGGATTGCTTCGGTCTGCACCGTATTTAAGATCACCTTTAATTGGAGAACCAATTGCAGATAATTGTGCGCGAATTTGATGGTGACGCCCAGTATGCAAATTGATTTCCAACGCCGTATAATTTTGAAGTTCTTTGATGATTGTATAATCTAAACTGGCTAATTTGCTGTCTGGAACTTCTTTTAAATGAGCTTTTGAAGTATTGTTTTTTTCGTTTCGTTTTAAATAATGAACCAATTTTGCTGATGCTTCATGAGGTTTATTTTTTACAACAGCCCAATATGTTTTTTTAGTTTCACGATTGCTGAACAATTCGTTCATTCGAGATAAAGCTTTACTGGTTCTCGCAAAAACTACAATTCCTGTTGTAGGTCGATCCAAACGATGAATCACACCCAGGAAAACATCTCCAGGTTTGTTGTATTTGGCTTTAATGTATTCTTTCACAATATCAGACAAAGGTTTGTCGCCTGTTTTATCGCCTTGAACAATATCGCCCACACGCTTATTAACCACAATTATGTGATTGTCTTCATGAAGTATCTGTAAGTTATCTTTATTTGAAACAATTTTCATATTAGACTGGCTTAGATTTTTAGACATACTTAGACTTCTTAGATTTTGACTTATTTTACAATAATGTAGCTCTAAATCGTGATGTCATTTTAGTGATTTCCTCTAATAAATTAATTAATTCAATTGTATTTTTTTCATTTATGAATCCTAAGTCAGATGAAATTAAAAGTTGTGTTTCAACTTCATATGCCGATCCAATGGCAATTTCTAAAAATCGAGCAAAATCTTTATTTGAATTTCTTGAAGAACCTTCTGCAATATTTGAAGGAATTGACACTGCAGCTCTTCTTAGTTGATTAATTATTCCGAATTTTTCTTCACTAGGAAATGTGGCTGTTATAGAATAAATTTTAGAACAAAATAATCTGCTTTTTTTCCAAATCAAAAGCTCTTTAAATTGATGCATGGCTTATAATAGTTGATAGATTTTAATAAGGTCTTAAGATTTCAAAAAATTAAACTTCTTAGGGGTTATGCAATTAAATAAATTTAAGCATAAGATCTAAGAAGTCTAAGTATGTCTAAAAATCTAAGCCAGTCTAACTTTAATATTGTTCATTAGCATTAGGGAAATCACTAGATTTCACATCAGCAGCGTATTGTCCGATTGCTTTTGTCATTTCTTCGTAAAGATTTAAGTAACGGCGAAGGAAGCGTGGACTGAATTCGTTATTCATTCCTAACATATCGTGGATTACTAAAACCTGACCGTCAACACCGCCTCCAGCTCCAATTCCGATAACTGGAATAGAAATGCTATCAGCTACTTTTTTAGCAAGCGCTGCAGGAATTTTTTCCAAAACAACAGCAAAGCATCCTACTTTTTCAAGCATTTGAGCATCTTCGATTAGTTTCTCAGCTTCTTCTTCTTCTTTAGCGCGAACCGTATAAGTTCCGAATTTATAGATAGATTGAGGAGTTAAACCTAGATGGCCCATTACTGGAATTCCAGCATTTAATATTTTTTTGATAGACTCTTTAATTTCTTTTCCTCCTTCAAGTTTTACAGCATGTGCACCACTTTCTTTCATGATTCTGATAGAAGAACGTAAGGCTTCTTTTGAATCTGACTGATAACTTCCGAAAGGTAAGTCAACTACAACCAAACCTCTTTCTACAGCGCGAACTACAGAAGAAGCATGGTAAATCATCTGATCTAAAGTAATAGGTAGAGTAGTTTCGTGACCCGCCATTACGTTTGATGCCGAATCACCAACTAAAATTACATCAATACCAGCGGTATCAACAATTTTAGCCATTGTATAATCATACGCAGTCAGCATAGAGATTTTTTCTCCATTGCTTTTCATTTCAATTAATGACTTTGTTGTGATTCTTTTATAATCTTTTTTTGCTACTGACATTTTATTGTTTTTTTGATAATGTAAAAGTATTGAATAATTGTAAAACGGGAATCAGCAATAATAGAATATTTCGACAGAAAATAGTTTACCGTCTTTAAAATCTAAACGGAATTGACTGTCTTCCATTACGATACTATAAATGTGAGGCGATTTTAGAGAAGCTTCAATATAAGTTCCATATTTTTCAATGAAAGCTTTTTCAGACAGTGTATGATCTAAAATAGCATTAGAGTTTATAATAAATTTATTGTTTTCGTTAATGAAAACTTTAATGATTTCTCCTTGATTTTGCTTTTCATCAACAGAAACTTCCAAATCTGGATAGTAATAAAATAAATCACTCAGATAAATTCCGCATTCATCTGAAATGCGAGTTTTTTTGGGCGGATTTCCCATTGTTTTAATCAAATCTGTCAGCGAAATGTTAACCGATTTTGTTTTAAAACTTTTTAATGAATAATGCGATTTTTGTGTGAATGCAATTATCTGTTCGACTAATTTATGATTTGCCAAACCTTTGGCCAATGCCATATTTAATTCTGTTTCGGTAAGTAATTTAGAGTCGTTTAGCTGTTTTACAACTTCGTAATATCTTTGATATGCTGGAATTAATTTATCGTAATTACTGTTCCAAGCCAATTCTACAATTCTTTCGCTAACTGTTTTACGTTCGTTAAGAGCAGTAGCATCAAGTTTGTCAAATTCTTTTAAAAGAGCATCAAAATTAGGTCGTGGACCAAGAAATTTTCTAAGTGTATATTTAGAATATTCTTCATTAAAACTACCATTTATATTTACCCATTCATCAGGATTTATAGGAAGATAATTTACGGGAACAGGATCTCCAGTAAATAAAATTTCTCTGATTTTTGAACTCTTATCAGGCAAAGCTCTCGCTTTCAATCCTGCAGCAAGAACAAAAAGATGATTGCCTCCATAATAAGCATCGCCACCTTCAAGAATTGGGTTCTTAGGATCTTTAACTTTTAGATCTTTTGCATTAAGACTTTTAGCGATATATTTTTCTTGAATATATCCTTCGCTCAAATTATCGGCTTGTATTTTGTACCAGCCATTTTGATTTTCTGATAATAAACGGACTTCTGCTCCATATTTAAAATATCCTAAAAAATCTGCAGATGGATTTGGCGAAGTATAGAGTCTTGTGTCTGAGTTTAAAAAATAACGTTCTTGAGAATGAAGTAGAATGGAGCAGAAAAATAATAAGAAGTAAAGTTTTTTCATGAATGTTTCTATATTTTTTTGCCACGAATTCCACAAATTAACACTAATCTATATAAAAATAATTCGTGCTAATTTGTGGAATTCGTGGCAACTTAAATTTTAGCAATCAGCCATATTTACGGCAACTGCAAGACCTCCTTCAGAAGTTTCTTTGTATTTTGAATTCATATCTTTTGCTGTTTCCCACATTGTGTTAATCACTTTGTCTAAAGGAACTTTAGCATTTTTAGAATCAGTTTCTAGAGCTAATTCAGCAGCATTTATCGCTTTAATGGCACCCATTGTATTTCTTTCGATACAAGGAATCTGAACTAAACCGCCAATAGGATCACAGGTCAAACCTAAATGATGTTCCATTGCGATTTCAGCAGCCATAAGAACCTGAGCAGGAGTTCCGCCCATCAATTCGCATAAAGCTCCCGCCGCCATTGCAGAAGAAACGCCAATCTCAGCTTGGCATCCGCCCATTGCTGCAGAAATAGTAGATCCTTTTTTGAAGATACTTCCGATTTCGCCGGCAACCATCAAAAATTGTTTGATTTCTTTTTCGCCTGCACTATGGTTTTCAATTACCATATAATACATTAAAACGGCCGGAATTACTCCAGAACTTCCATTTGTTGGAGCTGTAACAACACGTCCTAAAGAAGCATTTACTTCATTTACGGCAAGTGCAAAACAGCTAACCCATTTTAAAATCTGGCGAAATTTAACTTCAGTTTTTCTAATTTCTTCCAGCCAGCTTTGCGGGTCGGTATAATTTGATAATCCGATTAGGTTTTGGTGCATGTCAAAAGCTCTTCTTCTTACATGAAGTCCGCCAGGAAGAATACCCTCTGAGTGGCAGCCAATATACATACACTCCAGCATAGTATTCCAAATACGCATTAATTCAGAATGCACTTCTGCTTCTGGGCGCATCGAAATTTCATTTTGATATACAATTTCAGAAATTGATTTGTTTTCAGTAATCGTATAATTCAATAATTCAGCTGCATTTTGAATTGGGTAAGGAAACGCACATTTTATTGCTTTCTTTTCTTTAGCGTTGGTACGTTCTTCTTTTACAACAAACCCGCCTCCGATAGAATAAAAAGTAGATTCGTATTCTGAGTCATCAGATTTGTAAGCTGTAAATTTCAATCCGTTGGCATGAAACGGAAGAAAGTCTTTGTTAAAAACAATGTCTTGAAGAAAAAAGAACGGAATCACTTTTTGGTTACCCAAATTGATTTCGTTTGTAGTTTCGATTTTTTTAATAATTCCTGCGATATCTTCAACAGGAATATATTCAGGATCTTGTCCGCTCAATCCGAGCATTACGGCAAGATCTGTTGCGTGGCCTTTTCCAGTTAAAGAAAGTGAGCCATATAAGTCGACTTTTACTCTAGTAATATCGTCTAAAATTGCTTCGTCTTTGAGCTCTTCAAGAAAACGTTCAGCAGCACGCCAAGGACCTAAAGTATGTGAGCTTGAAGGGCCAACGCCAATTTTAAGCATATCAAAAACAGAGATACATTCTTCCATTGTTCAATTTTTATTAAGACAAAGATAATCGAATAATGCAATTATGATTATTTTTTGAATGTTAATCTTGCATATTTGTTAAAAAAGATATTAAAATTTAATAATTCGGCAACGAAATAAATTTAAAACCTTAATATGCGCTTTACGTAAAAAGTTAGCTATTTTTAGGTATTTTTGTAAAAGAACGAGTTGTAAAGAATACTCGATTCGTCAATATTAATACTTCATGGATTTTGTTTGAATTCTGAAAAATGTCTTTTTACAAATTATAATGCCACAAGAAGATAAAGTTACCATATGATAGAATTTTTTAAACATCTATTACAAGAATTCGAATTACCTTTAAGTAACCCTGTATTAATTTTTTCATTAATACTTTTTATAATTCTGCTTTCACCAATTTTACTTAAAAAGATTAATATTCCAGGAATTATTGGGCTTATTATTTCGGGAGTTATCATTGGCCCTCACGGATTAAATATTTTGGCAAAAAACTCTGCAGTCGATTTATTTTCGACAATTGGACTTTTGTATATCATGTTTATTGCAGGATTGGAATTGGATATGAATGAGTTTAAAGCCAACAGAAATAAGAGTTTACTCTTTGGTCTTTTTACCTTTATTCTACCGCTTTCTATCGGATTTCCAGTTTGTTTTTATTTGCTTCAATATGATTTTAATGCCAGTTTTTTGACAGCAAGCATGTTTGCAACTCACACTTTGGTTGCGTATCCTATTGTCAGTAAATTGGGAATTGCCAAAAATCAGGCGGTTGCCATTACCGTTGGAGGAACCATCTTGACCGATACTGCCGTTTTGATTATTCTGGCCGTAATTATGGGAAGTGCTCAGGGGAATTTAAATCAAGCATTTTGGGTAAAACTGATAATTTCTTTAGCTATTTTTTCTGCCATAATGTTTGTAATTATTCCACGTGTTGCAAAATGGTTTTTCAAGAAATTAGAGAGTGAAAAACATGCCCATTATATTTTTGTGCTTTCTGTGGTTTTCTTTGCCGCCTTTTTGGCCGAAGTAGCAGGAGTAGAGCCAATCATTGGAGCTTTCGTAGCAGGTTTGGCATTAAATCCGCTTATTCCGCATTCTTCTGCTTTGATGAATAGAATAGAGTTTATTGGAAACTCATTATTCATTCCGTTCTTCTTGATTTCAGTGGGAATGTTAGTTGATGTCAGCGTTATTTTGAGCGGACCAACTGCTTTGATCGTAGCAGGAACTTTAAGTGTTGTGGCCATATTCGGTAAATGGATTGCAGCATTTTTTACTCAAATTGTTTTTAAATACACTAGAACCGAAAGACAGCTTATTTTTGGATTAAGCAGTGCGCACGCAGCAGCAACTTTGGCAGTAATTTTGGTGGGTTATAAAGCTAAAATTTTAGACGAAAATATCTTAAACGGAACCATTATTCTGATTCTGATTACATGTATTGTAGCTTCATTTGCTACTGAAAAGGCGGCCAAGAAAATTGCAATCTGCGAAGAAGAATTCTCACATGAAGATACAGAAAGAGACCAAATTCTTGACGAACATATTCTGATTCCGTTGGCTAAAACTTCGGCGGCGGCGAGCTTACTGGATTTTGCCCTTTTGATAAAAGATAAGAAGTCATCTAACCCAATTACTTTATTGACGATTGTTCCTAATAATAATCAAGCAGAAAAGAACATTCTGAAATACAGAAAAGCAGCTGATAAATTTGTTATTCAAGGTTCTGCTTCAGAAGTTAAAATCAATACCATTGCCAGAATTGATCACAACCCTGCGAGTGGAATTGCCAGAACTTCAAAAGAAATTATGTCTGATATTGTGATTGTGGGATGGCCGAGAAAGACAGGATTTATTGATAAAATTTTTGGAGAAAATGTAGATTCGATAATCAATAATGTCGATAAGACTTTGTTTATCTGTAGGTTCCAGAAAAATTTTATTGAAGAAAAAAGACTGGTTTTTATCTGCCCTCCATTTTCTGAAAGAGGCGTTGGTTTTCATTTGCTTCTTCAGAAAATATGCCGTCTATCACAGGAATTAAGCATTCCGATTGTGCTTCATGCCGAATATAAAACGCACGAAACCATTCAGCAGATTGCTAATAATTTAAAATTAAATGCCAAATTAGGATTCAAAAATGTTTCGGATTGGGAAGATTTTGAAAGTATCTCTGACGAAATAAAACCAACCGATTTAGTTGTCTTCAACCTTTCTAGAAAAGGCTCTGTTTCGTATCAGTCTATTTTTGATAAACTGCCTCAGAAATTTGAGAAATATTTTGACAGCAATAATGTGATACTGGTTTATCCGCAAGACGATCGCAAAGAAAGCGCAATGGATGCTTACGAAGATTTTACTGCATCACCTTTAGCAAAAGGAATTGAAGCTATAGAACAGATTGGACGAGGCATTGGAAGTATTTTGAAGAAAAATTAGGCAATCTTTTAAAAGCTGTAAACCAAATAATGAAACTAAAACTCCTGTTAATTGTATTGATCGCAATTACTTTTACAGTAAGCGCACAGAATAAAATGAAAAGCACAAAAGAACTTATAGACAAAGCCGATCCAGGCTGGCCAATTGTGGAAGAGTGGATTAAAACTGCAAAAAATAAAGTAGAGATTCTGCCAGTTGATCAAGCGAGAGCAAGCGAAACGTTATATAAAACTCAAGTTACGACAAGGTCAACTATGGGTGCTGTAATTTTTATGACAGGTGGTCTTTTAATAGACGATGGCTGGATTAGAATTTTGGGGTCTGGAAGTTCAAAATTTAATAGAACATTACCAGATTGGAATAAAGGAAAATCATTTAATGAGTTTGGCGAAACGCCAAGTTTCCTGCTGATTGCTGATGACGCCATTGGCGGTTTTTATTTATTAAACGGAGGCGGATTAGGAAGTGATCTTGGAAAGATCTATTATTTCTCGCCTGATAATTTAGAATATGAACCGCTTGATATTACATACTCAGAGTTTTTAGGTTTTTGTTTTAGTAATGACTTGGATAAATTCTATGAAGGGAATAGATGGAATGGATGGCGCGAGGAGGTATCGAAATTAAAAGGCGATGAAGTTTTTAATTTTTATCCATTTTTATGGACAGCTGAAGGAAGTGATATCAATAAAAGCACAAGAAAAATTATCCCAATTCAAGAACAGTATAATTTAAATCTTGATTTGCGTAAACAAATTGGTTTGGGGCAATAAAGCTTGAAAAAATTTCAAAAGAACATAAATATGAATCACAATGCTAAGTCAATACGCCCATTTATAGGTTCTAAAAACTTTGAAATATCAAGAAGTTTCTATCGCGATTTAGGATTTGAAGAAACGGTTTTAGAATCTAATTTTTCGGTTTTCAAAACGGGAGAAATTGCTTTTTATCTTCAAGATTATTATGATAAAAGCTGGATTGAAAACACGATGATTTTTCTAGAAGTTGACAATGTTGAACGTTATTATCAAGAGCTTTTAGCTTTGAATCTTCCCGAAAAATATGAAGGAGCAAAATTAACTCCGATAAAATATCTAGATTGGGGAAGCGAATGTTTTCTTCATGATCCAGCTGGAGTATTATGGCATTTTGGAAAATTCAAGTAATAATTTTTTCTCACTCAAGAATCTTGTTCTCAATTTCATAAAGGGTTTCTCAATTATTTGGTGAAGTAGATATGCAGCTGTTACACAGGTAATAATGCAAATTAACATTGAAAATGTACTTTTTGTATCGATATTTAAATAAGCGAGAAATTCCTGCGTAACATGTATAATTCCTTTGTGAGTTAAATAAATTCCATATGAAAGACTTGCTATAAAAGTAGTAGTTTTAGAATTCCATTTGTATAATACACTTTCAGTAGAAATAGCAGCCATTACTACAAATCCGTAGCCAAGTCCAATTATTGGAAACCCAAAAATTGATGCGTAAAAAGATCTTTCTTCAATACAAAGAATATAAGCTCCAAGCAATATTAGAAGTCCAATAATCAATAAAAGATTTCCGTATTTCGAAATTTTATTCCATAATTCAGGAACAAACTGATATAAGGCTGCAATTGAAACCCCGATCAAAAGTCCATCCAAGCGATTGTATGTTGGGTAGTAAATATACTTGTACCAATAAAGCCAAGAATTATCATTTTCAATAGTTGGAATATATAATTTTTCCCAACTATAAAATCGAATGACAAATCCTAATATGACAAAGATAATTAGCAGCCAATATGATTTGTTGAAGAATTTTGTGTTTAGCAAAAAGTATAGAAATAAGGGTAGGAGAAGATAAAAGTGTTCTTCGACGCAAAGTGACCAAGCATGCGAAAATGTACCAAAATCTTTAAGATTTAAATCAAAATTTTGTGTAAAGGTGAGTAGTTTCCATAAAGAAGGAAGAGCTTCTCTTTCTCTAAAAAAAGGGAAAAGATAATAGATTGCTGTGACAAACCAAAAAGCAGGAAGAATTCTAAAAAAGCGTTTTACAAAAAAGTCTTTAAACGAAATTCCGACGCCATTTTTAATTTGAAAAAATAGTTGAGAAGAAATTAGAAAACCGCTTAAGACAAAAAATAAATCGACTCCTGTCCAGCCAAATTTCGCAATTATAGGAAGCCATTCCGGGTAATCAAATACAGGAACTTGATAGTGAAATAAAAAAACAAAAGAGATTGCAAAAGCACGTAAATGATCTAGCCCGTAAAGTTTTTTATCCACCGTTGTAAGTTTGTATGATTTGGTTATTTTGAACTCAAAGGTATATGTTTTTGTGAAGCTTAAAACTTGAAAATAGAAGGTTTATTAACATTTTTTTTCTAACTTCAAGTAAATCATCTCAATCCAAAATCACCCAAAACGCGAGTAGTACTTTTGCGCTGATACCAGTCATTATAAACCAATTCTAAATTTTTGACTTCAAATTCTCCAAAATCATAATCACGGAATTTTTCTGTAATTTCTATTAGTTTTTTCGGATTTTGAAGTTTTTCCTGAAAACGCATTACCGTAGAATGTGCGGTTGAAATTTCATATCGGCTGTCTATAGATTGCTGTAATCCTGAATTTTTGAAATTCTCTCTAAGCCTGTTTCGTAAATTATTCAACGTTTCATCACTTGGAAATCCCTGAATCATAATGGCCGAAGGTGAAGCGGTTATGCCTTTGTAATGAATTTTTATTTTCTCTACGTCAACCATACTTCTGCAAATTACTTCAATATATTCGTTTGGAGAGATTTGATTTAAAGTAAATTTATCCGAACAAGAAATAATCGACATTACCGTAATATGGATGTCTGAATCTGGATAAAAATACTGTTCTGGTTCAGCCTTTTTAAGTTCATTGATAAAAGCTTCGATATTCGCTTTAATTTCATCATTTGGACGAATAAGCAACGTAATTCCAAAACGAGAATCAGACTCATTTTTAAGCTCAGAATCTATCGAGTATTTTCCTGCCGAAATGATTTCAGAAGATGTTTTATAAAGCTGATTGTAATGTTCGGTTAAATTCATTTCTGTATGTTATTCTGCTTCAAAAATCGATTTTAAAAGCTTTTGTAAATCATGTTTATTGTTTTCTCCACCGCCTTTCCATTTCCCAATAATAATGCCGTTTTTATCAATAAGAATTTTGTGAGGGATTCCGCTAACGAAATAATCCTTATCTATTGAACTATTATTTTCTAAAATAGAAATATGTTTCCAGGATTCAATTTTATCTTTTGCAATGGCCTTTTTCCAAGCATCCGATTTTTCATCTTTTGTAATGCTTATTATTTCAAAGCCTAGCGATTTATAATTTTTGTATAACTCTCTAATATACGGTAATTCTTCACGGCAAGGAGCACACCAGCTAGCCCAGAAATCAATTAAAACATATTGTTTGTTTTTAAAATCGGCAAGCGAAATGTCTTTATTATCAATGTCCTTCAGATTAAAGTAGGGCGCTGGACTTCCAACTTTGCTTTGGTTAAAATATTTTAATTTCTCGGACATTTCTTGTCCTTTTTCAGAATTCTTTATTTCTGGCGTAAAATTTTCAAAAACTTCCACGAAAGTGTCATAAAAATTCATTCCAATAAAACGACTAACATGAAGTCGCATTAGTTGTAAAGAACGGTATGAATTAGGATGATTTTTAGCAAAAACAAAATCAAGTTTTAATTCTTCAATATCATTTTGATCTTTTGCATTTTCTAACTCATCCAAACGAAGATTTAATTGATTTTTAATTATCGAGTCTTTTTCAATTTCAATTTTTGAATACACTTCTTTTTGGAGTTTTACGATAGAATCGCGAACTTTTTTTGTCGGTTTATGAAGTTCTAGAATTTCTTTTTCAATTGCGGCTTCGTCTTGAGCGAAACTCAAAAAGGTTGTAAAAAAGGCAAAAAGCAAAAAAAGGAGGTTTATTTTTTTCATTAAATAAGACTTTGTAAATGATAATAAAATACTAAGATTTAAGATTACTTCTTTTTTACTTTTTCAAGATTTTCTTTTACCCTAAACTTGACTATTTCATCAATTAAGTCAAATGGCATTGGCTCTTTCAAAGGAAATTGGACAGACCCTTTTCCTGATTTATACTTCGAAAGTTTTTCGGCAAATGCTGCATGTCCAGAAGGCAGAGCATAAAGTCCGATATGGTTTTTGAAAGCCGCAAAATAAACCACAATTCCATTCTGCTCAAAAGCTGGCATCGAATAACTGATTTTTTCTTTAGCATCTGGAGCTGCTTTCTGAATCGTCATTCGAACTTTCTCTAGAACTTCCTGAACATCATTCGGAAATGCACCAATGTATTCGTCTATGTTTTCGGGTTTTTTAACTTCCATAACTTTTTTTTGTTTCAGGTTTCAGGTTTCAAGTTGCCTTTCTTTGCAGTTAAATCTTTACCGCAAAGTGCGCTAATTTTTTTTATACGAAGACTAAGCAAAATCTATATTTTAAGTTCGCAAAGCTTTGTATAGAAAATACTTTGTGAACTTTTCATTTTAATGATTCTCAAAAAGACTTTGCGTACTTTGCGTTCCCGATAGCTATCGGGATTGCGATCTTTGCGGTAAAAAAACACACACAGATTTTGCGGTTAAATAAGATTAAGCAAGACCTTTAGGAAAACGATCCAAAACCAAATTCAATCGTAAATTATGCTCCAAATAAGCTTTTGCTCCCGCTAAAACCAAAGTAAAACCTTCAGTTGAATTACGAACCTGATCAATTATTTTATCCGAATCTCCGTGAAAACCAGAATTGGTAATACTCACAAAAGTTTCATTTTCGTTTAACGGACTAAAAACCCATTCGACTAAAGTAATTTCGTCTGGATTTCCCCATTCTAAGACAATCTTTTTATTTTCTTGTACAACAAGTGTAGTTACTGAAAGCGAAAAACCATACATTTCCCAAGTCCATTCGGTTTTTTGGTTTTCTTCTAATTTTCCCGATCCTTTCGTAAACCAAAATTTACTAGTAATTTGAGGATCGATAAAAGCCTGAAAAACTTCTGAAACAGGTTTTCTAATCAGCATTTCGGCCTTTGCATATTTATTGTTTTCTGTTTTCATTTTTTTTAGGTTAGAAGTTGTTTGTTAGAAGTTTAAAAGTAAATTTTAAGTTGATTTACTTTTAAACTTCTAATTTAGGAATTCAGATATTAATATGTGCTAAAATTTAATTAAAATGTAAATCCAGCAATTAAATTGAGAGAATTTGTTTTCATTGATTGGTCAGTCGGCATAGCAGGTTTAGCAATATCTGTTAAACCTAAATTTTCTCGTAATTCAATATAGATGTTGTGATTATCATTTAGTTTAAATTCTTTTCCGAATCCGGCTGAAACTCCAAAATCCATTGATTTTCTATATTTGGTATCTTCTAAATTCTCATCTGAATTTTGTATGCCAGAAGTTTTATATTTCCAACCTGACTTAAGCAAATAACCTAAATAAGGTCCTCCATTAATATAAAAACTCTTATTACGAGTAAAACTGAATTTTAACATGATAGGAAGTGTGATATAATTCAAATAGTTAGTTGTTTTAATGCTATAACGATCATATGATACATTCGAAATATAAGCGCCTTCTCCTTTTGAAGTTTGTGTTTTTCTGTCGTAATCTAAATCTGCTCTTAAAGACAGACTTTCATTTAGTTTGTATTGCGCTGAAATTCCAAATAAATAAGAAAAACCAGGGTCTTCATCTATAAAAGATTCGTAACCTCTAAAACTTGAGTAGGTTAAACCTGCTTGCACACCAAATTTAAATTTTGATTCTTGAGCAGTTGTTTTGAATGTGATTAAAGTAATTGTAAAAAGGAATAGGGTAATTTTTTTCATTTAATAATAGGTTATTTAATTTTGGAAGAGCGAATATATGTAATTAGCTTTTACAGCCTAAAATTAAACGTTCTTTTTATCAATCCATTTTCCAACAGTTGGCGCAACGTAATTTTTCATTTGATCCAATAAATCAGCAATATTGTCACTTACCAAAAGCATTTCTCGATTTACTTCTTTAAGCAATCCTTTTTCGGTCATAGTTTGCAATAACTCAATCAAGGAATCGTAATAGCCATTTACGTTTAAAACAGCAATTGGTTTTTTGTGCAATCCTAATTGCGCCCAAGTCAACATTTCGAAAAGCTCTTCTAGCGTTCCAAAACCTCCAGGAAGCGCAATTACACCATCGCATAAATCGTTCATTTTGGTTTTTCTTTCGTGCATGCTTTCTACCAAAATTAATTCAGTTAAGCCTAAATGAGCAATTTCTTTTGATCGTAAAAAGTTCGGAAGCACGCCAATTACTTTTCCACCTGCATTTAAGGCTCCATCTGCAACCGCACCCATCAAACCTACATTTGCACCGCCGTAAACTAATTCTATATTTTGTTCGGCCAAAGTTTTTCCTAGAGCAGTGGCTTGTTCTTCATAAATTTTTTCAGTGCCAAAACTAGAAGCACAGAAAACAGTAATTCTTTTCATTCTTTTGCTTTTTTTAGACAAGATGAGAGTAGCAAGAAGAAAGACGATTTATTATGTTCAATATCTTTTCTCTTGCTTCTTTCCTTTTATTTCAAGTCTCTGTTTTTCTTCAATTCATATTCAAAATAAGGAAAATCAGTGTCATTAATAGAAAATGTCAGTTCATTGATTTTTTCGGCTCCTAGTTTTAAAACGGCTTTTTGAGAACGAAAATTTTCTGCTCCAATATGAAAAAGCACCGAATTAACATGCTGGAAAGCATAATCCATCATTAATTTCTTATTTGAACTATTATATGGTCCACCCCAATATTTTCTTGTAATGAAAGTGTAGCCAATTCCAACATTCGATTTTTCTGGATTGTAGTCATAAAAACTTGTTGTTCCCATTACTTCATTGGTTTGTTTGTCAAGAATTAGAAACGAACTTTTTGTGATTATTATGTCAAAATAAGTTTTGAAACCTACTCTTGTATATCGATCCTTTACAGGATTCTGTTCCCAAATTAAAGGATCAGAAGCAGCTTCAAATAATGCTTCAAAATGTTTTTCTTCTAAGGGAATTAATTTTGAAATTTCATTTTCTAAGAAATCGGGCTGTAAATTGAAATTTGATGTTTGCATTGTTTTGGTTTTTTATGGTTAGTTTTTATTCCATTCTGTTTCTCATTTTTAATCTGTGTCAATTCACTAGCGATCCTTCGACTTCGCTCAGGAAGGCAAAATAAAATCTGTTTTAATCTGCAAAATCTGCGTGAAACAAAAAATTATATCTGTTTAATCTGCACACAAGAAACATTTTGCATTTTAATCTGTTTCCCTACTTTTTTTAATAATCCCGTTTTAGAATCTCTTTTAAAAACAACTATATTATTGGTTTGAACATTCGAAGCAACTAGAAATTTTCCGCTTTCGTCAATAGCAAATATACGCGGATGTTTTCCTCGTGTAGATTGATAGCCAATGTTTTTCAATAATCCGTTTTCATCAATAGAGAATATCGCAATATTGTTTTCTTTACCTCGGTTTGTCGCGTAAAGAAATTTTCCGTCAGGAGAAATATGAATATCAGAGCTCTCAAAACCTTCTTTAATTTTGTCGGGATGTGTGGCAATGCGCTGCACTTTGTTTAAAACACCATTTTCATAATTGTAAACACTTATCTGTCCCGCCATTTCTTCAGTACAATATCCCCATTTTTGATTTGGATGAAAAGTAAAATGTCTTGGTCCAGCTTCTAAATCGGTTTTTGTAAATGGATTTTGAGTTTCTATTAAAGGTTTTTTCTGATTTTCATCAAAAGCATAACTACGTATTTTATCGGCGCCTAAATCGGGTAAAAATAAATAATTGCCCTGCGGAGAAAATACTGCCGAGTGCACATGAGATTTGGTTTGTCTTTCTTTGTTTACGCTTCCGTCTGTATAGTGAAAATTTTGCGCAATAGAATCAATCCTGCCATTTTCCAGAATTGGATAAACCGATACACTTCCTTCTGTATAATTGGCATTGGCAAGCCATTTTCCGTTTTTGTGCACGCTGACATACACTGGATTTTCGCCACCGCTTCTCTGGCTGTTTAAAAAAGTCAAAGTTCTTGCTGTGGTATTAAACTCAAAACTGCTTACACTTCCTGCATTTGGAGTTTTAGTGTCTGTGCAGGCGTAAACATATTTTCCGTTTGGAGAAACCGTTAAATATGATGGATTGACAATATTTTTAACCGAAGTAAATTTGGTCAGTTTCCCGGTCAAAGTATCCAATTGATAAACCTGAATCGTTTCTGCCGTTTTATCGCGATTATAAGAACCTAAAAACACATAAGTATTTTGTGAAAAAATGCTGGTTGTTAAAAGGAAGAAAAAGAACAGAAGTATTATTTTTTGTTTCACGGTTTTTAGTTTGTTTCTGGTTTTAGAGTTTCAAGTTTCAGGTTTCATGTTTTGCATAAATTTAGAACTCACAATTCATAATTCACAACTCATAATTAATTCACCTCTTTCCACCATTGTTGAAATTCTTGTTTGTCGTTTTTTAATTCAACAGCTTCACCGATCATTGGCGTTACTAACGGAATCGGGTTTTCTGAGAGATTATTTAATTCAGTCACTTTATTTAAAGGTTCGTCCCAAGAATGTAGTGATAAAGCAAATTTCGAAGAATGTACAGGAAATACCCTTTTAGCTTTTAGGTCTTTCATGGCTTGTATTACATCTTCTGGCATGTTGTGAATATATTTCCATTTTTCATTGTATTGGCCATTGTCAAGTAAAGCAATGTCAAACGGGCCATATTTTTCGCCAATTGCAGCAAAATGCGAATCATAACCACTGTCTCCGCCCAAATACATTTTAAAATCCTTAGTTTCCAAAATGAAAGAAGTCCAAAGCGTATTGCATCTTTTAAAACCTCTGCCCGAAAAATGACGAGAAGGAGCAGTATGAATGGTTAGATTTTGATCTAATTTGATTTTTGAGTGCCAATCTTTTTCAATAATAATTTCAGGAGAAAAGCCCCAGAATTCCAAATGAGAACCTACGCCAAGAGCTGTGATTATCTTTTTAGTTTTAGGTTTTAATTTTAAAATAGTATCGTAATCCAAATGATCATAATGATCGTGCGTAATCAATAAATAGTCAATTTCTGGAAGATCTTCAACCGAATAAATATCAGAACCTTTAAACGATTTTGTTGTACCGGGAATAGGAGAGGCGTTACCGCTGAAAACAGGATCAATCAAAAAACGCTTTCCTTCCAACTGAATAAAGTATGACGAATGCCCGAACCAAACTAAAATATCTTGATCTAAAGAAAGTTTGAGTAAATTGGTTTTTATAGAAGGAATCAAATCTGTCGGGATTTTTCGATCTACTTTTTTAAAGAAAAATTCAAGCAAAACTCCAGCCATACTTGCTCCTTCAGCTAAATCTGGCGTAAAACTCTGGTTTTCGAATTTTCCATTTTTATATTGAGGTGAATTTTGAATCTGAATTAATCTTGCGCCCGAAGGTGCTTTTCCGAATTTTGGATGCTGCAGAAACATATAAATTGCCAAAACAATCAGGAATAATAGAATTAGGAATGTTATCATTTATTTTGCGGATATAAATTTTGGGTATATTCAATTGAAAGTAAAATTATCTTTTTTAGGATTTCGATATCAATATCAGTTAATTTTTTAACGTAAATACAGGCTTTTGACGACGTATGCTTTCCTAGTTTAGATAAAAGTGCTTCTCTTTTTTCTTCAGGCAGATAGAAATAAACAGTCATTGCTGTTTTTCTTGGCGAAAATCCTGCAAGTGGCGCATCTCCTTCGTGTCCGCTTTCATATTTGTAGTGATAACTTCCGAAACCAATAATGCTTGGGCCCCACATTTTGGGTTCAAAACCTGTTATTTCCTCAATTATTTTTAGAAGTTCAAAAGCATCATTTCTTTTAACGTCATTTTCAACAGCGTTAATAAAATCAGTAACGCTGTTTTGAGTTTCTGTGGTTTTATTTTTTGCCATTTTAGCTTACTATTTCTTTAATAAATTGCTTTTTAAAAGAACGTTTTTGATTTTAAATTCAGTCGCATAAAACAAATTAGCATCTTCAGGCATCTGATTTTCCAATACAATCAAACTTACATCACTTTTTGGGAAATACAAATTTACGCCAGAAAACCCGTCTCCCAAACCTGTATGTCCAAGATACTTAACAGATTCTTCTTCTACAATTCGAATTCCGTATCCATAAGGCTGTTTTTCTTTTCCGAAGAAATTATGCTGAGATAAAATGGTGTTTTTAATTAACAATTGATACGATTCTGGTTTTAGAATCTTTCCTTTATGAAGATTATTGTTCCAAATTGCTAAATCAGAAACGGTTGAAATTATGCCGTCTGCGCCTAAAGTTTCATCTGTGATTTGTCTTGAGGTATCAGGTTCCAATTGATTTTTTTCATTATAATAACCTGTTGCCAGATTTTGTTCTTTATCTTTTGAATAGCAAAAAGTGTGATTCATTTTTAATTTCTTAAAAAGTGATTCAGCAACCTCTGTATAGCTTTTTTTAGAGCTGAATTCGACAATTTTTGCAACCAGATTAAAACTTAGATTTCCGTATTTAAAATCGGTTCCAGGTTTAAAAACTAACGGTTTTTGTAAATCGACAATTCCGTGAGAATGATTTAAAAGCTGATGAACCGTTACCGAATCTGCCCAAGTTTGAGTTAATTCAGGAAGATATTTTTTTATTGGAGCATTTAAATCGACATTTCCTTTTTCGACTTCCAATAAGAGCAGAGTTGCAGCAATTAATTTACTGTTAGACATGATTTCAAATTGCGTATCTAATTTTAAAGGTTTTTTAGTTTCGAAATTTGAAAAACCTTCAACTTTTGAATACAGTGTTTTTCCGTTTTGAGAAATCAAAATCACACCATTAAATTTAGGATTTGAGTTTTGAAGTACGCTATCGATGCTTTTTTTATAATCGTTATTTTTTTGAGCTGATGAATTGCAAGAAGTTAGTATTAAAACTAATAATAAGGAGATTTTGGTGATGAAGTTCATTTATAATGGTTAATGGTGAATTGTTAATGGTGAATTGTAAATTGTAAATTGTTATTGTTTAATGTTTAATGGTTGCTCGATTGAATATAGTTGATGATTTTTTATAGTATTCTATAATTAATAATTTACCATTAACAATTCACAATTAACTAAAACATTCCGTTTTCATTAATAGAATCTTTAGGAACAGGTTGTCCAAGATCCCAAAGTTCGACGATTTTATTCAATTTGAATTTGAGAATATGCACGACGGCAAAACCAATATCTGAACGCGTTTGTTTAAGATGCGAATGTACAGCAACAAGGTTTCCGTCTTCTAAAATATGATGTATTTTAAAAACTTTATTTGGGTTTGTTCTGGCTGATACTTCCATAGCAAGCATTAATGTCTCTGCGTCACCTTTGAAGTAGGCATTATGGTGTTTGAAATTCTTTCCGACATATAATCGAAAACCTTCATGAGGATGCCCTTTTGCTGCTAGTTTCAGGAAGTTTTTAGCGATTTCTTTATTAGTCATAATTCAAAATTTAAAAACAAACTAAGTTATGAAATAAAGCGCTATAAATTTTGCAGAAAATACTTAGGAATTTATAAAATTAAACTTCTTCCGATTTGATTTTAGAAAGATCAATGCCCAATTTAGCAAACTCTTTTTCTCCCAATTTGGTAATGTAAAAATGCTTGTTTGAAGTTTCATTTTTTGCGATCCATTTTTTGTCTGCGAATGTTTCAAAAAGCAATTCGCCGAGTTTGCCACCAATATGACTGTAGCATTTTTTGGCTGGCTTTATAGTATTTTTGGTTTCCATTTTTTTCTTTAGATTTTCTTTTTTACCGCAATTTTAGAAGCCAGATAAGCCATTGGAAGATAAGCAAAAACTAAATCGACAATGCTGAACCAAATTGGAGATGGAAGTGTAAAGACCATTGTGATGCCACCAAATAAAAAGAAAGCTCCAATAACAAACGCTAATTTTGTTTTGCTAGAGGCAGCAGATAATGCAGTTGTGAGTGCTCCAGCAAAAGTTCCGATTGCGTGGGCTAAAAATGGAAAAAGAAAATGCTTTGGCTCGAATAAGTGCATAGTAGCTTGTAAACCTTCCGTAGTCGTAACATCAGCACCATTTGGAGGCGGAATTATGGAACCGCTTATTAAAATAATGCTCATATTGACAATGCTTCCGATAACAAGACCTGCAATTACGGCCAAAGTATTTCTTAAAAATGGATTCATAACTTTCGTTTTTTTGTTATAACGAAAGTAAGAAAATTATTCTTTTGATGATAATGCTCTTTCAGTTTCTATTTGAGGTTTTCCTGTAGCATTTGGCTGGCCTTTTCCAGTTTCTATTAATTTTTTCAAACTGTTTTCGACATAGTTGCTCCAGCCTTTTGTGCAAACATCAAAACATTCGTATTCTGGAACCAAACCAATGTGTGTAAAAGTGAGTTTTGTTTTATTGCCTTCTTTCGAAATGTCAAAAACAGCTGTTGTGTTAGTCCATTCGGTATCGTCTTTGGTAAAACTAAAATAGTTTTCTTCAATCAGCCAGACAATTTTTTGATTTGGAATAACTTCTGTCAATTTTATTTTACAGCGGTGAACATCTTCGTAATGATATTTAAATTCGTCACCTTTGTTTGCTGTTTTTCCTTCAATTTCTTCAGACCACCAGCCTTTAACGTTCTGTATAGCTTTGAAAACTTCTTCTGGCGATTGATTGAGAAGTATTGTTGTGGTAAAATCGTGAGTGTTCATAATTAATTGATTTTTTAAATTAGTAAAGTAAAATTACAATCTAAAAATCAATTGATTAAGGTGCTTAAAAGACAATTTTGAGGTGCTTTTCGGACAGAGGTGAGATTTTAGATTTTAGATTTTAGAATTTAGATTTTAGAATTTAGATTTTAGAATTTAGATTTTAGAATTTAGAATTTAGAATTTAGATTTTGGAATTTGGAATTTGGAATTTTAGAACTTGGAATTTTAAATTACAGGATTGCTTTAATTTTTTCTGGAATTTTATTAATCAGTTCAAAATGTTTTGCCATTACATTTTCAAGCTCTAATGTTCCGCCCAAAATAATCATTTCTTTGTGTGTAAAACGTTTTCCGAGTCGGTCTTCGAGCATAATTTTTTCCATGCTTTGTGCTATTTCAATTTCATGTAAAAAGTCATTCGGATGTCCGGCAGTACAGATTGCAAGTCCGTACGGAATGGTTTTCATTTTCCTTGTAGTTTCATTTTGTCCGTACGCATATCTAACAGAATAAACACGATCAAACCAGCCTTTCAACTTTGCAGGACAATCGCTCCACCAAACTGGATACAAGAAAATAATAGCATCTGCTTTTTCTATTTTTTCCTGTTCTGCTAAAACATCAGAAGGAATTGGAAGCTGTGTCTTGGCAAATCCTTCACGCTCATATTCTGCTTCAGACATATCGCTGATGAAATGAGATGCATACAAATCGGAGACTTCAATATGCCAATTTTTATTGCCTAAAACAGATTTTAATCTTTCCAAAACCTGAAAGGTATATGATTTTTTGCTTGGATGTGCGTAAACAATTAAAATATTCATTTTTAGACTTTTTAGATTTGTAATCGTTTCAAAGTTTAAATCAGTTCTGTACGAAAATACAAATTAAAAGTAAAATATTTTATTTTAAGATGTTGAATTGGATTTTAAAATCTGTCAGAGCTAAGTACAGTTTGTCATTTCGACGAAGGAGAAATCTCCGCAAGAAGCTCCGCAAAGTAATTCCCAATCTTTGTCGAGTTTCTAACGAAGATTTCTCCTTCGTCGAAATGACAAGATTGTGTAAAAACTATTAGTTATTCTTCTGAAAATTCTAAAATATCTCCAGGTTGACAATCCAATACTTTACAGATGGCTTCGAGCGTGCTGAAACGGATTGCTTTTGCTTTACCAGTTTTTAATATGGAGAGATTTGATAATGTTAAATCTACTTTTTCTGAGAGTTCATTTAATGACATTTTTCTTTTTGCCATCATGACGTCTAAATTTACTATAATGGGCATAATTTTGTTTTAAATGGTTAGGTCAATTTCAGATTGAATTTCGATTCCTCTTTTAAAAATTTGCCCGATGACAAACATCACAATGGCCATAAAAATCCAAATGCTGTGGCCTTCAAGATTAAGTGATTCTAAAGTTGGGAGTTTTACGCCATTTGATGCCAGCCAATTATTGAATTTGAATGCCCAAAAAGAAAACAATCCGATTCCGAAAGCTAAATAGGATAGATAAGATATAAAGCGTCCTGTTTCTGGAGTAAAAGGCTGTTCTATATTTAGTTTTTTCTCATGCAGCATTTTTACAATCAGATAAAACATAATCGATTTTAATATTGCCACAATGCTGATAAAACATAGTTCTTGAATGTAAAAGCTAGGACTGTAATTGTAGAGATCGAGTAAATTAAGAAAGCGAGCATTATAGGAATTTATAGTCATAGTATAAATTCCGTTAAAAAGATACATACCGGCTTCTACGCATAAGCCAATAAAAATAATCCATGATAAAATATTCAGGATTTTTAGAATCTGTGGTGTTCCAATTTTAATTTCCATACTCTTTAAGATTAGAAGTTATGCTGCTAAAATAATAAAAATTTATTGATAAACAATAAATAAATAGTTTTTATCAAAAAAAATAGCTTCAGCAATTTCAATGCTGAAGCTATTTTTATATGTTTTAAAATCTTGTTATCGAAGCACTTTCTTTTCGTTTTCGAGCATTTTTTCGATATTGAAATAAATTCCGTCTACATTGTAAACGCCTTTTTCGAAACTTAGGTAATCGCAATTTTCAACCAATGATTGTCCTTTCGATTCAATTTCAAAAAGATTGAGCAATATGTATTCATGATCAACCATTAAAACATGAAAACCAGTTTCACATTTTTTGCCATCTCCAGAAGAAAGAATTACATTCATAATACTGTGAAATTTAAAGGAAGCAATTTTTGCTGCGGTTTCGTCACCTTTTAAATGATAAATGTAAGCTAGATAGTTGAGCTGTCTTAAGTCAAATGGAAAATCGTTCAAGGAATTATTGGCCAGTTTTATAATTTCGTCATAATCTGAAGTTTCGAGTTTTTCTTTCGCATAAAAAGTACGGAGTTTTTCGTCGTTGGGAGAAGTCCAAAAAGCATTGTATTTGGGTTGAAAAAAGTAACCTAAATATAAATGGCGATATTCGTCATGGGTTAAAAGAGTATCATTTTTTACTAGCCTTTCCATTAATTTCGGATAAAAGAATTTGGAATTCTTATCACTGATTTCTTTTTCGATTGCTTTATAATCAGGTTTTGTAAAACCGAGATCTTGAGCGTTTAATTGGATTCCGAAACAAAAAAATAGGGCAACAAAAAAATGTTTTAGCATGATTTAGATGGTTTTAGGTTAGGTTTCTGGTCTTACTAAAATACAAATTATTTTAAAGCAAAATGTTCTTGTTAAATCCTAATTCGGTATGAAAAAACACGCTTTTATTATGGTTCATTAGTTGCCCATTTCCCTTTTTCTTTCGCAATATCGATTAATTTCTGGCCATGTTCAGTCATTAAATTCTGCTGAATCATGCGTTCGGCTCTTTCAATATTGGGTTTGCTCCATTTGCTGGTTTTGGGATTTCTATGGGAGAAGGTAAGGTAATAGCTTTCTCCGTCACGTTTTTTGCAGAGACTGTCAATCCAGCCAAAACAAAGTGCTTCTTCGGTTGCTTCGACTAAATTTACACTCTGGGTTTTACTTTTTTTATGATACAAGATTAGCCAAACCGATTTTTCTGTCTGGCTGTTTTCCTCAAGCCAGTTGCGCCAATCTTGTCTTGTTGGAGCATAAACAGCTAATTTTCCGTCTTTAGTTTCCATCTTTTTAGTTTTTTATTTTATAAAGATAAAGCGACCTTTTGACAACAGTATGTCAGTAATAAAATTAAAATAAAGTTTTGAAAACTAGATATTTAAATTGTTTTTGATTTATTTTAACCGAAGTAATTGGCCTTTTCGTTTGACAATGTTTTTGTAATCCCACTGAATTTCTCTGCTTTTCTTGAGCCAGCGTTTCAAATCTTCTTTATTTATCTGATCGATGTTTGTATAACGCTTTTCAGCAGCTTTAAATGAACCTTCGTTTTGAAGTTTTTCTTCCTCAAAAGATTGTCCGCTCCAGAAGAGTAATCTTACTGAATCTTTTAATTTGCTATAACCTACAATCGGATTTCCGTCTAAAAACCAAACAGGATGAGCGTGCCAGATTTTGTTTTCGGCTTCAGTTAAGTTTTTACTTATAATGTTATAAAGAAGATTGCAGATTTCTTTATTTTCTGCTGTCTGAGAATCGTTGTAATCCTGAATCTGATTCATATCTTTAGCATTTAAGTTAATTTATATCTTTTGTCAGTTCAAATAAAATATAAGTTCCGTTGCTTGACTGACCTCTCGATTTTTCTGTGAATCCTTTTTTTAAATAGAATTCAATTGCTTTGGTATTGCTTACAAGGCATTTTAGGGTAATTGGAAATGCTGTTTTCTTTATGACGGCTTTTAATAATTGGGTGCCAATGTTTTTTCCTTGATATGCATTTTCAACATAAAGATGATGGATAAAATTATTAGGCATCCAAATCGAAATAAATCCGACGGGAATATCATCTATGAGCGCAGTTAGAATATATTCTCCTTTTGTCTGTTTGTCAAAATCTTCAAGTTTAAATTCTGATGTGTCTTGCTCTGTAAATGTTCGCTGTCTTTCATTTAAGAAAATAGCTCTTAAATGTGGTAAATTGATGTTTTTCGCTTCTTCTACAATTACCATTTTGAGTTTGCATTTATTGTTCGTTAAGCGTAGGAAAGTTAAATAAAAAATCCGACTTGTTTATGCAAATCGGATTTTGATGTTTTTTAAGGCTGTAACTTTTTCATAAACTCATTTGAAGCCAGTTCTAATGCTTTATAATAGTTTCCTTTTTTAAGTTCTGGAACAGAATAAGTGGCAATTATGTTTTGTGTGTCTTCGGTACTTAATTTGTATCTTATAAAATCGACACTTATAACCTGAATTTGTCTTAATGTTTTGCTTACAATTATTAAAAGAGTAGGATCTAATCGCGGGTCTTTTGATAGAAATTTATCGAGTTCCAATGTATATTCTTCCAATGACTTAAATGGAGAATAAGAAGGAGTTGTGATGACAACAATTTTATAAAGGTATTTTTTTTCGAAACCGTTTAGCGTGGTATTCAAAGATTTAAGCTCGACTGGTGTTAATATTTTTTCAAAGTCGTTGACGCAGTCTGTTGATCCTGAAAAAGAGCTTTTTAGTTGAGCAGAAAAATCGGTGTCGTTTTTTGTTTGGGCAGATAAAAGAACTGAGGTTAACAGCGCTAGCGTAAAGAATAATTTTTTCATTCTATGGCAGATTAGATTTGGTGCAGCAAAAGTAGCACATTCTTTAATTTTAAACAGATGAAAAGTAGAATAGTTTTTGTTTTATGTTGAAAAATATTAACTCATATAAAAATAAAAATCCGACCTGTTTTCACAAATCGGATTTTAAAGTTTTCTATTGTAATAAAGGCAGTAAATGATCCCACTTTAATTCTTTGGCAAAATCCAAAGCAGTTTTTCCAGTTGCAGTTTTAGCATGTTTATCTGCCCCAGACTCCAGTAAAACTTCAACAGAAGTCTGATTTCCTGCAATGGTTTCGCGATGCAGAAAAGTATAGCCCAATTCATCTTGGTTGGACACTTCTTCTGGATTATTAGCAACAAATTCAATAAGACTTTCTTTCATGTTTTTGCTCATTGGATGTTCAATCAGATTTTCGGGTTTTTCTTTTTGTTCATTTACGATCAAAATGTCGTTAAAATCACCAAAATCTAGTCCCCAAGCTTCATCATGAGATTCCCTTTCGTCTTCGCTCATGTCAGAACGCATTGCTTGAATTGTAAATGCACCATAAGTTTGTCCATTGATGGCAAATAACCAATCGCTGATTTGATTTATCGGAATTGCAATTTCGTCTCCATTAGCAACATTAGTTAATTAATTAGGATCATTTACTAATATGCCGTATATGTTTTCCCCATCAAAGTTTACATCGTTAATCCACATGTGTTCTACGACAGTTTCGTTGTCTATTTCTTGTGTAAAAGCCAGTTTTACACAAGCAACATCCAATCCTGGAACTATTCGTCTGTATTCCCAAGATAGTTCTCTCCAAAAATATTTAAAGGTTTCCTGAGCTTTTTTGTAAGCTTCAATCATTTTAGGGTTTTCCCCGTCGGCGTAGAATATTTTTGTTTCTTCCATAAAAATGAATATTTATAATGATTTATAAAAGTAAGCTTTTTAGTACTTTGGGAGAAATGATATTGAAGCATTTTTGAGTTTTTAGAGATTTGTTAACTCAAAAGTGATGATTTTTTAAGACAAAGTATTGTCATTTCGAGGAACGAGAAATCTTCGCAAGAAGCTCGACAAAGATTGAATTCTTATTATGGAGTTACTTGCGAAGATTTCTCGTTCCTCGAAATGACAAACTAGACTAACATTAAATATGTTGAAATAAAAAATCCGATCTGTTTTTCACAAATCGGATTTTATAAATTGAGAATTATATATAACCGTAAAACGGTATATTTTTACAAGTGAATTACTTCGCCGTAAGCATCAGCTACAGCTTCCATAACAGCCTCGCTCATTGTTGGGTGAGGGTGGATAGATTTAAGGATTTCGTGACCTGTAGTTTCTAGTTTACGAGCAACAACTGCTTCAGCAATCATATCTGTAACACCAGCACCAATCATGTGGCATCCTAACCATTCTCCGTATTTAGCATCGAAAATTACTTTTACGAATCCGTCAGCATTTCCAGCAGCTTTTGCTTTTCCAGAAGCTGAAAATGGGAATTTACCAATTTTTAATTCGTAACCTTTTTCTTTAGCTTGTTTTTCTGTTAAACCAACAGAAGCGATTTCTGGAGTTGCATAAGTACAACCAGGAACATTTCCGTAATCGATTGGGTCTACGTGAAGTCCTTTAATTTTCTCAACACAGTTAATTCCTTCAGCAGAAGCAACGTGAGCTAAAGCTTGACCTGGAGTAACGTCTCCAATTGCGTAGTATCCTGGAATGTTAGTTTCGTTGTAAGCGTTAACTAAGATTTTATCTCTATCAACAGCGATTCCAACTTCTTCTAATCCGATGTTTTCAATGTTTGTTTTGATTCCAACTGCCGAAAGTACGATGTCAGCTTCTAGAACTTCTTCTCCTTTTGCAGTTTTAACGAAAGCTTTAACTCCAGCTCCTGTAGTGTCAATACGCTCAACAGAAGAGTTAGTCATTACTTTAATTCCTGATTTTTTCAAAGAACGCTCAAATTGTTTTGAGATATCTTCGTCTTCTACAGGAACTACGTTTGGCATAAATTCTACGATAGTAACATCTGTTCCCATTGAGTTGTAGAAGTGAGCGAACTCAACTCCGATTGCTCCGGAACCAACAATGATCATAGATTTTGGTTGCGTTGGCAATGTCATTGCCTGACGGTATCCAATTACTTTTACACCATCTTGAGGTAAGTTTGGCAACTCGCGAGAACGAGCTCCAGTTGCGATGATAATGTGGTCAGCGCTATATTCTGTAACTTTATTGTCTTTATCAGTAACGTCAAGTTTTTTTCCTGGTTTTAGTTTTCCAAAACCTTCAATAACGTCAATTTTGTTTTTTTTCATTAAGAATTGAACTCCTTTGCTCATTCCTTCAGCAACACCACGGCTGCGTTGAATAACTGCAGGGAAATCTTTATCAAATTCAGAAACTTTCAATCCGTAGTCAGAAGCGTGTTTAAGGTAATCAAAAACCTGAGCAGATTTTAAAAGCGCTTTTGTTGGGATACATCCCCAGTTAAGGCAAACTCCACCTAGATTTTCTTTTTCTACTACAGCAGTTTTAAAGCCTAATTGTGAAGCTCTAATCGCTGTTACATATCCTCCAGGACCACTTCCTAAAACAATAACGTCGTATTTCATTTTTTTTGCTTTTAGTATTAACTATCGAAAATGAAGTTTATATTTCCGAAACTCATCTTTCGATTTCTTCTTTTGTTATTTGTGATTGCGAATTTAAGGATTTATTTTATATGAACACCTGAAATTTTGTTTTTAAAGACACAGATTTTGGTCTTTTCACAGAAACCAAAGTAATTGTGAATTGTAAATTGTGAATTATGAATTGATTTTTATTATTTAGTGAGTAATTGTTGATGGTTTGTTGTTTGTTGTTTGTTGTTTGTGGCGAAAAAAATAAGCCACGGATTATTAGGATTAAAATGATTTTTAAAAAATCTGTGTTAATCTGTGCAATCTGTGGCTATTATAATTTTGTCTCTCTGACCGAAGTTGAAGAGCTTTGTGTGGGCTTCGACTTCGCTCAACCTGACAGTAGCTGAATCTTTTGGAATAAAATAAGCCACAGATTAAAAAGATTAAAATGATTTTTAAAAATCTGTGTTAATCTGTGTAATCTGTGGCTTATATAATTATGAGTTATGAATTTTGAATTAATAATTTACCATTCACAATTAACCATTCACCATTAAATCTTCACGTGTCCCCAGTTTTCTCCGCTGGCAATTCTTCTAATTTGCATTTCGCTTACGCCAAATTGTTTTGCAATCATTTTAAGACGTGTTTTTTGTTCAGGTCTTGCTAGGATTTTCTTGATTAACATCACTTTTGTGGTGGTTAATTTTCGTCCGTCGGCTTTTAGATTGTGTTCGATTAAGTTCTTTTTTGCCTGAATAACGCGCGGACTTTTACGGCTGTGCGCCATCATTTCTTGTTTGGTTGCCCAGCGAAGATTGCGTACATCATCATTTGCTCTATTATAATCTAAGTGCAGTACATAGGTTTGTTCTTCCGATTCTTTCGGAATAAAATATTGAGCAACTAACTTATATAAGAAGAGATATTTGTTTACGATTTTATCGTCTTTTTTAACCTTAAAACGGAAAGTTGGATATCCGTCGCTTAAACCGCCTTTTAAGATGCGTCCGTTTTCAATATCGTCGGTAAAACTTATTAATCTTCCTCTATTCGAAATGGCGTATCTTAATTGTAATGAAGCATTTATTTCTATTTCTTTGAATTTTTCATCAGGATAAAATCTATTTTGTGGCATTGTCTTTTACATTTGATTTCTATATTCTCAAAGATAAATAATAAACCAAAAATTTCAGCTATCTTGCTGATTGTGAAAGGTCAATTTTATGATTTCTATAACGCTAATTTAACGTTTTAAAACGTTTTTGATAGTTTTTAGTCGGATTTTAAATCACAATTTATCAAAAATGCAGTTTTTGTATTTTTTGAATTAATGTAATTTTATAGCTAAATAATTATTAAATTATTGATCTAGCCAGTTTTTGAAGTTGTTGATTTCTTTTTTACTGATGAAAATAGCGTCAGATTCAGCTGCAGGAACCGTCAAAATCAATTCAACTTTCTGATTTGAATGTTTTATAACTTCTTTAATGCTTTCTCGGTTAACGATATATTTTCGGTTTATTTTGAAAAAATGAAATGGGTCAAGACTGTTTATAATTTCTGTCAAAGTACTATTGTACAAATAGCTGTTTCCAGATTTTATATGAATAAAAAGATGTTTTCCTGTTGCGGCAAAGTAGGTGATTTCGTTTTCATTAATAGAAATCATTTTGTAACCGTGATTTACTAGGAAATGGCGCTGTATTTTATTGCTTTCGGGGTTTTCTATTGCGACTAAAGATTGAAGCGTAGAATTGCTGTTAAAGCTATCTTTTATTTTTTTGAATTTCTGAAGGGCTTCCAATAATTCTTCTTCTTCAAATGGTTTTAAAAGATAATCTATTGTAAAATGTTTGAAAACCGAAATGGCATAAGAATCGTAAGCGGTTACAAAAATAACGGGGCAGGAGATGTCAGCTTTTTCGAAGATTTCAAGACTTTTTCCGTCGCCCAAATGAATGTCCATAAAAGCGAGATCTACTTTGTTTTCGCTAAAAAATGTGACAGCTTCTTTTACCGATTTTAAAACGCTGATTGCATCAATCGATAAAACGTCCTGCTGCTCTAAAATAGATTTTAGATAGCTGGAAGCAAGATGTTCGTCTTCGACAATAGCAATTTTCATTTTGCAGGTATTTACAATGCAAAGATAAAATCAGGAATTTTTATACGCAATAAAGAGTGCATTTTGTTGCATTGATTTTATAAAAAAAAAAGGCCTAGCTGTAAAAACTAGACCTCTTTAAAAAAAAACAATTAGGTAAAATTATAGATTGGGATTATTCAATCTCGCGTTTGCTGGATAAATAATGGTATAACGCGGATCATTTTGTATTAAAGTGCTTTCAGTGCTCAAGAATTTATGAACGATTTGTTTTTGAGTTGTTCTTCTTAAATCAAACCAACGGTGACCTTCTACAGCAAATTCTCTATGTCTTTCTTCGTAAATGAAGTTTGTCAAATCTGTTGCATTCATCGCATTAACTTCACCTTCTAGCTGTGTATATCCTACTGCTGAATATCTGTTTTTAATGAAATTTAAAACCGTTGCTTTTGCATCGTTACTATTGTTTAGTTTCAATAAAGTTTCAGCTTTTGTTAAATACAATTCTGAAGTTCTGAAAGATGATTTTTGATTATCATTTCCGCCTTTTAGAATTCTGAAACGGCTTCCGCTAGCTGAGAAATAAAGTGGGAAACGCAAATCAGCTGTTTTGTTGTAAGCTGCAATTAAATCGGTAGATGCAAATGAAGCTCTCTGGATACCAACGATATATCCGTCTTCAAGTGCTAGAATAGATTCTTTTCCGTCAAATTTTGTAGCTAGAACAGGAGTTGCTTTTAAGTCAATTAAAGTATTGTTGATTTCTAAAGCTTTGTTGGCAGCATCTAATGATTTTTGCCATTGCTGCTGATACAAATATATACGGCTTTCTAAACTGAATAAAGCCACTTTTGAGAAACGGTAGTTTAATCCTGTTGGCTGTTTGCTTATGTTGATTAATTTCTCTGCTTCTTTAGTGTCAGAAATAATCTGATTGTAAACTGCTTCAACACTTTGTGGTACAAAAACCTGCTCCAGATCAATTTCTAAAGCTAACGGAACTCCTTTGTCAGTAGCCGCAGTTGAAGGATTGTAAGGCTTTCCGAAAAGGTTAACCAAATCAAAGTTTGCCATTGCTCTCAAAGCATAAGCTTCTCCTAATAATTGATTTTTTTCCTCAGATGCTTCTACTTTTTTTGAAGCTTCATTTATAACAACATTAGTGTAAAAAATGACATTGTATAAATCTTGATAGTGAAATTCTAATGTGCTTTTATCAGGATTTGCATCTTTCCATAAGTAGATATCTTTATAAATAGAAACTTCACTGTTGTCTTCGTTCATTAGCAACTCGTCTGTACGAACTGTAGACAACGATTTGTGTTCTGGATATGAAGCATATCCTTTGGTTAGAACTGCGCGAAATTCTTCTAGCGATTCTGGAATTACTTTTCCTACTGGAGTAATGTCCAGATAGTCATCGCAGCTGCTAAGGGCAATAGCAGCAACGAATAGTGTTATATATTTTGAGAATTTTTTCATCTTTTTTAGTTTTTAGAAAGTAACATTAAGTCCTAAAGTAAATGATCTAGGAACTGGCTGTGCATAAATGTTTCCGTAAGTTTCAGGATCAAAATAACCTTTGTAATCTGAGCTAATCACGAACAAGTTTCTTGCTTCAAGATTTAAACGAATACTTTGAATATTGATGTGATCTGTGAATGTTTTTGGGAATGTATATCCAAAACGAACACTGCTTAATCTCATATAACTCATTTCGCTAACCCAAGTGTCTAAGTAATTATAAGTATTGATTTGATTTGCACCAGAAAACCAGCTGTATGCCATCCATGAATCTCCCGTACCAGAATCTTTACTTGTAATACCTGGTAAATTAGATGAAGTATTGGTTGGTGACCAAGCGTTTAAAATATCAGTTGTATAATTCTGTCCTCTGTCTACTATTGTTCCGTTGTAAGGAGGCGTTTTGGTAACCGTTTGTTTGATATTGAATGACGCTGCAATCGTAAGATCAAAATTACGAACCTTAAATGTGTTTGTAAGACCTCCTGTAAATTTAGGATCTTTGTCTCCTAGGTAAACAAATAGGTCTCTAAATTCTGCTGGCGTTAAACTTGACTGAGTAATTTCTCCTGGTAAAAAGTCTGCATAAGGATCAAATAAACCAAAGAAAGTCTGTGCATTTACAGTTTCTCCTTTTTTGTTTACAAATAAAGGATAGCCGTTTTCGTCAATTCCGTTTGTTTTAAATCCAAAAACAGCGTTTACAGCATGACCTTCTTGGTTTGGCAAATAACTGTTGTCTCTTATTTCTAAACGGTCAATGTTACTTTTGTTATGAGCAAAATTAATTGTAGTATTCCATTTAAAATTAGGACGGTCGATGTTTTTTGTAGCCAAGGCAATTTCAAAACCTTTGTTGCTTACTTGCGCCCAGTTCATATTGGTAAATTCAAAACCATTTTCTAAAGGAAGCGCTTTCATACCAATTAAATCGGTACTTTTTCTTCCGTAGAAATCAGTTACAATGCTAATACGATTATTAAATACACCAAGATCAAAACCTAAGTTGGTATTTTCTGTTTTTTCCCAACGCAATTTGCTGTTTGGCGGAGTCATTACTTCAATTATAGGTTCTGTCTGTCCTGGTAAAATAGTAGTAGTTTTATTTTCTCCAACTACATAAGGTGAAGTGTTTTTATCAATATTACCTTGTAAACCGTAAGAAGCACGAAGTCTTAAGTTAGAAATTGTTTTGCTGTCTTTTAAGAAATTTTCTTGAGATACCAACCAAGATCCAGATGTTGACCAAAGTGGCAAGTATTTGTATTTTGGGTCTACACCAAATAAGTCAGAACCATCATAACGCACACTTCCGTAGAAGCTATATTTTCTATTGTAAGTGTATGCCGCTGTTGCAAAGAATGATGCAAAGGCATTTTCTTTTTCTGTTTTTATGAATGTTTTGTAAATAGCGTCATTAACAGAATTCGAGTTAGGGAAAATAATTTGCTGTGTTGTCAAATTCTTTTCGTCATAACCAAAACCTCTTGTCAAGATAGTAGTGTTTTTATTTCTTCTTAATTCATTACCAACCATTACTTCAATTTCGTGTTTCTCTCCTAAAGTTTTAGAATAGTTCACCATTGTTTTTAAGTTGTACTGAAAAAAGTCTGTGTTTGTATTTTGAATAATACCACCTTCAGGAAGGAAATATTTTTTAACTCCTCCAGAATAATAACTTGTTTTTTCTTTTTGTTTTCTAGTGTAAAAAGTTTCCTTGCCAGCAAATTTTTCGCTAGAAGAATTGTCCAACTGTAAACCTAGTTGGCTTGATACTTTCAAATCTTTTGTGATTTTATACTCAGCGTCAAGCAACGCTTTTATAGCTCTTGTTTTTAAATCGTAAGAAGTATTGTTTCTCTCTTCTAAGAAATTAAAAGGCAATTTAATATCAGAATATGAAGCAATGTCTGGATCGTATTTATAACTTCCGTCTTCATTATAAGGTGTAAGATACGGGTTTACGTTTCTTGAATAGTTTGCAGGATTTGTAAAACCGTCAGTATCTGTTACGTATGAAGTAGTTTTAGTGTCTGAACCAAAAAGGCTAACACCAACTTTAAATTTATCAGTAATGTCGTAGCTGTTTTTTAAAGTTAAATTGTAACGTTTAAGGCCAGTTCCAATTGTTGTCCCTTTTTCGTCATAATACCCTAAAGAGAAATAGTAGTCAGATCTTTCACCTCCTCCAGATAAACTTAATCCGTGTTGCGTGTTGATTGCATTTTGGTATAATAAATTACCCCAATTTGTATTGATGCCTCTTAGGTTGTTGATTGATTGTTGTGTTTGCGGACTCAAAGAAGAGAATCCACCGGCTCTGTATGCGTCTAATTCATTCGCTCCATTTAGGATACGAGCAACATCACCACCGGTGTCTCTGTAAGTCAAATCTGCACGGCTCGCCATATTCAATTCAAGATCAACTTTCTGACTAGAATCCATTAAGTTTAATTTTGAAAATTCTGGTCTTTGCGTAATAAAAGTATTGGTATTGAAGCTAACGGTCATTTTACCGCTTCTTCCTTTTTTAGTTGTAACAACGATTACCCCGTTTGCAGCGCGTGCACCGTAAATAGCTGTAGCGGCAGCATCTTTTAAAATGGTAATGTCTTTAATATCGTCTGGATTTAAACCAGCAATAGAGTAGTTGTTTAATACATCGATATTCTCTTTATCGTAATTTTTTGGAACATCATTATTCTCTAACGGAAGTCCATCTAAAACCCATAAAGGGTCTTGTGTTCCATTTAAAGAAGCAGTACCTCTAATTCTAATTTTTGCTGCAGCTCCTGGCGCTCCTGACGGAGTAGTAACGGCAACTCCGGCAACTTGTCCAATCAATAATTGGTCAATGCTAGATACACCAGTCTGTTGAATAGAAGCCATATCTACTTTTGTAATAGCAGATGTCAGCTTTCTTTTTTCAATTTTTTGATAACCCGTTATAAGAACTTCCTGAAGTTTTGCTGTTTCAGAATTTAAGGCAATAGTATAATCTTTTTGAGCAGATAATTCAAGAGTATACGATTTGTATCCCATGAAAGTAATTCTCAAAGTAGTAACGTTTTTTGCGATTTTCAAGCTGAATTTACCGTCAAAATCTGAGGTAGTTCCAATTGCTTCACTATGGATAATACCTGCCATAGCGGTTTTGTTTGATATCGAATTATTCTCAACGAAGATTGATGCGCCAGGAATTGGCGATGAATCTGCTGCATCTTGAATGATCCCCGTGATGGTTCGGGTTTCCTGCGAGTATCCTGCGATGGCCAGGAACAAGAGTAAGGTTTGTAAAATTTTTGTCATGTTTTTGGGTTGTATTAAAAGGTTGTATTATTCAATGCTTTTTCGATTCGTTGGATCAAATCGCGGTAATGGTTTTGGGTAGATTGGTCTCCTGTATTCTTTTTAGTTTTTAATAATTGAAGGACTTTTGTTAATTCACCTTTTTTATCTGAGGTTACTTCTGCAACTCTACTTAAAAAAGCATTATTGATATTTCTTGCTGTATGTGCATCATTTAAATAATTGCATAAATGCGGCATGCTTAAAGTCTGCTGAATTTCGATTGATTTCTTCGCTTCTGTTTTTTCAAATAATTTATTTGTCGAAATAATTAAAACATCTACATAATTCTTTTGTGTCATACGCTCCAGAATTGATAGAGATTTATTCGCAATTGTTCCAGCAAAAACGTTTTGATGTATTTTTTTAAACAAATCATTTACGGTAAAAACTGGTTCTTTAGTTTTATTTAGCTGATACAATTCATTTTCTGTCATTCGAAGTAAACGATCGTCTCTGAACAAGCTATACATGGCATCGTATTGTAATCCTCGTGCCATTGTGTATGGTGTGTACTCATAAGGTCCAAAAGGAGAATCTTTCAACGGATTTGTTTTTTCTAAAATGTCATTAAAAAACAGCCACTGCGGAATTGTAAGTACATTTTTAACTAAATAATCTGCAGCTCTTTTCTGCATTGCAGCAGGAACCGGAACATAACTTTGTTTGTTATCGCCGTGAACCGTTGTATTTAAATAAACACCCCCAATATTAGCCAATACATGGTCAGTGTATGTTTGCCATTGGCCAATAGCTCCAATATACAGTTTGCCTGTTTCATAGTAAGACTGATCTTTATCGTAAGTCCAGTTTAAGATATTATCTACAACACGCTTTAAGTTCTTCAAACCGTATTCGCTTGCTTTCATAGCATCATTCCCTAAGTCTTCAGACTGAGAACGTGGATCAATTACATTTCCCTGCTGTTCGCCATAAAAATAAATGGGGTCATCTTGATGTTTTGTAATTAAGGCGTTTAGTTTTGTTGTTTCGTTGTCGTTAGGCGAGTACCATCTGTAACCCCATTCTATAGCATATTTATCATATTCTCCAATTTTCGGAGTAATTACTGTAACATTGTCTTCTGGCTGTGCTACATAATTGTAACGCGCATAATCCATAATTGATGGAGCTGTTCCGCCCATTTTTGCTGTAAATTCTTTAGAACGTAACGATTCTACATCATAAGCAAAAGAAGAACCCATATTGTGTTTTAAACCAAAAGTATGACCCACTTCGTGAGACGAAACAAAACGAATTGCCTCTCCCATATGTTCATCGCTAAATTTATTTCCTCTAGCTTTCGGATCAATTGGTCCTGTCTGAATGCGCATCCAGCTTTGAAGTGAAGTCATTACATTATGCCACCAGATAATATCGGCTTCGATAATTTCACCGCTTCTTGGGTCAACCACAGATGGCCCCATTGCATTTGATTTTGGAGATGCAGCATACGTAATTACAGAATAGCGTACGTCATCAATATCAAAATCCAAATCTTTATCAGTAGGTTCTTTTGCTATAATAGCGTTTTTGAAACCCGCTTTTTCAAAAGCTGCCTGCCAATCGTGTACTCCATCAATAATGTATTTTCTCCATTGTTTTGGAGTCGATGGATCGATGTAATAAACGATTGGTTTTTTCGGCTCTACTAATTCACCTTTCAAATATTTTTCTTCGTCTTCTTTTTTAGGTTCTAATCTCCAGCGTGTAATAAGTTCTTTTTCAACCATTGCTTGCTGTGCATCGGTAAAATACCAATGCTTTTCAGAAAAGAAACCAATTCGTTTGTCAGAAAAACGTGGTTTCATTGGAGTTTTGTCCAATAAAATAATATTACTTGTCACACCAAGCGTAATTGGTAATGACGATGCGCCATCGCTGTAAGAAGTTGTCAGTTGCGATTTTACTACAATATTTTTTGGGAAAGTTTTTAAACCTTCTATATATGATAAATCAGATTTTACAGAACCTCCAATGCCAGTGTTACTCAAAACATCATTGAAGCTTTTTTGTTTTCCGTCAAAAATCTTATTTACTTTAATAACGACAGAAGTCGAATCGTTGTTTTTGGTTTCAATATCAAAAACTTCAATAATAGATTCTGCAAAATTATTTTGAACCGATTGTGTAATCGCATCTTCTTTTGGTGAAGAAACCTTAGGAACATACGATTTTACCCAAACCTTCTTTGCAATTGTATCTTTATAAAAACTAATGACTTTGTTTTCATAATTCATTCCTTTGTTTAAACCAGCTTCATTTACTTGAAAAGGAACTTGAGATAATTTGTTTACCACTAAAAATTCTCTTTGGAATAAACTGTCTTGAATTTCAAAATAAACATCGGTTTTTACCTGAATGACATTGAACAGTCCTTTTTTGACAGAACCTTTTTTTACAAGGTCGTCGTATTTTTTACCTTTTTTAGAATCGGTAGAATCTTTTTTAATTTCAGTTTTGTCCTCTTTTTTGTCTTTCTTTTTCTTTTGAGAATGAACAGTAAGCGGCGATAATAGTAATAAGTATATGCAAAATATTATCAAATTATGCAGGAATGATTTTTCCTTCATCAGATGTTAAGTTTAGGTTAATTTTCGATCCGAAACTATTTTATTTTAGTTCGGAAAAAAAACAAAAAGGAGTGAGTGGCTTTTTTTTAGGAGTGAATGGATATTAATGGAAGAATACAAACAAAATAGCCATCTTTTTCTGATGTCTTAAATTCTGTTTTTGAATAATAATTGTAAATACTCTTTAGGTAGTTTAACCCAAATTTAGTACTCGGTTCTGCAGTCAATTTCTTTTGAAGATTGTTGCTGATAATTACCTGATTTTCTTTAATCAGGATTTTTGTAGTAAGTGGACTTTCTTGTGTGGCTCTATTATGCTTAATAGCATTTTCGACCACAATCTGAAAAGCAAGATAGGGGATGTGTTTGTTTAATGCGGCTTGGTTTTCAATTTCGATAGAAAAGAATAATTCTTCCTTGAAACGGGTTTGCTGTAAAAAGATATATTTTTCAATAAATAATAATTCGTCCTTTAAAGAAACAATGTTCTTTTCTGGCGGATCAATTAAATAACGATAAATACGAGATAAGTTTAAAGTAAATTTCTGCGCAACTTTAATATCACTTCCAATAAGCATATAAAGCGAATTGAGCGAATTGAACAAAAAGTGCGGATTAATTTGTTCTTTCAGTTGTTGCAGCTGAATCAAAGCTTTTTCTTTGATGATTTTTTCATTCTCAACCAAGAGTTTATTTTTCTCTTTGATGACAATTCCCTTTTCTCTGTAAGCGCGTCTGTTGGCATAAGAGAAAAGATAAAAAATCAAAAGCAGCATTATTGTAGTAATCGAATAAATCGAGGTCGAATACTTTTTAACCAAAGCTACATTTTCGTCAGCGACCATTTTCGGAACGTTAACGCAGACAAACCAGTTTGAGTTTTTGATATCCAGTTTTTTAGTAAAACGAATAACATCCAACTGCAAGAACTCAGACAGAGTCGTTCTTTTGACGAAATCTTGTTTCTTACTATAAATCGTATCAGACGGATTAAGAGATGAAATCTTAAAGATATTCTTTCCAAGAAAAGCAATTTCGGGATGGTAAATGCAGGTTCCGTTTTTATCAAAGACAAAAGCGTAATTAGTAGCTGTTTTTGTTTTGTCTATTTTAGAAATGTAACTATGAAGCAATCTCAGATTGATGTCATAACCATATTTTACCACGGTTTTGTTTTCTGAAATTAATTTAAAATAAATGCGCCAAACCCATTCCTTTCCTTGCGGAAGAATTACACTGAGATGTTTGGCATTTTCATTTTGAATAAGAAATGCTTTTATGTTATTTTTAATTTCCTTAGAAATAGAAGGATTACCGTATCGAATAGCGTTTTCATTAATCTGAAACCAATTGTTTACAATCAATTTATTATTTGTCTGAAGAGAAGACAAAAGTTTTAAATTGTTGTCAAGGTTTCCCGAAGTGCTGATTTTTAGAACTTGTTCAATCTTTTTTTCCTGTTCTAAGAACTTCGAAAGTTCTTCGGACATGAATTCTTGTTTTTTAAGGAAATTGCGCGTTGCTATATCATCATTCGATTTTTCGGTCAAATCTGTAATCAGATTGCTCAGAATGTAAACCGACGAAACCGTAATCAGAATCGAGACAACAACGTATATTAAAAAAGCACGTCTAGAGGTAATATTTTTTAATCTAAATTTCAAAAAGTAACATTATGACTTAGTTTGCCACAGCAAACTGCGAGTCATATAAATTTTTATAGTAACCATCAGCTTTCAGTAATAATTCCTGATGCGTTCCTTGTTCAACAATCAATCCCTTATCCATCACCACAATCTTATCTGCATTTACAATTGTTGCTAATCTATGTGCAATTATAATAGAAGTTCTTCCTTTTGTAATCGTTTCTGTTGCACGCTGAATCATTTCTTCAGAATACGTATCAATTGAAGAAGTGGCTTCATCCAAAATCAAAATACTCGGATTACTCACATAAGAACGTAAAAAAGCAATAAGCTGTCGCTGCCCAGAAGAAAGCATAACGCCTCGCTCTTTTACATCAAAATCATAATTATCTGGGAGGTTCATAATAAAATCATGAACACCAATTTTCTTTGCAGCATCAATTACTTTATCTCTCGTAATTGCCGGATTATGCAAAGTGATATTGTTGTAAATCGTATCGGCAAATAAAAAGACATCTTGTAAAACCACAGCAATTTGTTTTCTCAAAGAAGCCAAAGTATAGTTTTCGATGTTTTCTCCGTCAATGCAGATCGTTCCGCTGTTGATTTCGTAAAAACGATTTAATAAATTAATGATAGTCGATTTTCCTGCACCAGTAGAACCTACAATAGCAACAGTCTGTCCAGCCGAAACCGATAAATCAATTCCTTTTATAACTTCTTCTTCTGGAATATAACTGAAACGAATATCTTTAAAGTCAATTCTTCCATTGAAAACTGGCGCTTCAATTGTTCCCGTATCTTGAATGTGATCTTGCGTGTCGATAATGTCAAAAACACGATTGGCAGCAATCATTCCTAATTGCATCTCGTTAAATTTATCTGCAATTTGTCTCAATGGATTAAAAAGCATTCCAATAAACATGGTGTAAGAGAATAAATCTCCGAAAGTTGTAAAATGATCTCCGTTTAAAATTCTAAAACCACCATAAACCACAGCCAAACCTAAAGTAATAGACGAAATAATATCGGCAATAGGGAAGAAGATCGAGTTGTACAGAATCGTCTTAATCCAAGCTACTCTATGTTTGTTGTTGATTTCTTTGAAGTTTTCGGCTTCGATTTTTTCACGGTTAAAAAGCTGTACGATTTTCATACCCGTTACACGTTCCTGAACAAACGAGTTCATGTTGGCAATCTGAGTTCTTACTTCCTCAAAAGCAACTTGCATTTTGCGTTGGAAAATTCTCGTAACATAAACCAAAATTGGCATAGCGATTACCACAATCCAAGTCAGTTTCCAGTTCATGTAAAACATAAAAATCAACACCACCACCATTTTCATCAAGTCGCTTATAATCATAAACAAACCCTGACTGAAAATACGAGCAATAGATTCAATATCCGAAACGGCACGAGTAACCAGCTGCCCAACCGGAACCAAATCGAAATACTTCATTCTGAAACTCAAAATGTGCTGAAAAAGTTTGGTTCTAATATCTTTTACAATATCCTGACCGAGCCAGTTGGCCCAATACACAAAGTAAAACTGAGAAAAAACCTCCATAAGTAAAACCACTCCCATCAAAATAATGTACAGTAGTAATCCCATTTTATCATGAGTTTTGATGTAGCCGTCTACTGTTTCTTTAAGTAAATAAGGACGAAGTGCAGCAAAAATAGACAGCGAAATGGCAAAAATAATTACGCCGTAATAACGCCATTTATAAGGGCGGGTATATTTTAAAATTCGTTTGAATAATCCTGTGTCGAATGCTTTTGCTTTCATTTGTTTTTAGGAGCTTTAAGCTATAGGCTTTAGGCCTTAAGCTATTAGCTGTAAGCAGTAAGTAATAAGCCTAAAGCCTATTGCCTAAAGCCTAAAGCTTATAAATAATCGTAATAAATATTGGTTAAATACAAACCATGTGCTGGGACAGAAAACCCTGCTTTTTCTCTGTTTTTGCTGGCAATAATATTTTCAAAATCTGCCAGTGTAATTTTGTGCAATCCTATATTAATCAAAGTCCCAACAATGGAACGAACCATATTTCTTAAAAACCGATTTGCCGAAATGGTAAAAATCAGTTTTCCGTTTTCTTGTTTCCAGAACGCCTCAAAAATCGTGCAATCAAATGTGTTTACATCAGTATTAACTTTTGAAAAGCATTGAAAATCGGTATGCTTTAATAATAATTGCGCCGCTTCATTCATCAAATCCACATCTAGTTTTTGCGTCACATACCAGCTCAATTCCTGTAAAAACGGATTTTTAACGGTATTGATGTGATATTCGTAAGTTCGTTTTGTTGCGTCAAAACGACAGTGTGCATCATCGTGAACTAGTTTAATATCAAAAATTGCAATGTCTTTTGGCAAATACGAATTCAGTTTATAAACCAAAATCGGAATGTCCAGAGTTTTTTCTGTATCAAAATGACCATACATTTCACTCGCGTGCACACCAGTATCCGTTCTTCCAGCACCCATAATGCTGATAGTTTCATTTAATAAAACCGAAAAAGCCTTATTTAAAGTTTCCTGAACTGAAGAAGCATTTGGCTGTATTTGCCAGCCATGATAATGTGTTCCGTTGTAAGCGAATTGAATAAAATATCTCATTTTAAGGGACAGAGGTTCTGAGTGGCAAAGGTACAATTTTTAGTGGCAAAGTTACAAAGGTTCAAAGTAACAGAGGTTTTTGGGTTGTTTTTATCTGTAGAGACGCACTGCAGTGCGTCTAACTTTTTTAGTGGCAAAGTTACAAAGGTTCAAAGTAACAGAGGTTTTTTTGGTTGTTTATATCTGTAGAGACGCACCGCAGTGCGTCTAACTTTTTTAGTGGCAAAGTTACAAAGGTTCAAAGCAACAGAGGTTTTTTGATTGTTTATATCTGTAGAGACGCACTGCAGTGCGTTTCACGCCCGATTGGAAAAATTGTACTTATATATAGGTATACTGTTTTTAATGTATTTTAAATCAATAAACATCTATTTCGATAAAATCTAAAAACAAAAACTTAATCCCATTGCATCTTAGCGTCTCAGAAACTTTGTTAAAATCCGTTAAAACCCAAAATGCAAATCATAGTTTGTCCAGCTAAAAATCGTGTCAGAAATTGACAATTCCAACGATATAATCGAAACTATTTTTTAATATTTTTAGTCAGAAATTTCCAAATGTTAAATTTTAAAATTTTTCATTTTAACACTTCGTATTTCTCCTATGTTTGTATCACTAAATATCAAAAACTATGAATGAAATTACCTCTTATTGGTGGATACTTTTAATTGTATTTGCCATTCTTTTTTACAAATTTATTTTGCGCGTTTTCTTCGGAATGGTGATTGTTCCCGAAGATAAAATTGGTTTAGTAACCAAAAAGTTTGTTTTGTTTGGCGCAGACAAATCATTGCCCGACGGCCGAATTATAGCAACAAAAGGCGAAGCGGGCTATCAGGCCAAAACACTTGCTCCGGGGTTATACTGGGGAATGTGGATTTGGCAGTATTCAATTGACATGACTAGTTTTACATTAATTCCAGAAGGAAAAATTGGACTGGTTTTAAGTAAAGATGGAAAAGAAATTCCGACAGGAAGAATCTTAGCTAGAAAAGTAGAAAGTGACAACTTTCAAGATGCAACAGCATTTTTAGACAACGGCGGACAAAAAGGACGTCAGACTGCTTTTATTACAACTGGATCGTATCGTATCAATACGTTTTTGTTTGAGATTGTAATTACAGATCAAATCAAGATTTACGAAAACATGATTGGTATTGTAACAGCTCTTGATGGTGAACCAATTCCGCAAGGACAGATTGCAGGTAAATTTGTAGATAGCCATAACAATTTTCAGGATTTTGATAAATTCCTTGAGCATGGCGGAAACCGTGGTTTGCAGCCTCAAGTTATGTTAGCGGGTTCTTACTACATTAATACTTGGGGAATTTTAATTGAGCAAAATCCAATGACAGATGTGCCAATTGGTTACGTTGGTGTTGTCATTTCTTATATTGGAGAAGATGGGCAGGATGTTACAGGAGACACTTTTAAACACGGAAATATTGTTTCAAAAGGGCAGCGTGGTGTTTGGATGGAGCCTTTCGGGCCAGGAAAGTACGCTTTGAATAAATATACTACTAAGTTAGAACCTGTTCCGACAACAAACTTGGTTTTAAACTGGGCTAATGCTAGAAGTGAATCGCATGATTTAGATAAAAACTTATCTACAATTACAGTTCGTTCAAAAGACGGTTTCCCTTTCAATCTTGATGTTGCACAAATTATTCACGTTCCGGCGGCCGAAGCGCCAAAAGTAATTGCACGTTTTGGAAGTATGAACAATTTAGTTTCTCAGGTTTTGGAACCGACAATTGGTAACTATTTCAGAAACTCAGCTCAGGACAGCGATGTGATTTCGTTCCTTACAACTAGAAAAGAACGTCAGGAATCGGCTAAAAATCATATTAAATTAGTTCTTGATGAATATAACGTAAATGCAGTCGATACCTTAATTGGAGATATTGTTCCGCCAGATTCGTTAATGAAAACTTTGACAGACAGAAAATTGGCCGAAGAAGAACAAAAAACATATCAAACCCAAAAATTGGCACAAGAACAGCGTCAGGGAATGGAAAAAGAAACGGCAATTGCTGATATGCAGAAAGAAATTGTACGAGCTTCGCAAAGTGTTGAAATCGCACAACGTACTGCAGATGCAACTGTTAAGAAAGCAGAAGGAGATGCAACAAGTTTAAAACTGAATGTAAATGCTGAAGCAGAAGCTACAAAAATGCGTGCAAGTGCTGAAGCAGAAGCGACAAAAGCAAGAGCAGGAGCACAGGCTGAAGCAACAAGACTGAATGCAAGTGCAGAAGCTGAAAAAATCTCAAAAACTGGTTTGGCTGAAGCGGAGAAAATTATGGCGATTGGTAAATCTACTGCAGAAGCATATCAATTGCAAGTTAGTGCAATGGGCGGAGATAATTTTACCCGTTATAAAGTTACCGAAGAAATTGGTAAAGGAAATATCAAAGTAATTCCAGATGTATTAATTTCAGGAAACGGCGGTTCTGATGGTTCAATCAGTGGTTTATTAGGATTGAAATTGATGGAAATGATGGATACCAAAGATTTAAAAGAAGGTAAAAATCAAAATACTAAGAAATAAATTAGCTCAGAAAAGACCTGACAGGTTTCTAAAACCTGTCAGGTCTAATAATTTACAAAAATCCGATCTGTTTTTCAGATCGGATTTTTTATGTTTATAAAGAAAATAAAACTTTATGAAAGACGCACTGCAGTGCGTCTCTACAGAAAAACCTTTGTATCTTTGTTACTATGAACCTTTGAACCTCAAAAAAATTGACCAAAATCCTACTTCTCTCAGACACCCACAGCCACATCGATGATACCATTTTAAAATATGTTGCTCAGGCAGATGAAGTCTGGCATGCCGGAGATATTGGGGATTTGAGTGTTACAGATGCTATTAAAAAACTAAAGCCATTGAGAGCGGTTTACGGAAACATTGATGATGCAAAAGCAAGATTAGAATTTCCGTTAAATAATCGTTTTTCATGCGAAAATGTATCAGTTTGGATTACGCACATTGGAGGTTATCCCGGAAAGTACAATCAGAATGTTAGAGAAGAATTGGCTTTGAATCCGCCGAAATTGTTTATCTGCGGGCATTCGCATATCTTAAAAGTTATGTTCGATAAAAAGAATAACTTATTGCACATGAATCCCGGTGCGGCAGGAAAAAGCGGTTTTCATAAAGTAAGAACTATGCTTCGATTTGTAATTGATGATGATAAAATCAAAGATCTGGAAATTGTCGAAATAGGAGCAAAGTAATTAATGCGGCAACGGAATCTCGATTTTTATTTTGGTTCCTTGGTTTTCTTTTGAAACAATAGATAAAGAGCCTTTGTATTTTTTGATTCGCGCTCTAATTCTGTTTAAGCCAAAGCCTTCAACATCTTTTAATTTTTGAGTTTTAAAACCAACTCCATTATCATGAATACGCAGAATTAATTGGTTTCCCTTTTCATTTAAAGTAAGTTTTGCTTTGTGGGCATTGCTATGTTTAGTGATATTGCTGAACAATTCACTTACAATAAAATAAATTTTCATTTCGAATTTTTCAGCGTACCGCCTGCTGGTCGGAACCGAACTTGAAAATTCAAATTCGATGGCAGAATTGGAGTTTTTTTCGCATAAATCCTCTAAAGAATAAATTAATCCAAAACGCACCAAAAGCGACGGAACAAGATCATGAGACATATCTCTTAAGAGCTCGTGAGCCTCAGATAAAATAGTTTTTGCTTTTTGTATTTCATCCGATTTTATATTGTTCTGAGCTGTAAATGTATTTAAATGCAATCCAGCAGAAGATAATAATGAATTGATATTATCATAAAGAAAAGAAGCAATTTTTTTGTGTTCTGCCTCTTGAGAATCAATGCCAGAATTGATGATGTCGAGAAGGATTTTCTGTTTGGTGTCTTTTCGTTTTATTTTTTGCTTTAGTTTGTTGTTTTGATACAAAAAGTAAAACAAAAGAAAAACAATGATGGTGAGTATGATAGATAAACTAACAATTTTTTTATTTCGTAATTTTTCTGATTTGCTAATAGATTTAAGAACGGTTTTATTATCAACTTGAGTTTGAGTAGCCTTTGTGTTTAGAGTGTCTTTTGGCTGTGCACGACTAGTTCCTTTAACAGCAAAGAAAAGTAGTAAAGCGATAAAAAAACGGAAAGCAGACATAAAAGCAATAGTTAAGGATTAATGAGATTGTTTTTAAGAGCGTATTTTACTAAACCGATTGTGCTTTTTATATTTAGCTTTTTCATGATATTTTTGCGATGCGTTTCTACAGTATGTGCACTTATAAAGAGCTTTTCGCTGATTTCTTTTCCGCTATATTCTAAAGCAATCAAAATAATAATTTCGATTTCACGTGGACTTAAAATGGGATTTTCAATAATCGCATTATGATTCAGTTTCGGGCTGTCCATAAAGGAGTTGAAGATTTTTTCTCTTACCGCATCGCTAAAATATTCCTGTCCTTGATAAACAGCTTCAACGGCTTCGATAATATTTTCTCCTGCGCAATTTTTTGTCAGATAGCCTTTTGCACCTAGTTTCATTACTTCTTTAATAATTTTTAAATCATCGTAACTAGATAAAATGATGACTTTACAAGGCAATTGTTTTTCATTAAATTCTTTAAGGGTTTCAATGCCATCTTTTTTCGGCATGCTGATATCTAAAATTAAGACATCGGCATTGTCTTTCATAACATCTTCATAGACAGTGGTACCGTCTAATGAAGTTCCTGCCACTTCAAAGTTTGAAACGGTTTGAAGTAAATTGGATAGACCATCAATTAAGACTTGGTGATCGTCTGCAAGATGGATCCTTATTTTTGGTGCCATGATTATTTGAATTTGAAAATGCAAATTTATCATGTAAATGGCATTTTTATTATGCTCTTTAAGTCTGATTTATAATATAATAAGGCAAAAAAAAACCCGAATAAAAATTCGGGTTCTTCTTCGCACAAAATAAACTAAGTTTATAGGTTTACCTCAAACGATCAACAGATTTTACAAGATCTTCGTCCTTTTTGATGGCCTTATTAGCTAAAACTAATAACACGATAGCGACAATCGGCATGAACATCCCAATACCTTTCTCAGAGACCTCAGTCCCTCCAGATAAATTTAGTGATCGATATACAAATAATCCTAATAAAATTAAATTTAATATTATATTAAGTCTGTTTAATACAAACTGATTTTGTCTCTTTTTAAATGAAATAATACTAATAATACTAAGCATTGTTGTCAAACCTAATAAAATAGTATAAAGCTGATCCTGCATAAAAAAGAATGGTTTTCCTGCACTAGTTGTCCAAAGCGGAACAAAAAGCATTAAAATGCCAGTTGCAGCAAAAGCTAGAAATAAATATACAGTCTGAATTCTTTGTATCATGGTCTAAAAAATGTTTTACAAAAATATATTTTCTTTTTTTAAAATGCTATTGTATGATAAAATTTTATTCGTATTATTGCATCATAATACCGTAAGCACTTCATACTGCGGTCAATTCAAATTAATTATCTACCTATTCTTTTTACAGTATTCCTTAAAATAATTAAATTCATAGAACATTCATGTTTGATATTTCTGCATTAAAAGAAATGAAGCTTGCTGAGCTTCAAGAAATAGCTAAGTTAGCTAAAACAATAAAGATTACTGGTGTCAAAAAAGAGACTTTAATTAGTCAGATTTTAGCACACCAAGAGAGTACTACTGCGCCTGCTCAAGCTCCTCAAACAGAAGTGGTTTCTGATGCAAAAGAAGATAAACCAAAGCGCGCCAGAATTGCTCCAGCCAAAGCAAAAACAGCAAATACCAAAAATGCACCTGTTTTAGAATTTGATAAAGTAGAGGAAACTGTTCAAAATAATGAAACTGCAGAAAAAGTGGAGCCAATTGCAGAAACGGCAACAGAAGCAGTACAGGAAAATAAGCCTGCAGCAGGAAAAAAAGAACCTAAAGCGGTAAAATTTAATAAGCAGGCATACGAGAAAAAAGTAGCTCTTAAAAAAGAGAAAGAGGCAGTAAAAGAAGTAACTGCTGAAGAAGTTGCAGAATCAACTCCATCAGAAACAATTAATTCTGAGCCAACAGCAGAAACTGCTGAAAAAACTACACAATCTCCTGCAAAAAAGATTAATCCGAATCAGAATAAAAATCAGAACCAGAACCAAAATCAAAACCCGAATCAGAACCAAAATCAGAACGGGAATGGCAATGGAAACGGAAATCACAATAACCAAAACCCTAATTACAAGAATAAAAAGAATAATAATAATTTCAGAGATTCTGATTTTGAATTTGACGGGATTATTGAAAGTGAAGGCGTTCTAGAAATGATGCCTGACGGTTACGGATTTTTACGTTCATCAGATTATAATTATTTAGCTTCTCCAGATGATATTTATTTATCAACTTCACAAATCAGATTATTTGGTTTAAAAACTGGAGATACAGTAAAAGGAGTGGTTCGCCCTCCAAAAGAAGGTGAGAAGTTTTTCCCATTGGTTCGTGTGTTAAAAATTAACGGACACGATCCGCAAGTGGTTCGCGATAGAGTTTCTTTCGAACACTTGACACCAGTTTTCCCTTCAGAAAAATTCAAACTAGCCGAAAAAGGCAGTTCTATTTCAACCAGAATTATAGATTTGTTTTCACCAATAGGTAAAGGTCAGCGTGGTATGATCGTTGCACAGCCTAAAACAGGTAAAACAATGCTTCTTAAAGATATTGCAAACGCAATTGCAGCCAACCATCCTGAGGTTTACTTAATTGTTCTTTTGATTGATGAGCGTCCTGAGGAGGTTACCGATATGCAAAGAAGTGTTCGTGGAGAAGTTATCGCTTCAACTTTTGATAGAGAGCCACAAGAGCACGTAAAAATCGCTAACATTGTATTGGAAAAAGCAAAACGTTTAGTAGAATGTGGTCACGATGTTGTGATTTTATTAGACTCTATTACACGTTTAGCAAGAGCTTATAATACAGTTCAGCCAGCATCTGGGAAAGTATTAAGTGGAGGTGTTGATGCCAATGCATTACAAAAACCAAAACGTTTCTTTGGAGCTGCGAGAAATGTAGAAAACGGTGGATCTTTAAGTATCATCGCAACTGCATTAACAGAAACTGGTTCTAAAATGGACGAGGTTATCTTCGAGGAATTCAAAGGAACTGGTAATATGGAGTTACAATTAGATCGTAAGATAGCTAATAAACGTATTTTCCCTGCAATCGACCTTACGTCATCTAGTACACGTCGTGATGACTTATTATTAGACGAGAAAACATTACAAAGAATGTGGATTATGCGTAAATATCTATCAGATATGAACCCAGTAGAATCTATGGATTTTGTAAACGATCGTTTCAAGAAAACGAAAAATAATGAGGAGTTTTTGATTTCGATGAATGACTAGTTAAAGTTGTTAAGGTTCTGAGATGCTAAGATGCTAAGTTTTTCTAGCTATGAGTAAATTAGTAAATCAAAAAATATATAAAAAAAGGATGAGTTTTACTCATCCTTTTTTTGTTTTTAACACTCCTAAGAGAAAACTTAGAATCTTAGCATCTCAGAACCTTAGCAACTTATTTTTTATCCACTACCGGTCTATTTTCTCTATTAGCCAAATCCCAAGCTACTACAAAAGCCAGTTTTGTTCTTTTGGTTAAAGCATCATATTCAATTTTTTGAGGTTCGTCACCTTTTCCGTGGTAATCTTCGTGAACTCCGTTGAAGAAGAAAACAGCTGGAATACCGTGTTTTGCGAAGTTATAGTGATCAGAACGTTCATAGAAATGGTTTGGGTCTTTAGGATCATTAAATTTAAAATCTAAGTCCATTTTAATGTATTTCTCGTTTTGAGAGACAACCGCATTGTGTAAATCAGATGATAATCTGTCAGCACCAATTACATAAACGTAGTTGTTTGTATTTGAATGCTCAACATCACGGCGTCCGATCATGTCAATATTGATATCCGCAATGGTGTTTTCGATTGGAAATAATGGATTTTCAGAATAATAACGTGATCCGTGCAAACCATGTTCTTCACCAGTTACGTGAAGAAATAAAATAGAACGTTTCGGACCGTGGCCTTGCTTTTTAGCTTTAGCAAAAGCTTTAGCCATTTCTATAACCGCTACAGTTCCAGAGCCATCATCATCAGCACCGTTGTAAACTTCGCCATCTTTAATACCCACGTGATCGTAGTGTGCAGAAATTACTAATACTTCATCTGGTTTTTCTGAACCTTCAATGTAAGCCCAGATATTTTCAGAATCTGGAAGATTTTGATTACGTCTTGCATTCATAAATGCAGCGGGAACAGGCTGGTAGAAATCTTTAGCTCCTTTTGGAAAAGAGATCCCGCTTTTTTTGTATTGCTCGATCATATAAAGACCTGCTTTTTTCTGTCCTTTAGAACCAGTTTCACGGCCTTCCATTTCATCAGAAGCAACAGTATAAAGCATTTTTTTAAGATCTTTTTCGCTGATGGCTTTTACGTATTTTGTTGGATCCGAATTGTCTTTGGCTGTAGTTGACTGCGTAGTTTTACAAGAATACGCAGAGACAATTAAGAATAAAATGAGTATTTTTTTCATTCTAGTAGTTAGTGTAAATTAATAAATGTGTAAAGAACGTATAAAGTGAGTAAAAATAGGATAAAAAGAGAATTTATTATAAACAACAAAAAGCTTTTTATAAAAGAAACTATTCTCGACTCGCCATAAAAACGGTGGTGTGCAGGGTAAAAATAATAGCACATCCAAATGGTTCCTGCAAAAGTGATAATACCAGAAATAAAAGATAATGGACTATCCTCTCCGAAAAGACCAATCACTCTGTCAACAATAAACATGATGAGAAAAATCAGTAAGAGGAAAGAAAAATAGTGGAGTGTGAAAATTCCGTGATCAAAATAATACCATCTCTTTTTGTTGTGGAAAAGCCACAGGAAAAAAGCAAAAAACGGCATTATTATAAAGAGGATTTTAGGAAGATTATGAAAGAACGATTCAACGAATTTTTCATAAATCTCTTTTTTGGTGTATTTCTCCGTGACGTGACTTGCTTTTTCAATAATCCAGTAGGAGCTAGCATTGAGCTTCTCATTTTCTTTTCCGTATTTCTGAATAGAATCAATTTTCCTCATATTTAAAAAATGAAAGTACTTTTTGTCTTCTTTTTTAATATTCAGGTCTTTAGTAGCTTTATCAATTTCCTTATTTAATTCCTTTTCGCTTTTATCAATATCACCGCTGATTTTGCTTGGAAACATGGCAATCAATAAAAAAGTAATAAAACTTATAAAAATGTAAAGTCGAACAGGAGCTAAATAAGACAAACGCCTTCCTGAAAGATATTCTTTGGTAAGCGTTGAAGGCTTGAACAGCAGATTTTTTATGGTCTTCCAAAATGCATTTTCGTAATGCGTTAAATCCTCAAAAAAATGAACAAATAAATGATGGAAAGTCTTTCTAGAATCACTATTTTCTTGTCCGCAGTTAGGGCAGAATTTTTGTTCTACAACATGTCTGCAGTTTAGACAAGTTTTGTCTTCTCTAATTTTATTATGTGACATTAGTTTATATTAATTGATTTGTTTTTGGTAGTTTTTTAAGTGTTATTTATTTGAAATTATTTTTTCAGGACTTCATTTAAGAAAAGCTGTAAATGGTCAAAAGATCTTTTTGCGGCAATAGCATTATATGCAGCGCCTTTAGAGTTATCGCTTCCAGCTTCAGGGTTTGTAAAAGAGTGAACAGCATTTGCATAATAAATCATTTCCCAGTCTGCTTTGCCATCACGCATTTCCTGCTGAAAAGCAGCGATTTCGTCTTTTGAAACAAACGGATCATCAGCTCCATGGCAAATAAGGACTTTTGTAGAAATTGGTTCGTTTTTTCTACTTGCATCTTTTCCTAAACCACCGTGAAAGGAAGCAATACCTTTTACATTCAAATGTCCACGGGCTGCTTCAAGAACTCCGCTTCCGCCAAAGCAATAACCGATTGCCACAATATTGTCTGCATTAGCTCCAGATTTAACCAATTCTTTCAAAGCAGCATCAATACGTTTTTGGTAAGCTTCAAAATTTGTTTTGTAAAAGCCAGCCTGTTTTCCTGCTTCACCTGTATTTTTAGGATAATTTCCTTCGCCATAAATATCAGCGATAAAAACATGATAACCCAGTTTAGATAATTCTTCTGCAATTCCTTTAGAAGCATTATCAATTCCTAGCCATGCTGGAAGAAGCAAAATGCCTGGATTATTGGCGCTTTTTTTAGCAGATTTTATAAATAAGCCGTTTAGTTGCTGGCTTCCTTCTGTGTATTTTACTGGTTTTAATTGCGCATTCATAAGATTTGAGAATAAGATTGCACTGAATAAAATGATTATGGAGTTTTTCATGATTTCTTCAATTTTTAACAAATATCAGAAATATTATGTTACAAAAAAACCTCACAAGTAAATTCTTGTGAGGTTTGTAGCCTATATTTTAAAAGAAAATTTTTTCTCTTACAATGATATGTTTCGTTTAAAAGCACAGCCCAATTCTACAATAGAATCGGTCTTGTCTATACCTGGAATTCCATCGATTTTTTCGTAAAGAATACGGCGCATGTGTTCGTGATTTTTAGCAATGATTTTGATGTAAAGCGTAAAAGAACCAGTTACATAATAACATTCGGTAATCTCAGGAATTTCTTTAAGCGCATCAATAATTCTTTCAGAATCAGAATCTTTGTTTAATGTGAGTCCAGTAAAAGATGCCCAGTCGTAGCCTATTTTCTTTTCCTGAATAATGGGTTTAATACCGCCAATTACACCTTGTTCAATCATTCTGTTAATACGCTGATGCACCATTGTATTTGATATTTTAAGATTAGTGGCAATAGCAGAGAAGGCCATTCTTCCGTCTTTTTCTAATTCTTTAAGAATACTAATATCAAATTCGTCTAATAATTCCATTCAGTAAAAATCGTTTTAAAATTGAGTCTTTTGCGATTTATAAAAGTAATTCTTTTTTTTAATAAAATATCATTTAATCATACTTCTCAAAAAATAAATATGCTTTTTTTTGAGTGATTAAATTTAAGTTTTGACTTTTATTTTGTTATATTTAAGTCAAAATATTGTTTTTTAAATTGTTATTTGTTTAATTTTAATATTTTTGTAGAAATAAAAAGCATATTATGATAAGTACAGAAAAAACACTTTCATCAAAATCAGAAGTTTTGATTGAAAAAGAAAACAAATATGGAGCTCATAATTACCATCCGCTTCCTGTAGTTTTAGAACGAGGAGAAGGCGTTTATGTATGGGATGTTGACGGAAAGAAATATTATGATTTTTTATCTGCTTATTCTGCAGTAAATCAAGGTCATTGCCATCCTAAAATTGTAAATGCAATGGTAGAACAGGCGCAAAAACTGACTTTGACATCTCGTGCTTTTTATAATGATAAATTAGGAAACTACGAAGAATATGTAACGAACTATTTTGGTTTCGATAAAGTTCTTCCAATGAATACAGGTGCTGAAGCAGTTGAAACAGCCTTAAAAATTTCAAGAAAGTGGGCGTATGAAGTAAAAGGAATTCCAGAAAATCAAGCGCAGATTATTGTGTGCGAGAATAATTTTCACGGAAGAACTACCACTATCATTTCATTTTCTAATGATGAAACAGCACGCAAAAACTTCGGACCTTTTACAGATGGTTTCATTAAAATTGAATATGATAATCTAGAAGCGCTTGAAAACGCTTTAAATTCATCAAAAAATATCGCTGGATTCTTGGTTGAACCAATTCAGGGTGAGGCAGGAGTTTATGTTCCTTCTGAAGGATATTTAGCGAAAGCGAAAGCACTTTGCGAAAAACACAACGTGCTTTTTATTGCCGATGAGGTACAGACAGGAATCGCGCGTACAGGAAAACTGTTAGCAGTTCATCATGAAAATGTGCAGCCTGATGTTTTAATTTTAGGAAAAGCCATTTCTGGCGGAGTTTACCCAGTTTCGGCTGTTTTGTGTAATGACGAAATCATGAATGTGATTAAACCCGGACAGCACGGTTCTACTTTTGGAGGAAATCCAGTTGCGGCAGCAGTTGCCATTGCAGCTCTTGAAGTGATTAAAGACGAAAAACTGGCTGAAAACGCAGAACGTTTAGGAGTTATTTTAAGAGACGGATTAAATAAAATCGCTGAAAAAAATAACTTAATTACGCTAGTTCGCGGAAAAGGTCTTTTGAATGCAATTGTAATCAACACAGACGAAGAATCTGATTTAGCTTGGGAAATTTGTTTGAAATTTAGAGATAACGGATTATTGGCAAAACCAACTCACGGAAATAAAATCAGACTGGCTCCACCTTTGGTAATGACCGAAGAGCAAATTAATGAATGTCTTGATATTATCGAGAAATCTTTGAATGAGTTTAAATAATTCTTTCTAATAATTTAAAAATAAAAAGCAGCAAATTACTTGCTGCTTTTTTTGTAGACCATTTTTGTTTTAAAAAGCGACTGCTACACTAACAATCGCTTTTTGTTATAATTACTAAAATATCAAAAAAAGTAATTATTTTTTTGGAGCAGCACCAGGAATTAATTCTCCTTTTTGTTTGAATTTGCTGTATTCTACAACTCCTGTTTTATCTGCCCAGTCAAAGTATTTTGCCGAAAGATCATTTACAATTCCAGGATTTTGAGCTGCCACATTTGTAGTTTCTCCTCGGTCTGTTTCAAGATCATAAAGTTCCCATTGGTAAGACGGATAAATTGAAACCAATTTCCATTTGCCTTCACGAACGGCTCTGTTTCCAGCTCTTTCCCAAAATAAAGGTGCGCCACGATTTACTTCGGAAGCATTGTCGAATAATACAGGCAATAAACTTTTTCCAGGAAGCGGATTAGAGTTTATCCCATTTAAAGCTTTAGGATATTCAATCCCGACCAATTCATAAAAAGTAGGAGCAAGATCTATAATATGTCCAGTTCCTTTATCGATTCTTCCTGCTTTAATTTTGGATGGATACCAAGCAATAAATGGAGAACTGAATCCGCCTTCGTGCATATTGTTTTTATAATCCTGCAAAGGTGTATTCGATAAATACGCCCAATTTTGTTCTTGATAATCAAAAGAACCAGAAGAACCTACAGGTCCGTCATTTCGAACCAAACCTCTCCCTAACGGATTGTAGGTATTAAATCCGCCTTGAGCGCCATTATCAGAAATAAATATAATTAGTGTGTTTTTATCCTTTTTCAATTCTTTTAGCTTGTTCAAAACTTTACCCACATTCTGATCCATATTGTCAACCATTGCAGCATAGACTTCCATTTTTGCTTTCCAGAATTGTTTCTCATCATAAGTCAGTTTGCTCCATTCTGGAACTTCAGGATCTCTTGCCGAAACAGTTTGATTTGCTGGTAAGATGCCATTAGCTTTTAATTTCTCAATTCGTTTTTCTCTTAAAACATCCCAACCTTGATCAAATTTGCCTCTATATTTTGCAATATCAACAGGTTTTGCCTGTAATGGCCAATGTGGAGCTGTAAAAGCCAAATACAAAAAGAAAGGTTTGTTTTCTTTGTTTTGTTCCTCTAAGAAAGTGACCGCATTATTACCAATTTCATCTGTAAAATAATAAGAATCATCTTTTGGGTGGAGCTCTTCATTATTACGAATTAATTTTACAGGATAAGGCGTTTTTCCAAAAGGCAAAGGTTTGGTGTCAAAGTAATTAGAAGCTCCTTTTAAGATGCCATAAAATTTATCAAAACCTCTTTGGTTAGGCCATTGTGCTTGATCTTCAGAACCAACATGCCATTTTCCTGATAAAAGTGTGCTGTATCCGCCTGATCGAAAAACTTCACCTAATGTCAGAGATTCTTTGTTTAAGTAGCCTTGATACGCTGGCAAACCCAGATTGACATCAAAAAAACCTACGCCAGCTTTATGCTGATATTGTCCCGTTAATAATGAAGCTCTCGTAGGCGCGCAGATGGAATTATTGTAAAATTCGCGAAGGCGTGTTCCTTCTTTTGCTAATCGATCTAGATTTGGAGTGCTAATTTCGGAGCCGTAATTTCCTAAATCTGAATATCCCATATCGTCTACCATAATCAAAATTATATTTGGTTTTGATGAATTATTCTGTGCATTCGATTGGTAAAAACCAACCGTTCCAGATGCAAGAAAAGACAGTAAAATGTTTTTTAGTTTGGTATTCATGGTATTGTTTTGTTGTTAATTTTCATTGGTTTTTTATTTATTGAAAAGTAAAAAAGCAATGAAAAGGGTAATAATAATGTTGAATAATTGTGCAATTAAGAAGGCAAATAAAGGTGTCCTACTATTGTTTTGAAGTAAATCTTTAAAATTGGTTTCTAGGCCTATACTTGTAAAAGCTAATGCAAACCAAACTCCCTGTAGATTTTTCAGATTGTCTTTGACAGTATCTCGAACTTCTGGGCTTATAAAAAAAGAAAATAGGATAGAGGCTAAGATAAAACCGATAACAAATTTAGGAAAACGTTCCCAAATGACTTTTAAAGTCGGTTTAGATATTGTTTCAGAGGAATTGTTATGGGTGTAAGTCCAATATATTGAAATTGCAAAAGCGGCTAATCCTAATAGTACATTTTGCGAAAATTTTACAATTGTACTAATTTTTAGCGCTGTTTCTCCAACCAAAGTTCCTGAAGCCACAACTGCACCAGAAGTATCAATGCTTCCTCCAAGCCAAGCACCAGTTACCTCTTCTGGGAAATTAAAATATTTAGCAATAATAGGCATGAAAATCATCATTGGAATTGCGGTAACCAAAACAATCGAGATTACATAAGATAATTTTTTTGAATCGCCTTTGATCGCGCCAGAAGTTGCAATTGCTGCCGAAACGCCACAGATTGAAACGGCACTTGAAATCATCATGGTTAATTCGTCGTCGACTTTTAGTTTCTTGCAAAGCCAGAAGGCAAAATACCAAACCGACAAAACCACTATTAAAGCTTGAATTAAACCTAATGAACCTGCTTTAAGAATATCCGAAAAAATCACGCTTGTTCCCAGTAACACCAATCCGATTTTGACAAATAATTCGGTTGATAAAGCAGCACGAAACCATTCTGGAAGTGTAAAGAAATTGCCAATTGCTAAACCAATTATCAAACTGAAAATGACTGCTTCTAGATTTAGTGCTTTTACCTCAGAATTTCCTGCAATGATTAAGGCAATTATCGTTAAGAAATAAATTATAGGAAATCCCAAAATGAAATTTTTAACCGATTTTCCAACTAAGAATGTTCCAATTGTTCCGATAGAAATAAAATAAAGGAATTGAAGACCTATTGTTTGAGTGTTTTTAATTTCGAAAACATTATTTATTAAGTCTGTTCCGTTTGTCCACTTGAAAACGGGAACTTCTGGCAGAAAAATAAAGAGAGAAATTCCGATGATTAGAAAACCGAGAATAACGACGGTCCAATCTTCGTGAAGATTAAATTGTTTTGTTGAGGTTGACATTAAGGCTTGAATTAAATTCTTTAAGAATATTATTTGAATTGCCTCCAGCTTTAGCTGGAGGTAAAAGTTTTGTGAGTAAGTAAAAGGCTTTAGCCGAATCAAAAAAGTTTGGCTAAAGCCCTTCTATATTTTGAATTTTAAACCTCCAGCTAAAGCTGGAGGCAATTGATTTATGGATTTCTTCTAAAGATTACAAATCAACAAAGTACTTTTGTTTTCCAAAGTAGAATTCATAATAGGTTAAATTTGGCCAAAGCGGTTTGATTAAACCTTTTTCCCAAGTTTGCAAAGCTGTTTCTAGTTCTTTTACTTTTTCAGGATCTAGTTGTGAGAGGTCTTTAGTTTCAGATTTATCTTTCGCAAGATTATAAAGCCATTTTTCATGCGTTCTTCCGCTAATGATTAATTTCCAGTCGCCGCTTCGAACTGCTTTTGCATCGCCAGAACGCCAGTATAAATCTTTGTGGGCGATTTTATTTTCATTTACTGTTTTAACCAAATCAACACCATCATAAATTCTATCTTTTGGTAAATCTGAACCGATCGCCGCAGCAATGGTTGTGAAAAAATCTAAAGTGCTTACAGGCTGTTTATAAATTGTATGAGGTTTAATTTTTCCTTTCCACGAAAGTGCAAATGGAACATTAATTCCGCCTTCGAAATGAGAAAATTTCCCGCCTTTAAGTGGAGCATTTGTTGTAGCAAAAGTATAATCGGCACCGCCATTGTCACTTGCAAAAATGATTAAAGTATTGTCTTCTAATCCTTCTTTTTTGACTTTTTCGCGAATTCTTCCAATGGCATCATCTAAGGCACTAATCATAGCAAAATAAACACGTTTGTTTTCGTCTTTTACATTTGGAAATCGATCATAATATTTTTTGCGAACCTGAAATGGCGTGTGAGGTGCATTGAAAGGAATATAAAGCAAGAAAGGTTTGTTTTTATTTTTATCAATAAAAGCTTCCGCTTCTTCCGCAAATTTTTCGGTTAGATATGCTTTTTCATCAATAACGGTTGTATCCCGACGAATTTGTCCAATTCCAACCCGACCTTTTCCCCAAATGGTTTTATCGGTAAAATCTTTGTGATGATGATTAATAATATCTGGATTATCATCTTCTGGAGTATAAAGAGAGAAAGCCTGATAAAATCCGTAATGATAATCGAAACCACGATCTAAAGGAAAAAATCCTTTGTTGTGACCCAAATGCCATTTTCCAATTATTCCTGTGCTGTAACCTTGTCTTTTTGCCAAATCTGCAAAAGTGATTTCCGATTTTGGAAGCCCTTGCGTTGCAATAGATGCATCATTTGGATATTCGATTTTGTCATTCAGTTTCCAATTGTCTGTTTCAATTAAATAATTAAAAGCATAATATTCCAGATTGTTTTTAGGATAGCGATCGCCCGGCTGATATTCATGCCCAAAACGTTCCTGATATCTTCCTGTAATTAATCCCGCTCTTGATGGCGAACAAATTGATGCAGAGGCGTAACCGTCTGTAAAAGTCGCGCCTGATGCGGCAAGCGAATCGATTTGTGGAGTTGGAGTCGATTTTCCGCCGTAGAGCGAAATATCGAATTTTCCTAAATCATCTGCCAGAAGGATAATGATATTGGTCTTTTTTCCAGAAATAGAATCTTTAGGTTTTGAAGCTAAAAACTCTTTTTTTCCTTCTGCTAATTTTGGATTTTCTTTGATTAAGGTTCCATAGGTATTAATTGGCCAGAATAAAAAAGCTGCCAGAATGAAAAGCGTGATTAAAATGGGGGTAACAATTTTGGTTATTTTTTTATAGTTTGTCATAGTTTGGTTTTTGGTTAGTTCGAATTGCTTTTGCCAGTATTTTGTCACCCTGAGGAACGAAGGATCACACACGTAACTCTACAAAGATTGTCGACTCCGATTAGGGAATTACGAGTGTGATCCTTCGTTCCTCAGGATGACATACTTTGCGTTGAAACTGTATAAAAGATTGTGCTTACTTAGAAGCCAATGCAACATCAACTTCATTCTTCAAGTCATTTGCCCCTTCTTTCTTAAAAATAATTTTTCCATTTTCGTATAAAATCAAAGTCGGAAAAACTTTTACAGTTTTTAAATCGGCAATTACCTGTGGACTGTCTTCTAACTCAATTTCTACGATTTTTAAGTTCGAGCCATAATCAGATCTTATGTTTTCTAAAACTGGTTTTACTTTTTTGCAAGCACCGCAGTATTTCGAGCCGATATCAACCAAAACTGTTTTATTTTCAGCAATAATTTTATTGAATTCTGCTAATGATAGTTTACTTTTTAGATTAGAATAAAAAGGTTTTCCGTTTCCAATCCAATTGGCAATTCCACCTTCTAAACTATAGGCTTCTGAGAAACCATTTTTTAATAATTCTTTTTCTAAAGCAACACTTCTTCCAGCTCCGATAGAATAGATAAAAACAGGTTTAGATTTATCTAGTTTAGCAACAGATTGCGTGTAGTTTTCAGATTGAAGATTAAAGTTTACAGCACCTACAATATGATTTAAAGCAAATTCTTCAGGAGTTCTAGCATCAACAATCTGCGGATTTTTTTGACTTTTTATTTTCGAATAAAATGAATCCAGCGACAATGAGCTGTGAATTTCATTTTGCGAAAAAGCAGCAACTGCCCAAAAGAAGGCAATTGCTGTTATACTGGTTTTTAAGATTTGATTTTTCATTTTAAGAAGTATTAAACTTGTTCTAAAACTGGAGTAGGAGTTTCTTCTAAAGCAGCCTTAGGTTTTGACGGAAGCGATAATACGCCTTCGGCAAGAGAACTGCCTTCTTTTTTAGATTTAAAAATTGGCCATAGAAACTGTGCGTACCATTCTTCTTGTTTGTATGATTTTGTTCCGAATGTTTTAGGATATTTACGTGTTATTAATCCGGTTCCGAAAATGATATCCCAGATAAAAAACATATTTCCGAAGTTTCCTTTAAAATGTCCAACACCATCTCCACTTGTATCTGCATGATGCGCTTGATGTGTTGCAGGAGTAGAAATCAACCTTTCTAAAACCCATGCAATTGGATGCAATACTTTGTATTTGTAAAAAGGTTTATCCCATGGAATGCTTGAATGCGCTCCCAAAGTGATGAAACTTTTAATTACTAAAACAAACAAAGCAGGAAGTCCTAAACCTAAATAGGTTAAAGTTGCTGTCAAATAAATTTGAGAAAAGAAAATTGTATAAATAAAATTCTGTCTAGAAGCCATCGCCATTCCCATGTACGGAGCCGAATGATGTGTTCTGTGAAAACGCCATAAAAAAGGAACTTGATGATGCAATCTATGATACCAATACTGCGTTAAATCGTCTGCAATTGCGATTAAGAAAAAGCCTCCCCAAAACGGAACCCATGATAATGAATTAGCCAAATTTGGCAATAAATATGGCAAAGCTGTTAAGCTGAAAAAAGCAATTACGGGAGGTAAAAGCAATTTTGGAGCTAAGAAACAAACAATGTCTATTTTTCGTTCTTCGCCCGTCCATTCGTCATCATACAATCCAGCGGCAAATTCTATAATTCCTAAAACGATCATAAATACCGTTAATCCCCAAGTTCTAATATTAGCAAAAACAGGTTGTACAAATTCTAAAAATGAAGGCAGTGTAATATGCGATTCGCTTACAGCTCCGCCTGTTAGTTTAAAATACAGGTAAATTGCCAGTACTGGCAATGAATAAATGAAGAAACTTATCGTTAAGTCTCTTGTTAGTTTTTCTTTTTGAACTATTGCCATGATTTCTTACTTTAAAAATTGATTTACTACTGCTAATCCGCCAGCTAAAATGGCAAGCGGAACTAAAAACAAGATTATCCCCACGACAATCTTTTTTCCTATAATTTCATAATCTACTCGTTTCATAATTATTCTTTTTATGTCCTGCAAGGTTTCCAAAACCTTGTAGGTATGTTTTTAAAGTATATGATTTGAAACCTACAAGGTTTGAAAAAACCTTGCAGGTTCTGTATTTTAGTTATTTGTTCCTCCAGGTTTAGTTGCCTGTTTAATCAAGTCGGAAACTGTTTTTCCTTTGTCAGCGCCCGTATTATGGATTCTTCTGTTGTACACATCCTGCCAGTCAATCAAAGGATATAGATTGTTTTCTTTGGCCTGTTCGTCAAATAATTTTTGAAGTTCAGCCAGTTTTTCAGGGTATTTTTTCGCCAGATTATTACGTTCGTTAAAATCTTCGTTTAGGTTATACAATTCCCAAACATCAGTATCAAAATTGCTTGGAGCAGGTTTTTCGTTGCTTCCTAAAGATTTTTTCACAGCGAAAGAATCTGGTAAATGCGCTGCAGAAGCTTTCCATCCGTCTTTGTAAATGGCTCTATTTCCAAAAATGTAGTAATACTGTACTTTGTGCAATGATTCTGCTTTCGGATTATCTAAAGAAGCTTGGAATGAAGAACCTTGAATAATGTCTTGTTTAATTCCTTTGATGTATTCTGGCGCTTTAATTCCAGCAATATCTAAAGTTGTTGGCAAAAGATCAGTTACGTGACTGTATTGGTTTCTGATGCCGCCTTTATCTTTTATTCCGTTTGGATAAAAAACAATCAACGGATTGCGAGTTCCACCTTCAGATTGTGCATCTTGTTTCCAGTTTTTAAAAGGAGCATTGGTTGCCTGCGCCCATCCTAAAGGATAATTGGTATTTAAACCTTTTGCAGTTCCGATTTCACCAATATTGTTCAAATTGCTTTGGAAGTTTTCTTCATCCGTTTTTCCTTGAGCAAATAAACTTTGGTTGATTGTTCCTTGCAGCGTTCCTTCTTTACTAGCTCCATTGTCACCAATAGCAACAAAGATTAAAGTATTATCCAATTGTCCGCTTTGTTTTAAGTAATCTACAACTCTTCCTATTTCATAATCGGTATACGTCAGGAATCCAGCGTAAACTTCCATGAATCTAGCGTATACTTTCTTTTGGTCTGGAGTTAATTTTTTCCATTCAGTGATTAAAGCATTACGATCTGGCAGTCCAGCATTTTGAGGAAAGATTCCCAATTTCTTTTGGATTGCCAAAACTTTTTCGCGGTAAACATCCCAACCTTCGTCAAATTTTCCTTTGTATGGTTCAACCCATTTTTCAGCCACTTGATGCGGTGCGTGAACAGCTCCAGGTGCATAATACAAGAAGAAAGGTTTTCCTGGCGCTGCTTTCTGCTGTTTCTGAATGTAACTGATGGCTTTGTCTGTAATCAATTCATTCAAATGACGTCCGTCAGGTTTAATATGAACTTGATCTTCTACCAAATCTGGATTGTATTGATCGGTTTGTGAACCTAAGAATCCGTAGAAATGATCGAAACCTTTTCCAGTTGGCCATCTGTCAAACGGACCTGCATCTGTAGCATCTTCGTCTGGCGTAACCCCGTATTTTCCAACTGCAAAAGTGTTGTAACCATTATCACGTAAAATCTCTGCAATGGTTCCTTTATCAGAAGGAATTCTTCCGTCCCAACCTGGGAAACCTGCTGATAGAATTGTGTGCGAAAATCCGCTCACGTGAACTCTTCCTGAATTTCTTCCAGTCAATAAAGCCGCACGGGTAGGAGCACAAATTGCTGTTGTATGGAAGTTGGTATAACGTAAACCGTTATTGGCTAGATTTTCAAAAGTTGGCGTATTGATTAAACCTCCAAAAGCACTTGAAGCTCCAAAGCCAACATCATCCAAAAGAATCCAAACAATATTCGGAGCGCCTTTTGGTGCTGTTACAGGATCTGGCCAATATTCTTTAGAATCGGCTAAAGTTTTGCCAATTGTACCTTTAAATTCTTGTTTTTCCTGCGCTATTCCCAATTGTGCAATCAGGAAAGCTGTAATCAAAAGCCCTTTCTTTGGACTTTTGACAGCGATGCTATTTTTAAAATTTTTCATTGTTTTATAGTTTTTTTAGTTAAAAGGTTCTTTTAATAATCAAGATTTTTTTAACACATAGAATCATAGTTTTTAGAACCGATAAAAAGGCGTTTCACTTATTTCAATTCACATAGCAACTATGTGTGGAGAAACGAGTTTCTTTTTTAATAATTTAAAATCTATGTTTCTATGTGTTTAATTTTTTTTAATATCCAGGATTCTGAGGTAATCCATCAGGGTTGATATTTCTCTCGCTTTGCGGAATCGGGTAAAGATTATTTCGTTCTGAAACTGAGTTTTTAGCCGTTACTTTTTTTACTTCTGTTACCAATGTTCCCCATCTTACCAAATCGTACCATCGTTGTCCTTCCTGAACAAATTCTTTTTTGCGCTCTTCTTGAATTGCCGCTCTAAAAGAGGTCTGATTTAATCCAACTAAGTCAACCGTTGGGTCTGGAGTTGTAATAGGTTTTCCAAAAGCTCTTCTGCGAACTTGATTTATTAATTCGTATGCTTCGGCAGTTGGTCCGCCTTGTTCATTTATCGCTTCTGCTAAAGACAAAAGGATGTCCGCATAACGAATAACAGGAAAGTTGATCGCTACGTTTCCTGGAGTAGCCAAATTAGATAAATCCAAGTATTTCTTGAAGATTGGTTTCGGGAAAGTGTATAGTGTTCCTGTTGCTGGGTTAAGCAATTGTTTGGCATAACTAACATCTCTTCTTTTATCTCCTGCAGCATAGATATCGTAAAATAAAGCAACGTCTGAAATGATATCTGCTGGTTCTGTTGCGGTGAATCCAGTAAAAGAAGTTGCTTGAAAAGTACTTCCGCTAGAACCGTTTCCTGCTTGATTTGGCTCAAATTGAACAGAGAAAATATGCTCTTTTCCGTTCTTTTTTGTTTTAGTGAAAATGTCTTGGAAATCTTCAAACAAAGCGTATCCGTAACCACCATTAATTACTTCTCTAGATTTTGCAATGGCATTTGGCCAGTCTTTTCTAGTTAGATATACTTTTGCTAAAATCGCTTTTGCAGCTCCCGATGTAGCGCGTCCAGCATCTGCTGCTGGATATGTTTTTGGAAGGGCTTCGGCGTCTGTCAAATCTTTTATGATCTGATTGTAAACTTCGTCAACTGTAGAACGATTTGTTTTTAAATCTCCTAAATTGATAGAAGTAGCTTCGTGCAAAACAATTGGAACTCCGCCCCAAAGACGAACTGCCTGAAAGTATAATAAGCCTCTAATAAATTTAGCTTCATTAATTAATCTGGTTTTAATAATATCTGAACCAGAAACTTTCGGGATATTATCAATAGAAACATTGGCTCTATTGATTCCGTTATAAATTTGTCTCCAAGCCACTTGAACACGATCTGAAGTTGCATCATGAGTTAAACTACTCAAAGCTCTAACCTGCGGATTGGTTGCCGAAACTCCCGCTGCCGCATAATCTGAAGCCATATCGGTTAAGAAATAAAGGTTTCTTCCAAACAAACTCTGCTCGCCTGGATCAAGGCTTAAAGAAGCATAAACAGCAGTTACACTTGCAGTAGCATCATCTTGAGTGACAAAATAATTGTCTTCGGTTACAAAAGAGGTAGGTGTTACCTCTAGATCGGCGCACGATACCAATAGGCCGGCACTTAAAAGGAATGTTATAATGATCTTTTTCATTTTGATATTTTTTACTTAGAAAGTTACGTTCAAGCCCGAGATGAATGTTTTGGAGTTTGGATAAGAACCAAAATCAATTCCCGGATATAAGTTGTTTTGTTCGTATGAACTTACCTCTGGATCATAGCCAGTATATTTCGTCCACGTGATTAGGTTTTCTGCTGAGATGTAAACTTTTACGCTTTTTGTCCCCAGTTTTTTAGAAACGCTTTTAGGTAAAGTGTATCCTAATGTGATTAATTTCAATCTGAGGAAAGAAGCATCTTCTACATAGCGTTCAGAAACAATTCCTAGCGGAGAACTAGAAGCTCTCGGAATTTCGTTACTTGGATTTGTTGGTGTCCAGCGATCATTTAGAGTCGCAGCAGCATTGGTTCCAAGCGTCGAAATTTCTAATTGCTGATTTAAAGCATTGAAGATTTTTCCGCCGTATGCTCCTTGAAAAGAGAAATTTAGATCAAAATCATTGTATGAAACCGTGTTACTAAAACTTCCCACAAATTTTGGCTGAGAAGTGCCTAAATTTCCTTTATCAAGAGCTGTAATTACTCCATCTCCGTTGGTATCGACATATTTTCTATCCCCAACTTTTGTATTCGCTAAACTGTTGATTTTTGGTTGTGTATTTACTTCTTCCTGAGTCTGGAAAATTCCGTTGATTCTATATCCCCAAAAAGTTCCTAAAGGCAATCCAACTTTTACAATTACGGGTTGTTGCTGCAGCAAAGAACCGTTTGGAACTACTGGGAAAAATTGGTTTACACCATTTCCAATCTCAGTAACTTTATTTCTGTTTAAAGAGAATACGATATTCGAGTTCCATGCGAAGTTTTCTGTTTTAATGTTTTCAGTTGTTAAACCAATTTCTAGACCTTTATTTTCAACTCCACCAATATTTTGAAGAACCGTTGCATAACCCGAACTCAATGGCACTGGAACGTTGATTAATAGGTCTTTTGTCTTCTTGTAATACACATCAAAAACAAAATTGATTCTTCGATCTAATAAGGATAAATCCAATCCGACATTATACTGATTTGTTTTTTCCCATTTCAAGTCTGGATTTGCCAATCTGGTAGGAGCAAGACCTGTGTATAATGTTCCGCCAAAAGAATAGTTTACAGATCCCATAGAAGCCAACGGAAGATAGTTCCCAATTTCTTGATTTCCTGTGGTTCCTGCTGTAATTCTCAGTTTAGCTTCTGTCACACCTTTAATATTATTTGCGAATTCTTCATCAGTAATATTCCAAGAAAATCCAGCTGAAGGGAAATAACCCCAACGTGATTCAGAACCAAATCTCGAAGAACCGTCTGCACGTCCAGAAAGTGTAAAGTTGTATTTTCCTTTATAAGAATAATTTACTCTCGCAAGCCAAGATTTCAGAACACTTTCATAAGCATCGCTATATGGTTTTACCGCTACACCATCCTGAAGGGCATTGTAAGTATTGGCATCGTTTACAAAAGTTTGAGCTCCAGCATTTACAACTTCTCCTTTTGTATATTGAAGCGTATAACCTCCTAAAGCAGAAAACTTATGATTTTCGCCAAAATGAGTATTATAATTCAGCGTATTTTCATTCAGAACAGAACTTACTAATCTTTCTCCAATAGAAGCCAAACCTTTTGTTCCCGCACCTGTAGTAGTGTTTGAAGGCGCGTAATAATTTTGTTTCGTATTCAAAACATCACCGCTTACAGCAACTTTTGCCGTTAATTCTTTATTGAATTTATACTCGCCAAATAAACTAGTTAGAATTCTATTTAATTTGGTTTCGTTGGTTGTGTTATCCAAATCGTTAATGGGATTCGGAACATAACCATTTACGGAAGTTGCATAGGGATTGTTGGTTACATTGTAACTGCCATCCGCATTTTTGATTGGAACAACAGGAGCAGTTAAAACAACGCTAACCAATGGATTTGGATTCCTTCCAGCTCCCGCGCCGCCATTTGTACCCACGCCATTTGCAATCGAGTTGGTATAATTGGCATTTACCCCAAATTTAAATTTCTGAGAATAGTTTCTTTCATAGTTGGCTCGCAGAGAAATACGTTTAAAATCTGATCCTAAAACAATACCATCTTGATCAAAATACCCTGCAGAAACTGCATATCTTGATTTCTCATCTCCGCCAGAAAATGATAAATTATGGTTTTGTACAGGTGCCGCAGTTACAAAGGCTGCCGATTGCCAATCGTAATTTCCAGAAGTTTTTAAAGCTTCAATTTGTTCAGGAGAAAAAGAAGGAGCTTGGCCAATACTTGCCTGAACATCGTTTCTTAAACTTGCCCATTCGCTGGCATTCATTAATCTCAGTTTTTTTGAAATATTCTGGAAACCGAAATAACCTTGGTACGAGATATTATCTTGTCCTTTTGTTCCTTTTTTGGTCGTTATAATAACAACACCATTAGCACCTCGAGAACCATAAATCGCTGTCGCCGAAGCGTCTTTCAGAACTTCAATAGATTCTATATCAGCAGGATTAATGGTCGATAGAACGTTTACGGTTGCCCCAGCATAAGTTACGCCAGCTCCACTGTTGCCATTATCGTTGTAAATTAAAATTCCATCAACAACATAAAGCGGTTCATTACCAGCAGTAATAGAGTTTCCTCCACGAATGCGAACACTAGAAGAAGCACCTGGACGTCCAGAACTTTGTGTAACTACAACTCCAGCCACAGCACCTCTTAAAAGATTATCTGCTGATGAGGTTACCTGAGATAAATTGGCTTTTGGAACCGAAGCTACAGATCCTGTAATGTCTTTTCTCTTCTGAGTTCCGTAACCTACAACTACCAATTCGTCTAGTTCTTGGCGCTCTTCTTTAAGATTAATAATAACTGGATTTTTCTCAACAATGATTTCCAGTTTTTTATATCCAATGTAACTTACGATCAATGTGTAGGGAAATTTCTGTCCCGTCTGAAAATAAAATTTTCCTTCTGCATCTGTCACAACACCGTGAGTTGTTCCTTTAATGGTTACTGATGCACCTATAATGGGCTGATTTGTAATAGCGTCTACTACAGTTCCGTCTAGTTTGGATTGAATAAGAGGTGTGGTATTCTGGGCTTGTATTCCTGCCGTTATCAAGAGTAGAAACAGCAGTATGTGTATGTTTAACTTTTTTTTCATTTCTTTGTGTTGGTTTTAAGTAATTAACAAGACGCCCTGAGCACTGTTTATACAGCACTCTAAAAGTGTTCTTGATTTAGTGATAAATGTTCTTTAAGCCTTGCCATTTCTGTTGCCGCAGAAATGGCTTTTTTTATTTACAGCAACAGCTTTGCATTGTTTTCATTTTTGTCTTTTTAGTTGTTAGTTATTTAATTTGTTGAATAATAGATATGGTTTCAAGAATCTGATCCAATACATCTGAATGCATTGGAGAGATTTCTTGGTTAAAATTCAGTAAATATTTTTGGTGATGTTTTTTATGTTTTGCTTCGATATGAATTATAAAGGCAAACAAAATGAAAGTAGATTATTAACAACAGAAACACATATAACAAAAAGTGCTATAAGTGTATTTTTTAGGAAGAATGTAACGCGATATGCTTTCTGTTGTTTTCACAATAATAGTTTTTTATAGTTGGAAATATTATTTTAAACTCTACTAATCCTATAGACAAAGTTAAATTTTATATAATAAAAACCAAAAGTTTAGACGATTTTTTTTGAAAAAAGTCTTTTTTAGAATTGGAAATCACATGTAAAACAATTCTTAATACCTTGTTTTTTAAGTGATTGTATGTGTTGTTTGATTTGAAAAAAATGTTAATTTAATTTTTAATTGAAGTGCAAAATTGTAGTATTTTACATTTAAAATGCTTGTTTTTAATACTTTGTAAGATATGTAAAAGCTCTAAAAACGTCTTGTAAATGTTTCAGAATGAGTTGATACACAATTTAAGGCAAACGATAGTAATTTATTTAGCAATAATTTTAAATTTTGTTATATTGTTTATTATTAGTGTTTTAACTGTTTTTTTTCTAATTTTAATACATTCTTATTTTTAGCAGGAAAATTGAAATATTTCTGCAATATTGATTTATAGGTTAAATTTTTCAATAATAATTCTAACACTATTTTTCTATGTCTGATCTTTCCCAATCACATCGCATTCTTTTTTTCAATACGTTAGCATTTATAATTTGTTTTGCCTGCTGGACGTTAAATGGAGTATTAGTAACTTTTTTAAACGACCGTGGTATTTTTGAATGGAGTGTCGTCGAGATAGGGTGGCTTCTCGGGATTCCGATTTTAACAGGTTCGGTAATGCGTTTACCAATGGGAATTCTCACAGATAAATTTGGAGGGAAACCTGTTTTTTCCTGTTTATTAATTCTGAGTTCAATTCCATTATTTCTTTTGCCTTTTGCTTATAATTTCTGGACGTTTGCGATTTTGAGTTTTTTATTCGGAATGGTAGGAACTAGTTTTGCCATTGGCGTAGGCTATACTTCAGTTTATTATCCAAAAGAATGGCAAGGAAGAGCGTTAGGCATTTTCGGAATGGGAAATTCTGGCGCTGCACTGACCACTTTTCTAGCGCCGACATTACTGACAAAATTCTCGGAAAATGATCCAGAAAACGGCTGGAAATGGCTTCCAATTATTTATGCAAGTGTTTTGCTAGCTATGGGAATTGTTTTTTTGATTTTTACAAAAAATAAAAAAATTGAAGCAGCACCTAAAACAATAAATCAAGTTTTTACACCGCTTAAAAGTATCCGAGTTTGGCGTTTTGGATTGTATTATTTTCTTGTTTTTGGTTCATTTGTAACATTTTCGCAATGGTTGCTTCCTAATTTTCTAAACGTATATCATACGACTTTGGTTATGGGTGGAATTTTTGCTGCTATATTTAGTTTGCCATCTGGAGTTATCAGAGCTTATGGCGGATTTTTATCTGATCGTTTTGGTGCGAGAAAAGTAATGTATTGGGTTTTGAGTTCTTCAGTTGTTTTAAGTTTTCTGCTGATGTTTCCAAAAATGGATATTACAACATCTGGTTCTGGTATTACAGCCGCAAAAGCGGGAACAGTTACGGAAGTTTCAAACGATAAAATTGTTATTGGCGATAAAACCTATCCGATAATCCAAGAAGATAAAAATGCTGCACACAGCAAATTTTTCCCATCAAAAAAGTCTTGGCAACAAGTCGTAGTAGAGCAAAATCAGCAAGTTCAAAAGAAAGATTTATTGGCAGAAGGAATTACCCAAATTCATTTTGAAGCCAATATGTGGATTTATTTAGTTTTAGTAATTCTGATTGGTTCTGCGTGGGGAATTGGCTCTGCAGCGGTGTATAAACATATTCCGGATTATTTTCCAAATGAAGTTGGCGTTGTAGGCGGAATGGTTGGCTTACTTGGCGGTTTAGGTGGATTTGTTGGACCAATTATCTTCGGTTATCTTTTAAGTACAACAGGTTTCTGGACAAGTTCATGGATGTTTATTTTGGCAGTTTCTCTTATTTGTTTAATCTGGATGCATCGTGTTGTTGTGAATTTGATGAAAGAGAAATCACCAGAATTTGCTAAAGATATGGATCGAAAACATTAAAGTTATCGACATAAAACATATTAATTGTATTATTATGAAACCTTTTTCTTTAAAATAGAAAAAGGTTTTTTTTATGAAATAAACTTTGGTTATTTAGGAAATTTTAAAATAAGATAAAAATGTCTTTTATATGATATATGTCATGTAAAATATGAATTTGTGACTATAATTTTGCTTGTATAATTGATGACTATCATTTAGTTATATCTAAGTAATCCTAATAGTTTATGAATAATTTGTCTCAATCCCATCGAATTTTATTTCTTAATACGCTTGCTTTTACTGTATGTTTTGCCTGCTGGACGCTAAACGGCGTTTTGATCACCTTTCTGGCAGATAAGGGAATATTTAATTTTACAGTTGTAGAAATTGGCTGGCTTTTAGGGATTCCTATACTTTCGGGTTCAATTTTCAGACTTCCAATTGGGATTTTAACCGACAAATATGGTGGAAAGATTATTTTTTCTGTTTTGCTTTTGCTGTGTTCAGTGCCGCTTTTTTTAATGCCTTTTGCAGATTCCTTTTGGAGTTTTGCTATTCTAAGCTTTTTCTTCGGGTTAGTAGGAACCAGTTTTGCTGTCGGAATTGGCTATACTTCTATATGGTATCCAAAAGAATGGCAAGGTAGGGCGTTAGGGATCTTCGGAATGGGAAATGCTGGCGCAGCACTTACCACTTTCATTGCGCCAACTTTATTAAATAATTTATCAGAAAATGATCCTGTAAACGGCTGGAAAATGCTTCCAGTTATTTATGCTTCTGTACTTGCAATTATTGGAATTCTTTTTATTGTTTTTGCTAAAAATAAAACCAATCATGGCGTTTCGAAGAGTATAGGAGAACTTATGTCTCCGCTTAAAAAGACTCGTGTGTGGCGTTTTGGAGCCTATTACTTTTTAGTTTTCGGATTTTTTGTAGCCTACTCACAGTGGCTTCTGCCCAATTTTATGAATGTGTATAATACCACTTTGGTAATGGGCGGTATGTTTGCTACAATGTTCAGTCTTCCATCGGGAATAATAAGGGCTTTTGGAGGATATCTCTCAGACAAATTTGGAGCTAGAAAAGTAATGTACTGGGTTTTGGGCTCATCCATTGTAATCAGTTTTTTACTGATGTTTCCAAAAATGGAAATCTTCACTGCGGGCCCTGGAGTTATGTCTTCAAGCAATGGAACAGTAACAGAAATCTCGACAGATAAAATTATAGTCAACGGAAAAACACACCCAATCAACAGTAAAAAAGATTTGGAAATAAATAGTGAATCCTCTGTTTTTCCTGTAAAAAGATCTTGGCAGGAAATTATCGTAAAACAAAATCAAGAAGTCAAAAAGAAAGAATTATTAGCAAAGGGAATTACCCAAATCAACTTCAGTGCGAATCTTTGGGTATATGTGGTTTTGGTAACGCTGATAGGAGTTTCCTGGGGGATTGGTAAAGCGGCTGTTTACAAACATATTCCAGAATATTTTCCAAATGAAGTTGGAGTTATAGGGGGAATGGTTGGTTTGATTGGCGGTCTCGGTGGATTTTTAGGACCAATAATCTTTGGTTATCTCCTCAATTATACCGGACTCTGGACAAGCTCATGGATTTTCATATTTCTGGTTTCTGTTCTTTGTTTGGTATGGATGCATAGAACGATTATAACTGCCATGCGAAGCAAATCACCTGATTTTATTAGAGAAATAGAAGACAAACAATAAATTTAAATAAACATGAAAACTTGGTTAGACAAATGGAATCCTGAAGATGAAGCATATTGGAATTCTGACGGAAGTAAAATTGCATGGAGAACATTAACAATTACAACAATCACATTAGTATTATCATTTGCCTCATGGTTCATGATGAGTGTTATAGCAGTTAAATTACCTGGATTAGGATTTAACTTTTCAAAGGATCAGCTTTTTTGGCTGACCGCAATTCCTGGATTGGCAGCGGGATTATTGCGAATTATTCACACGTTTTTGCTTCCAATTTTTGGAACACGCCATATTATATCTTTGGCAACCGCAATTAAATTAATTCCCGTAATCGGAATTGGTTTTGCAATTATGAATGTAAATACACCTTTCTGGGTCTTTGCAGTTTTGGCTTTTACAACAGGTTTTGGGGGCGGCGACTTCTCTTCATATATGCCAAGTACAAGTTTATTTTTTCCTCAGCGATTAAAAGGAACTGCATTAGGAATTCAGGCAGGAATTGGAAATTTTGGTGTTTCAATAGCGCAATTTGTTACTCCATTAGTAATTAGTGTTGGAATTTTTGGAGCTTCAACTGTTTTTACAAGCATTGACCCGAAAGAAACATTGGCCGTTTTTCAAAACTCATCAATCGAAAAGCAAAAAGAAGTTTTTGCCACTCTAGATAGTGAAGTACAAACGAAAATTCTTTCTAATGTAAAGAAAAACATTGTTGATTCTGTAAGTACGGCCGTGAACTCTCAAGACAATGCAGTTGTTTTTGCTTCACTTCCTGTTAAGGCAAAAGCAAAAGCGATTGCAAATGCAAATCCAAAATTAGCCGAAAAAATTATAAACAATATCAGTCCTGAAAATACGGCAGTAAAAAATAAGCCAATTTACTTGCAGTCTGCCGCATTTTGGTTTGCACCTTTTTTAATAATCATGGCAATAGTGAGCTGGTTTTATTTAAGAAGCATTCCAATGAAAGCTTCTGTAAAAGAGCAATTGGATATTTTCTCAAACAAACATACATGGTATTGTACAATTACGTACGTAATGACTTTTGGAACTTTTGCAGGTTTATCTGCCGCTTTTCCATTAATGATTAAATTTTTATATGGAGATTTTCCAAATGCGCCAGATCCTTTAGTATATGCTTTTTATGGACCGTTAATAGGTTCTGCCAGCCGAATTGCTTTTGGATTTGTTGCAGATAAAGTAGGAGGAGCCGTATTGACAACCATAACAGGTTTAGGAATTTTGGCCGGAGCTATTATTTTAGTGACTCAAGGATTAGTTGCACCAACAAGTATGGATCAGTTTCCTCTTTTTGTAGCAGTAATTTTAGCAATGTTCTTTTTCACCGGAATTGGAAATGCAGGTACTTTTAGACAATATCCAATTATTTTTAAAGAGAATCCTCGTCAGGCAGCAGGAGTTATTGGTTGGACAGCTGCAATTGCGGCATTTGGACCATTTATCTTTTCTAAATTAATAGGAAATAATATTTCGGCTAATGGTACTGTAAATCAATTCTTTATTGGTGTTGCTTTTTTTACTATATTAGCTACAGGTATCAATTGGTGGTTTTACAATCGTAAGAATTGTGAGAAACCAAGTTAAAGAAGTAATCATTAAAATAAAAATTAAGGATGAAAAATAAAACGTTTAATACCAAAGCTTTACTGGTTGCAACACTGGTTTCCCTACTTACAATTATACTAGTATTTTACGGTTCAAGACAATTGCAAAATTTTGATGCAGCACTAGTTACTTATTTATTCGGAACTGTTTTTGCATTCTTCGGAATCGTTTATCGGTACACAGTTTGGCTTCAAAGACCTCCAACTTGGATGTATTTTAAAAGGAGCCTTAAATTTCTTTTTACCGGAAAAGTGTTTTCGCATTTATGGTTTTTAGGAAAAGAATCAGTACAGAATATTTTAGTTCAGAGATTTATTTATCCGAGAAGCAAATGGCGCTGGTTTGCCCATTTTTGTATTGCTATAGGATGTTTATCCGCTTTTGCGATTACAATTCCGCTTACGTTTGGATGGATTCACTTTACTTTGGCGCCTAATTCCATTTCCATTTACGAAGCACATTTCTTCGGATTCAAAATGATGGATTTTCAAATAAATTCATTTTTAGCATTTCTAATTTTTCATGCATTAAACTGGTCTTCATGGCTTGTTATAATTGGTTCAGTTTATTATTTAAGAAGAAGGTTAACCAATCCTGGACTTATTGCAACACAAACATTTGAAGGTGATTTATTGCCTCTTATTCTATTAATAGCGATTTCAGTTACTGGATTGTGTTTGACTTATTCGTATCAATTCATGAAAGGTTTTGCTTATGATTTTCTCGCTGTAATTCATTGTGTTACAGTGATTATGTTTTTGCTTTGGATTCCGTTTGGGAAATTCTTTCACATCATTCAGCGTCCTGCGCAAATTGGAGCACATATTTATAAGCAAGAGGGAATTAAAAAAGGAATGGCTGTTTGCCCTCATACAGGCGACGAATTTGCAACGAAGCTTCATATCGAAGATTTAAAAATTGTAACCAAACAATTAGGTTTCGATTTTACTCATGAAGATGGAACTTCTCATCTTGATTTAAGTCCTGAGGGAAAAAGATCGCGCTTAGCACAAGCACATTTAAAAGCCAGATTAGAAGGCGGTAATTTATTTGGATAATTTATTTAAAAAGTATTCAGTCGCAGTATTCAGTTTACAGATTAAATTGAGGCCGAGACTGAAAACTGAAAACTAATAAAAAGTATGCAGTCACATTTAGCGGTTTACAATTTAAACTGACACTGGGACTGAGACTGAAAACTAAAAAAAAATGGCAAAACTACCAGTATCAATAGAGAAAATAATAGATGACTTTGGACCACATTTAAACTACGCGCCAGTAGACGGTTATGCTGGGAGAGATGAACCAGATGAAGTTGTAAAAACGCATTGCTGTTTCTGTGGCATGCAATGCGGGATTCAATTAATGGTGAAAGAAAACAAAGTTGTAGGTTTTGAGCCATGGATGGAATTTCCTTTTAATGAAGGCCGTTTATGCCCAAAAGGAGTACAGCGTTATCTTCAAAATAATCATCCAGATCGTCTTTTATATCCAATACAAAGAGTAGAAGGAAAAGGTTTTGAGAAAGTTTCCTGGGATGATGCAATGGACAAAACGGTTTCTGAAATAAAAAGAATTCAGGAAAAATATGGAAAACATGCTTTCTCCATGTTGTCTGGGGTTTCATTGACAAATGAAAAAAGTTATTTGGTTGGAAAATTTGCCCGCGTTGCCTTAAAAACAAGAAATCTGGATTATAACGGCAGACTTTGTATGGTAAGCGCTGGAGCTGGAAATAAAAAAGCTTTTGGTCTAGATCGTGCTTCAAACAATTATTCTGATTTAGAATATGCTGAAGTTATTATCGTAACCGGAGCGAATATCAGTGAAACATTTCCAACTCTTACTCATTGGATTTGGAAAGCCAGAGATCGTGGTGCAAAATTAATTGTAATCGATCCTAGAATGATTCCGCTGGCAAGAACTGCCGATATTCATCTTGACGTAAAACCCGGAACAGATTCGGCTTTATATGGCGCAATGCTGAAATATTTGGTAGATCACGATATGTTAGATCATGATTTTATCGATAATTATACATCTGGATTTCAAGAAACAATTGATGCCGTAAAAGATTATACTTTAGAATGGGCAGAAGAAGTAACTGGAATTGACAAGGAAAAAATAAAAGCTGCTGCCGAATTATGGGGAAAAGCAAAAACAAGCTTTTTATTGCACGCAAGAGGAATTGAGCATCATTCAAAAGGCGTAGATAATGTTGTAGGCTGTATCAATTTGGTTTTAGCAACTGGAAGAATCGGAAAACCATATTGTGGTTATGGAACAATTACAGGACAAGGAAATGGTCAGGGAGGCAGGGAACATGGACATAAATGCGATCAATTGCCAGGAAACAGAGATATTGAAAATCCAGAACATAGAAAATATATTTCTGAAGTTTGGGGAATTGATGAGAAAGATTTACCTGGAAAAGGACTTACGGCATACGAAATTATCGAAGCAATTCATAGAGATGAAATAAAAGGCTTAATTTCTATTTGTTTTAATCCGTTGGTTTCGCTTCCAAACAATAATTACGTACGATCAGCTTTAGAAAAATTAGAGTTTTATGTATGTATTGATTTCTTTTTGAATGAAACTGCCCGTCATGCCGATATTGTTTTGGCAGGCTCTTTACAGGAAGAAGAAGAAGGAACAACAACTTCTGCAGAAGGACGCGTTATTCGAATCAGGCAAGCCGTTACGCCACCGGGTGAAGCAAGAACAGATACTTCGATTTTATTAGAAATTGCTGAGCGTTTGGGCGAAAAAGATAAATTTACTTACAATAATAGCGAAGAAATTTTCAATGAATTACGTGTAGCTTCAAAAGGCGGAACTGCAGATTATTTCGGAATCACATATAAAAAAGTAGAAGATAATATGGGTGTTTTCTGGCCTTGTCCAACTGAAGATCATCCGGGAACACCAAGACTTTGGGAAGATAAAAAGTTTAAAACGCCTGACGGGAAAGCGCATTTTAATCCCGCGCCATATAAACTTCCGGGTGAAGTTACCGATGATGAATATCCAATAACACTGACAACTGGACGTGTAGTTTCGCAATATTTAAGCGGAACACAAACCCGAAGAATTGGAAAATTAGTGGATCAGTTTCCGGAACCAATGGTCGAAATCCATCCAGAAATGGCGACAAAATATAATATTAAACAACGTGAATTAGTTCGAGTAGTAACGCGTAGAGGCGAAGGAATTTTTCCAGCAAATATTGTAGAAACTATTAGAAAAGATACTGTTTTCATTCCGTATCACTGGCCAGGACATAAATCGGCCAATCAATTAACGCCAGGAACATTAGATCCAATTTCTAAAATTCCTGAGTTTAAAGTCTGTGCCTGCCAATTATTTCCGCAAGGGGCAATTGCCCCGCCAGCAAAAGAATCTGAAGCTTATGCAAGTGTTTAATCTATAAAAAGAATAGTATGAATTTAACGAATTTTAATACCAGCGAAGAATTTTTTGTAGATATGCAACGCTGCATTGGCTGTAAAGCTTGCGAGATGGCTTGCGCTGAGTGTGAAACCAATGGGCAGCAAACTTTAATCAGCGTAAATTATGTAGATCGTGCGGCAACTATTCAGACAACAGTTCAAGTTTGTATGCATTGCGAAGATCCAGTTTGTGCTAATGTTTGTCCTGCAGACGCTATTTCACAAGATGAATTTGGCGTAGTTCACACGGCAAGCACAGAAAGATGTATTGGCTGCTCAAACTGCGTAATGGCATGTCCGTTTGGAGTGCCCAAAAAAGTCGAAGAATACGATTTGATGATGAAATGCACCATGTGCTATGACAGAACTAGCGTAGGGAAAAAACCAATGTGTGCAACAGTTTGCCCTAGCGGTGCTTTGTTTTATGGCACCAGAGAACAAATTGAAGAAATGAGACCAAACAGCACACCAATTAATAATTTCATTTTTGGAAAAGAAAAAGTGAAAACCAAAGTCAATATTATGATGCCAAAAGGCAGTACAGAATTACGAATTTATTAAATGACAAATCATGTCTAAAGAAGATAATTTAAATGAAAACTGGAAAAAAGATTTTCCACTAAAAAAACAAGAATCAACTCAGGTCAGTCGACGCGATTTTGCCAAATTCTTAACTTTTGTTTCTGGAGGCTTAATGGTGGGAACTGGATTTGTGACTGCAAAAGCTTTTTTATTGCCAAAGGAAGAAGTGCAAGGCGAGCATTTTATTTGCAATAAAGAAGATGTTCCGGTTGGAGGGACGAGAGGTTTTGTTTTAGAAGGAAGTACAATTCCGTATATTTTAATTCATTTAGAAAGTGGTGAATTTAGAGCTTACGAACAAAAATGTACGCATCTTTCGTGTTCTGTTTTTTATAAACCTGGAACCGGAATTATACATTGCCCATGTCACGAAGGATCGTTTGATGCCATGACGGGAGATGTAATTGCTGGGCCTCCACCGAGAGCTTTACCACAGTTAGAGGTAGTTTTTAAAGAAAATGCTGTTTTTGTAAAAGCATTAATTGAAAAAAAAGAAAGCTAATTTAAATTTTGAATTATGAGCACATTTAGAAGAAGCCAAAACAGAGCGAATCCGAATAAATTGAACAACATACTTTCGACACTTATCTTTATTCTGATTTTAAATGTAAGCATTCAAATTTGGCTTTTGTATGCATCATTAAACAATGCATTAGATAATAATAAAGAGATTTTAATTCCCGCTTTTATCGCTTCTGCCATCTTATTTTTAATTGGTTTTGCTTGGCTTTATTATCTTCCAAAGGGAAATTTCAGAAACAAATAAAACGAAATTCTTAATTTCAAAAAGCTATTTTGGTTTTTTATGAATCTATTTGCATTAATTACGCTAAATTTATATTTTTTAAAGAATTAAGGTTTTTTAATGATTTTAACTAAGTAAAAATACTTATATTTGTAATAAGTATTTTTTGCTTTTAAATATACACCAGCATAATGATTAAAGTTGAAGAAGCCATAGCAATTATTGAAGCGAATAGTACTAAAATGCCAACCAAACATATTTCGGTAAACAAAGCTTTAGGATATGTTTTAGCAAGAAAGGTGATTTCGCCAATCAATATGCCTCCCTTTCGCCAATCAGCGATGGATGGATATGCGTTTACACACAGTATTCGCCATCAATATGATGTTGTTGGAATTTCTCAGGCTGGAGATCATTCAAATATAAAACTGAAAGCAACTGAAGCAATTAGAATATTTACAGGAGCTTATGTTCCAGATGATGCTGATACAGTGGTAATGCAGGAACATGTGATGGCAAATAAAGATTCGATTTTAATTGCTACAATGCCAGAGAAATTGTCAAACGTTCGTCCAAAAGGAGAACAGATTGCTAAAGATGAAATTGTTTTTGAAGCCAATACTTTGATTACACCTGCAGCAATTGGTTTTTTGGCTTGCTTAGGAATTACAGAAATTGAAGTTTATAAGAAACCGAAAGTAGCGATTTTAGTAACAGGAAATGAACTAGTTCAGGCAGGTGAGAAGCTAAAAAAAGGGAAAATATACGAAAGTAATTCGGTTATGTTAGAAGCAGCGCTTCAAACTATCGGAATTGAAAAAACGAAAGTTTACAGAGTAAAAGATAATCTGAAAGCAACAAAAAAAGCGTTGCAAGGGATTTTAAAAAAATATGATATCGTTCTTATTTCTGGCGGAATTTCGGTTGGAGATTATGATTTTGTAAAAGAAGCATTATTGCAAAACGATGTAAAAGAACTTTTTTATAAAATCAGTCAAAAGCCAGGAAAGCCAATGTTTTTTGGATCTAAAAATGAGACTTTAGTTTTTGCGCTTCCGGGAAATCCGGCTTCATCTCTGACTAATTTTTATATTTATGTTGCTCCGGCGGTGAAAAACAGAATTGGATTTTCGGAAATTCACAAACCGAAAGTAGTTCGAAAATTAAACTCAGAAATAAAAAACAATACAGGAAAAACATTGTTTTTAAAAGCAAAATACGACGAAACAAGCGTAACAGTTTTAGATGGACAAAGTTCTGCAATGCTAAACACATTTGCAGTTGCAAATAGTTTACTAATTGTTCCAGAAGATATTGAAAATTATAAAAAAGGGCAATTGGTAACATTATTGCCAATTGATTAGATTTTAAGAAAATAGAATAAAGCGCTAAGAAAAAAAAGATTTTAGTTATTAAAGATGAAAAGCAGTATGTAAATAAAAACATATGGCTGAGTCACTTGAAACTTTAAACCTGAAACAAACAAATACCAAATGAACCTCCTAAATTCTGAAAACATACTATTATTCAGTTTCGCATTAATTGTAATTGCGTTTTTATATTCAAGCGTTGGGCATGGCGGAGCTTCGGGATATTTAGCATTGATGAGCATTTTTGCTTTTCCAGTTTCGGTAATGAAACCATCGGCTTTGTTATTGAATTTGTTTGTTTCGAGTATTTCGTTTTTGTTTTATTATAAGAATAATTATTTCAAGCCAAAGCTCTTTTATCCGTTTGCGATTGCATCGATTCCCGCAGCGTTTATTGGGGGTTTTATAACCTTGGATAATGCGATATATAAAATTGTTTTAGGAATTGTATTGGTTTTTGCAGCCTTGAGATTGTTTGGAGTATTTAATTTTAAAGAAAAAGAAGAAGTAAAAATAAATCTTCCGTTTGCTTTGGCAATTGGTTTTGCAATCGGATTATTATCGGGAATGTTAGGAATTGGCGGTGGAATTATTTTAAGTCCGATTCTATTGTTTTTAGGATGGGCGTCGGTAAAAGAATCAGCGGCAATTTCGAGTTTGTTCATTTTTGTGAATTCATTTGCGGGAATGTTAGGATTCTTTTTAGGAGGAAAAACAATTCCAATGGAAAGTTTTTACTTAGTTCCAATTGCGGTTGTGGGAGGAATGTTGGGAGGATTCTACGGAAGTGGCTCTTTTTCCAATAAAACATTAAAAATGGTATTAGGAACTGTGATTTTAATGGCAAGCGTTAAATTGATTTTTCCTTGAAAATAGAAAAATGAGATAATTAGTTATTTAGATAATTGGATAATGAATCTAAAACTTGAAACTTAAAACAAAGAAAACCTGAAACAAAAAGAAAATGGAAACACTAACAGTATTTATTCTTTGCGGAGGAAAAAGCTCCAGAATGCAGTCAGAAAAAGGATTGGTTTTGTTTCAGGAAAAACCATTTATAGAACATATAATTCAGGCAATTTTACCGATTACAAATAATATAAAATTAGTAACCGCTTCAAAAGAATATGATTATTTGAAATATGAAAAAATTCCTGATCTAATTATAGATAAAGGCCCGCTGGGCGGAATTTATACGGCTTTATCGCATTCTGAAACCGAGTTCAATCTCATTTTAAGTTGTGATATTCCGTTAATTTCAACCGAATTATTGCAAGAATTAATTTCGAAACATACGCAAGAAGCAGGGATTACTGTTTTTGCTTCTGATAGTAAAACACATCCGTTAATCGGAATTTATTCTAAAGAAATTGTTCCAATTATAAAAAAGGCTATCGATTCAGATGAATTGAGAATGATGGATCTTCTTGCAAGAGTGCCACATCAGATTATTAAAATAGAAGAAAGTGAAAACTTTCATTTGACGAATATTAATTCGGCAGACGAATTAAACGATTTGAATATCAATTTAAGTTAAGGATTATGCAAAGCTTAAAAACACCCAAATTGACAATCGTTGGCGCAGGTCCAGGAGATGTCGAACTAATTACGATGAAAGCCATAAAAGCTTTAAAAAGTGCTGATGTAGTTTTGTATGATGCTTTGGTAAACGAAGAATTATTAGAATATGCATCGAATGCAGAAATTGTTTTTGTTGGAAAACGTTTAGGTTGCCATGCTTATACACAAGATCAAATTAACGATTTGATTGTTTCGATGGCAAAAACTCATGGACATGTGGTTCGTTTAAAAGGCGGCGATCCGTTTGTTTTTGGTAGAGGAAGTGAAGAAATCGAATTTGCAGAAGATTTCGGGATTGAAACGGCTATTGTTCCGGGAATTTCATCTGCTTTAGGAGTCCCTGCTTCGGTTGGAATTAGTTTGACGCAGCGAAAAGTGGCCGAAAGTTTCTGGGTTATCACAGGAACAACTTCATCTCATGAATTATCGAAAGATGTTCATTTGGCTTCAAAATCGGCAGCAACTGTGGTTATTTTAATGGGAATGCATAAATTGAATGAAATTATTTCAATCTATCAGGAAAACAGAAATGACGATCTGCCAATTGCGATTATTCAAAACGGAACCAAAAATTCAGAACAAAAAGTAATCGGAACTATCAATACAATTACTAAATTGGTAGCTGAAAAAAATATATCATCGCCGGCAATTATCGTTATCGGGGAAGTCGTTAGAAATACATCAAGTTGGATTTCATATTTTCAGGAACACTTTGATGACGAATTTATTTTTCAAAATTTAAATTTATAAAAATGATTGAGGTTAAATATTTTGGAGCTGTCGCTGAAAAGACAAAATGCGAATTCGAAAAATTATCTTTTTCAGAAGAATTGTCGTTGCAGAAATTATTGCAGGATTTAAACAAAAAATATGAATTCGATGCGTTGACTTTCAGCGTTGCAGTAAATCAAAAAATAGTTTCAAAAACTTCAGATTACACTTTACAGACCAGCGATATTGTAGCATTATTGCCACCATTTGCTGGAGGATAAAACATAATTTATGAGTTCATCAACCCGATATAACAGACAAATGATACTTCCAGAAATAGGAGAGGAAGGCCAGCAGAAATTAGCTAAATCAAAGGTTTTAGTAATTGGTGCAGGAGGCTTGGGCGCTGCGATTCTGCCTTATCTTGCTGCAGCAGGAGTAGGAGAAATCGGAATTGTAGATCACGATGTTATTGAAATTTCTAATCTTCAAAGACAAGTAATTTACAAAACTGATGCTATCGGAAAATCAAAAGCTAAGGAAGCCAAAGCAATGATTGCTGAATTGAATCCTTTAGTGAAAGTAAAAGCAATTTCTGAAAAATTATCTGGAAGAAATGCCATTTCGTTATTTGAAAAATATGATAGTATAGTTGATGCGACTGACAACATCGCAATTAAATATTTAATAAACGATGCCTGTTTCGTGACTAATAAACCAATGGTTTATGGATCAATTTTCAGGTTTCAGGGACAAGTTTCGGTCTTCAATTATCAAAATGGGCCAACCTATAGATGTCTATATCCTGATGAAAACTCGAATGCGATAAATTGTGAAGAAGCAGGAGTGTTAGGGGTTTCAGTTGGAATTATTGGTATGTTTCAGGCCAATGAAGTTCTAAAAATGATTTTAGGAATTGGAGAAGTTTTAAGCGGAAAAATATTGGTTTATAATGTTCTGAATAATGAACAGCAAAAGTATGATTTCGAAAAAAGCGATATTCAAACCATAACCAGAGAAGCATTCGAAGAAAAATACAATAAATGTGAAGTTGAAGAAGTGAGTTTTGAATCGGTTTTGAATGAAATGGAGAATGATGAGGTTCTTTTTCTTGATGTTCGAAATACTGATGAATCGCCAAAAATCAGTTTAAAGAATCAAATCCAGATTCCGTTAATGCATTTGGAAAGTAAGTTGGAAAATCTGGATAAAAAACAAACGATTTACATTTTCTGCCAATCTGGAATTAGGAGTAAAATTGCATTCGAATTGCTTCAAAAACATCGATTTAAAAACATAAAAAGTATTGCAGGCGGAGCTTTGGCAATGAAAAATATACTAAATAAAAAGAATAGCCACGAATTCACGAATTTTTATTTTTGAAAATCTATACGCAAAGTATTTTAATTAATTCGTGAATTCGTGGCTAAAAAAAATCTAAATAATGAGTAAAAATGTATTTGTAGAAGGACCGATTTCTCCAGAATTTATTGCAGAATCAATCGCCAAACACCAATCCAAACATACGATTGGAGCACATAATATCTTTTTGGGACAAGTTCGTGCCGATGTTATTCACGACAACACCGTCGTCGCAATTGATTATTCGGCATATAAAGATATGGCGAATGAAGCTTTGTATGCAATCCGTGAAAAGGCTTTTGCTAAATTTGATTTGACCTGCATGCACATTTACCATAGTTTAGGTGTTGTAAAAGCAGGCGAAATCTGTTTGTTTGTCTTTGTTTCGGCAACGCGACGCAAACAGGTTTATGAAGCTACAGAAGCCATTGTAAACTGGATTAAGACAGACGTTCCGATTTTTGGTAAAGAAATGTTTGAAAACGATACATTCACTTGGAAACAAAATACCTAACAAAATAAAATGGTAGATATTACGCATAAAATAAGCACTTTAAGAGTCGCAACAGCAACCGCAATTGTAAAAGTTAGCAAACAAGAAACAATTGATGCAGTTGTCAATAATTTAGTGCCAAAAGGGAACGTTTTGGAAATGGCAAAAACTGCTGGATTATTTGCGGTAAAAAATACACATTTGTCCATTCCAGATTGTCATCCGCTTCCAATTGAATTTACTTCTGTAGAATACAATATTGAAGGTTTAGAGATTCATATTATTTTCAAAGTAAAAACCGTTTATAAAACGGGAGTTGAGGTTGAAGCGATGCACGGTGCATCTATTGTTGCGTTAACAATGTACGATATGCTGAAACCAATTGATAAAGAAATTGAGATTTCAACAATCAAATTAATTAATAAAGAAGGCGGAAAATCGTCTTTCAAAAATAAATTTCCGAATGCAATTAGAGCCGCAGTTTTCGTTTGTTCCGATTCGATTTTTGCGGGCGATAAAGAAGATCGTTCTGGAAAAACTATTGTAGAAAAATTAGATTCATACGGAGTCGAGACTTCTCATTATGAAATCATTCCAGACGAATTGGATATTATTCAGGAAAAAACAAAAGCTTTCGCTAAAGAAAATCAGCTGGTAATTTTTACAGGCGGAACAGGATTGTCTCCAAGAGACGTTACGCCAGAAGCTTTAGAACCATTATTGGAAAGCAGAATTCCAGGAATAGAAGAAGCTATTCGCAGTTACGGTCAGCAAAGAATGCCATATGCAATGCTTTCAAGAAGTGTTGCAGGAACATTAGGAAAAAGTTTAGTTTTGGCTTTGCCAGGTTCAACAAACGGAGTAAGAGAATCCATGGATGCTGTTTTTCCGCATGTAATGCACGTTTTTCATATTTTAAAAGGAAAAAATCATGACAGCCTCTAACACTGTTTTAACGGATGGTTTTGGGCGCAAGCATAATTATTTGCGCATTTCGCTGCTGGAAAAATGCAACTTGCGTTGTACGTACTGTATGCCAGCTGAAGGAATTGCGCTTTCTCCAAAAAGCAGTTTAATGACTGCCGATGAGATTTTTGCCATTGCTCAAACTTTCGTAAAAAATGGTGTTGACAAAATCAGACTAACTGGTGGCGAACCTTTACTAAGAAAAGATTTTCCTGAAATAGTTTCTAAATTATCGCATTTAGATATTTCACTTTCTTTGACTACAAACGGAATTCTAATTGACCGTCATATTGAGGTTTTAAAACAGTTTAATGTCAAAAAAATCAATTTGAGTTTAGATACTTTGGTTTCCTCTAAATTCGCTTCAATAACGCTTAGAAATCAGTTTGAGAAAGTGATTGATAATCTGCATTTGCTTTTGAATAACGAATTTAAGGTAAAAGTAAATGTCGTTTTGATTAAAGGTTTTAATGATAACGAAATTGTCGACTTTGTAAAACTGACTCAGTTTCTGCCAATCTCAGTTCGTTTCATCGAATTTATGCCTTTCGCAGGAAACGAGTGGGATAGAAGCAAAATGGTCTCACAGAAAGAAATTTTATCTTTAGTTGAAACCCAGTTTTCATCAGATGAAATTCTGAAATTAGAAGACGAAAAAAACTTCACTTCTAGAAATTATAAAATAAAAGGCTTTCAAGGCGATTTCGGAATTATTAGTTCCATCACAAATCCGTTTTGTGATAGTTGTAACCGCATCCGCTTGACGGCAGATGGAAAAATAAAAAACTGCCTTTTCTCGAATTCAGAAACCGATTTATTGACTGCTTTTAGAAATGGAGAATCCATTACTGATTTAATTTCAGAATCGATTCAAAATAAAAAGAAAGTACGCGCAGGAATGGTTACGATGGATGAAATGGACGACCCTAAAAAACATTTTGACAATCGTAGTATGATTGCGATTGGAGGGTAAGTTAATTGTTAATTATTAATTGTGAATTGTTAATTGTGAATTGTTAATTGTTGATTGTGAGTTGCGAATTGTTTGGTTGAGCGAAGTTGAAGCCTTAACCGCACAGTTTTGTCATTCTGAGGAACGAAGAATCACACTCGCAAATCGACAAAGATTGACAAATTACTGTGCGGAGTTTCTAGTGCGATTCTTCGTTCCTCAGAATGACAAACTGAATGTACATCGTTAATGAAAATAAAAAAAGGTTTAACTTTTTCAAAGTCAAACCTTTCTCAGAATATTATTTTTTCTTTTTAGCTTTTGCCTTTTTCTGAGCCTTAGCTTTTTTGTTGGCAACTTTCTTAGCTTTAGCTTTTTCTTTCGCTTTTTTAGCCTTTTCTTTTTTCTTTTCAGTTGCTTTTAGTTTTGCTTTTTTAGCTTTTTCTAATTTTTTGATAACAGCTTTAATCGCTTTTTCTCTTTTCTTTTCTTTCTCTTTTTTGGCTTTCAGTTTAGCTTTCAGCTTAGATTTTATATCGTTTTTTTCTTTGCCAATTTTTTCAACAGTTACAACAGGTTTGTTCGCTGCAACACCATTGGTTTTAATTTCAACAATTTCAGAAACTATTGGTTCTTTTTTTGCAGGTGCTGTTGCAGCTTTTTTCACAGTTGCGCTAGGAGTTGCTTTAGAGGCAGCTCTTACTGGTGTTTTTGCTGCAGGTTTTACAGTAGCTGTTGGTGCTTTTGTGGCTGTTGTTTTCGCAGCTGGCGATTTTGTAGCTGCCGTTTTCGTTGTTGAAGTCTTAGTTGCTGCTGGTTTTACAGCTGTTCTGGTAGTTCTTCTAACTGTTGTTTTAGTTTCTGGTTGTATTTCTGTAGTACTTTCTACAGCTGTTTCTGCTGGAATATCGGTAGCTTTTTCGGCAGAAGATTGTGTTGTTCTTTTTATCATAACAGTATTTTTTATTGAATAAATAGATGTTAACTAAATGGTTTTAAAGCTTTTGAAGTATGCGGCTTTACGATAAATTCTTAGTTAAGCTAAATATACACAATTTTTGAATACAAAATACGACACTTTTTTAGAACTCATTAATTTTCAACTGCTTCCAAAATTGTAAAATTACTTTTTGGTGCTTCGCAAAGAGAACAGCAATAGGTTTCTGGAAGATTTTCAAACAAAAGGCCTTTTGGAATTCCCTGTGTTTCGTCTCCGTATTCAGAATTATAAAGCGTTAAACATTCCTGACATTGATAAATGTCTAACTGTGGTTTTTCTTTTTTCTGCTGTTTTTCTGTAGTCTTAGATGGTGTATTTCCTAGTTCTTCAAAATATTTTCGGCTTAACTCGATTAAAATAGTTGGCAGTTCCAATTTGTCGATATCTTGAGAATGCACAATATATTCGCGAGTATTTGGGTCAAAATTCTTTGCAAATAAAACATTGTAGGTATCACGTATCTTAATGGATTCCAAAGCTACCGGGAGTTCATTTTTTTCGATGACAATCGAAGTAAAATAATGCCCGTCTCGATTGTACTCAGAAATTCCGAAATTTAATCCATATGTGCTGATATCAAATTGATCTAATGTTCTAACTAGAAAAGTCTTTAGATTCAATGCCCATTCCATTGCAACTGGTAAATGCCAGTTTAACTCTAATAAAGAATGGCGAACGTTGATACCGCGTTTTCCAAGGAATTTTTCCCATTCTAGTTTTCGATCTTTTGGAATTCCTTTTATAATGAAAGATTTCCAAGGCGTAATGCAGATTTTTCCGATTTTGCATTCAAAACACAAATCGCACATTTCTTTCAGGAAATCCAAATCGTATAAATTGTTTCTCCAGTACAATCCCAACCAATATTGATCGATTCCCATTCTGTTCATCCCTTCGTAATAAGGAAATGGATAAAATGGAACATTCAATGGCTTATCAATCGTTCTGTTATTGGTGTCTAAAGCTTCACTTACCAAAGCAAAAAGAGTTTCTATATCAACTGAATCTTCTACTGCAATTTTTTCAATTTCGTAATAAATCTTAGCCAAGTCCCAGCTGTAAAGCAAAACGGGATAAACCTCCATTTTTTCCCATTTTGGAAGACGAATGTATAAATACCAGTAATCTTCATGTTCTGAAGCAATAAAATTCAAATGTCCTGTAAACAAGGGAACTAATTGTTGCTTCGGATCGGTTATGTTGACTTTAAGTTTTGGCTGTTCTTTAAATTCTTCTAGAATATATAAAAAACGGTTTCCTGTAAGCCAATTTGTGTTTCTAAAAATATCTGTCGAAACATAAGAAGAAACAATATTATTACCGCTTTTTTGATCGGGATAAACAAAATGATGTTTCCCTAAAGTGGTTTTATCCAAGGATTTAAAACCTTTTGGAAAAATAATATCCTGTCTGGAACCAAACGAAATAGAATCCAATCCTTCTTCTGAAGCGATATTTACAACTTCTCTAAGTTCCCCTGGCGAAATAACGCCTCCTTTTACTATTAATCTTGTTAGTTCCATTTTTTCTTTAGTATTCAGTGTTCAGAATTTTAGTGTTCAGTTTTTAGTAGGCAGTGTTCATAGTTTCGGTGTACAAATTTTAGTTTTTGATATTCAGTTTTTTTACTGATTACTAAAATTCTGAACACTGATCACTAAACTTTACACTTCGCCAATATCTCTTTAACTTCTGTTTTACAGCTTCCACAACCTAAACCTGCGCCTGTGTTTTTGCATAATTCTGTAAAATCATTTACACCGCTTTTAATCGTTTCTTCAATGTTTCCGGCACCGACTTGACTGCACGAGCAGACTAATTTACCTAAAACTGGTTTTGCATCTGAGCTTCCTCTTAAAAGCGTATTTCGTTTGTCTGATAATTCGATTTTGCTTTCGATCATAGTTTTGAATTCGGCAAACTCGTTTTTATCTCCCATTAAAATCGCGCCGACTAAAAGATCATCTTTTACGATGCATTTTTTGTAATAGCGTTTTTTCAAATCAGCAAAAACAATTTCTTCATACGAGTCATCATTTTCAGGAATCGTAATATCGCCGATACTGCAAAGGTTGATATCTTCTAATTTTAGAATATTCATTAAAATCGAACCTTTATAATAACTGCTTATATCACCTGCAAGGAAATTAGCTAGAATATCAGCTTGTTCTTCAGCTGCAGAAGTGATTCCGAACAGTTTATTGTCAAATTCTGCAATTTCTCCAATAGCAAAAATATCTGGATTTGAAGTTTGCAAATACTGATTTACCCTTACACCGCGACCGCATGAAAGTCCGCTTTCGCGAGCAATTTCGATATTTGGAATTGTTCCAATGGTGTACACAATGGCATTGGCCGTAATGATTTTACCACTTTTTAAAGCAATCTCAATTTCGTTCGGATTATCCGTTTCAAAAACCGTACTGACTTCATTATCAAAATAAATCTGAATATCGCGAAGCTGAACTTCTTCAGCCAATAATTTACTTGAAATTAGATCCAATTGACGCTCCATCAAACGTGAAGCTCTCTGGATTATAGTTGTTTTTACTTTTTTATGTTTTAAAGCTGCCGCTAATTCTAATCCTAATAATCCGCCGCCAATAATGACAACATGCTGCTCTTCTGGCGGAAGATTCGTATTGTCTAAGTGTTTTTTCAAACGATCAGCATCTTCTTTTCTTCTGACAGTGAATCGTCCTGGAAGATGAAGCTGTGCATTTTCTGGAATAAAAGGGCGGCTTCCTGTTGCTAGAATCAAAGAATCGAAAGTATGGGTTTCGCCATGACTGTCAATAATTGTTTTTTGTTTCGGGTCTAATTTCTCAATTGCGACTCCGGCTTTCATGGTGATTTTTAGTTTATTGAAAGTTTCTCCGTCTTTCACTTTTAAAAGTTGCTCCCATGTAAATTCTCCTGTCATATATTCGGGTAGCAAAACTCGATTATAAAACGGATTCATTTCATTAGAAAAAACAATGATTTCGTCGGTTGAATTGAATTCACGATAGTTTTGGATGAAGCGGAAAGAAGCTGCTCCAGCGCCCACAATTGCAATTTTCTGGAAAGGTTTTACATATTTTTTTATCGAAACGGTTGTGAACTTAAAATCAGGTTCTTTTGAAATTGGATCGACAACAGTATTCGTTAAATTATTGGTTCTGTTTAAATCATTTTCGAGTTGTTTTCCCCAATGCATCGGTAGAAAAACGACTTTTTCTTTGATTGAATCTGTAACTTTTGCTTTTACACGAACTTCTCCATTTTTGCTTGTAACGGTAACAATATCTCCGTTTTTAATATCGTTTTTATAAGCGTCAATCGGGTTTATTTCTAAAACTGGACTTGGAATATGTGTCAATAATCGTGATACTTTTCCAGTCTTGGTCATCGTATGCCATTGATCGCGAATTCTTCCCGTTGTCAAAATAAAAGGGAATTCGTCATTTGGCTGAACCGATGTATTTTCGATAGAAACTGGCAGATTAAAAATCGCTTTTCCAGAAGGTGTATAGAATTTTTTGTCTGTAAATAATCTAGGAGTTCCTGGGTGATTATAATCAGGAACTGGCCATTGAAAAGTTCCCTCAGTTTTTAAACGATTATAATTTAAAAACGAAATATCAATATTGGTATTTTTAGTTAGTGCACAATGTTCTTTGTAAACTTCCTCGGCACTGTTGAAATTGAAACCATTGAAATTCATTTTTTTAGCAAAACGAATTAAAATTTCAATATCCGGAAGCGCTTCTCCTGGCGCATTGATTCCTTTTGGGAGATACGATATACGACGTTCCGAATTGGTCATCGTTCCTTCTTTTTCTAGCCAACCCGCAGCAGGCAACAATAAATCGGCAAATTTGGCTGTATCAGCATTATGAGAAATGTCCTGAACGACTACGAATTTAGCATTTTGAAGCGCTTTTTCAGCCCTGCGTGAATCTGGTAAACTTACTAACGGATTGGTGCAGATAATCCAAACGGCTTTCATCTTTCCAGATTCAAGAGCTTCAAACATTTCTGTGGCAGTTAAGCCTGGTTTATCTGAAATCTCATCGACACCCCAAAAATCGGCTACTTCTTTTCGATGCGTAGGGTTTGCAATATCTTTATGTGCGGCCAAAAGTGTTGCCATTCCGCCCACTTCTCGTCCGCCCATTGCGTTAGGTTGGCCTGTTAAAGAAAATGGACCAGAGCCTGGTTTTCCAACTTGTCCCGTTAAAAGTGATAAATTCAGCAAAGCCGTATTTTTATCAACGCCAACAGCACTTTGGTTTAATCCCATTGCCCAAAGTGAAATAAAACCTTTTGCTTTACCAATAATGTCGGCGGCAAGTTTGATATCGTTTACCGAAATTCCGCAAAGTTTAGAAGCTTTCTCAAGAGAAGTTCCTAAAACTAAGTCTTTATATTGTTTGAAATTCTCAGCGTGGTTTTTTACAAAATCATGATCGACGTAGCCTTTCTCGATAATACGTCTCGCAATCGCATGATATAAAATAATATCCGAACCTGGAATAATCTGCAAATGTAAATCGGCGAAAGCAGCAGTATCTGTTCGTCTTGGATCGATGCAAATTATTTTGGTTTTCGGGTTTTTCTCTTTGTGTTTTTCTAATCTTCTGAAAAGAATAGGATGGCACCAAGCCGGATTTGCGCCTGTAATTAAAAAAGTGTCAGCCAATTCAATATCATCATAAGCAATGGGCACAGAATCTTCTCCGAAAGTTTTTTTATAACCCACAACTGCAGAACTCATGCAAAGTCTTGAGTTGGTGTCGATGTTGTTAGTTTTTAAAAAACCTTTAACGAGTTTGTTTACCAAATAATATTCTTCTGTTAAGCATTGTCCTGAAATATAAAATCCAACACTATCGGGACCGTGTTTTTTGATGATAGAAGAAAAAACCGCAGCGGCTCGATCGAGAGCAGTATCCCAGCTTACGCGTTCTAGAGGATAGGATTTGCTTCCTCGCATTTCAGGATATAAAATTCTATCGGAAGTATCGTTGACTACGTAATGCAGGTTCATTCCTTTAGAACAAAGCATTCCTTTGTTTACAGGATGATCTTTGTCGCCCTCAACCATTACGCCATTTTTAGCATCATTGGTCACGATTATGCCGCAGCCAACGCCGCAGTAGGAACAGGTAGTTTTGATCTTCGTAGTTTGCATTTAGTGTTCTATTTAGAGATACTACTTTTAGTTAATAGTCTGACTTTACAAAAGTACTTATGCAAAAATAAGTATTTTTACGTATTAATACGTATTTTTTAGATTTATTTTTTTACTTTTGATGGAAATAAATGAGGAACAACAAATTAGTTTTTAATTGCTTAAAATTAGAACTCATGAAAGAAGAACAAACTGTATGTTATTCCTGTACAAATGAGAATTGTTTTATAAAGAAACATCTGCATTTAGAGCAGATGACGAGTTACATATCTAAAAAACAAAATATTATCTGTAAAAAATCGGATCAATTTATTACTGAAGGGGCGCCTTTGCAGGGGCTTTATTTTATTTGCAAAGGAAAAGCAAAAACAGTAAAAACTGGAATTAACGGTCGCGAACAAATTGTTCGTCTAACTAAAAATGGAGATATCATTGGTTTCCGCGGATTTGGAACAAGTAAAAAATACTTAATTGGGGCTTATGCGCTTGAAGATACGGTCTTGTGTAATTTCAGTAACGAAACCATGCGCGAAATTTTACAGCATGTTCCTGAGTTTACGTACGCTTTAATGCTTTTTTATGCCGAAGAATTAAATAAAAGTGAAAATAATATCCGCAAGATTGCGCACATGAATGTTCGTGAGCGTGTAATTGATTTACTGCTTTATATTCATCGCAAATTCGGACAAACGAATGGTTTGATTGATATTGAGCTTTCGCGAAAAGAAATTGCCGATTTTGCAGGAACCACAGAAGAACAGGCAATACGTATTTTGTCAAGTCTTAAAAAAGAAGCATTGATTAAAACGGAAGGAAAGCGTGTTGGGATTTTGGAAGTTTCAACATTGCGATCTGAAATTATGGAGCATAAGTATTTTTAAGGTTCTAAGTTGCTAAGATACTAAGATGCTAAGGTTTCTGATTGTAGAGACGCACTGAAATGTGCTAATGATTTATGGAAAGCTTATTTTGTACGCTTAAGTTTTACAGGGTTTTGTCTTGTATCAAAAACAGCAGCAATTTGGATTTGCTTATTTTCTTTGTCTACACTATATATAATTTTGTAATTTTTGCAGACTAAATAATGATACTCCTTTTCTCTGTCAAGCAAAAGTTCTTCGATTTGAGTTGAAAAATTGTTGGAAATGAGTTTACTTGGCTCAGGAATTATTTCTTTAATAATTTTTTTAGCGACTCTGATTCCTGCTTTATGGAGATAATAGTCGTGGATTTTATCAAGTTCATTTTCTGCAAACTGTGACCAGACAATTTTTAATTTTATTACTTGTATTTTTCTAAAAGCTGAGAAGTCGTTTTATATCTTCCGTTTTTAAAATCATTTTCAGATAGGTCTATTCTATTATTAAACTCTTCAATAGACATTGGATTTAAAAAATCATTATCATCGACATTGCGTTTGCTTTTTAGTAAATTTTCGAGCTGAGAAATCAATTCTTCGCTCTGAATTTTTAAAAACTCTTGTACAAATTCTATTTTTCTAGTTTGTAAATCCATGACATTGAATATTTTTTCAAATTTACGAATTATCTTCCAAGAGAATATTTTTTTTGAGGTGTTTTTTGTAGAGACACACAACAGTGCGTCTCTACATCGAGTATAATTTATTTTTTCCTGCCAACGAACCGAATTACAGAACCTGTTCCGTTATGGAATAAACCTTCGCTGAGTTCGATTTCTTTTTCTTCTAATTCTAGAATTTCATAATTTGGGAAATCAGCTTTGATTTCTTCTATCGAAAACAAAGACTCAATATCTTTTGGTCCGCCGACTTTTTCATTTTTGGTTACATATTCTAAATGCTTTTTACTGAAAGCTTCAAAAATGATAATGCCGTTTTTGCGTAATAATGTATTTAATTGTTGATGAATTTCCGATTTAATTTCTGCCGGAAAATGTGCATAAATTAAAGCAATTGCATCAAATTGTTCTGCTTCGAAATCAAGAGTTTCCAGTTCGCCAACTTGATAATCAATTGAAACATCATTTGCTTCTGCAAGTTTTAGGGCTTTATTTCTTCCTTCTTCACTAATATCAAAAGCAGAAACGTTCCATCCTAGTTTCGCAGCAAAAATCGCATTTCGTCCTTCGCCTTCGGCAGGAAAAAGAATGGTACCAGGTTGTAGTTTTTCAATTTGTTCTTTTAAGTAATTGTTGGGTTCTTCGCCGTATGCAAATTCTTCGCTTTTGTAACGGTCATCCCAACGCTGAGTCCAGTTGTTCATGGTTTATATATTGAATTTAATTATTAAAGGTTTGTGGTCGCTATACAAAGTCCAATCTTTGTAACTTCCGACTTCGACGCTTTCTAAAACTTCCATAAAATCAGTTGAAGCAAAGCAATAATCAATATGATAAGGCTTATTTTCTTTTTTATGAAGGTATAAAGTAGGGTGTTCTTCTTTACCTTGAATTTGATTGAAGTATTTATGATAGGTGCTAAAAATATTTTTTTCGGCTAATTTATTTACCACAGTGGTATGATTTCCTTCTCTTCGTGGTTTATCCCAAATCGTGTTGCTGTTAAAATCTCCAATTAAAATGGTTTTAGGTTCTTTGATCAAATCTTCATAAAAATGAATTGCTTTCCAGATCTGAGTTACATAAGCACCGTCTTTATCCGCAGGATTATTTGCCCAAATGGCAAATAAAGTAAAGTCAATTTTTCCGCCTGTTACGGCAATTGGTAGGATATTTTTGAAATCTGGATTGTGGCAATCTAATAATTGAAACCGATAATTACTATAAGAAAACACGCCAAGTCCTTTATGCGGATTTGTGCCGTACCAAAGAATGTCGTTTGGTGTTTGTATTTCAGTTGGGAATTTTAGCTTTTCAGGACTTTCACACTCAGAAATTACGACAATATCAGGATTATGAGCTAGAATGAATTCTGCTTTTTTTCTGAATGCCATGTTGCAATTCCAAGTGATGATTTTCATTTGAAAATTAAATTGTTTCTCACTCAAATATAGCGATTAATGAGGAGGTTTTTTTGATCGATCAAAAAAAAATACCCTTTCTCAAAATAGAAAAAGGGCAGTTTGTATATTTAAATTTCTTTAATCTTAACCAACAAATTTTGTCTCTCCGCTGTTAATGTCTATTTCAGCAAAATTGTGTTTTCCGATTACGATAAGCAGTTTGTCTGAGTTGTAACCAACATATCTAATTTCAGGTTCTCCTTTTTTAGGTTTTCCGCAGATAGAAATTACATTGGTTTGCCATTTCAATTTTTTTCTTTTGTAGGCAGAAATAGTTTGCAGATCATTTTCAACATAATAAACTATGTTGTTTTTTTTGATTCCTCTTTTTTGCGTTTTGGCAAAGTTAATTTCTGAGTTTTTCGAAATTAAGGCATCATCGTATTTTTGGGCAATACCTGTTTGCGTGACAATAAAAGTCAGCAATGACAATTTTAGAAATGGTTTCATTTGGATAGAATTGGGGGTTCATAATCGTTTCAAATATAAATAATTAAACTATAATTTACATTGTTATTAAATAAAAAAATACCCTTTTCCAGAAATAGAAAAAGGGTAAAATATTTGGGCTAGTTTTAAATAAAAATTATTTTTTCCAGCTAAAAATTTTCGGATCAACAGATATCATTAACCACGCCCAATTATTAGTATGGCTTGTGTCTCCACCTTTTACAAATTCCATTGCTTTAGATCCAAACATTTGAGAGTAACCTCCAGTTACGGTTATGTTTTTCTTGAAATTATATCCAAAAGTGGCGTCAATCTCTGTTCCTAAGTAAGAATCCATTTTTTCGTTAAGCGGAACATTTACTACATCAGCAGCTGTTAAAAACATGTGTGGAATTAAAGCAAATTGCCATTTGTTTACATTATAGTTTAGTTTGATAAAGGCATCTTGTAAACCATAGCTATTGGTGTAATTTCCAACATAAAAATAATCCATATAACCGTTAAATCCGTGGTTGGTTCCAAAAAGGGGATTAAAAGATTTTATTACCGTACTTCCATCATTTGAAGATTTTCCAGATAAAAATTCGTAACCTAAATCTAGTTTAAAAGCTTCTGTTATGTTATACCCTAAATTGGCAGCAGCATTCCAAGCGCTCACTTGATGATCGTTACTTTTTCCAGTTTGTCCATATACCCAGAAACTGGTGTCTAATTTGCCTTTTTTATAAGTCACATAAGGTCCAAAAGTTTGCTTATAATCTACTAGAATTTTACTCTCTGGAGTATTTGGATTACGCGTATATTCGTATCCCGTATTCAATGCTAAAAAGCTTGCGCCTAAATTTTCGTTGAATTGATTGTGGTACCAAGCATATTGCATGGTTTTGTACATATTAGGGACAGTATAAGCTGTTTGAACAAGATTTTCAGCATCTGAATTGTATGCACCTCCAAAATCTAATTTTTGAGTTTCATTATGAAAAGAAACTATTAACGCGTCATGGCTTTGTCCTTGCTGTGCCCAATCCAATCCTCCAAGGATACGCTGATTATCGTAAGAAAGCACTTGACGTCCCATTCTGGCGCTCCATTTTTCAGTAAAATTATATTGTGCCCAAGCTTCAAAAACTGCTACTCCATTTTTATCGGAAGTAGTTGTCGTTGGTACATCTCCCCAAGTTCTGGTATTTTGTAAACTCAGTTTTACGATTAAATCCTCTTGTTTGTAATTAATGCCTAAACGAGAGCGTTGTGAAATTTGCGATGTTCCTTCTTGGCCGTATTGCAACGGTTGTTTGTAACCGTTTCGATATTCAAATCGGGGCCTAATTTGTAGGTTTACATCTAATTCTTGGGCTTGTATTTCAAAACTTAATCCTACGATAAGTATTAAAATTAGTTTAAGTTTTTTCATAAAATTATTAGGTTTTTATCGAAAGTAAATTTATAAGAAAAAGCCATGTGTTTTTATGACTGAGATCATATTTCTAATTTTTTTTTAATCTAAGTCTAATATGCAGGCTCTAATTTTGCCTCGCTTACTTTAACTCGTTTTTCCTTAGATAGTTGTGTTATAGTGTAATGCATCCAAACTAGGCAGGCAGTTGAAAAGATTAGAATGAAAATCCATGAACTTGACCAGATTCCGGTTGCAGTCAGCAAATATCCGAAGATGATAGGACCGAAAAATCCACCTAAACCTCCAATCATTCCGACCATTCCGCCCACAACGCCAACTTCTTTTGGAAAATATTCTGGAATGTGTTTGTAAACTGCTGCTTTACCGATTCCCCAAGAAATTCCAATTAGAATTACCAGAATCAAAAATACCCACATGTTAGCATCAAATTTAATAACGGTAACACCTTTGGCTATCAGTTCTTTTTTAGCAACACTTTGATTGTGGGCTACTACAACATTTTGCCAGCTGGTAGAAGTTGGGAAAATGGCATTTTCGTTAGTATTGGCTGTTTTTTGTACAATTGGATATTCTTTGTCTCCAATTTTTACTGTTTTATCACTAATCTCGTTAACAACACCTTTTTTAGCTGCTAAGATTCCTGGTCCCGAAGTTGTAATTTCCATTTTAGGAATTGATAATAATGCACTTAAAATTACTGAAGAACCCAAAACCCAGTACATTACTTTTCTAGCTCCGAATTTATCTGATAAATAGCCTCCAAAAGCTCTAATAACACCAGAAGGTAAACTAAACATAGTAGCAAATAAACCTCCCATAACTAAACTGGTTTGGTACACATTCATGAAATTTGGCAATAACCATTGAGAGTACGCAACAAAACATCCGAAAACTAAGAAGTAATAAGCTCCAAAACGCCATACTCTCTGCGATTTTAGAGGCGTAAGCATTTGAGATATAGTTTTACCGTTGCTTTCTATTTTTTTGTTTTGAGCGAAAATTAAAAACGCAACACCAATCACTACCAATGAAATAGCATAAATAACAGGCAGTACTTTCCAGCCATTTTGCGGATCGCCGATAGAGAAATGATTTAATAGTGAAGGTGCTAAAAACGTTGTAATAGCTGCACCGGCATTTCCCATTCCGAAAATTCCCAAAGCGCGTCCTTGCCATTCTTTTGGATACCAGATTGAAGTATAACCAATTCCTACTGCAAAACTCGTCCCAACCATTCCGAAGAAGAAACTAAGTACGGCAAACATGAAAAAGCTGTCAGCATAAGGAAGAAGGAAAAGCGGAATTGAACTTAGAAGCAGTAAAAGTGAAAAAACATATTTTCCGCCAAATTTATCCGTCAAGATTCCGATTGGCAAACGCATGATTGATCCAGTTAAGATTGGAATACCTAAAAGCCATCCGACTTGAATAACATCCCAATGGAAAATTCCATTATCAACTAAAAAGGTTACTAGAACCCCGTTTAATGTCCAACAGGCAAAACACACTGTAAATGCCAATGTGTTCAAAAATAAAATTTTGTGTGACTGCGATAGTGAGTTTGTATTTTTCATAGTACTTATTATTTTTATGTAAAAGTAAGTACTACAACTTAGTAAAAACCTGCTAAAACGCAGTTTTTGAAAAATAATTACGTATTTATACGTATCTTTTCTAAATTAAAGAATATTCAGCCGCTTTATTAGAAAGTTCCATAAGGTTTTTCACTTTCAGTTTTTTCATTAAGTTAAAACGGTGCACTTCGGCAGTTCGTTTACTAATATCAAGCGCTTCGGCGATTTCTTTGTTTCCTTTTCCAGATAAAAGAAGGGTTAGGATTTCTTTTTCTCTTTTGGTAATCATCATTTCTTCACCTAAAGGTTGTTTTGGTTCTAATGATGTTGATGAATTAGTTAATTGGCTAATTAATATAGAAGAAATGTCACCGCTGAAATATTTTCCTCCTACAGCAACGCTATGCAATGCTTTTAAGAATTCTTCTTTGCTTGAGCCTTTTAGCAAATATCCGTCGGCTCCCGCTTTTATTGATTTCAAGACATATTCTTCCGATTCGTGCATTGAAAGCATGATGATTTTTACGTTATTTTTTTCGTTTCTAAGTTTTTCTACTACCTCGATACCTGTTAAGTTTGGCATACGAATATCTACTATAAGTAAATCTGGCTGTGTTGCTGCAACTACTTCAAGTGCATCTTCACCATCAATTGCTTCGCCTACAACCTCTATGTTTGCTTCATTTTCCAGTAAAGACTTGATTCCGTCTCTAACAAAAACATGGTCATCTGCCAGTACTACTCGAATAATATTGCTCATAGTTTACTTAATTTTGATTCTCGATTTTTACGTATATTCATCTAAAAAGAAGACGCTAATATACGTACTTTTTTTATTTAAAATTCCAATTTTTTGAAATTCCAAATTCCAATATTAAAAAATCATTAGAAATCCTTAGGATAAATTCGAATATTAAAATACCAAATTCCAAATTGAATATAGGATTGCTAGGCTGAGCGGAGTCGAAGCTCGTGCAAAGAAATTCCACAATCTAAATCGCCAATCTTTGTAGAGTTACTCGCGTAGGCTTCGACTCCGCTCAGCCTGACAAGCGTGCGTAAAACTTTGATAAAGTTTGTTTTTTAATTGCCTCCAGCTTTAGCTGGATGTTTTTGTAGCTAGAAGAGAGGGCTTTAGCCAAATGCATAAGTTTGGCTAAAGCCCTTCTTGATACTTTTTTGTGACCTCCAGCTAAAGCTGGAGGCAATTCATTTTTTCACTTTTTAATTCCTTGGTAAAATTAAATTTTCTTTTGAAATCCTTTGCCCGCGAGAGGGATAGGAGGAAGCTACCGAAGTAGCCCGGATAGCCCGACAGTATTAGGAAAAGTGGGCGAATATAGATAAAGTTTGTTTGCCCACTTTTTCTAATACTGGCTCGCCATGATAATTAGATAATGAGTTAATGTGTCAATTAGATAATTCTTATGAATGTGTTAAATAATTATCTAATTTTCTAATTGGCACATTGTCACATTATTTTAAGATCGGGATGTTGAACGTAATTCTCGTTCCTTCGCCTGGAATCGAGTTCATAAAAACGCGTCCGTTGATGTATTGGATTCTTTCTTTCATAAATAAAAGCCCCATTCCTGATTCGCTGTTGCGTTTTTTGTGGACTGAATTGACGTCAAAACCTTTTCCGTTGTCATCTACGATAATACTTAAAAGTGTATCGCTGTGCGAAAGCTGTACAATTATATGAGAGGATTCTGCATATTTGATAGCGTTGTTGATGGCTTCTTGCGTAAGTCTGTAAATATTGATTTCGATTAAGGAATCTAAGCGTTGATCGAAATCAGTTTTGTTGTAGAAAAGGATTTCTTTTCCCGTAAGTTTTGAAAGTTCCTGCGTTAGTTTTGATAATGACGAAACGATTCCGTGATCGCTTAATTCTGGTGGCATTAAGTTGAAAGTTGCCGTACGAACACCTTTTATAATGTCTAACGAAAGCTTTTTTAAGTATTCTATTTTTTGTTCTGATTTTTCTTTGTCATCCAGATTGATGCTTTCTAAACTGAATTTTAAACCAGTAAGCATTTGACCGATTCCGTCATGAATTTCTTTAGCAATTCGGTTTTGTTCGTTTTCCTGATTTTCAACAATTTTACTCGAAATAATCTTTTGTTGATTGATTTTTTCAGTGGTGTTTTCAAGGTTCAAACGTTCCACTTCGCGTTGCGCTTTTTTGCGTTCGGTGATGTTGAAACAAACGATCAAAAGTTCCAATTCGTCTTTTTTGATCATTACTGGAACCATCGATAAATCGAGCCAGATTTCTTTTTCGTCTTTATTTATAATTTTGATTTCGCCTTGCCAGCCACTGCGCTGTTTTTCGAAAATAAGACGGTCAAAATTAACCTGTTCTTTTTCGTCTTCTGTTAGTACTTCAGAGAATTTTTTGTTAGATGAAAACTTAGTGTAATTGAGAAGTTTAGCAAATTTTTCTCCAATATGGATGATCGAGCCATCAGGTGAAATTCGGCAATACAGCAAAGTATTTTCCATCGCATAATTGAGCGATTTTAATTCTTTTACTGAGTTTTCTTTGATTTCACTTATGATTTCGGTGTCGTACGCTAGTTTCAACGCTTTCTTTTCAGAAGATAGAAGCTGGGCAATTAACCTTTCGATTTTCTTGTTTGTTGGTTTAAAAATGAAGAAGAATTCTAGAAGAAGAACCAAAAGTGTAAAACCAAAAATCCAATATTCGATTCGGCGTTGTTCGGTTACTTTTTCATGTGCTTCAAGATCGTATTGGGTTACAATCTGATTCATTTTTGAAAGGAAAGTTCCTTCGTTTTCCAAAATAATCTGAACCAATTTTTGATTTTCAGAAACCGATTTTTTCCGTTGCAAATTCAACAAAAAAGAATCTGTAGTTTGTGCAATTTTATTGAATATCGGATTGATTTCCAGATACAATTTATTTAGCGTTTCGCTTTTTTCTTTTGGAAAAGCCAAGCTGTCACTGCCATTTTCTAATGCATTTTGATTCTTTTTCCAAAGTTCTAAAACCTCTTTTAAGTGCGAAGTTTTTTTGGCTGTAGCCGAATCAGAAACGTAATGTAAAATCAGAACTTCTTTGACAATTTTCTGGCTCAGCATTCTTTGCTTACCAGAAAAATTAATGATTTTAGAATCGCTTAATTGCTGATTCAGATTGTATTGTACTAAAAACTGACTGACAATTATAGTTAAGGCAATAGTAAGAAGCGCAAAAAAATACAGACGACGTAAATTTTTGAAAGTGATTTTTTCTGCAGCTTCCTGATTGCTTTTCTTCATATCTTTTTACAATCCTAAAGAAGCTTTTATTAAGTTTAAGTTTTCTTCAGAATAATTGATTTTTAAAGCTTCCTGATGTCCTTTGTCCGACATTTTATCCCAGGTTTTCTTGATGATGTTTTTTAGCTTTTCTTCGTCATGTTTGTGAACGAAAGGTTCTAAGTAATAATCTAAGAATACCAAACAAATTACGTCTTCCAATAATTGCGTTTCGGCATCTTTTTTAAGTAATTTTTTTTCGATTAAAAAAGAAACGCGATCGATAAAAGTTTGATCATATCCTGCTTTTTCTAAAATTCCCGCAGTAGTTTTTGCGTGAAACTTTTTCAATTCTTCTCTCCATTTTAAATAACCAACGCGATCCATTGGATATGATTCACGAGCGACTTTCCATCTACAGATGTGTTGTGCTTTTGAAGCAATTTGAACTTCTTCGGATGCGTTCGGTTCAAATTCCATCAGTTTTTTATACATCCTGTCCGAATACAATAATTCTTTCGGATACTCTTTGTTTTGGTCTAATTCGATGTTTGGGTCTTGTGCGTTTTCAGCATCAATCCATTCGCTTGCTTTTTGAAAAGGTGTAGTCATTTTTTGGTTTGATAATAGAATTTCAAAGATACGGAATTAAGTAGAAAAGTCGAAAGTCAAAAGTCGAAAGTCAAAAGTGAGATGAAAGAAGCAAGAGGATAAAAGTTTTTCAAATCTTGCCTCTTGCTTCTTGGCTCTCTAAAAGTCTAATCTACAAATCCAACAAATACTTCATTTTCAACAATCTTAACAGGATACGTTGCAATGCTGTATTCTTCGCCGTTTAAATTTGAACCATCAACAAGTGAAAATGTTTTTTTATGCATCGGGCAGGCGATTTTCGGAATATCATCTGCAGATCCTGTCATTCCTCTTGAAAGTACCATTTCCATTTTATGTGGGCAAGCGTTTTGGCAAGCGTACCATTCGTTGCGACGCGTGAAATTGAAAATCGCAATTTGTTTGTTTTTGTATTTAATGCAGCCTCCTCGGTTGGTTGGGAAATCTTCAACTTTACCTGCTTTGAACCAAATTGTTGCATCGCTCGCGTGAACTGTTTCGTATTGATTTAAGATTTCTTCCATTTTGATTGAGTTTTTGGTTCCTGTTTCTTAGCCCTCTTTTTACAATCAAGAGAGATTTGATGGCGCAGTAAAAAAGAGGGTAAGAAGGACAGCAAACGTTTAATGTTTTTTTTTTTTTTTTTTCGGAGCTTTATAGTTTTAATCACATAGAGACATAGACTTAATAGTTTGAAAAAAGAATTGTCAAAAGAAATTATTCCTGTTATGGAGAAACATTGCTTTTTGTTAAGGTGCAAAATCTATGTCTCTATGTGTTTACTTTTAAATATTTATGACCAAGCTTTTGGCATTTTTTGATCTCTTAGTGGTACGAAAACAGCGTTGTCGTCTTTTTCGTCTGAGTTTATAAAGTGATTGAAACGTTTCAATAATCTTGGTTTTTCTAGCACTTGTTTCCATTCGCATTCGAAAGTGTTTACTAAAGTCTGCATTTCAGCTTCAAGCGTTTCGCAGATTCCTAAACTATCTTCGATAATTACTTGTTTCAAATATTCTAAACCTCCATCTAGTTTTTCCAACCAAGTTGAAGTTCTAATTAGCGGACCAGCGGTGCGGATGTAATACATTAAGAAACGATCCATGTATTTGATCACAGTTTCTTTGTCTATTTTTTCAGCTAATAAAACGGCGTGTTTTGGATTCGCTCCACCATTTCCGCAGATGTATAAATTCCATCCGCCTTCAACAGCAATTAATCCGAAATCTTTTCCGCGAGCTTCGGCACATTCGCGAATGCAGGCTGAAACACCACCTTTTAGTTTATGCGGAGAACGAATTCCTTTATATCTGTTTTCTAGTTCAATCGCAAATCCGGCGCTGTCGTCCATTCCGTAACGACACCAAGCATTTCCGACACAGCTTTTTACGGCACGAAGTGATTTTCCGTAAGCGTGTCCACTTTCAAAACCATTATCAATTAAAATTTTCCAGATTTTTGGCAAATCGCTTAAATGAGCTCCGAATAAATCGACTCTTTGTGCTCCCGTAATTTTCGTGTACAAATCGAATTGTTTTGCCACTTCGCCAATTACGATTAATTTCTCGGCAGTAATTTCTCCTCCAGCAACTCTTGGAACAACGGAATAAGTTCCGTTTCGTTGAATGTTTGCTAAAAATCTGTCGTTTGTATCTTGAGTTGTTACATGCTTGTTTGCAGTATCATTGTAGATACTTGAGAAAATAGAAGCTACAACTGGTTTGCAAACTTCGCATCCGTCTCCTTTTCCGTGATGATCTAAAACATCGTAGAAATTCTCGTATTTGTTGATTTTTACCAAATCAAATAATTCTTGACGTGTATAACTGAAATGTTCGCAGATCACTTCTTTTACTTCTTTTCCTAAAGATTTCTGTGTTGCTTTTACCAAATCAGAAACCATTGGTTTACAGCCTCCACAGCCTGAAGTTGCTTTAGTCGCTTTAACGACATCTGAAAGTGAAGAACAGCTTTCGTCTAAAATTTTACAGCAGATAGCGCCTTTTGTAACATTTTCGCAAGAACAAATTACGGCGGTGTCTGGCAAATCCATTACGCTTCCTAAAGAAGAACCTTCAGAACCGTCACGAGAACCTAAAATCAAATCTTCTGGGTTTTTAGGCAATGCCATTTCGTTGATGTAAATCTGAAAAAGCGAACCGTAATCGCTAGAATCTCCAACTAAAATTCCTCCCAGAAGCTTTTTAGAATCCTTAGTAACGTTGATTCTTTTGTAAACGCCACTTAATTTATTTTCATAAATAATAGCTGTGACATCATTATTTTCGATAAAAGGATCACCAAAACTCGCAACTTCAACACCAATTAATTTCAATTGTGTTGACATATCGATGGTTTCTCTCATGGTTTTATCACCATTTAAGATTTGTTCAGCAGCTACATCGGCCATTTCGTAACCTGGAGCGACAAGTCCGTAAATGTTATGGTTGTAAAGAGCTGCTTCGCCAATTGCAAAAATAGAAGGATCTGATGTTCGCATTTGATTGTTTACCACAATTCCGCCTCGTACACCAACTTCAAGTCCCGAAACTCTTGCCAGTTCGTCGCGAGGTTTAATTCCAGCAGATATAACCAACATGTCTACTTTTAACAATTCGTCGTTTGCAAACATCATTCCTGTTATACTTTCCTTTCCGTCAATATATTGTGTTGCTTTGTTAAGATGAATTCCGATATTTAATTCTTCTATTTTTGATTGAAGCATATCACTCGCGCCTTGATCTAATTGTCTCGGCATCAAGCGTGGAGCAAATTCCACCACATGAGGATTTAAGCCTAAATCTCTAACGGCTTTTGCCGCTTCAAGACCTAATAAACCGCCACCCAAAACAGCAGCTTCAGTAGCGCCTTTTATTTTTATTTTTTTGGCGTAAGCCATAATCGCGTCTAAGTCTTCGATAGTTCTATAAACAAAAACACCTTCTTTTTCTACGCCTTCAATTGGTGGCACAAATGCCGAAGAACCTGTAGCTAAAACTAAGTAGTCGTACGTATGTGTTTTGCCTAAGTGTGTATGAATAGTTTTTACATCACGATTAATATCTGTAATTAACTCCGATGTATTTAGAATAATATTGTTTTCTGTGTACCAATTGGTCGTTGATAGTGATAAATCATCTGCTGTCTTTCCTCCAAAGTACTCGCTTAAGTGAACGCGATCGTAGGCGCGTCTTGGTTCTTCTCCAAATACTGTGATTTGATACTTTTCTTGTCCTGATTTTGCAACAAACTTTTCGCAAAATTTATAACCAACCATGCCGTTTCCAACTACTATTACTCTAATCATGATTTCTTTAATTAAGTATTACTACGCAAATATAAGTATTAATACTTATAAAAATACGTATTGTATTTATTTTTTTAAGTAAGCATAAGATTTTATTTCTACGTATTTTGCTATAATCTTTTACGTAGTGCGGGTTTTGAATGATTTTGAAGTGACTTAGTTTTTTTAAATTTGAAAGGATTCTAAATAAGCGTTTCAAAAAAATATCGTAAATTCATAAGAATTTTATAGGTGTTTTTACGAAGAAGAATATTTTTTAAACTTAAATCTCATGAAAAAAATACTTGCAATACTGGTTTTATCATTTTTAATGATAAGTTGTAAAACAACTGCAAACAAAGAATCTGGCACGACATCTTCAGTAAGTTCTACAGAGGAAGATTTAAAATATTACTTTAAAGGAACAGGAAACGAACCGTTCTGGGGAATTAAAATAGGAAATGAGGAAATCGTTTTTACGTCGTTAATACCTGGGAAAGAAAAAATTATTTTTCCTGCCGTTGACGCGATTCGTGCAATGGATGCTAATGTGAAAATGTATAAAGTAAGTAATGAATTGGCTTCATCTACGATTACAATTCAGCAGTTGGATTGCCAAGATTCTATGTCTGGTGCTATTTCGCCTTACAGCGTAAAAGTCGAAATTAGAAATAACTCGGAATTAGAAACGAAAAAGCTAAGTGGCTGTGGAAAATATATCACCGATTATCGTTTGCATGATATTTGGGTTTTGGAAGAATTAAATGGCTATAAGGTTTTTGCAGCAGATTTTCAAAAGGAGTTTCCAAGAATAGAAATTAATGCGGCCGAAAATCGATTTTCTGGTTTTGGTGGCTGTAATTCAATAACAGGACAAATCTTTTTTGAGAAAGATCTTTTGCGTTTTACCAAAGTGATTTCAACTTTAATGGCCTGTGCTCCTGGAAACAAAGAAGGCGATTTTTTGAAAGCATTGCAAAGCACCACTACATATTCTATTGGAAACAATCAGCTGATTTTGTCTAATCCTTCTGGGAAATTGGCTGTTTTTAAGAAAGTAGATTAGAGCTTTAAAATGTCGTATTGTATTAAAAAAAAAGCTTGTTAGGATCTTTGTTACTATAGCACAAGAATACTTTTGTAAAATAAAACTTATAATATTTATTTTGCATGAAAAGGATTTTAATGCTATTCATTACTGTGTCATTAGTTTGCAGTTGTAAAACTGCTAAAGAAACGAAGTCAACAGTTAATGTTAATGAAAACCCAGTTGAGAAGAAGCTTCAGCAAACTTGGATTTTAGAGAATTTAAACGGAAAAGTCATTACTGACAAAGATTTTTCAAGTTTTCCAAAAATCGTACTTGCACAAACGTCATTTTCTGGTTCGACTGGATGCAATGCTATAAAAGGCAATTTACTTTCAAAAGGTGATGGAAAAATTCAATTTTTAAATTTTACATCTGAAACTAAAAAGTGTAATGAGAAAAAAGAAGCTGAGTTTGCACAATTGTTAAAAACAACTTCAGGTTATTCTATTAAGGATAATAAACTTTTTCTCTCAAACCAATTTGGACTTACAATGTCTTTTAAAAAAGGTTAATTCATACAAAAAGGCTCCGATTGATTTCGAAGCCTTTTTTTATGTTTTTGTTTGTGATTCCTCGTTCCTCGGATTGACAAAATTGCGCTGATTTATTCTAATTCCTTTGGGTCTTCATTTTCTGATTCTTCTCCAATAAAATCCAATTCTAAAGCTTTTACGCTTTGAACGGCATTTCCGGCAATACCGCGAATCGAACCGTACATTCCTAAAGTATTGTGAACCACTTTTTCAATTTGTTTTTCGCGCTGTTTCCAGATTCTTTGCATGGCTCTTTTTTCAGAATCTAAGTCGCTTTGCATTTGTGTAAAACCTTCTACAATTCCTTCAATCTGCAAACGGAATTCGTTGCTGGTTAAGAAATCATACAACATCGACATTTTATCACCTTTGTTCTCTTGTGCTTGAACAGCCTGATTAATTTGAATTAAAGATTGACGCAACACAGCACTCAAACCTTTAAATTCTTCATAGGTACAAATCCAAATTCCGTCGCGCATACCCATTCTATCCATTCCGTTTGGCATTACTTCGGTTACCAAAACTCCAATATTGGCTCTTTTGGTTCTAATATCGTTTTTGAATTTCTCGATCCAAGAAGGCTGAAATGCTTTTGTTCTTTTGCTTTCGTAATAAATCGAACCACAATTTTGGTGTTCGCGAGTGTTGACAATTTGAAGGCAGTCGGCACCATTTGCGCCTTTTTTAACTTCATCAATGCTGTCAAGCGGGAAGTTGTTTGCCAACCACTCTTCAATTGCTAGTTCCATTACTTCGCCTTGCAATTGCATAGAACCTTGTTCCTGCTTGCGTTTCATTTCTTCAGTCAGCTTTTTTTGTTCTTCGAGCTGTTTCTGAAGTTCTTTGAATTTCAGCTCGTTTTTATCGTCTTCTTGTTTCCTGATTTTTTCACGTTCCAAAGCCAATTGGGCATTCAATTGTTTTTCGGCTTCGGCTTGAATGGCTTCTTTCATTTCCAGTTTCTCACGCTGTAATTTGGCGATTTCACCTTCCATTTTATTTAATTCTCTGATTTTTTCCGATTTTTCAGAGAGTTCTTTCTCCATTAAAAGCAACCGATCTTTATTTTCCTCCTCAAGTTTGGTTTTTAGTTTTTCAGAAATTTCTTTTTCTGCAATTTTTCTTTCACGTTCCAAGCGTTCAGCAAAAAGTTCGTTTTCCTGTTTCTTTTTGGCTTCAAATTCGGCTTTGGCTTTATCCAATTGCTCGTTTTTAAGCTCTAATTCTTTGTTTTGAATAGTAGCTTTTTGTTGAAATTCTTTACGGATGCTGTCTTCCAACTGATGTTTTAAAACATCATTGACATCTATAGGAGTTCCGCAGTTTGGACACTGAATTGAAGATTGCTCAGCCATTTTATATTGAAATTTTTATTGTAGAATTTGAATTTGCTAAGATATTTAAAAGTTCTCTTTTTGTGATGTGGATTCCTGTACTAATTTGTAACGAATTTTTTTATATGCCACGAAGACGCTAAGACGCAAAGTTTTTTTTATGATTTAATCTCGCAAAGTTGCAGAGGCGCAAAGTTTTTTTTAGCCACAGATTAAAAGATTAAAAGGATTTTTTGAATTGCCTCCAGCTAAAGCTGGACGCAACTTATAAATAAAACTTTGCGTCTCTGCGGCTTTGCGAGATTAAAAAATCAAAACTTAGCGAGAACTCTTCTTCGTCAATAAAAAATCAACTGCAGATCGAGTAATCTCGGAATGATCATCTTTTGATGTAATTAACGAGACATTTGTATATAGATTAACCTTTTTCAATTCAATAAAACCAATTTCAGAATCTTGATTATTTTTGGCAATGTTTGAAGGAACAATCGAAATTCCCAATCCGTTTTTGACTAATTGCACGATGGAGTTGATGTTATTGGCTTCATGAATAATCTTTGGTGTAAAACTATAAAAAGCACACAATTCCAATAAAACTTCATGATAATGCGGAGCGTAATCTTTATTGAAAAACACAAACGTTTCATCTTTCAGTTTTACAATTTCATTTTCTGATTTTATCTGAATGAATTTTTTATTGTAAACCAATGAAAAACCATCTTTAAACCATAAATGCGATTTTATTTTGGGTGATTGAATAGGCGATCGAATAATTCCCATTTCAATTTTTCCTTGTTCTAAAGCATCAATCTGTTTGGTGGTAGAAATCTCAAAAAGTTTGAAATTTACATACGGAAATTGTGCCTTTAGATGTTTGATTAAATCTGAAATAACTGCTGAATATATCGAACTGATGTAAGCGATCCTGAATTCTCCAGAGACATTTTCTGCAATCTTTTTTGTTTTCACAGAAATGCGTTCTAGATTCTGAAAAATCGCAGTAACTTCTTCTTTAAAATATTTACCTGCTTCAGTTAGTTCTACTTTTTTATTATTTCTGATAAAAAGCTTTGCATGAAGTTCTTCTTCCAGTTCTGCAATTTGACGGCTTAATGGAGGTTGAGAAATAAAGAGTTTTTCTGAAGCTTTAGTAAAGTTCAGTTCTTCGGCTACAGCCAAAAAATATTTTAGATGACGTAATTCCATGATACTTTAAAAGTATTATTAATTGATAAAAATAGTATTTTTAAAGTATTTATGAAAGAGATAGTTTTGATGAAAAGATAATTCTCTCGCAGATTTAGCAGATAGGACAGATTATTAATTAATTTTATTAAAATCATTCTTAATCACAAATATTCCGGTCAATAATAGCAAAAAGATCCCCTAAATCAGCTTGATCTGCGTGAGATAAAAAAACAAAGACCATGAAAAAATCAACTATTGAAGAAATCAAAGAACGATTTGACAATGATGTCGAACGATTTTCAAATTTAGAAACGGGGCAGGTCGCTACAATTGACGCGACTATTTCTTTAGAATTAATAACTGAAGCTTCAAAACGCATTGTTCCGAATGCTGCAACTATTTTGGATGTGGGATGCGGAGCAGGAAATTATACAGTGAAAATGTTATCTAAATTACCAGATTTAAACTGCACTTTGGTTGATTTGAGTTTGCCAATGTTAGATCGTGCTTTTGAAAGAGTTTCAAAAGAAACAAACGGGAAAGTCGAAATCAAACAAGGTGATATTCGAGAAATAGATTTAGAAGAAAATAGTTTTGATATTATCTTGGCAGGAGCAGTTTTGCATCATTTGCGTGATGATAACGATTGGGAAACGACTTTTACAAAATTATTTAAATTGTTGAAGCCAGGTGGTTGTTTGATGATTTCTGATTTAATAACGCAGGATACGGAATTATTAAACGAATATACTTGGCAGCGTTATGGCGAATATTTAGAAGGAATAGGAGGAGCAGAGTACCGCCAAAAAGTTTTAGATTATATCGAAAAAGAAGATTCGCCAAGATCGATGAATTACCAATTGGATTTAATGAAAAAAGTAGGTTTCTCAAAAGTAGAAATTTTACACAAAAATATGTGTTTCGGAGCTTTTGGAGGGATAAAATGAGACGCCAATTGAACATAAAAAAATATAGATATTTCAATAAAACTGCCTTATAGGGCAGTTTTTTATTTTCTGGTAGTAAGTTGAAATTTTAATCGGAATTAGTTAATATACAATTGTTTTACAATAAGATAATATCAATTTCTTGTATCTCATTTAAATATTTTTATCAAAAAAAATAACAATCTGTAAAATAATAAAAAGATGAAGTGATAAGTCTTTTTCATTGATTTATGGAAATTAACTAGTACCACTAACCTAAATAACTACTATTTTGAAAAAACATTACTTTTTTGGAGCAGTTTTTCTGCTTCAGTTTTTTGTGTCCTTTGGACAGAATCCGACCCGATGCGGTACCCAATTATCTCAAAAAGAAGAGGCCGCTTTTGTAAAATCATTATCTAAAATTAAAACCTGGAAAAAAGGGAGTACGTCAAAAATGACTGCTACACCTTATATTATTCCGGTGGTATTCCATATTCTAACTGATGGAACCAATGTTAGTAGTGGTTTAACTAAAGAGAAAATGAAATGCAGGATCGATGATGCTTTACTCACAGTAAATAAAGATTTTAATGGTTTGTTTCCAGAATATGCCAATACTGATCCGCGTTTTGATGGCGTTAAAAGTAAGATGAATATTCAGTTTGTTTTGGCTACTGTCGATCCAGATGGAGACCCATTAGAAATACCTGGTTTAGATTGGCATCCAGAGGCACATGTGAGTGATGGGTATGATCCTAAAATCTACAATTATATTTGGTATGGTAAAAATAACAGATATTATCTGGATGTTTTAGTTGTTGATGAACCTAACACAGGTCAAGGCTCTGTTGGCTCTGGACATGCATTTTTGCCAATTCAAGATGCTATTCCCCGAGTAACTTACAATCATAGATATATAGGTAGCACATGTGGATCTGATGCTAGTGCTACTTTTGCAAAAGTAATGACGCATGAGTTCGGCCATTATTTTGGATTAAAACATACTTTTCAAGATGATTGCGATCCTATTAATGATGGTATGGCCGATACTCCGCCAACAAAAGTTGGTGAAGGCTGTGCTAGAAATGTACTCAATAGTTGTGGGGTTTATGCCAATGCTGAGAATCACATGGATTACAATGTAGACTGCCAAAATATGTTTACAAGAGATCAGACCAATGCCATGACATATTGGTTAGATGATACTTCTGTGGCGCAATACCCAAGAGGTTTTTTATGGCAGCAAAGTAATCTCAGCTCTGTTGGAGTGATAGAATCTACGCCTGTAGCAAATTTTTCTAGTAGTACTACAGCGGTTTGTTCTGGAAAAGCAATTGTTTTTAAAGATCGCTCTTTAGGTTTGCCTACTTCAAGGTTGTGGACTTTTGAAGGCGGAACTCCTTCTACATCTACAGAATCTAATCCGACTGTTGTTTATAATACTTCAGGAGTATTCAATGTAAAATTGGAGGTTACAAATTCTTTAGGAACAAATGCCAAAGAAACACCTAATTATACTGAAGTAGACCAAAAATCAGCTGTAAATTTAATGGAGAGTTTTTCGGGAACTTTTCCTCCACGGGGATGGGAAATTTCTAATCCTGATAATGGATTAGAATGGGAAAAGCGAAATGGTATTGGACATAACGACAGCTCTTGTATGATTATGAACAATGCAGATAATGCTGTTTTGGGTTCTTTAGATTATATAAGATTGCCGTATTTTGATTTTACGACAGGACAAAATAGTCAGATGTTTTTTGATGTAGCTTATACAAAATTTGATGATGCAAGTCCAGATGTTTTAAAAGTGCAGGTTTCAACAGATTGCGGACAGACTTGGAATGATGTTTACTCTAAAACGCATACGGTTTTGCAGACTACTGAAGTGCCAACTGCTTTAGCAAATAATTGGGTGCCAACTTCCGATGCTAATTGGAGAAAAGAAGTGGTTGATTTGAGCGCCTATCAAGGAAATGCAAACGTTTCTATTCGTTTTGCAAATGTTTCTGGTTACGGAACTAGAATTTGGATTGATAACGTGAATGTAGCTGTAACACAGGCAACGACACCAGTTTCTGATTTTACTTCCAGTACTAGAAGTACAAGATGCACGAATCTTACTGTACCGTTTCTAGATGTGTCAACAGGAAATCCTACATCTTGGGAATGGTCTTTTCCCGGAGGAACACCTGCAACTTCTACAGACAAAAATCCTGTGGTAACTTATAATTCGCCAGGTTCTTATGCGGTTACACTTTCGACAAAGAATACAAACGGAACAGGGACAGTTTTAACTAAAAGTGACTTTATAAAGATAGTTGATCCAGATAGGATTTCTTATACTGAGAATTTTGAAAATTCTTTTCCTCCTGCAGAATGGGAGATTGTGAATCCAGATAATAAATTGACTTGGGAGAAACGAGCAGATGCAGGGCATAATTCTTCATCATGTATGGTAATGAATAATGCAGATAATGATAAAGTTGGTGCAATTGATGAAATTATTTTAAAACCTGTAGATATGTCTGTTGGAGTAACCGATTTTTCATTTGATGTTGCTTATGCTAAATTTGATACTGAAAGTCCAGATGTTTTAGAAATTCTGGCTTCTAAAGATTGTGGCGCTACTTGGAAAAGTGTTTATGTGAAAACACATACAGAATTGGAAACATTTGTAAGCACCGACCCAAATAACTGGATTCCGACAGCAGATTCGCATTGGAGGACAGAAAGAGTATTGCTGACAGAATTTAAAGGTTCTTCGAATGTTTTGCTTAAATTTAAAAATACTTCAGGATATGGATCTAGAATATGGATCGACAATGTTAAATTTACTTTTGATAGTAAAGAAAGTCCGTTCTCAGAATTTACTATAGAGAATGACAAAGTTTGTAGTGATTTGCCAATTGCATTTAAGGATACATCAACAGGAGAACCAACTTCTTGGTTGTGGTCGTTTCCTGGAGGCTCTCCAGCTACTTCTACAAGCAAAACGCCAGCCGTTATTTATGAAAACCCAGGAACTTACGATGTTACTTTAACGGCTACGAATTCCTATGGAACCGGAACAGTAATGCATAAAACTGGAGTGGTGGTTGTAAAAGGAAAAAATAGTATTCCGTATTTTGAGAATTTTGAATCTAGTTTTCCTATTCAGGATTGGGAAGTTGTTAATCCGGATAAAGATGCTATAACTTGGGAGAAACGTTCAGATGTTGGAAAAGGAGATTTGTCCTGTATGATTATTAATAATGCAGATAACCCTGCAGGATTGATTGATGAACTGATCTTAAAGCCATTTGATTTTTCTTCAGCTTCAACTCCGTTTTTATATTTCGATTTAGCATATACGCAATATTTAAATGCCTTTGACCCAACACCTGCTCCTGATAAAATAGAGATATTTGCATCTTCAGATTGTGGAGCAACATGGACTTCAGTTTATTCAAAAAATCAGTTGCAGTTGCAGACTGTTTCGCCTCCAATTGAAGATGATAAGTCGACTACATCAACAAATGAAACAAATGATTGGATTCCGACCAAAAATTCTGACTGGAGAGAAGAGAAAATTAATTTAAGCATTGTAAAAAATCAAAAGAATGTGTTGCTTAAAATTAAGAATACTTCTGGCTATGGAACAAGAATTTGGTTTGATAATTTAAAAATAGATAATGGACCAAATTTATCTGCTGTAAAACCTCAGAAGCCAATTAATTTAGATGGCGTTCAAATATATCCAAATCCGTCAAGCGATGTATTTTATTTAACAACACCATCTTCTGGAGATGATTATACTGTTACGGTTCTTAATGTTGCTGGACAAGTGATTTATAACGAAAAATTCCAAACCAAAAATAATAACAGTAAAGCTATCAATTTGGGCGGGCAGGCAAAAGGAGTATATTTTTTAAATTTGACTTCTTCGGGCAAAAAGACTTTTAGCCAGAAAATAATAAAGCAATAACTTAAAATTTAAAGACAAAAAAAAGACTGCATCCATAATAGGTTGCAGTCTTTTTTTTGTCTTTTAAATATATTTATTCTATTTCTGAAGTGTTTTTTACTTTTGGAGCAGGAAATTTAGATCTAAAATCAAAAACTAATTCTGAAGCTCCATTTTGCTGTAAATAATCTAATTTTTCTACAGCTTCTTCAAGAGTAGGGATGTGTCCTTTTGGAATCCACCACATAGCGGTATGCGCTTTTCCGAATTTTTGAAACCATTCTTTTCGACGTTTTAAAAAGTCACTGTGAAAAGTTTTGTACATGTAATGTTCTAAAGTTTCAATGTTTTCCCAAACCGAAACATTGATAATAATCTGTTCATCATTGTACGGATTCAGACTTGTAGCATTATCAGTTTCGTCTTTTAATCGCCAGACAAAACCTTCACTTTCTTCAGCTATGGTATTTATAACATCTAAATTGTCTACAAATTCTTTCATAATTGGGTCGTTAATATCGACGCCTTTCATTTTGGCAATATTGATTTCGGCAAGATGGTAATTGCTCATAAAATATAGATTTCTGAAGTTTAGGCAATTTAGCTTTTTTCTGAATATTGTGTAGGATTTTTTTTCGCCATGAATTACACGAATTGCACTAATTTTTATATCCTCAATTGAAAAATTAATTCGTGAAAATTTGTGTAATTCGTGGCAAGCAAAACTTATAAAGTTTGTACTGTTTTGTAAACCTGAATCGGGCTTGAAACTAGGTGTTCGGTTTTTTTGATAAATTCTTGCAAGTAGGATTGAGTATTATGGAGATCTAGTCCTGGTTGATCTTTCCATTCTTCCCAAAGAATAAAAACATTGTCAGAAGTATGTAAATCGTAACGAATACATGCAGCTTCTTTTCTTGTTTCAGTAACTAGATGAGTAAGCATATTTTTAATTTCAACTAAATGTTCTGGTTTACTTTTTAAAATTGCGGTAATCGAAATCATAATTATAAGTTTTTAAAGGTTTGCTCTAGGTGTTTGGTGTATTGTTCTTTAAAGATAATAATATTTTCTGGTGTTGCACCTTTTTCTACATCATGAAAATGGAATCCATCTATTTTTTCCATTCCAGTAAATTTGTTCATTTTGTGGAAGCCAAACATTACGCCGTCATCAACGGAAGTTTCTTCAAAGAATTCTCCTGGAAGCGTAAAAGCGGTTGCAGGTGCGTTCCAACTCGTGGTAAGCATGTATTTGCGCCCATGTAGAAGTCCGCCAGTTCCGTAGTTGATATCAGGATTTACACGACTTCTTCCGTCGCTTTTATAGATTCCGTTGTTATGTCCTTGCGTGAAAACATCATCGATATATTTTTTGAAAAGATTCGGAATTTGAAACCACCAAACAGGTGTATGATAAATGATTACATCTGCCCAAACAAATTTTTCTACTTCTTTTTGAAGGTTGATTTCGTCTTCAATGTGAGTTGTTTTTATTTCGTAATTGTTGTTTTTAGAAAGAAATTCAGTTGTCCAGTCTTGAACAGTTTTATTAAATTGTCCTCCTGAATGCGCGAATTTTTGTCCGCCGTTAATTATAAATATCTTTTTCATTTTATTATTGTTTCTTTTGAAAATGGATTCGTGAGGGATTGAGGCGGTATCTTTTTGCGTAATGAAATAGAGTAAAAAATATAGTCAAAAACCCGATTCGCTGTGGCGAACACGCCCAAATTCTAGTTATTTAATTTTTTGAGATTTTTTTTAAACACATAGAGACATAGATTTCTCTTTCTGGAAAAGAGAATGGAAAGAAACTAGTTTCTAACACATCGTTCACAAAGTTTGTCATTCCTCGTTCTTCGGAATGACAAGATTACGTTGACTATGTTTATTAATGCAAGTGAAACGCCTTTATAGACAAAGTATAACTATGTTTCTATGTGTTTAAAATATTATTTTATTTTAGCAATTGCCTGATTGATGAATTCTAATTCTGAAGCTGATAAATCGAAATTCATTGTTTTGGCGTTTGAAATGGCTTGTTCTGCGTTTCTTGCTCCTGCTAGAACAATTGCAATTCCTTTTTGTAAAGATGTCCAGCGTAATACTAATTGTGATAAGCTTGCTTCTTTTGCATGAGCTAAAGAAGTTAATTCTTCGACTAAAGTTTTTACTTTTTGAAGATCAAACTGATTGAAATATCCATTTCTATGGTCATTTTCTTTTAATTTACTGTCAGTGAAATATTTCCCAGTCAATAAACCTCTTTCCATTGGGCTATAAGCAATGATTCCGATGTTTTCTGCAGCTGTGAAAGGAATTAGTTCTTCTTCAATTTTGCGATTCAACATACTGTAAGCAACTTGATTTGAAGCGACTTGAATCGTTTTTTGTGCTTCCTGAATTTGAGCCACATTATAATTGCTTACTCCAAATGCTCTTATTTTTCCTTGTTGAATAAGCGTTTCAACAGCTTCCATTGTTTCAGAAATTGAAGTTGTTGAATCTGGCCAGTGAATTTGCAGTAAATCGATATAATCGGTTTGAAGACGTTTTAAGCTTTCTTCAACTTCTTTAATTACGTTTGCTTTTGATGAATATTTATATACGGGCACTTTTTTACCGTTGTCGTCAGCGTCGAAAAAGAAATCACCTTTTCCGTTATTACTTCCGTCCCAAACCAAACCGAATTTAGTAAGTAATTGAATTTTAGAACGATCGTAAGATTTTATAGCTTCGCCGATCATTTCTTCGCTTAGACCAAATCCGTAAAAAGGAGCAGTGTCAATTGTAGTAACACCGTGGTCAATTGAAGCCTGAACAGATGCTATTGAATCTTTCTTTTCTGTTCCGCCCCACATAGTTCCTCCAATGGCGAATGCACCATAAGTAATAGCTGATAATTCAAGTTCTGAGTTGCCTAGTTTTCTATATTCCATGATTGTGATTTTTTATGTTTAAAATTGATAAGGCAAAATTATACCGTTTTTATGATTCTTATTTGGTATATATTTGTCTTTTTTAGGTATATTTGCAACTTCAAATAATTAGAATTATGAAAAAAGAAAACTTATACGAACCTTTTACGGTTTCTTTTGAAACGCTGAATGAATATCCAGATGTTGGAGATCGTCATAATTTTTTCGAACTGGTTTATATTCTAGAAGGAACGGGAAGACAGTGTATTAATAAGAATATTTTTGAATATGATCCAGGGCATTTGTTTTTATTGACGCCCGAGGATTGCCATAATTTTACAATTGAGACCAAAACGAAATTTTTCTTTTTAAGGTTTAATGATATTTATTTGAAAAACTCAAGTCTGCAGAATGAAAATATTCAGCGATTAGAATATATTCTTCAAAATGCAAATCATCAGCCAGGCTGTATTCTAAAAAATGATCCTGATAAATGTTTGGTAAAGGTGATGATTGAAGCTATTTGCCGCGAACATCAGGACAAAGATGTTTACAATCAGGAATTGATTCAGCAGTTGGTAAATACCTTGATTATTATTGTGGCGAGAAATATCGCGAAATATCTTCCAGAACAAGTAACCATAAATACTGAAGCTAAAGCGATGGATATTCTGCAATACATTCAGAACAATATTTATTATCCTGAAAAAATCAAAGCGGAATCTATTAGTGATTATTTCGGAATTTCGAATACTTATTTAGGACGTTATTTTAAGAAACATGCCAGCGAAACGATGCAACAGTATATCAGCAATTATAAAACGAAACTGATTGAACATCGTTTGCAATTTAGCGAGAAGCGTATTAATGAAATTGCATATGAATTTGGCTTTACAGATGAAAGCCACTTTAATAAGTTTTTTAGAAAGCAAAAAGGCTATAGTCCGTCTGAGTTTAGAAAGACAATTCGATTGAGTGCGTAGTTTTTTTTAGCCACGAATTCACGAATTTACTCTAATTTTTTGGCTGTTTTTATTTCACATATCGCACTAAAAATTAAAAATGAATTGTTAAATCTGCGAGAGAAAAAATAAAAAATCAGTGTAAATACGCGTTTTCGTAAAGCGAATCCGTTTTATCAGTGTACTTTAATTCAAAAACTTAATTAGATAATCTTCTTAATTACACGAAGTTTGTGAGTGTGTTTGTTTAATTCGGGATTGTAGATTCCAGTATGGTCCAAACGGTCAATGCGTACTTTTCCACTTGCGTGAATGATGTAGTTGTTTTCCATTATGATGCCTACGTGAGTAATATTTCCTTCATCATTATCAAAGAAAGCCAAATCGCCTGGTTCGCATTCTTCAATAAAGCTTAACGGATCGCCTTCAAGTGCTTGTTGCGATGCATCACGATGAATTTTATAACCGTTTAATTTATATACCATTTGGGTAAAACCTGAGCAGTCAATTCCAAAAGGTGTTTTTCCACCCCATAGATATGGAGCATTCAGATACATAAAAGCAGTTTTTATCAAGGCGCTTTTAGGTTTGATGCCGCTGGTTTTGGTTCCTTCAAAATCAAAGTTTGAAGTATTGATTTCGCTATTATTTAAAAAAGATAGAGAAGCCCCAAGCGGAATAGGAAGTAGAAGATTATTGGGAGCTGTGATGTAATCAATTAAATCAGCATTTAAAATAATGGATTCTTTGCTCAAAAGATCAAATTGCTCTTTGGTAATTTCCTGATATTGCTTAGAATCAACCCAGCCTTCATAGTCGTCAAACTGAATTCTTATTTTAGCCCATTGATTATGGCGTTCTAAAATTTCGATATGCTCGCCAAACAAGAGCTGTGTAACAATTTCACTTCTGTCGCTGGCTTCAGCGCGAACTGGTACTATGGCTAAATTGCAAATTCCAAACATCTAAGGAAATTTATAAAGTTGAAAATCAGGAGCCATATTATAACTCCTGATTTTTTGAGATATTGTTTTAAGCTCTTTCGATAACAATTGCCGATGCGCCACCGCCGCCGTTGCAGATCGCAGCAGCTCCAGTTTTTGCATTGTTTTGTTCTAAAACATTTAGTAAAGTTACAATAATACGTGCTCCAGAAGCTCCAAGAGGATGTCCTAAAGAAACTGCACCACCGTTTACGTTTACTTTATCGTTATCAAGGTTTAATATTTTAGCATTAGCCAGTCCAACTACAGAGAAAGCTTCGTTAAATTCGAAGAAATCAACATCTGAAATTGAAATTCCTGCTTTGTCTAAAGCTTTCGGTAATGCTTTTGCCGGACTTGTTGTAAACCATTTTGGTTCTTGTGCAGCATCTGCGTAACCTTTTATGTAAGCTAGAGGTTTTAAACCTAATGCATTTGCTTTTTCTTCAGACATTAAAACCAAAGCAGCAGCTCCGTCATTGATTGTAGAAGCGTTTGCAGCAGTTACAGTTCCGTCTTTTGTGAAAACTGGTGCTAAAGATGGAATTTTATCTAATTTCACATTAGTATATTCTTCGTCTTTAGAGAATATAATTGGTTCGCCACGTCTTTGTGGCACTTCAACAGGAACAACTTCATTGTCGAATTTTCCAGCGTCCCAAGCTTTAGCGCTTCTTTCATAAGATTGAATAGAAAAAGCATCTTGTTCTTCACGGCTGATTTTGTATTCAGATGCACATAAATCAGCGCAAACTCCCATTGCGTTGTTGTCGTAAGCATCTGTTAAACCATCTTTCTGCATTCCGTCAAGCATAGTTGCAGGACCAAATTTGTTTCCAGCACGCATTTGTACATAGTGAGGAATTAAGCTCATGCTTTCCATTCCGCCCGCTACTACGATTTCAGCGTCACCGCAAGCGATTGCTTGTGCAGCAAACATTACAGCTTTCATTCCAGAAGCACATACTTTGTTTACTGTTGTAGCAGCAACTTCTTCAGACAGACCAGCAAAAAGTGCTGCCTGACGTGCTGGAGCTTGTCCAACTCCCGCCTGAATTACATTCCCCATGAAAACTTCATCGACTAATTTTGGGTCAAGATTAATTTTTGAAAGCGCTCCTTTTATGGCAGCAGCTCCTAATTTTGGTGCAGGTACACTAGATAACCCGCCCATGAAACTTCCGATAGGTGTTCTAACGGCAGAAACGATAACAACTCTTTTGTTCATTTTCTGTTTAATAATAGTTAGTAAGCAAATTTACTGTTTATTTGAATAAATTCAAATTTTGTATTGAATAGGGTTGATTTTAAATTTAAGGTGAAATTTTTGTTAATTCTATTTGTTTGATTGTGAAGTGGTTTTGAAAAAAAGATGAAAAAAAACTAAAAAAACTCAAAAAAAAGCTTGTGAGAAAAGGAATGTTGTTATACATTTGCACTCGCAAAACGGAAGCAATTCCACTAGCAAGGAGAGGTGCCAGAGCGGTAATGGAGCAGATTGCTAATCTGTCGACGGGTAACCGTCGCCAGGGTTCGAGTCCCTGTCTCTCCGCTTAAATTTTGCCTCGGGGTGTAGCGTAGCCCGGTTATCGCGCCTGCTTTGGGAGCAGGAGGCCGCAGGTTCGAATCCTGCCACCCCGACTACAATTGAAATAATGGACGCATAGCTCAGCTGGATAGAGCACCTGCCTTCTAAGCAGGCGGTCGAAGGTTCGAATCCTTCTGCGTTCACAAAAAGTCACTCAAATAGAGTGACTTTTTTGTTTTTATGTATATACGTTTGATTTCTATTCTTAGAAATTTAAAAATAATGGTTCCATAGCTCAGCTGGATAGAGCAACGCACTTCTAATGCGTAGGTCGAAGGTTCGAATCCTTCTGGGATCACAAAAGCCACTCAAATCGAGTGGCTTTTTTGTTTTTATGGATATAGTTTTGATTTCCATCCTTAGAAATTTGGTTTGCACATAGTTTGCACAAACTTATCAAGTCTTGACCATAAAAATTCCATTTATGGCAAATGCAAAAATATTCAACTTACTAATTGTTTGATGATTTTTAAGAATTAATATTTACATTTGAATTTAACTATAAGCGCTGTTTATCACACCCATCTACTCTAATTTAGGCGGAAGGTAAAGGGAGTAAAGTATAAAATTAATTATGAGACAAATAGAAAATAATTTAATAACGTTTTCAACGAGCCTTACTGGAGACCATCTTAGTTTAGCAATGGAAGCATATTATGATTTACAAGACTCCAAAGATCATAGGAAAAAAAGTGCAATTTCAACAATCCTACACTCATTTTGTGGTCTTGAATCTGCTGTGAATTTGATTGGTTTTGAAATATTTTTTAATAAAGAGTCGCAAAGATATATCGAAGAATCTAAAAGAGATTTTGCCTTAAAAAGAATGGTAAAATCTTGGAATGCGTCAATAGCATGTTTAGATAAAATTGATTTAATATTGTCTATAAATTCAGCGAGTTTAGAAGGACGATTAAGAAATGAGTTGACTGAACTGAATACTATTCGAAATTGGATTTCTCATGGTTTTCCTTATAAAACAACTTGGTTAGTTGAACCTGACAAAGAAGATAATACAAAAGGAACTGTCGTAGATTTTGAATACAGTGTCAATTGGAAGCAAAAATTTCCAAATACAAAGTTTAATGCTTTAGATGCTTTAGATATAACTGATGCAGAAAAAACCCTTAAAATAGTATTTGAAATACTCATTAAAATATCAAAAGCAACAAATGATGTTTTTCATGTAGTAACATATAATGATGGGGGAAAATACAAATTAATTCATAAAGGTTCAACTGTTGACAGCATTATAAAACGAGAAAAATAGTCAGTATCTAGCTAATAAAACGGATTTAGCAATAGGCTTAATGGTTAATGGAAAATTGATTTTGTATTTGGATTTATATGACAAATTAAAATAATCGGCTTAATTTAGTCTAAAACCTACTTTAGTACTAGAATATCTTAATAAAAAAAAATGATAACAGAAATTGAATTCGAAAAATTAATTAGTAAAAATGAAAGTTCAATTTTGGACTTCAAAGGGGAATTTTATGATTTCAAGAAAGAGAGTAACGATTTAGTTACAGCCAAATTTGTTAAGGACGTAATCTCATTTTGTAACACGATAAGAACTGAAACTTCATACATTATATTCGGAATTCAAGAAATAGATAATGGAGGTTTAGAATTTAAGGGAATGAAGGAAAAAGTAGATGATGCAATTCTACAAGATAAAATAAAAGACAAGGTAATTCCAAGGCCTAATTTTTCATTTTACACAATTAAGCACAAAGAAAAACAATTCGGAATTTTGGAATTTCCAATAATAAGATATGAAATGCCAATTGTTCCTGCTATCAAAAATTTGAAAGGTCTTGAGGTTGGAAAAGTATATTACAGAAATGGTACTTCAAATACGGAAGCAACTGCTTATGATGTAATAAGAATTAATGATTGGTTAAAATCATTACCAGAAATAAGAGAACAGAACTCTTTAAATGATGAAGTTTCTAAATTTATAAAAGAACTAACTAAAAACGAACAAAAACTTTCTGTAATTATTTCAGACTTATTTTCTTTATCTAAGAAATATGAGCTTGAAGAATTAAGAAAATTTTGTTTAGTCGAAATTCAAGGAATCAAATCTTCTAATTCAGAAGGGGCAGAATATCGAATACAAAAAGTTTTCATTTCATGGAATAAAATTGAGATAAACCCATATGCTTACTTAAAACCATCTATTAGTTCACTAATAAAAGAAATAGAAAACAACAAAGAGTTTTTTGAGAGTAAAATAGTTATGCATCATCCAATAATTGAAATAGAAAGTTCTTTAGATCAATTAAACAGTGATCCAAATTCATATGGGACTATGAAAACTGATGCAAAAGAATTACTCGATATGGAAAAAGCACATGATTTATATATTTATACTTTTCCTGACAATATTAATTCATTGTATAGAAATATCAGGCAAAAAGCAATTGATATATTAATGAAAATATAAAAAACATTTATCAATATTTACTATAATGTATTTAGAAGATTAGATAAATCAATTTAGAATAGCACGTTTCAAAATAAGGCACTATAATACTCCGATGAGAAATTAATCATCTGGCAAAAAGAGGAAAATGTAATTTAATATTATAATATAGCAATGATTATGAAGGTAAATTTTGAAATAATGAAAACATAGAATTGATGGGGGTTTGTAGCCTATAGTTGCAATCCTTCTGGGATCACTTTATAGGATGATCATTTTTGATCATCCTTTTTTGTTTTGCATCTATTTTGTTTATTTTTAGTTTTCATGATAAAAAACTTAATAATTATGAGAATAGCAATACTTGGAGCTCATATGGTAGGCAAAACGACATTAGCAGAAAAACTGTATGAATCTTTTCCTGATTATGAGTTTTATCCAGAACCTTATTTTGAATTACAGGAAATGGGTTTTGATTTTTCTGAAATACCTACAGCAGACGATTATATGGTGCAGTTGGAGCATTCTATAAAACAAATCATGAGAAGTAATAGAAATGCAATTTTTGACCGCTGTCCGATTGATCTTTTAGCCTATGCTTTAGCGGTTGATGATAATTTAAATTTCTCGTCAATATTTAATAGAATTCAAAATGCAATTAAAGAAATTGACGTTTTTGTATTTGTTCCTATTGAAAAGCCAGATCGAATTTTATGCTCAGACTCTGATTTGCCTGAGCTGAGAGATCAGGTAAATAATATTATTAGCGAATTAATTCTTGATTTTGATTTGGAAGTGATTGAAGTAAAAGGAAGCTTATCCGAAAGACTAAATCAAATCCAAAGTAAAACGCAACAATTCCTTGCCAAATAGATTGGCTCTTTCTTAATTATTTTGTGGTAAATTGCATCTTCATTTTTAATTCTAATAACAAATAAAATTTTTACTACACCCCATGAATGAAGAAATTAATTTTTACCGAAATGCCAAAAAAACAAGAAGCCTACTTTTATATGCTAGCGCTATCAGTATTTTAGTAGCGATTATGCTTTTGTACGGAATAGGGACTTTTGATGGAGTATTTAAAATAAAACTATCGATTGCTTCTGGTGCTATTCTTTTGATAATGCTTGTTTTGATATTTAAAATGCTTGCAAGTATAAAAGACAAATCTTCCTTAATTCAAATAGATTCAAATGGATTTTCTGGAAGAACAACTCCAGTAGCTAAAGCTTTTGGAAGAATAGAATGGCAAGATGTTACCGATGTGCAATTGCAAAAAGTAGGAGGAGACACTTTGGTTGCAGTTACGACTGATAATGTAGACAAGTATGATGGTCGCGTTTCTAAATTTCTATGGAAAATGGCTTATGACGAGCAAAATTTAAAATTGAATATAATGTACTCGGCTTCAGAAATTGAAATCGATGCAGATGAATTGTATAAGCTGTTTTTAAAATACTGGAAAAAATAGAAAAAGTGCCTCTCAAGTGAGAGGTATTTTTATTATGTTTTAGATAGAATAATATCTTTAGTTTCTTTTAACCGCCCAGAAAATAGAATTCCGTAATAGGGTAGTGTATGCTTCATTTTCGAATAATTCTGGAGCATGCCCCATAAAAATATAAACGTTTCTTGAAGCAAAATGATCGTTTGTCCAAACTACGGGATGATCTCCCATTTTTATTTTTGAATCGGGTTCGTAAGTCGACTCATCAACTGAAGCCAGAACATGAACATTTGGCCTTGGACTTTTGTCATAAGTATACCATTCTTCTTTTTGGATAATGAAATCAGATGGAATTCCTTTAGTTACAGGATGCGATTTATCTTCTATGTTTACTTTTCCGCTAGCAAAATCTGGAATGTAATTTACAAATCTGATTCCGCCCATAAAATCAGAAAACCATTTCCACATTGGGTATTCGTCAAATTCTCCAAGCAAAGTGGCATGATGCAAACCAACCCATCCGCCTTTTCCGCTGTTCATGTATTTCTGAAACGCCTGCATCGATTCTTCGCTCCAAGTATAAGGAGGATAATCTAATTGTATAAAAACCTGATATTGTTTTAAAAGTGTTTCATTGATTGTTTTGGTGCTTTCAATATAATCAATGGTAAAGCTGCTGTCAATGGTAAGTTTGTTCAGCCAAGGTTTAGCTGCTTTAGTAAACGGAAGATGATGTCCGCCATTTTCGTATAAAACTAAAGCTTTAAATCGCGATTTTTTTTGTTTTTGAGCTGTGCAATCCAGTTGAAAGAAACAGCTTAAAATAAGTATAATAAATACTATTGAATTTTTCATGAAAGCAATTGTGTGATGACAAAATAAATTATGGTTCAGACCTTGTGGTTATCACTTGTAAAAATAAGGCTAAATGCCGAATCCACTTTTTGGTCCAGCGCCATTCATTGCCTTTTTCTTCCATTTTAAAATCGATTCACAAACTGTTAGGACTTATGTCTTTGTCAATTTTTAGTTTTTAGCTAGTGTGCAAATTACAAAAAAGATAAAATTTGCGAAAGCTAATGCCTTGATGCTAAAATCTGCAAATTATAGCAGGAATTATTTTTATTGATTTTGTGCAATAATGAAAAGAGAGATGATGTGTATTTGATGTGATTTTTATTGACCAGGCATGATATTTTTAATTGAAAATTCTTCAATTTGGCTAAAACATTTTGAATGGATTTCAAGTCCTTCTTCATACTGTTCAAGACTCATTCCGTATAAATAAGCAATGTTTTTAAAATCATTTTTATCTGACGATAAGATTTCAAAATGATTATGAATAGCCTCTTGCTGGTTGTTTTCTTTTTTATTATTATTTCGAGTTGTCATAAAATAAGCTTTGGTAATATATTGTTTTATACTGTTTTTTGAAAATTATGAAGTAAGAAGTTTAATCTTTTCGACTGCCTCTTTGTTTTCATTGGCTACTTCTACCAATGCGAGTAAAATATCATTTCTTAGAATGGTTTTATTTCTTACGTTTCTAATTAATGCTTTGCTCGGAGCAGGCTGCCCTTTTTTTACGATACAAGCAATAGTAAGATCAACATATGTTACAGGTAAATGCTTATCTATAAATTCATAAGCTTTTTTATTGTGAGAATTATCTTCTTTAAAATTGCTATTATTGATTAATTTTGACATATATTTGCTAATAATTATTTGTATGTATTTTATTACGAGTAAATGTAAGAATAATATTATACTACTTATTCTTTTTAATGTTAAAAAATATATTTTATCTATATTTTCATTTGAATTTTAATAATGATGTATCACGAAAAACTAAGTAAATTCTTTAAGGATAAAGGATTAAAGCAGAAGGAAGTCGGGGCAATTTTAGGATTTAGTCCGGCGATGATTGGAAGATATTTACATGGAACAGCTAGTATTGGTTCTGAATTTATTATTAGCCTAAGTAAAAATTTTCCAGATGTGGATTTGAATGATCTTTTTGCCGATGAGCAAAATAAGGTTAATGAAGTTGGGCCAGTTTATGAGAAGGAGAATATTCTGAATGATTTGCAAGAAATTGAAGGACGTATTCATAATATTCGTTTGCGTCTGGCAGGCACAAGATTTGAGGAATAATAATGAAGTTTATCAGAAAGTAATCTAATCATTAAAAAATGAAACAATATTAATTTAAACCACTCTTTTTGAGTGGTTTTTTGTTTTTAAAATACTCTTTTTTTTATTTAAATCTACGCTTACAGTTTAAGTTTTTTTTTTATTAAATTTGATTAACAATTTCTAGCAGTAACCAAATATGGAAAAATTAAAACGACCGGTTTATGTTAAACCTGGAGCAGATGATTTTTTTAAAAAGATGCGTTTAGAAGTGAATGAAACGGTCTTAAAAAACTCGTCTTTGTATGTATTAAATGTTGTGAAGTCCTTAGGACTTCTGGCAGTATTTTTTTTGTTCTACGCCTGTATTTTGATTTTCGGCAACCAGACGCCCTTGTTGTTTCTTTTTTATATTTTGTCTGGTATTACAATGATCGTTTTATTTATAAATGCTTTTCATGATGCTGCGCATGGAGCTTTGTTTAAAAAGCCTAAGCACAATGAATGGTTTTTATATGTTTTAGAACTCTTTGGGAGTAATCACTGGCTTTGGATGCGACGTCATATAAGTCTGCATCATGCTTATCCAAACGTGCCAGATTGGGACGTAGATATTAAACAGAGCGATATTATTAGAATATTTCCGAACAGTCCGCTATTTAATTACCACAAGTATCAGCACATTTACATGTGGTTTATTTATCCTCTTTACAGCCTCAATTGGCTTTATATTAGAGATTTTAAAGACTTTTTTGGCACAAAGGATAACTATGTAAAGAAAGTAGTAGATAAAATTCCGAGACAAGAAGTTTATAGACTGTTTGCGGCTAAGATTATAAATCTCATTTATTTGCTTTTTATCCCAATGATGCTCTTAAGCCAGCCATGGCATATGGTGCTTTTTGCGTGGCTATCTATGCATTTATGCGGTAGTGCAATTGGTGTTGTGGCATTGGTCTCTACACACGTTGATGAAGATGCGCACTTTCCGCATGCTGATGAAGATGGAAATCTTTCTGATACATGGGTAATGCATCAAATGATTGTGACTAAGGATTTTAGTACAGAAAGTAAACTGGCTAATTTTCTTTACGGCGGATTTACGCATCACGTAGCGCATCATCTTTTTCCAGCTGTTGGTCATACGTACTATCCGTATATTACGCCAATTATAAAACGTTATGCAGAAGAATACAATTTGCCATACACCTCATATCCGTTTTATCATGCTGTTCGTTCTCATTTTAGAATGTTGAGAGACAAAGGTGTAAAAGAAAATATTTTGATTACAGGAGAAATATAACTCTAAAAATATCCAATAAAAAAAGCGGTTTTTTAAACCGCTTTTTTTTTGCCTGCATTATTTTTTATTTTGAATATTCTCCTTTTTAATATTTAGATCTTTTAAGAAGTTATCTTTTATTTCAATGTCAAAGTTATCTTCTTTAAAAACCGTCAGTTTTGATTCGGAAAATTTGTAGACATTGATTTTATTATTTTTAACGTCAATATACAAATCATAAGAATAAGTACTGCAGTCATGCTGCTTACAGCCCCACGCATGAAGTATATTATCTTGTTTTTCAAAAGGAGTTTCGGTGTTCCAGTTTTTTACCATTTGATCGTAATCAGCTCCTAATAATTTTTTTAATCTCGGAGCTAAACCGCTTTTGGTTAAAAACTGTGTTCCAATGACACTTTTATCTACTAAACCATACAAAGTATCATTTGGATTCAAAACAATACTGTCTGCCTGTAAAGCTTCAGTCTTAATAGAAGTAGAATCAGTTTTAGGAACTTCTTTTATAATTTCTTTTTTACAGGAAAATAAGATTAAACTGCTTACAAGTGCTGCTGAAATGTATTTGGCTCTGTAATTCATAATATAACTGTTTTTTAGAATTAATAATTTAATTTACAAAGTCGTAAAGAGCTAATTTTCATAAAGATATTAAAAATAATGTTTGGTTCGAAAGGAATTTATGACGAATTATAGATTTATAAAAACAAGCTTTTTACCCTTAAAGAGAAATTGTTGAATCGGTTTTTAAGTTTTTTTGTTTAATTTCATTTTTTAAAATCTTCTTACAATGAATCATACTTTCAAAATATTAGTCTTTTTTCTTTTTGGGATCAGCTGTTTACAAGCGCAAAATGAAACTTATACAGCTTCAGTTGAAGTAAAGGTTTCTGATACTGCGTTTGTCAATCTGCGAGATTACAGCAATGATTTTGTCTATGATATGAAATACGCAACAGATGATAATTTCTTAAAGACAAAAGTTTATGATTGTGCCGAATGTATGCTTCGCTTAAAGACTGTAAAAGCATTAATTGCGGCCAATAAAGATTTTTTGAAGAAAGGTTATAGAATCAAATTATATGATTGTTACAGACCTTTGGATATTCAGAAAAAAATGTGGGAGATCGTATCAAATCCTATTTATGTTGCAGATCCAAAAAAAGGCTCCATCCATAATAGAGGAGGAGCCGTTGATATTTCTTTGGTGGATATAACTGGAAAAGAAGTTGATATGGGAACTTCTTTTGATTTTTTTGGAATTATGGCGAGCCACAATTTTAAACAGCTTTCAAAAGAAATACTTGCTAATAGAGCTTATTTAAAAAAGACCATGATTAAAAATGGTTTTAACTCTTTTGATTCTGAGTGGTGGCATTATAATTTAAAAACCGGTTTAAAGGATAATGTGTCTAACCAGAAATGGAAGTGCAATTAATTACTCAACGCACCTAATATTATCCATAAAATAAGTGTTCGGGTTGGTTACCTTTCCATTTAATTCAGAAGTAAGTTCTCGTTTTACAATATAATCTTCTGTATTGGTAAGATATTTAATTCTCATTATTGAAATTGGAGATTTTTTCAGTTCCTCGTAATTATCTTTCATAAACATAAAAATCCCAGTATTGATGCGGTTGTCAAATCCTTTTTCATCACGAATCAATGTGCCGCAATTTTCTTGATTGATATGCATTAAGGTTACAATTTTTCCGTTTTCTAATTGTAAAAAGACTTTTGAGTTTTTATCAAAACAGTTTGCCTTGATAAAATCTTTGCTTTTTTGGATAGATTGCAGGTTCAATGTTGGCAAACCATCTGTTTGAGCCAAGGAGAAGAAGATATAATTAAAGCTTCCGCCAAAATATTTCTCACTCATCAAATATTCATTTGTTACTTTATAAGATCCGATGGAGTCGTTTACATTTACACTGTATTCACAAGGTTTTTGGGCAAATGCGGTAAAGGTTAATAAAAATAGAGTTAGCGTAATTAATTGTTTCATTGTGTTAGATTATTTTGGTGCAAATTAAAACTATTTTGTTATCTTTTACATCTGTCGTAAAAAAACAATACAAATTTCCTCCATTTTTTATTTTCCACTTCTTTCGGATGTTTTCTACAGTCTCAGGAAAATTACGAGTGGTAATATTAGCCTGCTTATTGGCTAGTTCATTTTTCATCTCATTTTTATGGTATGAAATGACTTTTTGAATTTCAAATTTCCTTCCCGGAAAATCGATTAAATCTTCTGAAGTATATAAATGAGAATGTTTGTGGAGCTTATTAATCTGAAAAGCAGTACTGATTTCATCAAAACCTCCAGATTTCATAATTGCCGAATTTGGCTCGTATAAATATTGTTGAGGTAAATTATAAATAGGAAAAGATTCTTCGCCTAGAATAAATTCAAAAGTTTCTGTTTTTTCTTTTAAAATATTAGCAGTCTTTAAAGTTATTTTGCCCGAATACTCTTTATGAATTTCAAAAAGCAGTTCTTTAACTTCATTTTCTAAAGCAATGACGTGAATGTTCTTTACATTTTTTAATTCTGATAATCCTGCCGAAATGTCTAGTAAAGGTGCCGTTTTAATTAAAATAGAGTCTGATTTTTCAAAATAAAAATCAAGCAATTCCGGAACATTTGGCAGACAGTCTTTTAGCATAAAAACTTTGCCTTTGCTGTCGTTTCTTCGTGAAGGATCAATATAAATCCAATCATATTTTTGTTTGATTTCTTCTAATAAATGCATAGAATCGCCAGCATAAAAAGTACAATTTTCAACTTGCAGCTGTTTAAAATTATGAGCTACAGTTTCAGACAATTGTTCATTTATTTCACAATGCGTTATCGATTTAAATTTCTTCGAAAAATAATAATCATCAACGCCAAAACCGCCAGTTAAATCAATTAAAGATTCGCCAGATATTAAAGAAGCCTTATAAGTTGCAGTTTTCTCTGAAGAGGTTTGTTCTACTGAGATTTTGCTTGGATAAATAATATTTTCGGCTGTAAACCAAGTCGGAAGTTTTTCTTTTGCTTTTGATCGGGCTTCAATCTGATTTAAAATTAAAATCCAATCCATTTCTGGAAACGGATTTTTTTGGAGCGCCAATTTTGTTATATCTGCACCAGTATTTTCTTTTATAAATTCTTGAATTTCTGGATGCAAAATAGGATTGTTCAAAGCTAAATTCTTTCGGTTAATACGGAGACAATTTTATTATTAGGAAAAAATTCTTTTAAAATTACTTTAATCATCGTAAACGCTGGAATGGCTATTATCATACCCACAATTCCAAACGTAATACCGCTGATTAATATAACTAAGAATATTTCTAACGGGTGCGAATTTACACTTTTTGACGAAATTATGGGCTGGCTAATATTGTTGTCAATTGCCTGTACCAATAAAAAGCCAATAATGACATAAATGGTTGTTGGAAGAATTTCTGACTGAAAATCTTTTCCAATCATGCTTATCATGGTAAGAATTCCAGCTAAGGTTGTCCCAATAATTGGTCCCAAATAGGGAATTATATTTAGAATGGCGCATAAAAAGGCAATTACAAAAGCATTTTTATTTCCAAAGATTAGCAATACAATCAGATATAGAATAAACACTACAATTAGCTGCAGTAATAAACCAATGAAATAGCGTGTAAGTAAATGGTTTATTTTGGCAATAGAATTTAAAATTTTATCTTCATTTGAATCTGGCAATATTCTTCTTGCCTGATCTTTAAAGATATCCTGATCTTTTATGAAAAAGAAAGTAATAAAAAACACTGATACCAATCCCATTCCCATATCGGCCATAAAGTTGATTATAGTATTGATGAATCCTGTAAAATAGCTAAAATCTAAGAAAGAAATGAGCTTAGAATCTTTTATAACTTTATTCAAATCTATATGCGGAATATTAAAGTATTTTTCAAGACTGTTTTCTGTTTCTATAAATTGAGATTGTAGATGTGCCGTGTCAAGAAGAGCTAGATTATTTGCTTGAGAAATAATTAAAGGGACAAATAATAGAATGAAACCCACAATTAGAAAAATGAAAAAGATAATTGTAGTTGAAGCGGCCATCGAATTGCTGAATTTTAATTTGTTCTTTAAAAACAAAACCATCGGGTTGGCGATTAAGCACAATATTAATGAAATACACAAATAGACAATTACTGTTTGAATTTCATATAAAAAATACAAGACGATGCCAATTATTAAAATTGTAGCTAAAGCTCTTAATATTCCGTTAGAAATAGTTTTTGATGTGATCATGCTTAAAATTTAGACTATAAATATAGGAAAAAGCATTCTAAAATTTAGGTGTAAACAAAAAAAGCGAGATGATTCATCTCGCTTTATTGATATTTTTAGTTTCAGCTTATTGTGCAAAAGCAGCTCTTGCTCCTCCAGTTGTAAAAATAGCCGAAATTCTGTTTTTCTGTCCTGTTGAGAACATGTACATTGCTGCATCATCAACATAATCCATGTAGTTCATAGTCATTTCTACAGGTGTACCTGTACAAGTGCTATAATGAGGATAAGCAGGAACTCCGTAGTTTGCTGTGTTATGAGTAGGAGTATCTGAAACAAGATCGCTTCCACAAGTTGCATCTCCCCAGATGTGACGCAAGTTCATCCAGTGACCTACTTCATGTGTAGCAGTTCTTCCTAAGTTATATGGAGCATTTGCAGAACCAGATAATCCGAAGTATTTAGGATCAATTACGACTCCGTCTGTAGCAGAAGCGCCACCAGGGAATTGTGCATAACCTAAAATTCCGCCGCCAATAACACATGACCACAGGTTTAATTTTGTAGTTGGAGAAGTAGGAGCAATTCCGCCTTGATTTGTTTTTTTCATCGCGTCTTTTGTTCCCCAAGAAGTTTTAGTAGTAGATTTTCTAACAACCTGATCTAATACAAATGTAATTCCGATGTTTGCTTTTACACCTGAAAATAATGCTGGTACATTATTGTAATCAGAGTTTAAAGCATTGAAGTCTTTGTTTAAAACATCAATTTGAGATTGAATTTGTGCATCCGAAATATTCTCAGCTGAAGTTCTGTATAAAACATTCACTACAACTGGAATTTCGATTTTTCCATTTACCAAACGGCCTGTGAAATTTGAACCTGCGTGTTGTGCAGTAAAAGTTTCGATTTCATTCATTCTAATTGCCAACATAGGATCGGCTTTCAATTGAGCTTCTAAAACTTCTTGTGTTGCACAGCTTCTTCTTGAAGCAACACTCGCATCTGCGTTAGCAGAATCAGATTGTTCATTTTGACAAGCAAACAGCATTAATGCTGCAAATGTGGTAATAATAACTTTTTTCATAATAATTTGGGTTTTTGTTATAAAATTGTTGATTAGTTGAATAATGCGACAATTTTATAACAAAATACCTTTCTTGCAAAATATTAGATCAAAAACTTTGTGAGAAATTTTAGAACCCCTTACAAACATTGATTCCTACAAAAATTATATTTAAAAAATTATGCAGTTTTTTCTTTCTTTTTGTTTTTTGAATGCATTTCATCGTGATTATATGTAGTTTAACGATAAATTTTAACAAATAAATTGAAAGTAAAATTGAAGTGTTGCTTTAAAAGAGATTTTTAAAGCTTAATTTTTTACAAAGAAGTAATCTCATAAAGCGCAATACTCGCAGCCTGTACCACATTCATGCTGCTATTTTTGCCAAACATATTGATATGCACAATTTGATGAGAAAGTTGTAAAAGTTCGTCTGATATTCCGTTGATTTCACTTCCAATCAAAAGTGCGATTTTTTTATCGAAAGGAATCATAACTTCTTTTAAAGGTTTGCTGTTAGAAGTAATTTCTAAAGCAATAATTTCGAAATTATTGTCAGTTAAATAGGAATGAAGTTCGTTAAAATTTTCGATTACAGAATGAGGCACATGAAGATGTGTGCTTCTAGAAGTTTTATTGATTTTACGAGGTGTCAGCGGAATATCTTTTCCGAAAAAGATAATGTTTTCAACTCCGAAAGCTTCAGAAATTCTAAATAAAGAACCAATATTTTGCTGAAAGTAAATATGATCGCACACTAAAGTAATGGGAAATGTTTTTCTTTCAAATTGATTTTCTTCGTGAGTCAGCTGCATTTTTTGTTAGTGAAAAGTGATTAGTGATTAGAGTGATTAGTAATAAGTGAATAGTATTGAGAGTGACGTTTTTTTTAATTGATGAATTACTAGTTACCAATCACTGGAGACTAGTCATTAATTAGTAAATATATAATTGATAATGTTGGCACCCATTTTCAAGGCTTTGTCTCTTACGTTTGCTGGATCATTATGAACTTCGGGATCTTCCCAGCCATCACCCAAATCACATTCGTAAGTATAAAGTAAAACCAGTTTATTGTCTATAAAAATACCAAATGCCTGTGCACGTGTTCCGTCATGTTCGTGAATTTTTGGCAATCCGTTAGGGAAGGGAAAAGGTTTCTGGAAAATAGGATGATTTGCAGGAAGCTCGATTAAATTATTATTCGGAAATATCTTTTTGATTTCTTTTCGTATAAATTGATCCATTCCATAATTATCATCAATATGCAGAAAACCTCCAGCAGTCAGATAATTTCTCAAGTTTGTTACGTCAGCATCACTAAAAACAACATTTCCGTGCCCAGTCATATGTACAAATGGATACGAAAGTAAATCTGGATTGCTTGGCTCTACAGTAGAAGGTTTGCTTTTTATACGGGTATTGATATTAGCATTGCAAAAACTGATCAAATTTGGCAACGAAGTCGGATTTGCGTACCAATCGCCACCACCGCTATATTTAAGCAAAGCAATTTCTTGTGAAAAAGAAGGGATTGAAATTAGTAAAAATAGATAGAATATTTTTTTCATGTAATTTTAATGCTCTTATATGTTTAAAAGGCTTCTTTTGTCATCCTGAGGAACGCGAAGGATCACACTAGAAATTCCTCACCGTTTGTCGCCAATCTTTGTCTAATCGCGTGAGATCCTTCGCGTTCCTCAGGATGACAAACGTTGTGCAATTAATTTATTCATTCATTAAAAAAAACAACACTATGACAAGCCACAACAGCGGCTGTTTCTGTTCTTAAACGTGTATTTCCTAAAGTTACAGGATTGTAATTGTTTTCTAATGCCAATGCAATTTCTTTTTCAGAAAAATCGCCTTCTGGACCAATTAAAATAGTAACGTCTTCATTTGGTTTTAAAACCTCTTTCAGTGACTTCTTATCGGTTTCTTCGCAATGCGCAATTAACTGTAAACCGTTTTGTTTTTGTTTAATGAATTCTTTAAACGAAATAGCTTCGTTCAATTTCGGAAGAAACGTTTCGTTGCATTGTTTCATTGCCGAAAGAATGATTTTCTCAAAACGATCACGATTAATTACTTTTCGTTCAGAACGATCACAGAAAATCGGAGTAATTTCCTGAATTCCAATTTCGGTAGCTTTTTCTAGAAACCATTCAAAACGATCGTTCATTTTGGTCGGAGCAACAGCCAGATGCAAATGGAATTTAGGTTTTTCGGCATTTGTTATAGAAAGGACTTCAACGGTACATTTATTATCTGAAGCCAAAGTGATCTGAGTCTCAAACAATAATCCAAAACCATTGGTGACATGCAGAATATCGGCATCTTTCTTTCTAAGAACTTTTATAATATGACGGCTTTCTTCTTTATCAAAAGAAAAACTTTCGGTTGCCTCGTCTATATTCGGATTAAAAAATAACTGCATGATTAAAATTCGATTCTTGCTTTAGAAACCACAGCAGAAGTTTCAAAACGATTAGATAAGTATTTTTGGTATCCTACAATTCCAATCATTGCAGCATTATCGGTTGTGTATTCAAATTTCGGTATAAAAGTTTTCCATCCGTATTTGCTTTCGGTCTCTTTTAGAGTATTTCTAATTCCTGAATTGGCTGAAACTCCGCCGCCAATAGCAATTTGTGTAATTCCAGTTTCTTTTACAGCCAATTTTATTTTATCCATCAAAATTTCGATAATCGTATGCTGAATAGAAGCACAAATATCATTCAGATTTTCTTCGATAAAATTCGGATTCTGCTGTTTGTTTTTTTGAATGAAATATAAAATAGCCGTTTTCAATCCAGAAAAACTGAAATCCAATCCTGGAACTTTTGGTTTTGTAAAAGGGAATGCTTTCGGATTTCCTTCCTTTGCATATTTATCAATCAAAGGCCCGCCGGGGTAAGGAAGTCCAAGAATTTTAGCGCTTTTATCAAATGCTTCTCCTACGGCATCATCTGTAGTTTCTCCGATAATTTCCATATCAAAAAAACTATTCACTTTTACAATTTGGGTGTGTCCTCCGCTAATGGTTAAAGCTAAAAAAGGAAATTCAGGTTTATCGTAGCCTTCTTCATCAATAAAATGGGCTAAAATATGAGCATGCATGTGATTTACAGCAATTAGCGGCACATTTAAAGCTAATGATAATGATTTACTGAAAGAAGTCCCCACCAATAAAGAGCCCATTAATCCCGGACCTTGCGTAAATGCGATTGCGCTTAACTGTTCTTTTTGTACATTTGCTTTACGAAGTGCAGCATCTATCACAGGGACAATATTCTGCTGATGCGCTCGGGAAGCCAATTCAGGAACAACACCTCCGTATTGATTATGAATTAATTGATTGGCTACAACATTTGACAATACTTTGTCGTTATGTAAAACCGCGGCAGCAGTATCATCGCATGAACTTTCGATGGCTAGAATAAAAACCTCTTGATTTTGCATATAAAGGCACAAATTTTGAATTATATTTGACAAATCAAATGATTATATCTCTTTGATTTAAGCAGTGCCCCAAAATTAAAGAATTTTTATCAAAAACAGCCGTTCTTTGTCTGTTCAAATAAATTAAAAGAAAAACTAAAATTAAAGAAGCTATCAAAAAAGTAAAGAAAATAATATCACGAACCTTAATTGTGTTGATTTTACTTTTGTTAGCACTTGCTATCATACTATCTCTTCCTGTGGTTCAAACACAGATAGCCAATTACGTTACCAACTCATTAAACAAAGATTACAAGGTTAATATTAATGTTGAAAAAACGGCAATCAATATTTTTGGCGGAGTAAAATTGAAAGAAGTAACGATTTTAGATCATCATAAAAAAACGATGATTTATTCGGATATTATTACTACAGATATTGCCAGTTTCAGTAGATTACTAGATGGAGATTTAATTTTTGGAGATTTGCGTCTAACAGGTTTGATTTTTAATCTGAAAACCTACAAAGGCGAAGACGAAAATAATATCAATAAGTTTATTGAGGCTTTTGAAGTAAAGGATACTCCTAAGAAAAAATCAACGAAGCATTTTCTTTTAACAGCCAAAAACGCTTATATCGAAAAAGGAAGATTTTCTGTTGTTGATGAAAATAAGACTACTCCTAAATTTCTGGATTTCACAAAATTAAACGCTTATATCAGCGAGTTTAAATTGTATGGTCCAGATGTGAATACCAACATTCACCGATTTTCATTTATGGATCATCGCGGTTTGTATGTTTCTAATTTTGCTGGAAAATTTAGCTATACCAAAAAACAGATTATGGTTCAAAATCTGGCTATTAAAACCAAAAGATCTTCTATTTATGGTGTGGCAATTTTGAATTACAAACCGTCAGATTTTCTTGATTTTACAGATAAAGTTCGATTTGATGTTTTGATAGATTCTTCTTCTATTGCAACAAACGATATTCGCCATTTTTATGATGGTTTGGGTAAAAATCAGCATTTTAAACTGAAAACCAAATTAGACGGTCCATTAAACAATATGACGCTTACAGGATTGAGGCTAAGCGATACAAATGGATCAAAAATTAATGGAACAATCAATTTCAGAAATCTTTTGGGCAGTAAGGAGCAGAAGTTTTCTATGGATGGAAAATTTAACAAACTGCTTTCCAGTTACGATGATTTGGTGATTTTACTTCCGGGAGTTTTGGGTAAAAGGCTTCCGAAAGAAATGAAGCGAATTGGTAAATTTAATATTGTAGGGAAAGCTAAAGTTTCGACTATAGCATTAGAAACTGCTTTTAAAATAGCCACCGATATAGGAAACGGCCAAGTAGATCTTCATTTAAATAATATGGATTTTATTGATAAGGCTTCTTATTCTGGAAATATTATTTTGGATAATTTTGATGTTGGTGCGGTTTTGAATAGAAAAGATATTGGCAAGACGACTTTGAATCTTGACGTAGATGGCGTTGGTTTTACTGAGAAATATTTGAATACGGTTATCAAGGGAGATATTGCAAAACTAGATTATAATAAGTACACCTATAATAATATAGTAGTTAACGGAAATTTTAAACTACCTTATTATAAAGGACAAATTGCGATAAATGATCCGAATTTAAATTTGAATTTTGATGGTTTGCTGGATTTGAGCAAAAGAGAAAACCGTTACGATTTTCATATTAATGTTGAAAATTCAGATTTGAGAAAACTTAAGTTTATTAATGATTCTATTTCACACTTCAAGGGAGATGTTGTAGTTCAATTGTCTGGAAATTCTATTGAAAATCTGCAAGGGGATATTTTTATAAATGATGCAGAATATCAGAATCCAAAAACAACTTATGTTTTTGATCAAGTAAATTTAAATTCAAGTTTTGATGCAGATCGATTAAGAACCATTACAGTAAGTTCAAATGATGTGGTAGACGGAAAAATTGTCGGTAAATTTAGATTTGATCAATTAGATAAATTGGTTATGAATTCGGTCGGAAGTCTGTATACCAATTATAAACCTTACAAAGTTAGAAAAGGGCAATTCTTGAATTTTAATTTCCGTGTATATGATAAAGTGGTAGAAATGCTTTATCCAGAAATAAAAATTGATTCGTCAACAGTTGTACGAGGAAAAATAGATTCAGATTTGCAGGAATTTAAATTCCGTTTCAGATCCAAGAAAATTACAGCAGACAAAAATACATTTGACAACATACGTATTAATATTGATAATAAAAACCCACTTTATAATGCTTATGTCGAATTAGACAGTATAAAAACACCTTATTACAAAATACGTGATTTTAATTTAATTAATGTTACGGCAAAAGATACGCTTTTTGTTCGTTCGGAGTTTAAAGGAGGAGATAAAGGTGAAGATTACTTTAATCTGGATTTGTTTCATACGATTGATAAGAACAAAAACAACATTGTCGGAATCAAGAAATCTGAAATGAAGTTTAAGGATTACATTTGGTACTTAAACGAAGACGCAGAAAAGGATAATCAGATTGTTATTGATCAGTATTTTAAAAATTTCACTTTTGATAATATTGTTTTATCGCATGAAAATCAGAAAATTGATTTAAACGGAGTTATAAAAGGAAAAGATTATAAAGATCTCGAACTGACTTTTGAAGATGTTGATATTAATAAAATAACCCCAGTCAATTCCAAATTTGTATTTAATGGTAATTTGAATGGAAATGTCAATTATAAGCAGAATAAAAATGTTTATCAGCCCACGGCATCTATAAAAATTGATCATCTTGTGATGAATAATACGGAATTGGGGACGCTTAATTTTGATATTTCTGGTGATGAATCTTTTAGGAAATTCACGGTTAACTCGTCGATTCAGAATGGTTTTACCGAATCGTTTAGAGCAAACGGAACTTTTGCGGTAGAGAACAAGGAGACTATTATGGATATGAGCCTGAAATTGGAAGGCTTTAATTTGGCCACTTTAGGAACTATTGGTGGAGATGTTCTGTCAAATGTACGCGGTTCTGTTTCTGGAAATGCAGCTGTTGTCGGGAGTCTGAAAAAACCTGAAATCAACGGACGTTTGTATGTCGAAAAAGCTGGAATGACAATTCCGTACCTTAATACTGATTATGAATTAAGTGATCGAACGGTTATTGATTTGACCAATGAAAAATTCCTGTTTAGAAACAATCAGTTGACTGATACGAAATACGGTACAAAAGGATTGCTGAACGGAAGTATTGAACATCATAATTTTGGAGACTGGAAATTAGATTTAAACATTACTTCCAAACGATTGGTGGCTTTAGATACAAAAGATAGTGATGATGCCGCTTATTTCGGAACCGCATTTATAAATGGTACCGCTAGTATAAAAGGTCCTGTGGATGGTTTATTTATTAAGGTAGATGCAAAGTCTGAAAAAGGAACAGAAGTTAAGATTCCAATTAATAATACGCAAAGTGTTGGAGAAAGCAGCTGGATTCATTTTGTAACGCCAAAAGAGAAGTATAATCTAGAGAACGGAATTGTTGAAAAAACAAGAGACTATAACGGACTTGAATTGGAATTTGATTTTGATATTACGCCAGATGCCGAAGTAGAAGTTATTCTAGATCGAAATTCGGGCCATGGTATGAAAGGAAAAGGATACGGATCGCTTTTGTTTAAAATCAATACTTTAGGTAAATTTAATATGTGGGGAGATTTCCAGGCATACGAAGGAACGTATAATTTTAAATACGGCGGACTTATCGACAAAAAGTTTACGGTTAAAAAAGGAGGTTCGATTATATGGGAAGGAAACCCAATGCGTGCCCAGCTAAACTTGGAAGCAGTTTATAAAACACAAGCCAATCCGGCGGTACTTTTAGATAATACGTCTTCATTCAATAAAAAAGTTCCTGTAGAAGTCGTTATTGGATTAAGAGGAGATTTGGCGAGTCCAGAACCTAATTTTGATATTCAGTTCCCATCCGTAAGTAATGTTTTAAAATCGGAGATACAATATAAATTAGACGATAAAGATATTCGTCAGACGCAGGCACTTTATTTATTGTCTACAGGTTCGTTTATGAGTACCGACGGATTTAGCCAAGGAGATTTCTCTGGAACATTGACAGAAACGGCATCAAGTTTATTAGGAGGCATTATTAAATCGGATAATGACAAAGTAAATATCGATTTAAATTACATTGCTGCTGATAGAAGAACAGGGCAGGAGGTTGACGGTCAGTTTGTGGCTAATATATCTTCGCAGATTAATGAAAGAATTACGATCAACGGAAAATTGGGAGTTCCAGTTGGAGGTGTAAACGAATCTGCCATTGTTGGAGATATCGAGATCTTGTATCGAGTAAATGAAGATGGTACAATGAACCTTCGTTTATTTAATAAAGAAAACGATATTAATTATATAGGACAAGGAATTGGATATACGCAAGGTGTCGGTATTTCTTATGAAGTAGATTTTGATACTTTTAGTGAGTTAGTAAACAAGCTGTTTAAAGACCATAAAATTGAAAAAGCTGTAAAAAATTCTTCGCATGACGATCTTCAAGATTCGTATCTTCCTGAATATATGAATTTCTCAAGCAAGAAAGATTCAGAAAAAAGCAAGAAGAAGGCCAAAGAAGAGGAAGAGAAAAAGAAAAAAGAAGAAGAAAAGAAGAAAAAAGAACAGGAGCATAAACCAAGCAATGATCAAGGACTAATTCCTGACAACGATTATTAACACTTTGTTAAAAATAGCCTTTTATAAAACCATTATTCTCATAATGGTTTTTTTTGTGCTAAATTTAGGCACTCTTTTAAAATTTTCCATGTGAGCGGAAAATTCTATTTTTATAACACTTCATTAGGGTATTGTTAATTTTGACGATTTAATTAAAAAAATAGCGTTTTATTATTTTTAATGAAATTTTTTCCTAGAAAAAACTTATTAACGAAAACGTTTGAATTTAACAGATTTTATTAATTTATGATAATCGTAACCCGAAAAGTGCTGAATGTTTGCTAATTTTACACTTTAATACTTAAATAATGCCAAAAACAATAAAAAAAGTAGGTGTTCTTACCTCAGGAGGAGATTCACCTGGAATGAATGCTGCAATACGATCAGTTGTTCGAACTTGCGCATATCACAATATAGAATGTATCGGAATTTATAGAGGGTACCAGGGAATGATTGAAGGTGACTTCAAAGAGATGGGACCACGTAGCGTAAATAATATTGTAAACAAAGGTGGAACGATCTTAAAATCGGCTCGTTCAGTTGAGTTTAGAACCCCTGAAGGTAGAAAAAAAGCACACGAGAATCTTGTTAAGGCTGGTGTAGATGCTTTGGTTGTTATTGGCGGTGATGGAAGTTTTACTGGAGGATTAATTTTTAATGCAGAATTTGGTTTCCCTGTAATGGGAATTCCAGGTACAATTGATAATGATATTTATGGTACAAGTTTTACTTTAGGGTATGACACTGCTTTAAATACTGTTGTAGACTGTATCGATAAAATTAGAGATACAGCAAGTTCACATAACCGTTTGTTCTTTGTAGAGGTTATGGGTAGAGATGCTGGACACATTGCTCTAAATGCAGGTATTGGTGCAGGAGCAGAAGAAATCCTTATTCCTGAAGAAGATTTAGGATTAGATCGTCTTTTGGATTCACTTCAAAAAAGTAAAGCATCAGGAAAATCATCAAGTATAGTGGTTATTGCTGAGGGAGATAAAATTGGTAAGAATGTATTCGAATTAAAAGATTACGTAGAAGCAAATCTTCCTGAGTATGATGTACGAGTTTCTGTTTTAGGACACATGCAGCGTGGTGGTTCTCCATCTTGTTTTGACCGTGTTTTAGCAAGCCGTTTAGGAGTAAAGGCAGTAGAGTCTTTAATTGAAGGAAAATCAAATTATATGGTTGGACTTCGTGAAGATAAAGTAATCTTAACTCCGCTTGAGCAAGCGATCAAAGGAAAATCGGAAATTGACAAAGAATTGTTAAGAGTGTCAGACATTATGTCGACATAACTAATATAAAAAGTTTAAAAAGAAGAGAAGTTTATTGTGAGGAAATTAGACTTTGAAATAGTGTAATAAAAACAAAAGCAAAAAATTTAGTAAAATGTCAAAAGTAAAATTAGGAATAAACGGATTTGGACGTATCGGAAGAATCGTTTTTAGAGAGTCTTTCAATAGAGATAATGTAGAAGTTGTTGCAATCAACGACTTGTTAGACGTAGATCACTTAGCTTATTTATTAAAATATGATTCAGTTCACGGTCGTTTCAACGGAACTGTAGAAGTTAAAGAAGGAAAACTATATGTAAACGGAAGAAACATCCGTATCACTGCAGAAAGAAATCCAGCTGATTTAAAATGGAACGAAGTTGATGTAGATGTAGTAGCTGAATGTACTGGTATCTTCACAACTATCGAGACTGCAAGTGAGCACTTAAAAGGTGGTGCTAAGAAAGTTATCATTTCTGCTCCTTCTGCTGATGCTCCAATGTTTGTAATGGGAGTTAACCACGAAACTGCAAAAGCTTCTGATTTAGTTGTTTCTAACGCTTCTTGTACTACAAACTGTTTAGCTCCTTTAGCTAAAGTTATCCACGATAATTTCGAAATCGTTGAAGGTTTAATGACAACTGTTCACGCAACTACTTCAACTCAAATGACTGCTGACGGACCTTCTAGAAAAGACTGGAGAGGTGGACGTGCTGCTGCAATCAACATCATTCCTTCTTCAACAGGTGCTGCTAAAGCGGTTGGAAAAGTTATTCCATCTTTGAATGGAAAATTAACTGGAATGTCTTTCCGTGTTCCTACTGCTGACGTTTCTGTTGTAGATTTAACTGTAAAAGTGGCTAAAGAAACTACTTACGAAGAAATCTTAGCTGTATTGAAAAAAGCTTCAGAAAACGAAATGAAAGGTATCTTAGGATATACTGAAGATGCAGTTGTATCTCAAGATTTTATCTCAGATAAAAGAACTTCTATCGTTGATGCTGGTGCAGGAATTGGATTAAACTCTACTTTCTTCAAATTAGTATCTTGGTATGACAATGAGTACGGATACTCAAGCAAATTAATTGATTTATCTGTACATATTGCAGGTTTAAAATAATAATATATATTTTTGCAAAATCCCGTTACTTTACAATAACGGGATTTTCTTATTTTGTTACTTCTATAATTAATGTAAAAAATACATTTTTAAATTAAAAATAGAAAAACCTAATTCCAAAAACTAAACAAATGAAATTAATAGTTGACAGTGGATCTACTAAAGCCGATTGGATTGCGATAGATGATAATGGAAAAGTATTATTCACAACACAAACTTTAGGATTAAATCCTGAAATTCTAGACGAGCCAGAAATCATAGAAAGATTAAATGACCGTTTTGATATCTTACAAAACAAAAAAAATGCTACGCATTTATTCTTTTATGGTGCCGGTTGTGGTACAGATAGAATGAAAGAGTGGTTGAAAAGAATTTTTCAAGAATATTTTTCTAACGCTATTGTAGACGTTCAAGAAGATACTTACGCTGCTGTTTATGCAACAACTCCAAAAGGAGAAGAAGCGATTGTTTCTATCTTAGGAACAGGTTCTAACTGCAGTTATTTTGATGGAAAAGTATTGCATCAAAAAGTTCAATCATTAGGTTATATCGTAATGGATGATTGTAGCGGTAACGTTTTTGGAAAAGAATTAATTAGAAAATACTATTTTAATAAAATGCCTAAAGAATTGGCTGTTGAGCTTGAAAAAGAGTACGACGTTGATCCAGATTTTATTAAAAACAAATTATATAAAGAACCAAATCCGAATGCTTATTTGGCAACTTATGCTAAATTTTTGATTAAGCATAAAGACACAGAGTTCTGCAGAAAAATCATCTTCAAAGGAATGAAATCTTTCGTTAAGAATTACATCAAACAATTTGATAACTGCAAAGAAGTTCCAGTACATTTTGTAGGTTCTATTGCATTTTATTTGAAAGATGAATTACAAGAGACATTCAATAAATATGAACTTCAATTAGGGAATGTTTTAAGAAGACCTATTGATGGATTAATTGCTTACCATGTCGCTAATCAATAGTTCTGGTTTTATGGAAATTGCCATTATTGCTCATGATGGAAAAAAAGCGGATTTAATTGATTTCTTAATCAAAAATGAAGCTGTTTTGCACAATGAAAAAATAAGACTTATTGGTACTGGTACTACAGGAGGAAAAGCAGAAGCAGCTGGATTTAAAACTCAGAGAATGCTTTCTGGTCCGCTTGGAGGCGATGCGCAAATTGCAGGAAGAGTAGCGGAAGGAATTACTAAGATGGTTTTCTTTTTTAAAGACCCTTTGTCAAGTCATCCGCATGAAGCAGATATTAATATGCTAATTCGTGTTTGCGATGTGCATAATGTGCCGCTGGCAACCAATGAAGCAACGGCACAATTATTATTAGATGCTATTGCACAGCAATTATAGAAATTTCTACATTAACATTTTTTGGCAAACAAGCCACTTGAACCGTTTCACGAGCTGGAGCGGTTTTTTCGTTAAAATAAGAACCGTAAACGGTATTTATTGCTCCAAAGTTATTCATGTCCATGATGAAAATAGTTGACTTTACAACGTTCTCAAAAGTCATACCTGCAGCCTCAAGAATCGCAGCAATGTTTTTCATAACTTGAGTAGTTTCGTCATTGATGTTGTCTGTAATCAATTCTCCTGACTCAGGATTGATTGCAATCTGTCCAGAAGCATAAAGTGTGTTTCCAGATAATACGGCTTGATTATAAGGTCCGATTGGAGCCGGGGCTTTCTCGGTAAAAATGATTTTTTTCATAATGAAATTATTTTGATTCGAAAGTAGTTTATCTGTTTGAAACGCTACGTTTGTTCCATTTGATATCGCTAAGCATACCAGATTTAATTCCGATGAAGAAGTTCCAGTTAGAATTGGTTCCCAATGGTTGCCAGTTGAAAGCCATTCTCCAGCTTAACAAGTCTCTTTCAAAACGGAATTGTGTAAAGGTGACTCCTTTTTGTACAAAATCGTAACCAGTTGAAACCCCTGCTTTCCATTTAGGAGTAAGGTCGGTATTGATGGAAATCATGATGGAGTTTCCAGAAATAGTATTTTCTCGTTTTACATTCGAATATGTTAACGAATACGCAAGTGTCATGTCCCACGGGACTTTAGAATTAAAGAATTCTGTAATGACATCATCTCGCTCAGGTTCATTGGCAAACTGGCTGTTGCGACTGTCATTTAAATCGGTGTTTGTACCAAACAAATCGTCATTTCGACCCCCATTTCGCTGACTCTGAGTATTTTTTTCTTTTTCTTTTCCGGTTCCTTTGTTCGTGAATGAATAGTTAACAGTTACGTTTGCACTGGTCATTCTAAACAAACTTCCGCCATTGTCAATATTGAATTTATCAATTTTGTTACCTCCGTTATCAATCGCATATGGATCTAATGTGGCACCAAAGTTCATGTTCATTTTATTGTCAAAAAACTGCGTTCCACCGCTAACCAATACAGGTTGCCATCCAAACGTACTTTTTCCGTCAGCGTTGAAATTATAGCTTGTGCTGAAGTTCAAGTTGTTCAGCAGCATAATCTTTTTAGGTTCTGTTTTGGTACTGTCACTGTCTCTTACTTTAGCTTCAAAAGTATTGCTCAAAGCAAAACCAACAATGTTAGAATTCTCTTTTCCTGGCGCTCCGTATAATCCGTTTTCGAATCTGGTGTACTCAGAAGTAATTCTTCCAGAAGCGTCTACAGCATAGGTGTCATAATATTTCTCAAAACTTGGTGTGTACGCATAAGTTATACTTGGACGCATGACGTGTCGAATAGATTGGATTTTTTTATCAGCTCCAAAATTGAAAGTTCCGTAAATAGTAGTACCTAAATTGGTGCTGAAATTATAAGTTCTAAAAGCATCAAAACCATTTACAGTTTTACTAATGGTTTGTCCAGCAGCTGGATCATACTCTTTCTGGATAGTTTTATTAACCCATGTTTCTTGGTAAGTTGTAGAAGCTCCAGCACTGAAATATTTAAAAATCTTAAAGTTGGTGCTCAACGGAATAGTCTGTTGTAAACCTAATTGCGCATCGTCAAACATCTGAGGTTTGAAAAATAGCGAATCTTTTGTTTTAAAATAGTTTTTACCGCTTACATTATATTGTAAGTTGATATTTTTTATTAATCCTTTTTTAACGCCATTTTTTCCAACAAACGGATATACACGGTCAATGCTTCCCTGTAAGGATGGAAGTGTCATAATAATGTCTTCTGTTTGCGTATTCTGGCTGTGAGTTGCAGATAACGAAATACGAGACCCAGGAATAGTATTAAAAGTTTTATTGTATGAAATAGAAGAACTTAAGGTGTTGTTTAAGTTTGATCCAATATTCGCTTGGTTGATAGACTGTTTAAAGTATTTACTACTACCCATGTTGACAGAGGCGGAGAAAGTAGAATTCGGATTTGATTTTGTGTCCTTAGAATGTGACCACTGAATGTTATAAATGTTCTGTTTTGAGTAATCAGGATAACCACGTTCACTGTTAATTAAGTTCTCAAAACGGATGTTGACGTTTCCTCTATACTTATATCGCTTAGCATATGCTGATTCAAATCGCATGGCGTAACTTCCGTTGGTATAATAATCTCCAAGTACGGTTAAGTCGTAATTATCGCTGAGGGCAAAATAATAACCTCCATTTTGCAATGAAAAACCTCTTGTGTTAGAGTCATTATAACTTGGAATTATAATACCCGAAACGCTTTTTTCTTTACTTAAAGGAAAAAATCCATAAGGTAATGCAAGTGGTGTAGGGACATCAGCAATTACTAATTGTGTTAATCCAGCAACGATTTTTTTGCCCGGTACAAATTTAATCCTGCTGGTTTGGAAGTAGTATTCAGGATTGTCAATATCTTGAGCAGTTGTTATACGAGCTCCTTTTAAAAAGTATACCGAGTCGTTTTCTTTTTTAGTAACCGAAGCCTTAATGTTTAGCTCACCTTGTTTTGTTCTCGAATTATAAATTAAAGCCTTTTTGGTTTTAAAATTAAAACGGATAGAATCAGGCTGCACTTCGCTTGATCCTTGTTTGAAATTAGGATATTGGGTCAGTACGCCAGCAGAATCTTTAATTCTTCCTGCATAAACTTCATCTTTTTCATAATTAAGTACAATTATACCCGATTTTAATTCTACATCTTTATAGTATAATTCAGCTTCATTATATAAAGTAATCAGCTTTTTTTTCTGGTCAATTTTAGCATAATCTTTAGCTTTATATCTAACTTTTCCGTCCAAAAAAGTCTTTTTTGCTTTAACAGTATCTAGTTTTATGGTGTCTGTAATCGCAGTATTTTCTTTATCTGTTTGTTTTACAGCAGGTAAAGGCTTTTTTTTGTTTTTTATTTCTTGCGAATATAAATTACCACAACCTATAGTTAGGAAAAATGATATTAAAACGATATTAAATAAGTTTGTATGCAAAGGTTTAAATGCTATTTTTGTAAAATTATGGCTTGTTTTTTGACACGTCAAACTTACATATAATTTTTTGGCAAAAATAATCAATTCTAAAAATTATAACAGCTGCGTTTTATTAAAATTAACTTTTAGATTTATGAATGGAATTAACAAATTTAAAGTAATATTTGCTTTATTTCTAACGATATCGTCTTTTTGTGCTCACAGTCAGTCAAATGTATTTAAAGTGACACTTGATGCTGGACATGGAGATCATGACTTTGGAGCTGTTTACAGCGGACGAATTGAAAAAAATATTGCTTTAGCTATTGTTTTGAAAGTAGGAAAGATTTTAGAGCTAAATCCAAATGTTAATGTAATTTATACCCGTAAAACTGATGTTTTTGTTGATTTGGTCGAAAGAGCCAATATTGCAAACAGAGCAAATTCAAATATTTTCGTCTCAATTCACTGCAACGCCAATAAAAATACTGCAGCCGATGGAACCGAAACTTATGTAATGGGTTTAAGTAAAGTAGCATCGAACCTTGAAGCGGCGAAAAAAGAGAACTCGGTAATTACATTAGAGAAAGACTATAAACGTAAATATGAAGGGTACGATCCAAATTCTCCAGAATCGATGATTGGTATGACTCTAATGCAAGAAGAATATTTAGATAACAGTATTACTCTAGCAACTAAAATCGAAGAAAACTTTGAAAAGTTAGGAAAAAAACTTCGTCATGGAGGTGTAAAACAAGCGCCTTTTATGGTACTTCATAAAGCATATATGCCTAGGGTTTTGGTTGAAACTGGATTTGTTTCTAATCCAACAGAAGGAAATATTCTGAATTCAGAAGAAGGGCAGGATGATATTGCAAGAGCAATTGCAGAAGCTATTTTAAGTTATAAAAGAGAATACTTTGGTTCAGGAACTGAGTCAGAGGACAGTCGGCCCATAAGAGATACTTCAACTAAGGCAAAACCAAAAACAAATACTCCAGTTGCTGTTGCTAAAAATGCGCCAAAAGGAACATTTTTTAAAGTGCAGCTTATTGCAAGCATCAAGAAAACCCCTTTGGAGCCAAAAAACTTTAAGGGACTTAAAAATGTAACGATGGTATACGAAAATAATATTTATAAATATTTCTACGAAGAAACTACAAGTTACGAAACAGCACAAAAATATCTGCAAGAAGCTAAAAGTAAAGGATATGGCGCTGCATTTTTGGTGGCAACTAAAGATGGCGAAAAAATCAGTATTCAGGACGCAATTAAATAATAAGCGCAAGTTCGAATATTTATATTAATTTTGTACAAACACTTAGAATTTTGAAACTAACAAGAGAAATTAAAACGGCTATTTTAGTCATCGCATCTATTCTACTATTTATCTGGGGATATAGTTTTTTAAAGGGAAGAGACCTTTTTACTAATTATACAATATTATATGCCGAATATGATAATGTTGAAGATTTATCACCATCAGCGCCAGTAACCCTTAACGGACTTGCGATTGGTAAAGTAAATAAAATTACAATTGATGAAGTTACAGGTAAATTGTTAGTTGAGCTTCAGCTTAAAACAGATTTCCCAATTTCTAAAACAAGTACAGCTTCTATTTATTCTCCGAGTTTGATTGGAGGGAAACAAATTAAAATTGTTCCAAATTTTGCTGATAAGGAATTAGCGGAAGACGGACAAAAATTGGCTTCGAACGTTGAATTAGGATTGACAGAATCATTAGGGGGAAAAATTGAACCAATTCAGCAAAAGCTTGATAAAATGCTTTTGAATATTGATAATTTGGTTACAGGATTAAATAATACTTTAGATAAAAATACTCAAGAAAATCTAAAGAAAACAATTGCAGAGCTAAGTCAGACAATGCAACAATTTCATAAAGCTTCTGGAAGTCTTAATGATATCTTGGATACTAATAAAGGACAGATTAATGGAATGGTTACAAATTTCAATAAAATGTCTGGCAACTTTAATAAAATTTCAGATTCATTAAATAAAGCAGATTTAGGAAAAACGGTTCGCAACTTGAACCAAACTTTGGCTAAAGTTGATGTTTTAATGAGTAATCTGAATTCTGGAAAAGGTACAGCAGGAAAAATACTTAACGATGAGGCTTTGTATAATAACTTGACTAAAACTTCAAAAGAACTTGAATTGTTATTGCAAGACCTTCGTCTTTACCCAACACGTTACGTAAACGTTTCTCTTTTCGGAAAGAAAAATAAGCCATACGTAGCACCAACAGAAGAAACAAACTCAACCGATAAAAAATAATTATAAATGAGTTATTTAGATAATATTTTATTCGCAGTACTTCTTATAGTAGGTTTCGGTTTTTTTACAGCGAGCGTAAAAAAAATCATCCGAAATATTAATCTAGGAGTCGATGTAGATCGAAAAGATAATCCTAAAGCTCGTTGGAAAAACATGGCATTGATTGCTCTAGGGCAGTCAAAAATGGTGAGACGCCCTGTTGCAGGAATTCTTCATATTTTTGTATATGTTGGTTTCATAATAATTAATATCGAATTATTAGAAATTATTATCGATGGACTTTTTGGAACACATAGAGTTTTTGCACCTTATTTAGGTGTAGTTTATGATGTTCTAATTGCTTCATTTGAAATATTGGCGATACTTGTAATTATTGCTGTAGTTACTTTCTGGATCAGAAGAAATGTAATCCGTTTGAAACGTTTTGTAAGCAAAGATCTAACTGGTTTTCCAAAGAGCGATGCTAATTACATTTTGTATTTCGAAACAGTTTTAATGATTCTGTTTTTATTGATGAATGCGTCTGATTTGCATTTGCAGAATGTTCCAGGTGGATATTCTCATTTTCATAAAGCAGGAAGTTATCCGATAAGCCAGTTTATAGCGCCGATTTTTAATGGTACTTCAAACGAAGTTGTTGGATTGTTATTTGAAGTTTTCTGGTGGCTGCATATTGTTGGTATTTTAGTTTTTATGAACTATTTGTACTTTTCAAAACATTTGCATATTCTTTTGGCTTTCCCGAATACCTATTTTGCAAACTTAAAACCAGAAGGACAGTTTGATAATCTAGCTTCAGTTACAAAAGAAGTGAAATTAATGATGGATCCAAATGCAGATCCGTTTGCGGCAGCTCCAGCAGATGAAAATGCACATCCAGCTAAATTTGGCGCAAGTGATGTTCAGGATTTAAACTGGGTTCAGTTATTAAATGCATATACTTGTACAGAATGCGGACGTTGTACTTCTTCTTGTCCAGCAAATCAAACAGGAAAAAAATTGTCTCCACGTAAAATTATGATGGATACAAGAGACCGTTTGACTGAAGTGGGTAAAAATATTGACGCCAATAAAGGTGTTTTTGTTCCAGATAACAAATCACTTTTAAACGATTATATTACGCCAGAAGAATTATGGGCTTGTACGTCTTGTAATGCTTGTGTGGAAGAATGTCCAGTAAATATTAGTCCATTGTCTATCATTATGGATATGCGCCGTTATTTGGTTATGGAACAAAGTGCTGCTCCAATGTCATTAAACGCCATGATGACTAATATTGAAAATAACGGAGCTCCTTGGCAATACAGCCAGCAAGACCGTTTAAATTGGAAAAACGAGAATTAAGATTTATTGTTTAATCGGTTAGTTGTTTAACCGTTTTAATCGATTTTAAAATAATATTTCGGTTTTTATAGAATTGTCATTTTGCTTTTAGCTATTCAACAATTCAAAGATTAACCGATTAAACAAAAGTGAGAGAAATGTCAGAAAATTTAGTAGTACCAACAATGGCAGAAATGCTTGCCGAAGGAAAACAGCCAGAGGTTTTGTTTTGGGTAGGTTGCGCAGGAAGTTTTGATGATAGAGCAAAAAAGATTACTAAAGCGTTTGTACGAATTTTAAATCGTACTAATGTTTCTTTTGCAGTTTTAGGTACAGAAGAGAGTTGTACTGGTGATCCTGCAAAGAGAGCTGGAAATGAATTTTTGTTTCAAATGCAAGCCATGATGAATATCGAGGTTTTGAATGCTTATGAAGCTAAAAAAATTGTTACGGCTTGCCCACACTGTTTTAATACTTTGAAAAATGAATATCCTGAATTAGGAGGTAATTACGAAGTTATTCATCATACAGAGTTTTTGAAATCATTGATTGATGAAGGAAGATTAACTGTTGAAGGTGGGCAGTTTAAAGGTAAAAAAATTACTTTCCATGATCCTTGTTATCTGGGGAGAGCAAATAAAGTTTACGAAGCGCCAAGAGATTTAATTCAGAAATTAGACGTTGAATTAGTCGAAATGAAACGTTCTAAAGCAAATGGCTTATGCTGTGGAGCAGGAGGAGCACAGATGTTTAAAGATGCTGAACCTGGAAACAAAGAAGTTAACGTTCTTCGTACAGAAGATGCTTTGGAAACTCAACCTGATATTATTGCAGCAGGTTGTCCGTTCTGTAATACAATGTTAACAGACGGAATTAAAAATAAAGAAAAAGAAGGCCAGGTTAAAGTTTTGGATATCGCTGAATTAATAGCGAATGCACAAGATTTGTAATCTGAGTTTCTAAGTTACTAAGATGCTAAGGTTCTAAGTTTTTAACTTGAAACAAAACAAACAAAACAAACAAAAATTAAAATGTATATACCTTTTGAAAATTTACCAGGTGAATCTAGAGTCTGGATTTACCAATCGAACAGAAAATTTTCTGAGGAAGAGTTTTCTGAAATCGAAACAGATTTAAAAGCTTTTGTAGAGCAATGGGCTGCACATGGCACAAGTCTTGAAGCTTCATTTTTATTGAAATATAATCGATTTATAATACTAGCGGTAAATCAAGAAGTGCAGGCTGCAACGGGGTGTTCTATTGATAGTTCTGTTGAATTTATCCAAAGTTTAGAGAAGAAGTACAATGTTGATTTGTTAGATAAAATGAACGTTACTTTCAAACTTGGAGAACATATTGCACACAAACCATTAATTGATTTCAAGAAAATGGTGAAAGATAAGTCGGTTTCTGAGAATACAATTGTTTTCAATAACTTGGTAAACAATATAGAAGAATTCAACGAATCTTGGGAAGTTCCTGCTGCTGACAGTTGGCACAGCAGATTTTTTTAAGAGTTTTTAAAAAATATTTAAAAGGTATGAAATTATAGATTTTGTGCCTTTTTTGTTTTAAATAATGATTTAAATTAAACCCGACAGGTTTTTAAAACCTGTCGGGTTTTGTTGTATAAAGAACTTTGTCAAAGTTTTAAACTTTGACAAAGTTGAATAATTTAGTGAGCAATAAAATCTGCCGTTGTTTTAAGTTCTGCATAATAAAATGCCATTGCGCCCAATAATGCATTCTGTACTTCTTTAGCGGCAACTTTATTGCCTTGTACGTCTAAATCTTTTGTAGCGCAGGCATCTGAAATTACAGTACAATCAAATCCGTAATCTTTTGCGGTTTTTACGGTAGCATCGATACAAACGTGAGTCATCATACCTGTAACTATGAGATCTGTTATTTTCTTTTCGTGTAAATAAGCTAAAAGATTGGTTTCTCTAAAGCTATTAGGATAATGTTTTGTTATAATCTTTTCATTAGAAATTGGGGCTACTTTTGCATTGATTTTTGCACCATCTGTTTCAGGAAGAAAAAAGGTAGAATTAGGAGATGTCGCAATATGCTGAATGTGAATTACTTCTATTTTTGATTTTCTGCAGTATTCCAGAATAGTTTTGACGTTATCTGCTGCTGCCTCAGATCCCGAAAGCTCCATTCGTCCGCCTGGAAAATAATCATTTTGAACGTCTACGATAATTAGTGCTTGTTTCATTTTTTCTTGATTTTTTTGTTGACAATAAATATTTGCAAAAGACAATAATGTGATTAAAAAAGAAAATGTAATTCTAATCATGATATAAAATGTTTTTAATTGTAATTATTGACAGCAAAAATAGAATCAAGCCTGTTTTTGAAAAATGACCTAGGTCAACTGAGATGTTAAAATATGTTTTTTCCTTTAATCATCCTGCTAAAAAATGAAGGAGTGACGCCAATATATGAGGCAATTTGCTGTTGTGTTAGAGAATGAATTGCAGAAGGATAACTTGCGGCAAATTTTTCAAGACGTTCTAAAGCGGTCAAACTCATATAGTCTATAATTCTTTGTTGGCTTACAGCAAAAGCTTTTTCGGTTAGAATACGAAAATATTTTTCAAATTTAGGGAGTTTTGCCAGTAGCAATTCTTGCTTTTCGCGGCTTAAAAGTAATGTTGTTGTCGGTTCAATAGCTTCCATAAATAGGTTTCCAGGTGTGCCCGAAACAAAGCTATTTATATCTGTAATCCACCAATCACTGGGTGCGATTGTAAGGATATGTTCTTCTCCTTTTTTATCAATAAGATAGCTTTTTATACATCCAGATACAATAAAAGTAAAACTATGAGATATTTCGCCTTCTCGTAGTATTATTTGTTTTCTGGTATATTTTTTTTGTTGTAAAAGGAAAATAAAATACGACATTTCATCATCAGTTACCTCAATTCGTTTTCGAATGTTTTCTTGCAATAAATTATAATTGTCCATATAATGAAAATAAAAAGAAAATTTTGGAGTGAAATTTAATTATCGAAATTATGATATTTTAATGAATACAAGATTCACAAAAATCTAACAATTTAAACGGTTAATTAAACGCTATTTTTGAGTATTTTCGTAGAATTAAATTTAATCCATGAAAATAGCAATAGTCTGTTATCCTACTTTTGGAGGTAGTGGTGTAGTAGCCACAGAGTTAGGTCTCGAGTTAGCCAGAAGAGGACACGAAATACATTTTATTACATATAGCCAGCCCGTTAGATTGGCACTTTTAAATCCGAATGTTCATTATCATGAAGTAAATGTTCCGGAATATCCTTTGTTTCACTATCAGCCGTACGAATTAGCGCTATCTAGCAAATTGGTCGATATGGTGAAATTGTACAAAATAGAGCTTCTGCATGTGCATTACGCTATCCCGCATGCTTATGCAGGATATATGGCAAAACAGATGCTTAAAAATGAAGGAATTAATCTTCCGATGATTACAACACTTCACGGAACTGATATTACACTGGTTGGAAATCATCCGTTTTATAAACCTGCGGTGACTTTTAGCATTAATAAATCAGATTATGTGACTTCGGTTTCTCAGAGTTTGAAAGATGATACTTTGAAATTGTTCAAAATCAAAAATAAAATTAAGGTGATCCCGAATTTTATTGAATTAGACAAAGTCAAAAAAGATCCAAACGCGCCTTGTCACCGTTATGTAATGGCAAATGAGAATGAACGTATTATTACCCATATTAGTAACTTTAGAAAAGTAAAACGCATTCCAGATATCATTAAGATTTTCTATAATGTTCAGAAAGAAATTCCAGCTAAACTAATGATGGTTGGAGATGGACCTGAAAAGGAAAAAGCAGAAATGTTATGTCAGGAATTAGGAATTTTAGATAAAGTGATTTTCTTTGGAAATAGTCACGAAATTGATAAAATCTTATGTATGACCGATTTGTTTTTACTGCCTTCAGAAACTGAGAGTTTTGGTTTGGCAGCATTGGAAGCAATGGCGTGTGGGGTTCCAGTAATTTCAAGTAATTCAGGAGGTTTGCCTGAAGTTAATTACGACGGTTTTTCGGGTTACTTAAGCAATGTTGGCGATGTTGAAGAAATGGCGCAAAATGCGTTGAAGATTTTAAAGGATGATGCCGTTTTGAGTCAGTTTAAAGCAAATGCCTTAGAGGTAGCAAGAAAATTTGATATTAAAAACATATTGCCTAAGTATGAAGCTTTGTATCAAAAAGCGGTTGATGATTACAAATTGGAGAAGCACTAATTTAAAAGGATAAAAATGAAAAAAGTAATGTCTGTTTTAGCGGTTTTTGTTTTGATTTCTTGCGGAGTGAAGAAGACTGGAAGTTCAAACGCATCACTGTACGAAGTTTTGACAACACAATCTGACGGTGGTGGGAATATTAAATTTTTTGAAATTCTGACCGAACCAAATGAAATCAAAATGCTTGAAAACGATCCTAATTTGGCTCATAAGATGAAAGATCCAGATGTTCAAGATTATAATTATGTGATTCTGAATATGGGTGAGAAAAATACTAGTGGTTATACCATCGATGTTGAAAAGGTTGAAGAAACAGATAAAAACATCATTATAACTGTAAAAGAAAACAGTCCTGCAAAAGACGCGATGACTATGCAGGTGATTTCATATCCTTATACGGTTGTAAAAATCCATTCTAAAAAAGCGATTATCATTAATTAAGCGCTTATGTGTTGAAGCAATAAAAAAGCCTGTCTCTTTTAAACGACAGGCTTCTTTTTACAATTATTTTTTAATTTTATTTTAGAATCTAAATTTGACACCAAAACCAACGTCAAATCCGAAATTATCATCGTCATAATATCCTGAACCAATTTCTGGTCTTGCGTCCAATGATAAAGTAAGTGGTACTTCTTTAAATCTATATTCTATACCGATATCTCCAGCAGCAAAAACATAAGTTCCGCTATCGTTGTATTTGTAATTGTTGTTGTAGTAATCGTGATCCCAAGCTGCTAATCCTCCTCCGACACCAGCATACCAGTTAAAACCTCCGTCGATGTTCCAAACCCATTGGTAAAGGGCAACTCCTTTTATTGCGTCTACATCACTGCTATTTCTCCACCCCAAATCGAACTCAAGTCTGTTTTTTTGATTTAAGCCTAATTGGTATGATATTTCTCCCCCAAATCCGTTGTTGTCTCCTAAACGTAATCCTAAAGCGTGTTTCGAAATTTCTTGTGATTGAGCCGTAAATGCTAAACCAAGAAGCATAAGGGCAGATAAAAGTATCTTTTTCATAAAAATGGTAAATTAATTTTATTCAAATGTATTATTACAGTTAGATACAAAACGTATAATATTTTTGAAAATTGTTACATAATTTACATTTTTAGAAATTTGGAGCGTTAAAATTCTTAAAAACCTGCTTTTGAGGCGTTTATTTTAGGATTATGGATGAAATTAGCTGAGAAGTGAGAAGATCTTCCATTTCTAAGAGATTTTCTTCTTCGGCAAAATTACTGGCCTTATAAGAAAACAATTTCCATCGTTTTTTATGATATTCTAAAGCAGTTAAGTTTTCTACCCAGTCGCCCGAATTTAGATATAAAGTAGAGCCGTGTTTGTTTTCTTTGGTTATGATTTTTGGCTCATGAATATGTCCACAGATAACATAATCGTAATTTTTTTCAATGGCTAGATCGGTTGCGGTTGTTTCAAAATCAGAAATAAATTTTACCGCTTTTTTAACGCTTGCTTTTATTTTTTTAGAAAAAGAATAAGGTTCGCGTCCTAATTTTGCCAGACACCAGTTAGCAAAACGGTTTGTTAAAATCAGATAATCGTAACCTAATCCGCCTAGTTTTGCAATCCATTTTGAATGCTGTACAGAGGCATCAAAAACGTCTCCGTGAAAAATCCAAGCTTTTTTATCGTCTAATTCTAAAACCAATTTATCAACAAGTGCAAAATTTCCCATATTCATATCGCTGAATTTGCGAAGTATCTCGTCGTGATTTCCAGTAATATAATACACTTTTGTTCCTTTAGAAGCCATTCCGATTATACGCTGGATAACGCGTAAATGTGCTTTTGGGAAATAAGATTTACGAAACTGCCAAGCATCAATTATATCGCCGTTTAAGACTAGAGTTTTGGGTTTAATGCTTGAAAGATAGTTGTTTAGTTCTTTTGCATGACTTCCGTAAGTTCCTAAATGGACGTCAGAAAGAACGACCAATTCGACATTTCTTTTTTTCAATTTTTCTTGATTTGAAGTTTTACAAATGAAAGAAAGTTTGTGAAATCTGACTTTATTAAAAGGTTATTAAAAGGTGGATAATTTTACCAAATTGTGATTTTTATTCCATTTAATGTTTCGTTAATAATACCAGTTTTAAATTTTTTAATTTAATTCATAAAACTTACATTTGCTCAAAACAAAACACAATGGCAGGAAACAGCTTCGGCACACTATATAAAGTAACTACATTTGGAGAATCTCACGGTGAAGCTTTAGGCGGAATTATTGACGGATGCCCTCCAGGAATACAATTAGATTTTGAAGCAATTGAAGTTGATATGGCTCGTAGAAAGCCAGGTCAGTCAGCAATTGTTACACAGAGAAAAGAACCAGACGCGGTTCAGTTTCTATCAGGAATATTTGAAGGAAAAACAACTGGAACTCCAATTGGTTTCATTATTCCAAATACCAATCAAAAATCAGACGATTACTCTCATATAAAAGATAACTACAGGCCAAGCCATGCTGATTATGTTTACGATCAGAAATACGGTTTTCGTGATTATCGCGGTGGTGGAAGAAGTTCTGCGAGAGAAACAGCAAGTAGAGTAGTAGCAGGAGCCATTGCAAAACAAATGTTGCCTGAAATTAAGATCAATGCTTATGTTTCTTCTGTTGGTCCAATTCATTTAGATACACCTTATCAAGAATTAGATTTTTCTAAAATTGAAAGCAATCCAGTGCGTTGTCCAGATGAGAAATCTGCAGCGATTATGGAAGAATATATTCGCGACATCCGCAAGCAGGGAGACACTGTTGGAGGTGTTGTGACTTGTGTAATTCAGAATGTTCCAGTTGGTCTAGGTGAACCAGTATTTGATAAACTTCACGCAGAATTAGGAAAAGCAATGCTTTCTATTAATGCTGTGAAAGGTTTTGAATACGGAAGCGGTTTTTCTGGTTCTGAAATGAAAGGAAGCGAACATAACGATTTATACAATCCGGACGGAACAACAAAAACAAATCTTTCTGGCGGAATTCAAGGTGGTATTAGCAACGGAATGGATATTTATTTCAGAGTTGCTTTTAAACCTGTTGCAACTATCATGCAGACTCAGGATTCGTTAGATAATAAAGGAAATATTACACCAATGACAGGAAAAGGACGTCATGATCCGTGTGTAGTGCCTCGCGCAGTGCCAATCGTAGAAGCGATGGCTGCAATTGTTTTGGCAGATTTTTATTTAATCAACAAAACATATTAATAAAAGGTAAGACAGTGAGGGTCTTATATTTTAATAATCAAAAAATAATTTAATGCAAGAAGTTACAGAAACTAAAAAAACATCATTTCTTTCGGGATTAACAGGGCAGATTATAATTGCGATGGTTCTAGGAGCCATTTTAGGAATTATTCTGCACAATAGCATTTCACCCGAGGCAGCGCAGGCATTTAGCAGTAAAATTAAAATGCTGGCAACCATCTTTATTCGTTTGGTGCAAATGATTATTTCTCCATTGGTTTTTACGACTTTGGTGGTTGGAATTGCGAAATTAGGTGATATTAAAACTGTTGGAAGAATTGGAGGAAAAGCTATTGGATGGTTTTTTACAGCGTCATTTATTTCGCTTCTAATCGGATTGTTTTATGTAAATATTTTGCAGCCAGGTGTTGGTTTAAAATTAGATCACGTTGATATGGCAGCAGCTTCTGAAGTTACTGGTAAAACACAAAACTTGTCTTTTGATAATTTTGTTGAGCATATTGTGCCAAAAAGTATCGTTGAAGCAATGGCTACTAATGAGATTCTTCAAATTGTAGTTTTCTCAATCTTCTTCGGATTAGCGGCAGCTTCTTTAGGAGATACAGTAAAGCCTATTATTGGTGCTTTTGATAGATTATCACATGTCGTTTTAAAAATGGTAAACTATGTAATGAAATTTGCGCCAATTGGAGTTTTTGGAGCAATTGCAGGGGTGTTTGCCATAAGAGATGCAGAAGAATTGGTGATTACTTATTTTAAATTTTTCGGTTCGTTTTTAATAGGAATTAGTACTCTATGGGTTATTTTAATTGCCATCGGATATATTTTCCTTAAAGGAAGAATGACTGAATTATTAAGACGTATTACTGGGCCTTTAGCAATTGCTTTTGGAACAACAAGTAGCGAGGCAGTATTCCCTAAATTGACAGAAGAATTAGAAGGTTTTGGAGTAAAAGATAAAATTGTTTCTTTCATGCTGCCGCTTGGATATTCGTTTAACCTTGACGGAAGTATGATGTACATGACTTTTGCCAGTATTTTTATTGCACAATTCTACAATGTGCATTTAGATTTAGGAACACAAATGGCAATGCTTTTAGTTTTAATGCTTACCAGTAAAGGTATTGCTGGTGTGCCAAGAGCAAGTTTGGTTGTAGTTGCTGCAACTTGTGGTATGTTTGATATTCCGATTGAAGGTATTGCATTGATTCTTCCAATTGACCACTTCTGCGATATGTTTAGAAGTGCAACTAATGTATTAGGAAATGCGTTAGCGACTTCTGTTGTTGGACAATGGGAAGAGAATAAAGAATAAAAATATACTGAGATTTTAATTTTTTTATCTTAGTTATTGAAATAATATTTGAAAAGCTGTATTTTTTTATGAAATACAGCTTTTTTTTATTTTAAAGTGTATATTTGATCAAACTAGCCGATTGATGCCCCAAAAACGGATTTTTTTACTTTTACTTTTGGTTCTGAATTGCTTTGCCAATTCAGCGATCTCGCAATCTAATTGCAGCCTTGATCCTAAAATTGATAAGACGGTAAAGAAAGCACTTTTGAATTTTAGGGAATCTAATTTCGAGAAATCACTTATTTATTCTAGAGTAGCTTTAAATGCGGCAACAGCAATAAAAGATTATTGCCTTATCGCTCGTTCGTATAATATTATTGCAGCCAACTATAACGAACTAACTGAGTTTGATAAAGCTATTTTCTTCTATAAAAAAGGACTGTACTACGCTAATAAAACGGAAAATGATTCTATAAAATGTCTTCTCTATAATAATTTAGGGAATATGTATTGTTTCGAAAAAAAGAAGTTTGATGAAGGAATTCGAAATTATAAAAAAGCAGTTGCTTATGCGTTGAAAATTAACGATTTAAAAGAGGTTTATTTTACCAACGTTAATATCGCATGGGCTTATTTTGATATTGGAAATTTCAATCAAGGGTATCTCTTTTTAAAGTATGTAAACAGTACTAAAATTAAGTATAATGACGGATCGACAGAAGTTATCGTTGATATGCTGAATGGTATTTATTCTAGCCATAAAAATGATAATAATGCTGCAAATACCTATTTTTTGAGCGCCATTGAAGCAGGGAAAAAATGTCAGGAGAAGACAGATTTAGCACAAGTTTATTTAGAATACTCGCATTTTTTAAATAAAATTAGAAAGCATAAAGAAGCTTATGATGCACTTGTTAATCATTATAATGTTTCAGAAAAATTATATGATGTTAAGAAACTTAAAAGAGCATCTCAAGCAGGTTTAAGTCTTGAACTAGATGAGTATAAAAGGCAAATCGACAAGGTTGAAGGAGAAAAAGTAGAGCAATCGCAGAGCTTAAGAAAATCAAAAATCATTGTAATTCTTTTTATTTTGATTTCGTTGATTCTTTTAATTTTAATTATCACACTAATAAGGAACATTAGATATAAGAAGAGACACAATTTAGAGCTTCTTAAAGCAAAAGAAATTGCCGAAGAGGCCTCTTTGCTTAAAACCCAGTTTATATCGACTATAAGCCACGAATTACGCACTCCTCTTTATGGCGTTGTCGGAATCACGAATATGCTGCTCGAAGAACATAAAGAAATCTCAAGAAGCCAGCATTTAAGTTCTCTTAAATTTTCTGCAAGATATTTATTGTCTCTTGTGAATGATATTCTGCAGATTAATAAAATTGAAGAAAATAAAATTGTATTAGAAAACCTCACTTTTAATATTTCTGACGAAATTACGGTAATCAAAAACTCGCTTTCTTTCCTTTCACAGAAAAACAATAATAGAATTTCTACCAATATTGATTCAAATATTCCTGAGTATTTAATTGGAGATAAACTGCGTCTCGCTCAGATTTTAATGAATTTGGTGAGTAATGCATTAAAATTTACTAAAGACGGACAAGTTGAAATTAATGTAAGATTGAATAGAATCGAGGGAAAGCTATATTATTTAGATTTCTTAATTAAAGATAACGGAATTGGAATTGCAGTTGCAGATCAGAATAAAATTTTCGAAAAATTTGTCCAAGTTGGTAGAAGAGATGAAGATTATCAAGGTACAGGCTTAGGGCTTAGTATTGTAAAAAGATTGCTAGGACTTTTTGGAAGCACAATTACACTGGATAGTGATATTGGAAAAGGAACTGCATTTTCGTTTACAATTGCGTTCGAACATGATTTAGCGAAAACCAAAAGCATTATTGATGAAATTGAAGTTGATTTGACTTCGAGCGAAATTTATAAAATTTTAGTAGTCGAAGATAATTTGATTAATCAGCTTGTAACGAAAAAGATCATCGAAAAAAATAATTATTCTTGCAAAGTTGTAGATGATGGTTTTGCGGCGCTTAAAGCTTTGGAAAATGAAACGTTCGACCTGATTTTAATGGATATTAATATGCCTTTAATGAATGGGTTTGAAACCACTAAACGAATCCGTCTTCAGGGAATTGAAACGCCAATTGTGGCCTTAACCGCTTTTGATAAAGACGAAATTACAGATGAGGCTATTTCATCTGGAATGAATGATATAATCATTAAACCTTTTGAGCCGGTTAAATTATTCAAAATAATCAACTTCCTTATAAAAGAAAAAAACGCTGTTTAGTACCAGCGTTTTTTGTTTTTCTTTGCGTTTGTTGATTTTCTCGATTTATGAGCACCACCGCTTCTGTTTGAATTTTTAGGTTTTTCTCCAGCTTCCGGACTTCCAGAATGCCATTGATACGGATGATCTGCAATTGTTTTTACATCAACCTTTATTAATTTCTGAATATCTTTCCAATAAGGAAGTTCATCTTTCCCGCAGAAAGAAATTGCAATACCACCGTTTCCAGCACGACCTGTACGACCAATACGGTGAACATAAGTTTCAGGAATATTCGGCAAATCAAAGTTGATTACATAAGGTAACTGTTCAATGTCAATTCCTCGCGCTGCAATATCAGTAGCAACCAGAACGCCAACTTCTTTGTTTTTAAAAGCATCTAAAACTCTTTGTCTTGCATTTTGCGATTTATCTCCGTGAATCGCTTCTGCAGGGATATCTTTTTTACGAAGTGCTTTAACAACATTATCTGCACCGTGTTTTGTTCTTGAGAACACTAGTACATTTGATAAATTTTCTTCTTTAATTAAAGTATATAACAGGTTTCTTTTTTCTGTTTTATCAACAAAATAAATGCGCTGTTCTACATTTTCTGCAGTAGATGAAACTGGTGAAACTTCAACCTTTGCTGGATCTTGAAGAAACATTTCTGCAAGCTCGCGAATAGCGATTGGCATTGTTGCAGAGAAAAGCAAAGTTTGTCTGTTTTTAGGAGTAAGTTTTACGATTTTTTTCACATCGTTTATAAAGCCCATATCCAACATCTGATCGGCTTCATCAAGCACTAAAGTGTGTAGATGATTTAAATCAAGAAAACCTTGCTTATGAAGGTCAAGCAAACGTCCTGGAGTAGCGATTAAAACATCAACTCCATTTTTTAAAGCGTCTACTTGAGGGTTTTGTGAAACTCCTCCAAAAATAGTCAGCTGTGTTAAATTGGTATATTTAGCATAAGTGTCAAAACTTTGTCCAATTTGAACGGCTAATTCGCGAGTAGGTGTAACTACAAGCGCACGAATCTGTTTGGCTTTTTTTGACGAACCAACGATACGGTGTAGTTGGTGTATAATTGGAATGGCAAAAGCTGCTGTTTTTCCTGTTCCTGTCTGCGCACAGCCAATTAAATCACGACCTTCTAAAACAATCGGAATTGCTTTTTCTTGAATAGGAGTCGGATTTAAATAGCCTTCTTCAAATACGGCTTTTTGTATACTTTTTGAAAGTGATAAATCTTCGAATAACATATCTTAGGTGTTAACTATTTTAGTTTTAATTCTAAAATGCCGTGCAAAGATAGGTTTATTCGGTTAATCCTTTATTTGAATTGGCTTTTATTTGGCAAAACCAGTTTGTTTTGCATTAGAAACTGGCTTTTTTTGAATCAGTCTTTTTCAATATTTGCTTTAACAAAATCGGTCACTAAATAACCAATTAACTTGCCGATTAAGTTATTGTTTGGCGAATTATCTAAATCTGGTGCGCCTTCGCAGATATGCAAATACGCTGCGTTTTTATGTTCACCAAAGAAAGAAACAAACTGTCTCAATTCTTCGACAGAAAATCCGCTTATGGTCATGGCGCTGCTCGCAATGTTTGGAATTGCATCTAAGTCGACTTCGATTCCAAAAGCATCATTTTTAATAAAATCCAAAGCTGTAATCATTTCGCGATTAAAGTCTTTTTCTTTTCTAATATTGACACTATCGTAAGTATTATAGCGAACACGGTCTTCCAGTTTTTTGATAATGTCTAAAACACTTTTTGAAGTGTAGTTCTCATGAAGTCCAAAAATGAAATATTTCTTTAAAAAACCTTCTTCATAAGCATAAGAAAAGCCATTTCCGCTATGACGCCCCTCTAAAATCCTAAAATCAGAATGCGCATCAAAATTAATCGCGTTTACTGGTTTTCCTTTTGCAAGAGCGGCACCTTTAATATTTCCGTAGGCGTTGTTATGGCCTCCACCAATAATAATTGGTGTTTTTCCGGCTTTAATTATGGTAAAAATAATATGAGATACTTCTTTGTCTATTTTTTCAACCAGCTGGCTTAATTTTGAGCGATCGTCAATATCATTAAAATCTAGGTTTTCAACTTCTCGCATTTCATTTGAAACGTTGATTTGTCCTAAAACAATAATGTTGCTTCCTTTGCAAAATCTATTATGCTGAATGTTTGCAATGCTTTTTATTGCACATTGCCATGCCGATGCAGCTCCAGGCCTTCCATAATTGGCACGTACGCCAATATCTTCAGGAATTCCTAATAGTACATATTTTGCTTCACTTTCTTTGAGAAAACTGACTTTGTCAACTCCTGGCGGAATAACAATCATTTTTTCTCCGAACTTTAATTCACCACTTCTATGATTTGTGACTTTTGCTAAATCATTTATAGTGAAAGGGATTAATTTTTCCATGAAAAAAATTTATTTTCCAAAAATAATATAATTGTAGAAACTTACGTTATTACCTTATATTAATTCTTAAATTTGTTATTAAAGAAAATTATTTAAATATGGAAAACCCAAAGAACAACAATTCAAGTCTAAAGGCGGTAATCGCAGTTTTAGCAGTCCTACTGATCGGTAGTTTAGTGTATATTTTTAAATTGTCTTCTGATACAGAGGTTGTTAAGACTGAATTGACCACAACTTTGACTGAAAAAGAATCTGTAATGAAAGATTTACAGGAGTTAAAAGCAACTTATGATGCTGCAATTGCTGAAAATACTTCGATGTCTGATGAATTAATCCAAGAAAGAGATAAAGTAGTAGCTTTAATGGATGATTTGAACAAGTCTAAAGGAGATGTTTCTAAATACAGATCACAAGTTCAGGCAATGCAAAGCAAAATGAAAACTTTAGTTGCTGAAAACGATGAGTTGAAAAAACAAAATGGTGTTTTAACTACTCAAAGAGATAGTACTATTGTAGTTTTAGGAGAATCTAAGAAATATAATGAAGTATTAGTTGGTCAGAACGAAGAATTAGCTAAAACTGTAGAAAAAGGTTCTAAATTATCTGTTTTAAATACTAAAACTTCAGCTTACAAATTGAAAAGCTCTGGTAAACAAATCGAAACTGATAAAGCAAGCCGTGCTGATGTTTTGAAAGTTAGTTTTACAATTGCTGAAAATCAAATTGCTAAATCTGGAGACAAGACGTATTATGTTCAAGTTATTGATTCTAAAAACAATGTTTTAGGAGAAAAGAAAACAGAAAGTTTTGGTGATAACACTTTAACTTACAGTTTTAAAACTACAGTAAAATATGAAAATAAAACTGTACAAGTAAGTGAAGATCTTCCAGGAAAAGATTTTGCTAAAGGAACTTATTTTATCAATGTATTTGATAATGATGAGTTGGTTTCTAAAACTAGTTTCAGTTTAAGATAATTTTGCCATAGGGATATAATGCCACTTAGATATTAAAGGTCTGTGATTTTCACAGACCTTTTTTTATGCTTGAAATTGAATGGTTTTTATTGTTTGAAAAACAATACGTTTCCCGTGGTTGAAACCACGGGCTATATTTAAATTTAAATCTTTGAAATAATTACTCTAAAATTTTACCTTCAACAAAAACAGATTCAATAAGATTACTTCCAAAAGCGTAAGGAATTTGATAATAAGAAGAAATTGGTTTTGTTAGAATCAAATTAGCTTTTTTACCTTTTGTGATGCTTCCGTGTGTTTCTGAAAGGCCCATTGCGTATGCTCCGTTAATTGTAGCAGCATTTATAGCTTCTTCTGGTGTCATTTTCATTTTGATGCAAGCTGTCGCCACAACAAAATTCATATTTCCGGATGGAGTAGAACCAGGGTTAAAGTCTGTTGCTAATGCTAAAGGTAAACCAGCTTTTATCATTTCGCGAGCTGGCGTATAAGGAATGCTTAAAAAGTAAGAGCATGAAGGCAAAGCCACAGGCATTGTTTCTGTGTTTTTTAATGCTTGTATATCTTCTGGATTCATTATTTCTAGATGATCTACAGAAAGAGCATTAAATTTAACGCCAGCCTGAATTCCGCCAATCGAATTAAATTGGTTTACGTGAATTTTTGGTTTTAAGCCAAATGCCAAGCCTGCTTCCATTATTTTTTCGGTTTCTTCTACAGAAAAATAACCGCTTTCGCAGAAAGCATCTACGTAATCTGCTAGTTTGTTTTTAGAGATTTCTGGAAGCATTTCGTTGATAATTTCGTCCAGATAACCTGCTTTATCGTCTTTGTAATGTAAAGGAAAAGCATGTGCGCCTAGAAATGTTGCTTTGATTGCAATAGGGTAGTTTTCGGCCAGTTTTTTAATTACACGAAGCATTTTTAATTCTCCATCAACTGTTAAGCCGTAACCTGATTTAATTTCTACGGCTCCAGTTCCTAAATGCATTACTTCTTCTAAACGAATTTTAGATTGCTCGTAAATTTCTTCTTCTGAAGTTTCGTTTAGTTTTTTAGCCGAATTAAGGATTCCGCCGCCACGATTAGCGATTTCTTCATAAGAAAGTCCGTTGATACGGTCTACAAATTCTTGCTCGCGATTTCCTGCATAAACAATATGTGTATGGCTATCGCACCAAGACGGGAGCACAACTTTTCCTGTTGCATCAATAGTTTTATCGGCATTGATTTTTGGAAGATTATCCATTGAGCCGAAGTCTTCAATTAAATTGTCTTTTAAAACTAAAAAAGCATTTTTAATTGTTGGAAGATTAGCCATTTCAGCACCTGAAACTTTACCAATAGAAGTTTCGCGAATTTGGAGTAACTCTTGTATGTTTGTAATTAAAGTGATCATCTTTTAGGGGATATATGTAAAAACACAAATTTCACAAATTTTCACGGATAAATATGTGAAAACTTGTGAAATTCGTAAAAATCTTTTTGTTTAAGATTTATTCTGAAACTGTTATTTCAAACATTTTGCTCCAGTTTTTCCCAGTTACAAAAATGGTTTTAGTTTTAGGATTGTATGCAATTCCATTTAATACATCTTCAGTTGTAATATCGTTCATAGATTTGCGTAAATCAGAAAGATTTAAAATTCCTTCAACAGCACCGTTTTCTGGATTTACAACTGCAATAGCGTCTTTAAACCATACATTTGTGTAGATTTTTCCGTTAATCCACTCTAGCTCATTAACAGCTTTGATTTTTGAATTTCCAGAATAAACATTCACATAATCGATCATTTTTTGAGTATTTGGGTCAACTTTCCAAATCTTTTCTGTTCCGTCAGTTTGATAGATATATTTTCCGTCATTCGTCATTCCCCAACCTTCAATATCTTTTTCGTAATCAAAAGTTTTTTCTAGTTTTAATGTTTTAGCATCGTAGATAAAACCTTTTTTGTTTTTATATGTTAATTGGAATAATTTGCCATTTATAAAAGTGATTCCTTCTCCAAAATATTGCTGATCGAGATCAATTTGTTTAAAAACTTTACCCGTTTTATAATCGTACTTTTTTATAAATGAAGCGCCTTCTTGTCCAGTGCTTTCATATAAAGTATCGTTGTAAAACTCAAAACCTTCTGTGAAAGCTTTTTTATCATGCGGATAGGTATTTACAACTTTATACTTTAATAATTTTGGTTCGATATCAGAAACCACTTCAATTCTTTTAGTTGCATCAGAAGAATCTCCACCAAAATAAACTTTAGCTTTTAGGTATTGGTATCCTAATTTTTGATCTATTAATTCAAATCTAAAATTTTCTTTGCCTTTTGTTCCTCCAACTCTTTGGTCGTTTATGAAGTAGGCAACGCTGTCGATTTCTTTCGAATTTGGGTTTAAAATTCCAATATTAAGGACTTCTTTTTGCGTAAAATGAGCTGGAAAAGCAGAATCATCGATAGTAAATAAAGAATTTTCACCTTTATTTTTTTCTTTGCATCCAATTAATGTGATTCCTAATAAAATGACAGCTAGGAAGTTATATTTTTTCATAGTTTAAAATTTCAATAAGCCAATATACGATGTTATTTTTATAGCAACAAAGCTCTTGCAAAAATATAAAAAGATTGTATATTTGCACCGGCAAGTCCTACACGACCAGCTCCTGCAGACTCCCCCAGGATGGGAACATAGCAAGGGTACGTGGTTGAGCGGTGCGATGTAGGTCGCTTGCCATTTTTTTTAGAATTTAATTAGTTTGCAATCTTCCTTTTAGGAGGATTTTTTTATTTTTGACCCTATCTGAAGTTAGATGTTATTGGTTAAAAGTTAATCGTTGAGCATTTTATGTACTGTTCAAAATAATACCATTCTCCAAAACTCATAACTCATAATTCATAACTTATAACTAAAAAAATGAGTAAAGTCGTTTTAATTACCGGAGGATCATCAGGAATTGGAAAATCTATTGGTGAGTTTTTACATCAAAAAGGTTTTGTTGTATACGGAACAAGTAGAAATCCTGAGAAAGTTTTAAATTCAGTTTTTCCTTTAGTAGCTTTAGATGTTCGAAATGTTGATTCTATTAAAAACGCGGTAAACAAAATTATTGAAACTTCTGGAAGATTAGATATTGTAATCAATAATGCTGGGGTTGGGATTACAGGGCCTTTAGAAGAAATTCCGACAGAAGAAATTAGAAATAATTTTGAAACGAACTTTTTCGGACCGATTGAAGTTATGAAAGCTGCGCTTCCGCAAATGCGTAAACAAAATTCGGGACTTATAATCAATATTACTTCAATTGCGGGTTATATGGGATTACCGTACCGAAGTGTTTATTCGGCTTCAAAAGGAGCGTTAGAATTAATAACAGAAGCTTTGAGAATGGAAGTGAAAGCTTTTGGCGTTGAAATCACGAATGTTGCGCCAGGGGATTTTGCAACCAATATTGCGGCTGGTCGTTACCATGCGCCAGTTATTAAAGATTCTGCTTATGAAAAAGTGTATGGAGATGTTCTGTCAACTATGAATGATCATGTTGATGCAGGAAGCAATCCGAATGAGATGGCTGAGGCGGTTTATAAAATCATTCAGACTAAAAAACCGAATGTACATTATAAAGTTGGTGCTTTTATGCAGAAGTTTTCGATCGTGTTAAAACGAGCGCTCCCAGATAAAATGTATGAGAAAATGCTTATGAATCATTATAAGTTATAGAAAAATGTAAAAAACACACTTATTTTTAACAATTAAATCCAAAATGGTTTTGATTTTAAAAACGTTATTGATATTGATTTTGTAATTTTGCAGCTAGATTTTCTTTGAATGTTTATTTGGAGAATTTTGCAAACATATAAATACAAACAAACCATTTTTAATTAAACAAATTATGAAATTTTTTATAGACACAGCTAATTTAGCTCAAATTAAAGAAGCGCAAGCTTTAGGAGTTTTGGATGGTGTAACGACTAATCCGTCATTAATGGCAAAAGAAGGAATCACTGGAAAAAACAATATCCTTAAGCATTATGTTGACATTTGCAATCTTGTTGATGGTGATGTAAGTGCTGAAGTTAACGCTCTTGACTTTGAAGGTATGGTTAAAGAGGGTGAGGAGCTTGCTGAATTACATGAGCAAATCGTCGTAAAACTTCCTATGACTAAGGAAGGTGTTATGGCAGCTAAATATTTTTCTGATAAAGGAATTAAAACTAACGTAACTCTTGTTTTCTCTGTAGGACAAGCTATTTTGGCTGCAAAAGCTGGAGCTACTTATGTTTCTCCGTTTGTTGGTCGTTTAGATGATATTTCTACTGATGGATTGAACTTGATCCAGGAAATTAGAGAGGTTTATGATAACTACGGTTACGAAACTCAAATTTTAGCAGCTTCTGTACGTCACACAATGCATATTGTAAATTGTGCTAAAATTGGTGCAGATGTTATGACTGGACCTCTTTCTGCAATTTACGGTTTGTTGAAACATCCATTGACAGATATCGGTTTAGCTCAGTTTGTTGCTGACTTCGAAAAAGGAAATAAATAATCCTTAGATATTTACAAAATTAAAATCGTCTTTTTTCTAACGAGAAAAGACGATTTTTTTTTACTTTTATATTGAATCTTAAATAGTTAAATATGAAAGTTATCTTATTTATGTTGTCTTTTTTTGTAGCGAGTTTTTCTATAAACGCCCAAGCTGCTAAAGTTCTTACTTCGGTAAATGAGGCTGGAGATGTTGCAACTTATGAGTTGGATTGTTCGGTTAAATTTCAAACTCTTGCTAAAGGTCTTCGATATAACATTACAAGACACGAATTTAAAGGTCCGGAATTGAAAAATACGTATCGACTTTTATTGGTAATGGACGGATTTTATTCGAAAACATTAAACAGCGAAATGACGATCTCGGCAGTTTTAAGCGATGGCACCAAAATAGAGGCTAGAAAAACTATTGAAGATGATGGTTTTTTTGATGGAGCTTGCACGTTAAAAATAAAGGATCCTCAAGCGCTTTTAAATGCTGATATTGATAAGGTAATTATTCATGCAGACAAAGATGTGGTTTATCCTTTATCGGCGCAAAATAAAGCTGTTTTTAAGAAGAATTTGAGTAATATTATTAATGCGAAGTAAGGGGCTAAGGTTCTGAGATACTGAGGTTCTAAGGTTTCTCTTCTTTAGAAATAAAAAAAATCCAAATTCCGATAGTAAATTGGAATTTGGATTTTTATATATTGGATTTTTTTAATTTTAGTGTCCGCCACCTTCGCTTTGTACGTGGCTGATTCCTTGTTTTTTCAAGATTTTAGGGCAGTAGAAACCATAGAATCCTAAATATGCAAAACCAATAAGCGGTACAATGTAAGAGAAGTGAGTGTAAGTGATGCCGAAAATTCCGTTTGGATTTGTTGCATCTAAATCACAGATGCTTCCTTGAACTAATGGAATAACTCCACCTCCAAGAATCATCATAATTAAGAAAGAAGACGCTTTTCCTGTGTTTTTTCCTAATCCTGCAATCGCTAAATCGAAGATTGAAGGCCACATGATAGATAAGAATAATCCTCCAGAAATAAAGAAGAATTTAGCGATTTCTGGGTTTGGCCAAGCCAATCCTAAAACCATCATTGTTAATCCTGAAATTCCGAAAAGCATTAAGGTTTTTCCAGCATTTTTACCGCCAACAAAACTTACAGCGATAAATAATAAAATCCAGATTGGGTAAATGTAGAATGAAGAAACATCGTGAGCGGCAAAGATATTTGCTCCAATAATTACTCCAAAAGCTAAAGCTGGTACGATAAATTTCAGTGCAGTATTTACCAAGTTAGAAGTATTGAATACGTTTACTCCACCATTCCAACGTCCGATCATTAAACTTCCCCAATAAAGCGCAATAAATGGTGCAACAGCGTCTTCTAGGACATTTCCGAACTCATGAGTGTGCAATAGGGCAGGTAGATTACTGATGATAGTTACCTCAGTTCCAACATAAATAAAAATTCCTAACATACCCAAGTATAATTGCGGGTAGTCAAGAATATTGAAACTGCTGTGTTTGTCTTTGATGATTGCTTCTTCTTCTTTTACCGGATCTTCGATTTTAGAAAAATTCATGAAAACGGCAACAGCAATAAATGCAAGACCTAAGATGATGAATGGCAATTTAATATCTTCTAATGAAAGAGCTGTTTTTTTGTTGTCTCCCATTCCGAATAAAGCGATACCTAATAAAATAGCTCCGATTGTTGTACCAAAAGAGTTGATTCCTCCTGCAAGTGTCAAACGGTGTGCTCCAGTTTCTGGACTTCCCATTTTAATAGCTAAAGGGTTTGCTACAATTTGTTGAATCGAGAATCCTAAACCTACTGTAAATAAAGCGGTTAGAAAGAAAGGAAAACTTTGAATTGTAGCCGCTGGAACGAATAAAAACGAACCTACAGCAGACAAAATTAACCCTGCAGATAAGGTTCTTTTGTAGCCGTATTTTTGCAAAACGTCTACTTTTAAAGAAACGATAAAGAATATAATTGATCCAACAAAATAAGCAGCGTAGAAAGCCCAAGCTACTAATTGAGATTGTACTTGCGATAACGTAAATACTTTTTTGAATACTGGAATCAGGATGTCATTGGCTGAACCAACAAAACCCCAAAAGAAGAAGACGATTATCAAAGAGATAAATTGCCCCCATTTGGTTTGCACATTTTCTGAACTCATAATAATAAGGTTAATTTTTTATTTTATTGTTTTTTGAAGACCGTAAATATATTTGTTAGGATTATCAAAAAAAAATAAAAAGGTATAAATAATGTTAAATTTAAACCAACGGCTCTGTTTTTTCAACAAAGTGTTAATTTTAACCTACTTAGAAAATGTAATTCGTAATTATATTTTATTCCAATATCTTGTTTTTAACTTCTTTACTGTAGTTTCGGCCTATTGGGATGTTGTATGATTGAATTTGCACACGGTTTCCTTCTATAGATTTTACCTTATTTAGTGCAATTACATATGATTTATGGATTCTAAGGAAACGATCTGCGGGTAATTCTTCTGATAGCGATGTAAGAGATTTATGAGTAATATAGGTTTTATCTGGCGTGACCACTTTTATATATTCCTTCATTCCTTCAACAAATAAAATTTCTTCAATATTAATTTTCATCATTTTTTTATCGACTTTAATAAAAATATGAGAATCGCCTTTTGTGGTTTCTACTTTAATATTGTTTTTGAGATTGTATTCGGTAGTAATTTTATTGATGCATTTTATAAATCTTGGTAGCGGAATTGGTTTTACCAAATAATCTAATACATCCAAATCATAGCTTTCAGCTGCAAATTCTCTAAATGCTGTAGTAATGATAACTTTAGTTTTGTTCTCAATTAGGCTGATAAGTTCAAAACCAGTCATCATAGGCATGTTAATATCTAAAAAGACGGCATCAACAGGGGTGCTGTTGATAAAATCAAGCGCCTCTAAAGAGTTATTGAATGTCGCTACAACTTCAAAATCTGTAAAATTGGTGAAATAATTTTGCAGGACTTTGATAGCTAAAGGCTCATCATCAATTAACACACATTTAATCTTCATTCTGAGTTGGTATTTGTAATCTGATTATGTAGAAATTTAGTTTGGTTTGGTGTTTAAGGCTAAAATTGTTTCTGTAAATTAGTTTCAGTCTCTTTTTTGTATTAACCAAACCAATTCCTCTTTTCGGATTATGATTTTGTGAAATTACAAAATTATTTAAGATTTCAAAATCGAGTGTTTTATTGTCTATAACTCTACAATTGATTTTAATTTTTAAATTTTTGTTGTTTAAACCTCCATGTTTAAAAGCATTTTCAACCAATGAAATAAAAATTAGCGGAGGTACAACAACATCTTCTATATTAGATTCTAGATTAATGGTTACTTCAACATTTTCAAAACGAAGCTTTTCAATTTCTATATAATTCTGTATATAATCGATTTCCTTTATTAGAGGAACAAATTTGGTTCCTTTTACATCATACAATACATATTCCATCAAGTTGGAAAGCTTGATAATTACATCTGGAACTTTCTTGGAGGATTCTAGCGATAAAGCATATAGATTATTTAATGTATTAAAGAAGAAATGTGGCTGAATCTGATTTTCAAGATACTTAAGTTTTATTTTAAACTGGTTTTCTCTTAAAGATCGGTTTCTTTCTCTTTCTCTTAACCATGTTAACGTGAGGTAAACAGATGATGCCATTGCCAGTACATAAAGCTCTCCAATGCAAACGGCAACTATGTGATTGATTTCAAATGGATGATATTCTCTATTGGCTTCCGGCCAGATATTTTCAGATATTATATAATAGGTAAGGGCCGTTTTAGCCAAATAAATTGCAAATAGGCTTAGAAGCAATAAAAATGTATACATAATGTATTTTTGCTTCAATACATACCTTGGAACTAAAACAAATAAATTGAGATATACTAAAGGAATAACCAGTGAAAATTCGATTAAGTTTGATTTGAATGCATAAGGATAATCATTAAAGTAAGCACCCCATCTTAAAAAGTTTAAAGTAAAGTATACTCCCCAGAACCAAACATGGTTTTGCAGTTTAATGTCAAATTTAACTTTTCGTATTTCTTTCAATTGGTTGTGTTAGTTAGATAAATTTAGTTTTTCTTAACAATACTGAAATATTGTGCAACTTTAAACAATTAACTGCAATATGCCAATTTTTTTGAATAAAATTTCGCAAAAAAAGGATATTGGTGCTTAATTTTTCTATTAGAACGTTTTCGTAAAGCGTATTATTGAATGATTTATGTCGTTCGTTTAAATTTTGTTGTCGTTGGTTTAATTTATTTTTTTTAACAATGCCTTAAGAATAATTTTACTTCATAACTAACAAAATAAAATAAACATGAAAAAAATTTTCTTAATCTTTATGATTGTTTTTACGGCGCAAGTTTCGCTTGCACAAGTAAAAAGTGTCAAAGGTGTGATTACAGATTCTGAAGGTATGCCATTACCAGGAGCTTCTGTTTTGGTACAAGGAAGTCAAAAAGGAACAACTACCGATTTTGATGGATTGTATACGATTGAAGTTCAAAAAGGACAGAGTTTAGTTTTCACTTATGTAGGGCTAGAAACTCAGACGATAGTTGTAGGAGATGCTTCTACAATTAATGTGAAGATGGTTCAGGGGGCATCAAATGCATTGAATGAAGTTGTGGTAACTTCTTTGGGTGTTAAGAAAACAAGAAAATCTTTGACATATGCTGCTCAAGAACTTAAAGGAGAAGAGTTGACTCGTGTAAAAGATGCCAACGTTATTAATACAATTGCAGGTAAAGTTGCGGGTGTAGCAGTAACAAAAAGTTCTGGTGGTACTGGAGGATCTACAAAAGTTGTAATTCGTGGTAATTCTTCTATCATGAACAGCCAGCCACTTTATGTTATTGATGGTATTCCTATGTATAATGGTACTTCAAATCAGCAAGGTAATACAAATGCGTCAAATGATTCATTTGGTAGTACTGCTGGGGGTAACCGTGACGGAGGAGATGTTATTTCTTTGATTAATCCAGACGATTACGAAGGAATGACTGTGCTTAAAGGTGCTGCGGCTTCTGTATTATATGGATCTCAAGGAGCAAATGGGGTTATTTTATTGTCTTCTAAAAAAGTTAAAGAAAACACAGGAAATTTAGCTGTTTCTTCTGTAACTACTTTTGAATCTGTTCACTCATTACCTGAATTTCAGTACGAATATGGTACAGCAGGTGCACAAAAATCTTGGGGAGGAAAAGTACAGTCAAAAGATTTCGTAAAAGACTTCTTCGGCACAGGAGTTACTCAAATTACTTCTGCTGCTTTTACGACTGGATCTGATGTTTCTTCAACTAGTATTTCTTATGCTAATACAGCTGCTTCTGGAGTTATTGAAGGTAACGGCTTAAAGAAAAACAACTTTGGAATTCGCCAAACTGGTAAATTTTTCAACAATAAATTAACTGTTTCTGCTGATGCTAAATATACAACTCAGACTATTGACAACAGACCTGTAAACGGACTTTACTCAAACCCATTAACGGGAGTTTATTTGTTCCAAAGAGGAAATGACTTTAATTATTATAAAGATAATTTTGAAACATTTATTCCTTCTAGAAACTTATATGGTCAAAACTTTTACAGTGCACCAAATGCTGATATATATGTTCAGAACCCTTATTGGTTAATCAATAGAAATAAATCTATTGATAAAGATAATTTCTTCAACGGAAATTTAGCTTTAGAATATAAAGCAAACAATTGGTTAAGCATTGCTGGAAGATATAGCTATAATAGAGTTGAAAACGATTATGATAAAAAGATTTATGCTACAACCAATACTTCTTTATCTCATATAAATGGTAGATATATAAATGTTGGCAATTTAAGTACACAACGTTACGGAGATTTGATTGCTAAAATTAATACTAACTTCAACGAAGATTTCAGTTTTAATGCTATCGTAGGAGCAAGTATCAATAACACAATAGCAAATCAACAGACTACATTAGATTCTGGTATTGTTGGCGGACTTGTAAATGCTAACTTGTTTACTTTGGGGAATTTTGCAAGCGCAAGTGGTTTAGATAACTTAAGTCTTCAGGCTACAGGTTCTTCAAGAGAGGTTCAGTCAATTTTTGCTTCTGCAACTTTTGGTTATAAAAACATGTTATATTTAGATGTAACTGGACGTAATGATTGGTCTTCTACTTTAGTAAATACTGATACTTCATCTTATTTTTATCCATCTGTAGGGGTTACTGCTCTTATTAGTGAAATGGCAACAATGCCAGAATGGATTAACTTCGGAAAAGTGAGAGGGACTTATGCTCAAGTAGGTAATGACGTTTCTGCTTTTGTAACTTCTCCAAAATCGACTATTCAAGGTGGTAATATTATTCCTCCTGTAGTAGGTCCAAGACCAGGTGAAGGATTGAAACCTGAATTGAAATCAGAATTTGAATTTGGTACTGAATGGAGAATGTTCAACAATAGATTAGGTTTTGAAATTTCTTACTACAACTCAGAAACTAAAAATCAATACATTCAAGTTCCAGCTCCAGCAACAAACCCTTACGGTTATACTTTCTACGGAATAAATGCTGGTAGTATTGCAAACCAAGGTCTAGAGCTAGTTGTTAGCGGAAAAATTATTGAGGGACAAAAATTCTCATGGGAAACTATGGTAAATTATTCTCACAATAGAAATAAAGTAAAAGAAATTCCAGCAGAATTAGGAGGTAAAATTCCATTAACTCCTGTAAATAATATTAACTACAGATACTCTTTAACAGAAGGAAGACCATTTGGTGTTATCGAAGGAAAAGGTATTGTTAGAAATGATAAAGGAGAAATTGTTTTAGACGACAAAGGAAACTTAGCAGTTGAAGCAGATTTCCATGAAGTTGGTAATGCAAACCCTGATTTTATGTTAGGCTGGTCAAACACATTCAAATTTGGTGCTTTTACAGCTAACTTCTTAATCGATGGACGTTTTGGAGGAGATGTAATGAGTATTACAGAATCTATGAATGATTTTTATGGAGTGTCAAAAAGATCTGGAGATGCTAGAAATGCTGGTGGTGTTGCTGTAAATGCAGTTATGCCTGATGGTACAAAAGTAACTAAGATGGATCCTCAGAAATATTATGAAGCGGTAGGCGGACTTAATGGAGCAACTGCTGAATACGTATACAGCGCTACAAATGTAAGTTTAAGAGAGGTTTCACTTGGATATACTTTCAACAAAAGAGCAATTCCATTTGTTAATACAGCAACTTTATCATTAATCGCAAGAAACTTATTCTTCTTTTATAAAGATGCACCATTCGATCCAAACATTGCTTTAAGTACAGGTCAGGGATTACAAGGAGTTGATATTTATGGTTTACCATCAACAAGAAGTATTGGTCTTAATTTAAATGTAACTTTCTAATTAAAACATCATGAAAACAAATAATATAAAAAAATCACTAATCTGTCTTGGTCTTTTGGCCTTAGTTGGTTGTACAGATAATTTTGACGAGATTAATAGCAATCCTGATGGTTTTACACAAGAGGAACTAACGCAAGACTTTAATCATATTAAGGGGCCTTTTACTACTATGTTTGACAACGTGATGGTAAATGTACCAGGTTGGAAGTATCAGGTGGCTATTGATTTATCGGGTAACACTTGGGGTGGATATACTACTGCACCAGGTTTTGACGGTAATAATAACCTTTCTTATGCACTTGCAGATAACTGGAACCTTTGGGGTTGGGAAGCTATTTACACACAAGTAATGGCAAATTACTTAAAAGTTGAAGCGGCATCTAAAGGAAAATATGATGAGTTTTATGCTTTGGCAACAATAGTAAAAGTACAGACTTTACATAAAGCAGCAGATTCATGGGGACCAATAGTTTATTCTAAATTAGGAACTACAGATGCAACAATTGGTTATGATTCTCAAGAAGAAGCTTATGGCTTAATGTTTAAAGATTTAGATTTTGCTGTTACGGAATTAACAAAAAGAATTGATGCTGGAGAAGCAAGCTCTTTTACAAAAATCGATCGTTCGACTTATAAAGGAGACTATACAAAATGGGTTAGATATGCAAATTCTCTACGTTTAAGATTAGCAATGCGTATTGTAAAAGTTAATCCAACATTAGCGAAAGCGGAAGCCGAAAAAGCAATTAGCCAAAAATTTGGTGTAATGACAGTAAATGCAGACAGCTTTATTGTGAATAAAGATGTTTCGCAACACCCACTTAGAGTTGCTGCTTACGAATATAATGATAGCCGTATGTCTGCAGATATGGAGTCTATCATGGGAGGTTACAGTGATCCTAGAATAAGTGTTTATTTTAAAACTTCAGAACAGTTTCCTGGAGAATATAAAGGAATCCGTACAGGTGGTATTCTTGGTGATAAGTCAAAACACATTAATTTTTCGAATTTTGGTAAGATAATAGACGAAGACAAACAAGTTGTTTGGTTAAATGCAGCTGAGATTTACTTCTTAAGAGCAGAAGGAGCTTTAAGAGGTTGGAATATGGGCGGTGACGCTGCGACATTCTACAAAGCAGGTATTACAGCTTCTTTTGAACAGCTTTCTGTAGGTGGTGCTGCTGACTATATTGCAAATAATGTGAAAAAAGCTAAAGATTATGTAGATCCAGTTGCTCCATTTAACAGTGGTTTAGCTGTGAATAATGTTACTGTTGCTTGGGATGAAACTGCAAGTAACGAAGTGAAATTGCAAAAAATTATTACTCAAAAATGGATTGCTAATTTCCCTGACGGTATGGAAGCTTGGGCTGAACACCGCAGAACTGGTTATCCTAAATTATTACCAATTCTTAACAACCAAAGTGCTGGTGCAATTACTACTGAATTTGGTGTAAGAAGAATAAACTTTGTTTCTACTGAAAAAGATGGTAACCCTGAAGGTGTTAAAACAGGTATTGCAAAACTTAACGGTCCTGATAACGGTGGAACCAGAACTTGGTGGGATGTTAATGCTCCAAATTTCTAAAAACGAGAATATTAAGTTTGGTTAGTAGTATGGTATAGATGGTGAAAGCTGTCTATACCATATCTTAAAGCCAAAAGGGTAACTACTACAAAAAAGAAAAAAATGAAAAGTGCTTTAGAAATAAAACCTGATATTAGTTACAAAAGCGCTGGAAAATTTGAAGAAACTCGTTTTGAGAAAATTCATAACGAAATCTTCAAAAATTCTATTGAAGCTTCTGTAATTGTAGCGCATGAAATTGCGCAGCTAATTAGATCTAAGCAAGAAAAAAATAAGCCTTGTGTTTTAGGTCTGGCAACAGGTTCTTCTCCTATAAAAGTTTATGAGGAATTAGTGAGAATGCACAGAGAAGAAGGCCTAAGTTTTAGCAATGTAATCACCTTTAATCTGGATGAATATTATCCAATGACTAAGGAGAACAATCAGAGCTATCATTATTTCATGCATGAGCATCTTTTTAATCATATTGATATCAAACCTGAAAATATTAATATTCCTGATGGTACGGTGGGAATTGATGAAATTAATCAATACTGCATCGATTATGAAATGAATATTAAGAATGCAGGAGGTCTTGATTTTCAATTGCTTGGAATTGGTAGAACGGGACACGTTGGATTTAACGAGCCAGGTTCGCACATCAATTCAGGAACAAGAATTATCACTTTAGATCATATCACAAGAGTCGATGCTTCATCTGCTTTTAACGGTATAGATAATGTGCCGAAACGTGCCATAACAATGGGAGTTTCAACAATTATGAGATCAAAACGCATTGTTTTGATGGCTTGGGGACAAAATAAAGCAGATATCATAAAGAGAACAGTTCAAGGTGATATCAGTTCTGAGGTTCCCGCTACATTTTTACAAAATCATCCAAATGCAACTTTTGTTTTAGATCAGTCTGCAGCTTCAGAATTAACCCGTTTCAAAACGCCTTGGTTAGTTGGTGAATGTCTTTGGACTCCCGAATTAAAAAGTAAAGCAATTGTTTGGCTTTGCCAGAAAACAAAACAATCTATTTTAAAGTTGACAGACCGTGATTACAACAATAACGGAATGTCTGACCTTTTGGCTCAGGAAGGTTCTGCTTACGATATGAACATTAATATGTTTAATATTCTACAGCACACCATTACCGGATGGCCAGGAGGAAAACCAAACACAGATGATTCATTTCGTCCAGAAAGGGCAAATCCGGCAAAAAAGAGAATTATTCTTTTTAGTCCGCACCCAGACGATGATGTGATTTCTATGGGAGGAACATTTTCAAAATTAATTAAGCAAGGGCACGATGTTCATGTGGTGTACCAAACTTCAGGAAATATTGCGGTTTCAGATGATGAAGCCTTGAAATTTGCAGAAGTTGCCAGTGATTTTGTTGGAGAAGGTCAAGCTGATATCAATTTCAAATCGGTTATTGAGTTTTTAAATAACAAATCCGAAAACCAAATTGATTCTTTGGAAGTTCGAAAATTAAAAGGATTGATTAGAAGAAGAGAATCTTACGGAGCAACAAGATATATCGGGTTGAAAGATGAGAATACACACTTTTTAGATCTGCCTTTTTATGAAACTGGACAAGTTAAAAAGAATCCGTTAGGGCCTGAAGATATTGCTATTGTAAAAGATATCATCGCAAAAATAAAACCGCATCAGGTTTTTGCAGCTGGAGATTTGGCAGATCCACACGGAACGCATGAGGTTTGTTTAAATGCCATTTTTGCCGCATTAAAAGAACTTAAATCAGAACCGTACATGGATGATTGCTGGTTATGGCTTTATAGAGGAGCTTGGCACGAATGGGATATTCACGAAATTGATATGGCCGTTCCGTTAAGTCCGTCTGAAGTTTTATTAAAACGTCATGCCATTTTACACCACCAGTCTCAAAAAGATAGAGTGATGTTTCAAGGAAATGATTCTCGTGAATTCTGGGTTAGGGCAGAAGATCGAAATAAAAACACTGCCGTATTATATGATGAATTAGGTTTAGCTGAATACGAAGCGATTGAAGCCTTTAAACGTTTTGATTACTAAAAAAATCCGATTCGTTTTTTAATGAATCAAATAGCAAAATTCAGATTGATCTCATTGCAAAAGTGAGGTAAAAGCTGAAATCATTCTGAGTTTTGTTTTTTTATATAAATTATTAGGATACTTATTTAAAAACTATCCAACCAAAAAAAAGAAAAATGAAATATCTATTTGTACTATTATTTGCAGGTATATCGGCAGGAGCTCAAGTCCAGAAAGAGCAGCTGAACCTTATGCCTTGGCCTCAGAATGTTGTTATTAATGAAGGTAATTTTAATTTAAGCAAAAACTTTAAAGTTAATATTACAGGAAATCCAAATCCAAGAATTTTTGGAGGAGTAACTCGTTTTTTGCGCCGTTTAGATGGTAGAACAGGTATATTTTTTGAACAAGGTTTTATTGAAAAACTAAATGAAGTTCCAAATGCAGAATTACAAATTAATTGTACCAAAAGCGGTAAAATTGGTTTGTATGAAGACGAAAGTTATCATTTAGATATTACTTCAAACAAAATCACTCTAAACGCATCAAGCGATTTAGGAGCATTGCATGGTTTGGAGACTTTACTGCAAATGCTTCAAAACAATTCAAAAACATTTTATTTTCCAGTTTCAAAAATTTCAGATTTCCCAAGATTTACATGGAGAGGTTTAATGATGGATGTCTCAAGACATTTTCAGCCTATCGATGTTGTTAAAAGAAATATTGATGCATTGGCAGCAATGAAAATGAATGTTTTTCACTGGCATTTGGTTGACGACCAAGGTTGGAGAATTGAAATGAAAAAACATCCAAGATTTACACAAGTAGCTTCGGATGGAATGTATTACACACAAGAGGAAATTAAAAATATCGTAAAATATGCCGATGAGCGCGGTATTTTAATTGTTCCAGAAATAGATGTTCCTGGTCACGGATCTGCAATTTTAACCGCTTATCCAGAAATTGGAAGTAAAGTGATTACGCTGACAGGAGGAACATCCGAAAAAAATATTCAAGGTACAGCAATCGCTACCTATGGAATTGAAAGAAATGCTGGGATTTTTTCACCAACATTAGATCCTTCAAATCCTAAAACATATCAATTATTAAGTGAAGTTTTTGATGAGGTTTGCCCGTTGTTTCCAGGAGCTTATTTCCACATTGGAGGAGATGAAAACGAAGGAAAAGATTGGGATGCAAATCCTAAAATTCAAGAATTTAAAAAGAAACATAATTTAAAGACCAATCACGAACTGCAAACGTATTTTACGATGCAATTGGCTCCGATGCTAAAGAAACACGGAAAACAATTGATGGGGTGGGAAGAAATTTTAACTAAAGATTTATCGAAAGAAGCTATTGTGCATTCATGGAGAGGTCCAAATGAAGGAATGCCAGCAGGTCAATCTTTGGTAGAGGCAGTGAAAAAAGGATACAAAACGGTTTTGTCTAATGGATATTATATCGATTTAATGTATCCAATTGCGAGCCATTACTTAAATGATCCTATGCCAAAAGGAGCTAATTTAACTGGAGACGAAAAAGCTAGAATTCTAGGTGGAGAAGCTACAATGTGGTCAGAATTGGCTACACCAACAACTATAGATTCTAGAATTTGGCCAAGAACAGCTGCAATTGCTGAAAGATTATGGTCGGCAGAAAATATAGTAGATGTTGAAAACATGCGTAAACGTTTAGAGAATATTTCTTTTAGATTAGAAGAATTGGGTATTACACATATTCGTAACAAAGATGTGATTTTAAGAAATATTGCAAATAATCAGGATATCAAATCATTAGAAGATTTTTCAAATGTAAGTGAGCCATTGAAAGGATATACTCGTAATAAAGGTGGAACAGAGTACCAAATGTATTCTCCGTTTACCCTATTCGCAGATGCATGTGGTCCAGATGCCAAAGATGCTCTAGCATTTGATACGGCTGTCAATCAATATTTAGCTAATAAATCGGCAGACAATAAAGCCAAAGTAGCTGCATTTTTCACGAAGTGGATTGCAGTTCACAAAGGCTTAACAGAATTAAGCAATAACGCACCATTGGTGCAGCCAATATTACCATTATCTAAAAAATTGAATGATGCTTCTCAGGAACTGTTATTGGTTTTGGATAATAAATCAACTTTAGCACCAGCAGATCTGAAAAAATTGATTGAACAATGCAATACAAAAGATCATGCCGATGTAGAACTGTCTGTTTATGAGAGTTTAAAGAAATTAATTTAGAGTTGGATTTGAATTAGTATTTAGTACGTTTTTGAGTTACTAATGTTTTTTTAGAGTGTTGATTATCTCTGCCATGCTTATGGCAGAGGTAATTACGATTAAAATTTTGAATTCTGTTTTTTAGACCGAGACAACAATTAAGTAATAAATTATAACAAACTAAAAATAACCAATAACGGAGTATTAACCTTTAAAAAACCAAATAGAGAGAATAAAACAAAACATGACAAAAAAAAGAGTATAGATTGATGAGTCGTCCCAAATTTATCATTTGTATTTAACATTAATTTTTTTAAAAATTATAAATAAATATCAATCACTACTATTGGCTAATGATTATGTAAAAATCAGTAATAGTAATATTTATCTATAGAATTTAATTTGAGTTTATTTCCAATCGACAGCAGCCTTCCAACCTGCAGTTGAGCGAAACCCAGAAGTTTTTATACTGCTGTGGCCCAATTATTTATTTTCTATTAACTAATATTTATTAATTATGAAACATTATTACAGATTGCTCTTTTTGTTACTGTTTCCCTTACTTGCGTTGGCACAACCAGCCCACGGAAAAAAAGTAGTAGGGTATTATGCTCAATGGTCTATCTATGCCCGGGATTTTAATGTTCCGAAAATTGATGGGAGTAAATTGACGCATTTAAATTATTCTTTTTATGGGACCACTTATGATCCTGCCCATCCTGAGAATACAAAATTAAAATGTTTAGACACTTATGCTGATTTTGAGCATATGGAAGGCGGAATTCCTTGGGATGCGCCAGTAAAAGGAAACTTTTATGATTTAATGAAATTGAAAGAAAAGTATCCGCATTTAAAAGTTTTAATCTCTGTAGGAGGCTGGACAAAAGGTCAAGATCTTTCTCCAATTGCTGCAAGTCCTGTAGCAAGGGCGGCTTTAGCAGCAGATATGGCAAACTTCATTACTACATATCCATTTATTGACGGCTTCGACATCGACTGGGAATATCCTCTTTCTGGCGGAACTGACGGTACAGAAATAGTAAATGGTGCGCCTGTTCCTCCACAAAAATATAGCCCAGATGACAATAAAAATTTAGTGCTTTTATTGAAAGCGATGCGTCAGGCAATGCCAAATAAACTGGTTACAATTGCTGCTGGAAACAATGTTAGAAATGTTTCTAAACAGTATTTAGGGCCAAACAACAGAGCACAATACGGAATGACAGAAGATATTTCGACTTATTGTGACTATATCACTTATTTTGGATACGATTTTGGCGGTAACTGGTACGATAAAACTTGTTACAACGCACCTTTATATGCAAGTGGAAACCCTAATGATCCGTTGTATGGCGCAACGCAATCAGAATCATTAGATGAATTGACTAATCAATATTTGAATGTGATTGGTTTCCCTGCGAATAAATTAATCATGGGATTGCCTTTCTACGGAAAAAAATTCGATAACGTTGCTGCAAACTCAACAAACGGATTGTTTGTTTCTGCACCAAGATATGTAGTTCCTGGATGTACAAATCCACAAAACCCAACAGGAACATGGGATGGTTCTGGAGCTTGTGAAAAATCTGGAAGTATCGAAATCTGCGATTTAGTCGGAAATCCAGTTACCAATTCACACGCTTATTTAGATCCAAATACTATGCAGGTTACTGCAAGTGCAGCTTCTGCAGGATGGGTGAGATATTGGGATAACACTACAAAAGTTCCTTATTTATATAATGCTACTTCAAAAGAATTTATTTCTTATGAAGATAAACAGTCAATGGATTTAAAAGTTCAATATATAAAATCTAGAAACTTAGCAGGAGGTATGATTTGGGAATTATCTCAAGATACAAGAGGTTCAATTCCAAATTCATTATTAAACCAAGTTGATACTTCTTTTGGAAGCGTTGTTCCGGGAACAGTTAGTATTTCAGGTTCTGTAAAAAACGGATCGGCTTTGGTTACCAATGTTACAGTTGAATTGCGAAATGCAAGCAATGCGGTAATTCAAACAGTAGTTTCTGCTACAGGAAACTTTGCTTTCAATAATTTAACTTCAGGACAAAATTATTCGCTTACAGCGGTAAAAGCTAGTTATACTTTTGTTCCTGTAAGTTTAACGAATGTTACAGTTAATCAGACTGGAGTAACAATCAACGGATCTCAGCCAACTTATACTGTAAGCGGAACCGTTCTAGACGGAACAACAGGAGTTTCGGGTGTTACAGTTTCAGCAGTTTCTGGAACTACAACATTAACAGGAGTTTCAAATGCAAGTGGAGCTTACAGCGTAGCAGGATTAACAGCAGGTTTAAACTTTACAGTTACCGCTGCAAAATCTGGATTCTCTTATACTCCAGCTTCAACAGTTTACAATGCAATTGATGCCAACAAAACGCTAAATTTCACTCAAGGAGCAGCAGTAGTAACGTACACTGTAAGCGGAACAGTTCTTAACGGAACAACTCCAGTTTCTGGCGTAACAGTAACTGCATCATCTACAGCAGGAAATGTTACTGCAACGACTAATGCAAGTGGATCCTATTCGTTGACTTTAGCTTCTGGCGGAAATTATACAGTAACCGCAGCTTTAACAGGCCAAACATTTACACCAGCATCTACAGTTTATTCTAACTTGAATGCTAATAAAACATTGAATTTTACTCAAGATGTTGCAACAACTACGAGCAAAATTAGCGGAACAGTTAAAAACGGAACAATTCCTGTTGCTGGCGCAAAAGTAGAATTGGTTTTACCTTGGACAGATAATTCACATCCGTGGAAAAGTGTTTTGGCAACAACAGATGCACAAGGAAAATACAGTTTTGATAATGCAGTTGTTGCAGGATATACAACAATTACAAGTTTAAAACTAAATACTTGGTCAAATGGAGAAGTGAATTATTACCCAAATAATTTGGCAAACTTTCCTGTTCCATCGACTCCAACTGTTTACAACTTTAATACAAGTTCAACGGCCAAAGCAGCATTGGCAGCAGCTACAAACTTAATCAGCGGAACTGTAAAAAATGGTTCTACGCCTGTAGCGAATGCTAAAGTGGAAATCGTTTTACCTTGGACAGATAATACACATAACTGGAAAAGTGTTCTAGCAACAACAGATGCATCAGGAAATTATACTTTCGATAATTCAGTTGTAGCAGGTTATAATCAGATTTTAAGCTTGAAATTAAATTCTTGGCAAAATGGGGAAGTAGCGTATTACCCAAATAACTTGGCAAATTTTGCTGTTCCAACAACGCCAACAATTTATAATTTCAATACACAAACAACAGTTGTGACTAAGCCAGTGGTTGCCATTACAGCTCCAACAGCTTCGTCGATAGCTATAAACTTAGGATCATCAATTAATTTTGTGGCAAGTGTAGGATTAAGTGCCGCTGATGCTACAACAATCTCATCTGTTGTATTTAGTTTAGACGGACAAACTATAAGTGCTACCAATTCATCAGGAACTTATACATCGGTTTGGACACCGGTTGCTAATCAGTTTGGAGTTTCTCACACGTTAACCGTTACTGCTACAGCATCAAACGGACAAACAGATTCAAAAACTTATAGTTTTACATTAACTTGTTCAGGTGCAAATTGTCCAAACACATTACCTGTAATTACTTGGAATTCGCCATCAAATACAACTGTTTACCAAAGTTCTTTCCAAGCTGTGCCAATTTCAGTTACAGCTGTTGATAGTGACGGATCGGTTTCTGGTGTTACGATTACCATAAACGGTGGTACATTTAATATGACAGCAGGTGCAAATAATACTTATACGTACAGTTTTACGCCAACTGCTTATCAGGATTATCCAATTGTAATCAAAGCAACAGATAATAAAGCTGCGGTAACAACATTAAACAATACAATTAAAATTGCAACAATAAGTGGTAATAGATTTATTCCGCTTCCATCTAAAATTATTTTAGGATACGCGCATTCTTGGGAAAATACGTCTGCTCCATTTTTATATTTTTCTCAAATAAAGGGAAGTAAATTTAACGTAGTTGATTATTCTTTCGTAGAAACAGTGAATCGTGATGGTTATACGCCAATATTAACTACAAATGACGCTAGATATTTGACTAATGGCGTTTTCGATAAGCAATTATTGAAAAATGATATCAAAACTTTAAGAGATAGTGGCGTTCCTGTTATTGTTTCTATTGGAGGTCAAAATGGTCATGTTGTTTTAGAAAATGTAACTCAGAAAAATATTTTTGTTAATGGTCTAAAAGCCATTATCGACGAATATCAATTTGATGGAGTTGATATTGATTTTGAAGGCGGATCTATGAATTTTAGCGCAGGAGGTTTAAGAGATATTTCTTATGCTGGTATTTCTGCTTATCCAAGATTGAAAAACGTAGTAGATGCTTTCAAAGAATTAAAAGCGTACTATGGTCCTGGATTCTTGTTGACTGCAGCTCCAGAAACACAATACGTACAAGGAGGATATACGACTTATACGGATACTTTCGGTTCGTTTTTGCCAATTATTCAAAACTTGCGTAATGAGTTAGATTTGTTAGCAGTACAATTGTATAACACAGGAGGAGAAAACGGATTAGACGGTCAATATTATGGCACGGCTAAGAAAGCAAACATGGTTACAGCCTTAACTGATATGATCATAAAAGGATATAACATTGCTTCAACAGGAATGCATTTTGATGGCTTGCCAGCTTCAAAAGTTCTTATTGCATTGCCAGCTTGTCCAAGTGCAGCAGGTAGCGGATATCTAACTCCTACAGAAGGAATCAATGCTATGGATTATTTAAGAAACGGAACCAATTTCTCTGGAAGAACATACACTATGCAGCCAGGCGGACCGTATCCTTCTTTAAGAGGTTTAATGACTTGGTCGGTAAACTGGGATGCTTCTTCTTGTGGAAATTCATCTGAATTGTCTAAAGCGTATGCAGCTTATTTTGCATCACAAGCTACAGCAAAAACATTGGCTGTAGAAGATATAACGGCTGAAAGCAATACGACTGTGGCTTATTTTAGAAACAATACTTTGTCGGTATCTAATGAAACAGAAGAAATTGCTCAAGTTGATGTATTCAATACGATAGGGCAGAATGTTACAAGCCATAGAAATCTCCAAAACAATAAAGAAGTATTGCTTAATAGCCCAAGTTTTGCTAGTAAACAAATATTTGTTGTGATTGTAACAGACAAATCTGGACACAAAAAGTCATTGAAAGTAATGAACTTTTTAAACTAAAATAAAAGAATTGAAAATTTAGAAATAAGAAAGTTGGGACGGTTAAAATTGAGTTTGGTTATTTATTTTTTAACCTAATTTTTATTTCTTAAATGCTGTGAATTGAGGTAATTTGTTATTTGGTTTTTGCCTCAAGTAGCGCATTATGAACCTGGCAATTTTTGTTGCCAGGTTTTTTTTATAACTTTTAATAAATGAAATAATAACTCAATATAGTACACGGATGAGGCGGATTTACTTCGTAAAGACGCGGATAAAAACGGATTCTTTATATTAATCTATCTAAAAAATTAAATAAAAAAATCTGTTTTTAGCCGCGTTTTCGCGTTAGCGAATCTGCATCATCCGCGTACCATTTCTAAACAATTAACCCAAATTAAAAACTATTTTAATTACTTTTGATTTTACAATTATCGCATAAAACTTCATGAAAAAAATATTTGCCCTTTTAATCACCTTTTTAAGTTTTACTACTTCTTTCAGTCAAAATAAATTCGGAAATCCAGAAGTCGATCCTGTTCAAATTCAGAAAACTTACGAGCAATGGTCGGTTTATAATAAAGGAATTATGCTCTCGAGAGATTTCACTGCACTTGATGCTGAATCAAAAGAAATCTCAAAAGAAGTTTTTTTAGATCAATTAGCAAACGGAAATTTCATTCCAGTTCGATTGAAATCAGAAGCGAATGTTTACGTTTATAAATTATTTAAAATTCAGCCAAAAACAGATACAAGTATAAAAGCAACAATTAACCAAATTGGTTTTGATGCTTTTAAAAATTATAAAATGGAAGGAACCGCTTTTCCGCAATTCTCATTCAAAGATTTAGACGGAAATCTGGTAACCAACGAATCCATGAAAGGAAAAATAATTGTGATCAAATGCTGGTACATTCACTGCACGCCATGCATTAGAGAATTTCCACAAGTCAACAAATTAGTCGAAGAATACAAAGACCGAAAAGATATTGTTTTTATGAGTTTAGCCGAAGATTCAGCAGAACAATTAAAAACATTTTTAGCCAGAAAACCATTATCCTATTCTGTGATTCCTGATATGAAAGAATACATGAATAATGCTTTGCAGTTGAATTCTTTCCCAACACATTTCATTCTAAACAAAGAAGGAATGATTACAAAAGTGCTTCCTAATTTTGAAAGTCTTGAAGTGGCACTATCTAAAGAAAGTAAACTTTAGTTTTTTAACCGTATAAGTTCATATAAGAGATTGTAAGTGTTTTTTACTATTGCAGAAATTATAAGTTTAGTTTTCAATGAACTTATATCACTGATATGGTTGAAATTATTCCTTTTTTAATTTCATTATTTCTCTGTCAAAATCAGATAAATATTCTCTGTCTTGGATAATTCTATATTTGTCAAACTCCATTTCTGCTTTAATTTTTGCTTTGAGAAAAGATATTTTTCCTTTATCTATTAATATTGGATAATTGGAAAGTTGCAAAAAATTATTTAGAAAAATTGTCCAATCTTCCATTTGCATAATAATTTGACGTTTAGCATAATTTTCGGCAAGATCCAAGTAAGCGGAAACAATTCGGTTTAGTTCTTGTAGGTGCGCCTCATTTAAATAATTCTTAGCAACACTGACATCACTTTTCTGAATCTTTCCATTTGGAGCATCTTTCCATGTTGAAAGTCCCATATAGATTTTAGTTGCATCTGCTTCTGTATAAATAATTTCGGCAGCAGTTTTACCAGTAATTGCCCAATGAAGTTTGTTTTGAACAATTGCAAAAAAAGTTTTGGTTTCTGAACTATCTCTTTCATAATTTGCAGAAAGAGCATAAATATCTGTTATTTTTTGGTAAAAACGTCTTTCAGAAGTTCTAATTTCACGAATTCGCTCCAGTAATTCTTCAAAATAATCTTTACCGAAAGCTTTTCCATTTTTCAGCATTTCATCATTAAGAACAAACCCTTTAATAATAAATTCTTTTAAAGTTTTGGTCGCCCAAATTCTAAACTGAGAAGCTTGTTTAGAATTTACTCTATAACCGACTGCAATAATAGCGTCGAGATTATAAAAATCAATTTCTCTGTTTACTTCTCTTTTCCCTTCAACTTGAACTGCTCGAATTTTTCGAGTAGTTGAATCAGGCTCTAATTCTAAGCTTTTAAAAATTTCTTTTAAATGATATGTTATAGTATTTGATTCGACTCCAAACAATAAGCCCATTGTTTTTTGAGAGAGCCAAAAGTTTTCATCCAAAAAAGTAACTTCAATATTGATATTGGCTTCAGAGGTTTGATATAATAAAATTGGCGCTTGCATAATTCAACTAAAATAAGAAGTGAAGATAAGTAAAATGTAATTTTAAACAATATAAGTTATGTAAGAAAATTTAAGTTTAGCTTTAACAAACTTATATTATTTAAATAGTTTTGTTTTTTCCTTAAAATTCTTTACTCTGCGCCTTCGCGACTTTGCGAGAAACCTTCATCAGCATAAAAAACCTTAGCACCTTAGCATCTTTGCAACTTAGAACCTTTTTCACTACTTTTGCACCAAATTAATTAAAAAGACATTCATGTTAACAGTCAATAATTTATCAGTTCAGTTTGGTAAAAGAATTTTATTCGACGAAGTAAATACTACGTTTACTCACGGAAATATTTACGGCGTTATTGGAGCTAATGGAGCAGGAAAATCTACTTTCTTAAAAGTGATTTCGGGCGATATTGATCCAACTTCAGGGCATATTCATTTAGAGCCAGGAAAACGTATGTCGGTTTTAAACCAGAACCACAACATGTTCGACGAGCATACCGTTTTGGAAACCGTTTTAATGGGAAATAAAGTTCTGTACGCTGTTAAAAAAGAAATGGATGAACTTTATTTAGATTATAATGATGCGAATGCAGACAGAATAGGGGAGTTACAAGTTCAGTTTGAAGAAATGAACGGATGGAACGCCGATTCTGATGCAGCAGCAATGTTATCTAACTTAGGAATCACAGAAGCAGATCATTATACTTTAATGGCTGATATGGAAGGAAAAATGAAAGTTCGTGTGCTTTTGGCGCAGGCACTTTTCGGAAATCCTGATTTGCTGATTATGGATGAGCCTACCAACGATTTGGATTTCGAGACAATCGCTTGGTTAGAAAACTTCTTAGCAAACTACGAAAATACTGTAATCGTTGTATCTCACGACCGTCACTTTTTAGATGCGGTTTGTACACATATTTCTGATATTGATTTCGGAAAAATCAATCACTATTCAGGAAACTATACTTTCTGGTACGAGTCTAGTCAATTGGCAGCAAAACAACGTGCGCAGCAAAACAAAAAAGCAGAAGAGAAGAAACAAGAGTTGGAAGAATTTATTCGTCGTTTTAGTGCAAACGTGGCGAAATCGAAACAAGCAACTTCTCGTAAAAAAATGATTTCGAAATTAAATATTGCCGAAATCAAACCATCTAGCCGTCGTTATCCTGCAATTATTTTTGATCAGGATCGTGAAGCTGGAGATCAGATTTTGAATGTTGAAGGTTTAGCAGCTTCTGTAGATGGAGAAGTTTTGTTCAAAGATGTTGATTTGAATATGGCAAAAGGCGATAAAATCGTTCTTTTCTCTAAAGATTCACGTGCTACAACGGCTTTCTACGAAATCTTAAACGGAGAACAAAAAGCAGACGCTGGAAGTTTTGACTGGGGAATTACAACCAACCAAGCGTATTTGCCAGCAGAAAACCATAAATATTTCGAAAACGATTTGAGTTTAGTAGACTGGTTACGTCAGTACGCTAAAACAGAAGAAGAGCGTGATGAGGTATTTATTAGAGGTTTCTTAGGGAAAATGATTTTCTCTGGAGAAGAAGCTTTAAAAACGTCTAGAGTTTTATCAGGAGGAGAAAAAGTACGTTGTATGTTGTCTAGAATGATGATGGAGCGTGCTAACGTTTTAATGCTAGATGAGCCAACAAACCACTTAGATCTAGAATCTATTACAGCTTTCAACAACTCATTGAAAAACTTTAAAGGTTCTGTAATCTTCACAACACATGACCACGAGTTTGCGCAAACAGTTGGTAACAGAATCGTAGAATTGACACCAAACGGAGTTATCGATCGTTACATGACATTTGACGAATATCTTGATGATGAAAAAATTCAGGAACAAAGAAAGAAGATGTACAATCTTTAATTTTTGAAATTCCAATATATTAAAAATCCCAAATTCCAAATAAAACTTGGAGTTTGGGATTTTTTGTGTTTAAAAATATAGCCACTAATTACACGAATTTCCACGAATTAAATTTGTGCTAATTTGTGTAATTCGTGGCAAAAAAAAACAATCACAGCTATAAAAATTGGAATTTGGGATTTTTTAATTTGTTATTTATCACTTATTTACTTCCAAACATTTTGGCGAAAATCCAGATAATAATCGCAATAATAAAAATTACGATAAAAATCCCGAATCCCATTCCGGCTTTAAAAATGTCTCCTATAACTTCACAGCTTGTAAATGAAAATAGTATTAAGAATACCATTAACAATCTTAGTATTTTATTTTGCATGATTCTGATATTTTAAATTGATACTTAAAATTAATTCACGAATCAGGGAAATGTGTTATAGAATTTTTTGGAAATGTTTTAGGATTTATATTATTTAGATTTTAGTATAAAAGATAATTATTCATATTTTGAAATTATTTGTTGGAATTCATAGTCGTCTTTGTGTAACTCCCAATCGCTATCGTTCTTTACATGACTTAAAAGCACATCTTTATTTTTTAAACTTTTATCAAGTAGTGCTAACGAATTTACTTTATCGTTTAATAATGCGTATAAGCAGGCTAAATTATAACTTTTGCCACCTAAATTAACAGCGGTATTTAGTAATTTTAAACTTTCTTCAAGAAGTTCAGGTTTGTTACGTAATTTTGAATATTCTGCCAAAGCAAATCCCCATTTACCATGTATCTCATGACTTTTAGGTGCTAAACTTTGGGAGATTTTAAATTTTTCAAAAGATTCATAGAACAATTTATCATCATTATCATTCTTACCAAAATGAAAAAGAGTATCAGCCCAATTTGCAAATAAAGTTGGATTAGTATGATCTAAGATATAAGCCTCTTCATATTTTTCTAGACTTTCTAAATAGAATTTTCTGTCTTTTGTAATTTTTGCTATCTCACATAAATTGTCAGCCCAAAAAATTAAACAAAGTTGACTATCAGGCTCTCTTTCGTATGCAAGACTAATTTTCTCAATACTTTCATGATATAATTTTTCATCATTTTTATTTTTAGCTTTTTGACTAAGGAAAAAAGCCCAGTTTATATAAGCGTCAGATTGTGAATCGTCAAGTTTTGCAGCCTTTTTGCAATTTAAAATCCCTTCATTATATAATTCATTATTATCATCTATTTTGAAGTTGTCATATAATGCGGCTGCCCAATTATTAAAAGTTTGATAATTTTTTGGGTCTAACTTAGAAGCTTTGCTAAATTTATCAAAACTTTCTTTGAATAAATCCTTATTGTTTTGTGATGTTGCTTTTTGTGATATTTCGCTAGCCCACGTTAAATAATATTTTGCTAGTAATTTCTTTATTTCGGGATCTTTAAGGGGTTCTGATTTTTTTTCAATGTTTTCAATTTTTGTTTGATTGAAGTTTTTATTGATTATTTCATCTATTATTTCTTTTTGTAGAAGATTTTTATCTATACTTTCTTTTAAAGCTCTATTTTCAACCATTTCACCTTTTTCAAATTGTTGAATGGCTAGTTGAACATCTTTTTTTACAATTTCTAATCTTTCTTTTACACCCTTAAAATGCTCCTTGTCTTCTATATCAACGATGTTTTCTAAAGTAAGACTTAAAGAGGTAAAAGGCGTGTCAATTATTGCTGGTTGAGGCAATTTTAATTCACTATTAAGTTGTAGCATAAATGAATCTGAATCATAACCTTTTATCAAAAAAGCATTTGTGTTATCTTTTTGAAGTAAATTTGTGCATACTCTATCGCATGGATTATTTTGATTATATGAAATCCAATAAAGGCCATTGTCAAATCTCCCTAGTTTTGTTATATGTTGAAAAATAGGGTCTTCTCCGCTATATCCTAAAAATATCCATACTCTTTGGTTTTTAATACTGCTTAAAATAGGGGGAATCATTTCATTTACTTTGGCCATTTCTTCTTTTGTATTAAGAAGCCATAAACCATGATGCTGACCATGTAAATAAACAACTGATTTTTCTTTAAAACTTGTTGTGGTTAAGTCTTTTAAAATTGCCATGTCATAAGTGGGAGGGAATTCATTGAACAAAGCCAATGCTCTAAGCATTAAATTGTCAAAATTCACAGTAAGAACATAATCAACATATCCATTGATTATTAATTGTGCTAAATAAATATGAGTTACATTTATTTTAGCCTCCTCAATATATTGTTTCAACAGTTTATTCCTTTCAAAAGGAGTAAGACAAGACATTAAAGTTGGATATGTTTTGTCGCTTTCTTCAAGATTTTTGATGTTAGGCTTATCTGCATATTTAATTAATATATCCTTTGTTATTTCTGCTGCAAGAGGAACTCCTCCTGATTTAGAAGCTCCAGCACCCAAAAATACAATCGGTTTAGGAAGGTTTTCCTGTTTCGCTTGATTTATCAAGTATGCTAAATCTTCAATAGTAGCTGTATTCATATATCTTAAATAACTTAGTTAGTGTTTTGGTTTTGCTAAAATATGATTTTAATCAAAATTTCTTTGAAAAGTAAGATTTTATTTCTTTAAATATTTGGTTGGAATATTTAAAAAATATATTTCCAACCCCAACACCCCAACAAATAAAATCAGATTCCGTATATTTGCGCAACCAAACATTACAATCACTTATGAGTCAAAAAGTATTACTTAATTCGAAAGAAGTTACTATCATACTGCATCGTTTGGCTTGTCAGTTAATCGAAAAACATCTTGATTTCTCTGAAACTATTTTAGTGGGAATTCAGCCAAGAGGTGTTTTTTTAGCTGAACGTTTAAAACAAATATTAGAGAACGAATACAAGGTTCCTGAAATTTCTTTAGGATATCTGGACATCACTTTTTTTAGAGATGATTTCCGTCGTACTGATAAACCGCTTGAAGCCAATAAAACCCAAATCAATTTTATAGTCGAAGACAAAAAAGTCATTTTTATTGATGATGTTTTGTTTACCGGAAGAAGCATTCGTTCTGCCTTAACTGCCATTCAATCTTTTGGAAGACCTTCAGAGATTGAATTATTGGTTTTAATTGACAGACGCTTCAGCCGTCATTTACCAATTCAGCCCGATTACCGTGGACGTCAGGTAGATGCTATTAATGGCGAAAAAGTAATTGTAAGCTGGAAAGAAAATGATGGTGAAGATGTTGTTCACCTAGTGACGAATTAAGTTTAATCGGTTAACCGGTTAATTGTTTAATCGGTAATTACACCGATTAAGCGATTTGAAAAAAAACGATTAAACAATTCAACGATTAAACATATAAACACACACAATGAAAGAATTAAGCGTAAATCATTTATTAGGAATTAAATATATCAACGAGAATGATATTAACCTGATTTTTGAAACGGCAGATCATTTTAAAGAAGTCATTAATAGACCAATTAAAAAAGTTCCTTCATTACGAGATATTACCATTGCCAATATTTTCTTCGAAAACAGTACCAGAACCAAACTCTCTTTCGAATTAGCGCAGAAACGTTTATCTGCTGATGTGATCAGTTTTTCTGCAGCTCAGTCATCGGTTAAAAAAGGAGAGACCTTGATTGATACTGTAAACAATATCCTTTCGATGAAAGTGGATATGGTTGTAATGCGCCACTCTAATCCCGGAGCGGCTTATTTTTTATCTAAAAATGTAAAAGCAAGTATCGTAAACGCCGGAGACGGAGCGCACGAACATCCAACTCAGGCTTTATTAGACAGTTATTCTATCAGAGAAAAACTGGGAGATGTTGCTGGAAAAAAAGTAGTTATTGTAGGTGATATTCTGCATTCGAGAGTTGCCTTATCCAACATATATGCTTTGCAGATGCAAGGCGCAGAAGTAAAAGTTTGCGGGCCAAAAACATTGATTCCGAGATATATTGAATCGCTTGGTGTTACAGTTGAACCGAATTTACGCAAAGCTTTAGAATGGTGTGATGTTGCCAATATGCTTCGCGTACAAAACGAACGTATGGATGTGAATTTCTTCCCATCAACACGCGAGTACGCTCAACAATACGGAGTAGATAAACCGCTTTTGGATTCATTGGGAAAAGAAATCGTAATCATGCACCCGGGACCAATCAATAGAGGAGTAGAGATTACTTCTGAAGTTGCTGATTCGGATCAGTCTGTGATTTTAAATCAGGTGGAGAATGGTGTAGCAATTAGAATGGCGGTTATTTATTTGCTGGCTTCTAAGATTCAGCAATAATTTTGTTTCTGGTTTAAAATTTAACCGCAAAGTTCGCAAAGAGCTACGCGAGGTTCGCAAAGCTTTGTTTTTTCTTGTGTACTTTGCGAAAAAACCTTGCGAACTTTGCGGTTAAGCTCATAAAGTTTGGCAACTTAAATTTGAAACTTGAAACAAAAAAAAACTTAGTAAATTAGCATCATAAAATATAAGCCCCTATAAATTATAAAATGAAAGTAGATCAAAAAGGACATACCGTTACGATTAAAGATACTCAAGGAGATGTAAATGCTTTCTTGGAAAAAGTGACGCAACAATTTAAGACCTTTGAAAAACAAAATATTATAATCGATTTATCAGCTGATTCTAATATTTCAGAAAATGATTTAAAAGCTTTTTTACCGCTATCTAAAGCTCAGAAAAAAGCAAAAAAATCGTTTGTAATTGTAGCAACAGATCTTGATTTTAATGCTATTTCAGATAAATTGGCTGTAGTGCCTTCTCTTTTAGAAGCTCACGATATTATCGAAATGGAAGAAATAGAAAGAGACTTAGGTTTCTAATAATTAACAATTGATAATTAAAAATTAATAATTGTCAATTATCAATTTTTAATTGAGAAATGAAGTTAACTATACTTGGCTGTTATGCCGCAACTCCCAGAACGCTTACTAATCCGACCGCGCAGGTTTTAGATATTAAGAACAGATTGTTTTTAATTGACTGCGGTGAAGGAACTCAGGTACAGCTTCGTAAGAACAAGATTAAATTCTCAAAAATCAATCACATTTTTATCTCACATCTTCATGGAGATCATTTGTTTGGATTGATTGGCACTATTTCCACTTTTTCGCTTTTAGGAAGAACCACAGATTTACATATTTATGGACCAAAAGGAATTAAGGAATTGATCTTAATTCAATTAAAATTGACAGAATCTTGGACGACTTATTCTTTGTTTTTTCATGAATTAGAATCTAAAGAAAGTGAAGTTATTTTTGAGGACAAAAAAGTTATTGTAAAAACAATTCCGCTAAAGCATCGTGTTTATACAAATGGATATCTTTTTCAGGAAAAACCAGATGAAAGAAAACTAGATGTGGAGGCAGTTCAGCGCTATAATATACATATTGCTTATTATCAGAAAATAAAAAACGGAAGCGATATTACGCTTGATGATGGAACTGTAGTGGCGAATGCAAAACTTACTTTTGATCCACCGCCAGCCAAAAGTTATGCATTCTGTTCTGATACAGTTTACAATGAAGAGATAATTCCGATTATACAGAATACAGACATTTTATATCACGAATCGACGTTTCTGGAATCTGAAGCTAGACTGGCAGAAAAAACACTGCACTCGACAGCAAAAGAAGCTGCAAATATTGCTTTAAAGGCCAATGTAAAACAGCTTATTTTAGGCCATTATTCAACTCGTTACGATGGTTTGGAGCCATTTAAAAGAGAAGCAGAGGAAGTTTTTCCAAATGTACTTTTGGCAGATGATGGGGTAAGTTTTGAGTTTTAAAAAAAGATGCTAAGATTCTAAGGTGCTGAGGTTCTAGGTTTTCTTGAAACTTGAAACTTGAAACAAAATAAACTAAAATCAAAAACTATGAACGATTTAAGTAATTATAGAAAATCTTACGAGAAAAGCGAATTACTGGAAACGAATATTCCAGAAGATCCGATTAATCTTTTTAACCGATGGTTTCATGAAGTGGAAGATTTTGGCGGAAGCGGGGAGGTAAATGCTATGACGGTTTCGACAATTGGATTGGATGGTTTCCCGAAATCGCGTGTGGTTTTATTGAAGAAATTTTCTGAAGAAGGGTTTATATTTTATACCAATTACAATTCAGAAAAAGGGAAAGCTATTGAAGCAAACCCAAATGTTTGTTTGTCTTTTTTTTGGCAGGAAGCAGAACGCCAAGTTATTATAAAAGGAATTGCACAAAAGACGTCAGAGATTATTTCAGACAATTATTTTGATTCTCGTCCTGATGGCAGTAAGCTCGGAGCGATTGTTTCTCACCAAAGTGAAGTGATTCCATCCAGAACATTCTTAGAAGAAAACTTAAAAAAACTAGAAACTGAGTTTGAGGGAAAACCAATTCCGAGACCTGAAAATTGGGGCGGTTATATTGTGACTCCACTACAAGTTGAATTCTGGCAAGGAAGACCAAATAGACTTCATGATAGGATTCGTTATACTAGTCAGTCAGATTTTTCTTGGAAGATTGAAAGGTTATCTTCGTAAAAGTATTTTTACGTAGGAATTTTATATTTGAAATTAAAAAATAAGTGCATTTCATCGATTATTTTTGCACTTTAACGGTAAATTGAATACGTTTGGGATACAATAATGCAAACGATATTTATTCAAAGATAAATTTAAAGGATTTGCCCCAACATTTACTTTAAACCGCTAAAATGCTGATGATTATGAAAAAGATTACGCGCACCATGTTGTTCATTGCGATTTTGTTCGCAATGAACGCATGTTCTGCTGACACTGCCGAAGCAAGCTCGGATTCTACAACTCCAACAGAAACGCTTGTTGCAAACTACACCTATAACGATACTGAAATAGAAACGATGAGACTGATAAACGAATACCGTGTGAGTATTGGTTTGAATGCCTTGGAAAGAATTAATCATATATCATTTAAATGTGAAGAGCATAATAAATATATGATTGCAAATAATGTTGTGGATCATAACGATTTTGTGGCAAGATCTAGCAATATGACTAGTGTATTGGGGGCAAAGAAAGTTGGAGAGAATGTTGCCTACAATTATAAAACACCCGAAGCAGCTTTAAGAGCTTGGCTGGATAGTCCAGGTCACAAAGAAAATATAGAAGGAGATTATACTCATTTTGGATTGTCTGTAACGACAGATCCAGCTACTGGAAAAAAATATTATACTAACATTTTTGTTAAGCTTTAAAGATTTATTGAACAGGTTGGTTTTTTAGAAGTCGTTGTGATTCATAGAATTGCAACGACTTTTTAAATTAAAAAAAGCTGCCAATTTTGGCAGCTTTTTTTGTATTTCTATTATTAAGATTATAAGGCAGTAATAATAAATTCGCTTCGTCTGTTGGCTTGATGTTCTGCTTCAGTACATGGAACGCCATCTGCGCATTTATTTACAAGTTCTGTTTCGCCATATCCTCTTCCAGTTAGACGTTTCGGAGAAACTCCATTTTTAACCAGCCATTGAATTGTTGATTTTGCTCTTCGATCAGATAAAGCTTCATTGTATTGGTGAGAAGCTCTACTGTCTGTATGCGAACGAATGTCTAGTTTCATATTAGGATAGTCGTTCAGAACAGCCAGTATTTTTTCTAGATCCAATGCTGCTTCGGTTCTAATATTTGATTTATCCAAATCGAAATAGATCATTTTAATTCCGAAACATTTTCCTAAATCATCGCCTACAGTAACTTTGCAGGTTGCTTTTTCCAATGCAATTGGCAAGTTTGTTTTACCGCTTGTTTTTTCAATCGTTACGCTGAGCTCTCTAGTTGTATATTCTGGTTTTTCAGCTCTGACGTAATATGTTTTTCCGCACTCTACAGCAAAGGAGTAAAGCCCTGAGCCATCTGCAACAGCAGAGTTTTTAAGATTCATCTGATCGTCATACAGGGTAACTTTTGCACCTGGGAGCACTTCTCCCGTTTCGGCATCTGTTATAGCACCGTATAGTTCTTGAATGCATCTGAGTCTTTTGGTTTCTAGGAATTTGTAGATATCATCAGAGCCCTGTCCGCCCTCTTTGTTGGAACTGAAAAATCCTCTTCTTGTTTCGGGATCAATGATGTACGCAAAATCATCTTTTGGCGAATTGACATCTGCACCCACATTTTGGATATTGCTTACTTTTCCGCTATTGTCAATATCGCCGACAAAGACATCTAAACCTCCCAAACCTGGATGTCCGTCAGATGCAAAATAAATTTCGTTTTCGCTAGTCAGATAAGGATATGTTTCTTTCCCTTCGGTATTAATGCTATTTCCGAGATTTTCTGGCGGGCCATAGCCTCCATTCGGATTTATGCTTACTTTATATATATCTGACTCTCCAATAGTTCCTGGCATATCAGAAGCAAAATAGAGTGTTTTTTCATCTGGACTAAGAGCTGGGTGAGCCGTACTATAATTATTACTATTAAAAGGAAGCTCTGTAATATTGGTCCATTTATTATCTTTTCCCAGCTCTGCTTTGTAAAGTTTGATTAAGGTAACTTTGTTTTCGTCTTTTCCTTTTTTTCCATCAATATAGTTGTTCCTGGTAAAATAAACTGTTTTTCCATCTTTTGTAAACACAGGAGACGCCTCATGAAATTTGGTATTAATAGCCGATTTAAATTTATTTACTTTTGATGGGCTCCCAGTGACAGAATCTAAATCAGCATTATAAATATTGGTAAAATATTCTCCTGTCCATTTGTGTTTGCGTTGCGAAAAATTTCCCGTATCGCGAGCTGAAGCAAAATATATTTTGTTGTTGTAAATAAATGATCCGTAATCTGAGTATTTGCTATTTATACCCGCGTCTTCTATCTGGTACCTCCCAGAATTTGCTTTAATCTGGTCCAAGTAGTTTACATCTTCTTTGTAAAGTTTTCCTCTGCTGTCATTTTTAGAGATAGCATTAAACTCATCTAGAAGCTTATTGGCTTTGTTAATGTCGCCAGTAGATTTTAGAGATTGAGCATATCTAAAATAGTATTCTGGTTCAACATTTGTATTCATTGCAAATAATTCGCCATACCATTTTGCCGCATTTTGAAAATCTGAATTAAAATAATAGGCATTCCCCAGTTTTTTAAACATGTCTTCAGATTTGTAGCCTTTGGCGGCAACCTTTTCATAGGTTTTTATTGCATCGATATAAGCATAGCCGTCATATTTTTTGTCTGCATTATTTATTTTTGACTGCTGTGCATAACTGCTAAATGAAAAAGCACCTATAATTGTAATTAAAAGTAGTGTATAGTTTTTCATGATACCTAATTTTTAGAAGAAACGAGGAGTTGTCATTTTGCCTTTGTTTGAGAAGAATTCATAGCGAAGGAAAATTTCGTGTGATCCTGAATTATAGTTGTTTAAGTTTGTGGTTTCTCGGTCATACCCATAACCTAAATAAAGTCCGTCTGTGATTTGAAATCCGACCATAGCGCTTAAAGAAGCACTCCATCTATAGGCTGCACCAAGCATAAATTTATCATAGAACATAAAGTTGGCTGAAAGATCTACTTGAAGTGGTGCACCCTGAACCATTTTTGCTAGAACTGCAGGTTTAAATTTTACATATTCATATTTGTCAAGATTAAATACGTAACCTCCAATTAAATAATAATTAATTTTGTCTTTATAAATGGCTACGTCATTGTTATCGTAGCGATTTGTTTCGATAAAATTTGGAACAGACAAACCAATATAAGCTTTATCAGAATGCCAATAAACTCCCGCTCCGACATTTGGACTGAATTTATTATTTAGATCCTGAAATTGAGGATCTCCCTGATCTGCAGGATTTAATTTGTTTACATCTAAATTGAAGATATTTGCAGTTCCTTTAATACCAAATGAAAGTTTAAAATCTGCAGATGTCTGAACAGTATAGGAGACATCGACTGATATATTATTCTCATTGGTAGGACCAATTTTGTCATTTACTAATGAAGCGCCTACACCAATTCTGCTATTATTTATAGGAGAGTTAACTGAAAAACTGCTTGTTTCTGGTGCTCCGTCGAGACCTACCCATTGGGTGCGGTAAAGACCAAAAATACTAAGTGCTCCACGAGAACCTGCATAGGCAGGATTTATATTTATTGTGTTGTACATATACTGCGTATACTGTGCATCTTGCTGTGAATACCCTGAACATGTAACTAACAGAATGACGAAGAAAAATAATTTTGTTCTCATAGTAGATTTTATTTAATAATTACTATTGACTATTTAAATCATTGAATTTCAATGTGTTCTATTCGAAATTAATCAAATTTTTCGGATTTTTTTAACACTCTGTAAACGCTAAGTTTACAGAGTGTTTTTAATTACTATTTGGATAGATATAAATATCCGTCTAATTTATGTTCTTGAACATTGTTGTTTCCATCCAGAGATTTATAGTTAATAATGTAAAAATAAGTTCCAGTTGGTAATCCATCAGATTGCTTAACAGTTGTTCTTCCTCTTGAGGTTCCATCAAAAGCATTAGTTGTATTGTTGTAGTTTGTAGTTTCAAAAACTAAAACTCCCCAGCGATTGTATATTTCGACAGAATTGCCTGGATAACAAGTGGTATCATCGATATTGTCAATTTTAAAGAAATCGTTTATGTTATCGCCATTTGGAGAAAAAGCATTATGTACTAACACTTTGCCACAAGCCAAAACTCTACAATCATCATTAATTTCCATATTTAAAACGATACTTCTTGGACATCTTTCGTCAGCTATTATATAGTCAAAAACATAATTGCCTAATGCTAAACCAAACGGATTAAGAATATTTCCTTGAAGTGCATTAGTATTGTTTCGATCTTGCCAAACTCCAGTTAATGGGCTTCCTTCAGGAAGCAGGCTGTTCAAGTTAACTAATGTCGAATCATCGGTACATGCTGTGCCGCTTACTTCTACAACACCATTTGGAATTACTATAATGGTAACAACTGCAGAATCACAGTTTAGAGAACTTAATTTGTCACAGATTGTATAGCTATACGTATAAGTACCAGCAGGCGTTAAACTTGACACATTTACATTTCCAGAAGCATCAAAAGTAATGTTTGGATCTGTTTTAGTGTTGTTTCCTTCTGCAAGAAGTGTAAAGTTTACTAATTCTATCGTTACAGGGATTGTTCCTTTCAAATCGTTGCTTAATACATTGCCTACTAGTCCAAAAGTGTTACATCCAATATTACTGTAGGTATCATCATTAGCTACAATTGGAGAAATTACAACAACAGTCACTATAGCTGTATCACAGTTTCCAAAATCGGCTTTTTCACAAATTTGGTATGTTAATGTGTAAGTACCGCCAGGTGTGTTTGCAGCAACATCTACAGATCCGTCAGGGTTTAAAGTTATTGAGCCCGTTGGGTCTGCAACAGTTGTTGTTAATGTTACATCATTTATATTTACGGCAGTGCCATTTAATGTGTCATTAGTTAAAGCATTAATCACATTGGTTTGTGCTGCATTTCCAATTATTGGTGCAGGATTATCATCATTTGCCACAATAGCAAATGTTGGTCTAGCAGTACAGAACGGATCGGCAGGAGGATAGCTAACTGTAATAGTCTGACTAGGATTTAGAGATAGGGTCACATTTGCTGTTGGACGTAATTTTTCGAATCCATCAGCTCCTTCAATCCATCTGTTATTTTCAAAAATCCAGCCTGGCCAGTCAATTCCTTTTCCTTGATCATCTACTACAGCTCCTGGCCACAGTACACGTCCACTTAAAGGCAGATCGGTCATTGTTGTTATTACATTGTTACTGCTGTCTGCCCATGCTATGGTCACACCATTTACAGGAGTAAAGTTTTCTGGTGTTACTACATAGTCAAGGTAAGGAACATCGTTTACGCATATAGCTGTCGCACTTACAGTCATAACAGGAGCTTCTATTGTAACGGTAACAGTTGCGGTATCGCAGTTATCTGTCTGATCGGCTTCGCAGATTTGATATACCATTGTTAATGTTCCTACTGGAGCATTTGGCAATACATCAACTGAACCATCAGCATTTAATTGCAAGAATTCGTTTGGTGTTACAGTTGTTATGATTACATCAGATGCAGTTATAGGATTTCCTTCTAAAGTATCATTTGGTAATACATTTAATACATTAGTAGTAGTATGGTTTACACCTGCAATCGGACCTGCGCTGTCGTCATTAGCTACAATGTCTTTGTATTCTTTGCAGCTAACTCCGAAATCAAGATCTAAATGAACTAAATCTTCTGGTGTAACATTCACTACATAGCCACTATCTGTTGTAGTTTTACAAACGGTGTGCAACTGTGCTTTGCTTGTTTTTCCAGCTATGTTTTTAGCAGACATTGAAGGAATAACTTTTACTAAGCCAGAAAATCCTAAGTTTGTAGCCATAATGTCGAAATTTGCATCTCTTACCAATTTTACTGTATATTGTCCGTAAGGATTTTCTGTTTCAGGACGTTCTCTCCAGTATCCTGCAATTCCTACAATAACATCTTTATGGTATCCATTTGGACCATCTACAATTACATTTGGACTAAGTGCATTTCCGAAACCACCAGCATTTAATTCCCCAACATTTTGAGAACCAGCAAAGCTTCCGTCTCCGTTAAGATCTATCCATTCCCATTGGCTATAGTCAATAGCTCCATTTGAATCTGGAATATTTTTGGTAACCGAACCATCATTATTGGCATCGTACCATTCATCTTGAACTCCGTTACTATTGGTATCGTACCAAACATAATCTCCAAGAACAGGAAGATTAGATTTTCCATATTTGAAATTATGAACTTGGAAAGCACATTCTTCTAAAGTAGTAAAGAATAAGCTAGAATCAACAGGGTATAATTGGTATACGCTATTTAAATTAGCATCTTGTACTTGTACCAAATAACTTCCTGCAGGCATTCCTGTGAAACTGTACATTCCGTCTGCCCCTGTAATGCGCATTTGTATTGGTCCTGTAGTTGTTCCCTGAGGAATCAATGTTACAGGTACATTTGCAAGAGGAGTGTTGGTATCTACATTTATGATTTGTCCTGATATTTTTACTCTATAATTTGGTTCTGTAATCACAACTGTTGCGGTTGCTGTACAAGTTTCATTTCCAGTATTTACTGAAGATGTTGCAGTAAGTGTATAGGTTCCAGCTGGTAGATTAGTATTTCCAACTACCTCATTATTTTGATTGGTAATAACTACAGTGGCTCCAGCACTGCTGGTAACTGCAATTGAACCGTCGCTTTCTCCTTGGCAGCTTACATTTGTAACAATACCGCTTACAGAAACTTTATTTTCAACTGTAAAGGTTTGAACTAATTCAGTTTTATTGCCTGCACAGTCTGTTAGAGTATAAGTTCTAGTTAAGATATAAGATTCACCATTACATCCTGTTCCTCCATTGTTAGTGTCTTTTATAGTAATATTTACAGTTCCTGAGCAATTGTCTGTGGCATCTTTTATGTCATCTGGACTTCCTGCAGGAATGTCTGCTGCACTTTGTAGATTAGCAACATCTGCTGGTGCAGTACCTGTTGGAGGCGTAGTATCTCTTACTGTTATTATTTGAGTATGAGAAATTAAATTTCCTCCACAATCACTTGTAGACCAGTTACGAGTTAAGGTGTATTCTGTACCGCATTCGTTTTTAATGTCGCTTTTAGTTTCACTGAAAACAATTGGTAAATTTCCATTGCAATTATCAGAAGCTTCCATATTAAATGGTTCTGGAACTGCGTCACATGAAACTGTAATATCTGTAGGAAGCTCACCAGCAAAAGTTGGTTTTGTAGTATCCTGAATGGTGATCACCTGAGTGAAAGTGTCAGATGTGTTACCGCAGTTATCTTTTACAGTCCAAGTGTTGGTGTAAGTTCCAGCGTTTGCGCAGCTTTCAGAGGCAACAAAAGATCCGCTCACTTTTTCGATGTTTAGAACATCCGCATCGCAAAGGTCAGAAGCTGTAGGAAACTGAGCCTGAGCAGCTGCAAGACCAACCGCATCACTGCATTCCAAGGTTACATTTAAAGTGCCTGCAATAGTATTCCAAGTTGGAGCGGTAGTATCCTGAATGGTGATTACCTGTGTAAAAGTGTCAGAAGTATTTCCGCAGTCGTCTTTTACGGTCCATGTGTTGGTGTAAGTTCCTGCGTTTCCGCATCCTTCAGAAGCCACAAACTGTCCGCTTACTTTAGTGATGTTTAAAACATCTGCATCGCATAAATCTGAAGCTACTGGGATTTGAGCTTGAGCAGCAGCAAGACCTTCTGTGTCATTGCATTCTAAAGTCGCATTTAGAGCTGTTGGAGCAGTTGTCCAAGTAGGAGCAGTTGTATCCTGAATGGTGATCACCTGAG
>NZ_QJRI01000166.1 GCF_003254565.1 Flavobacterium nitrogenifigens
GGATTATATACATTTAAATCCTGTAAGGGCAGGCTATGTGAATCGAGCATCAGAATATATTTATTCAAGTGCAAGCAATTATATTAATGATCAAGGATTGTTAAATATAGAAATAGCAGATAATCCAATTGTAGATGTTTTGAATTTAAAATCTGTTTTTCGTGATAATCTTTATTAGTAATTTTGAATAAAGTCGGAGACTTTTAGAAGTGAACGGTTTAATGGACTGTTGCATAAAAAAGCGCAAAGTCGGAGACATTTGCGCAGCGCTAGTGAAGAACACTTTGCGGAGCAGGGGATTTTAAATGAGCAGAAGACATAAAAATCAAAATGAATAAATGTATTTAATTGGTATTGGATTTAGTTTTAAAAGAAAAAACTTTTAGATATTTACGCTTAAAAGAAACTGAGTTGGCACAAAGTCGGTCCTGAAAGCTTTCGGGATTGTGCAGCGCTAGTGAAGAGTGAAGAACACTTTGCGGAGCGTGGGGGGTAACTGTAGCTGGTGGCACTGCGGAAGCTGTTAAACGAAAAGAAGATAAAGCAAATGGAAAATAAATTGAAACTTATAAATAGATACAAAAATAGTTTAATATGGATTGTGATTATTTTATTGATGTTTTGGTTTTTAGGAATTAGACCTGAAATTAGAGTTTCTGAATTAAAAGAAAACGGTAAACTAACCAAAGCTTATTTATACGAAGTTAAAAGAGTTGGGTCTAAAGGAACTATTAGAGGCTTTTATAGATTTAAAGTAAATAATAATCTTTATGAAGGATTTTATGATAATGATAATTTAAAAATATCTGATAGTATTGATATAATATATCTTCCTGATAATCCTGAACGTAATCAAGCAAAACAATTTGTAGAAGACTATTAAAAGGAAAAATAGGATGGTATTTAAGGGCTAGTGATATGAGATTTTTGTATTTCTAGCGTATTGAAAAAGAATAATTGTTGAAAATAATTTGGTAAAGGATGAGTATTATCGCCCTGCTTTCCGAAGAGTTCCTTATGAAAAGCTGCACAAATGTCTCTGACTTTGCGTAATTTTTTTTGTAGTTATTAGAATTTTGATACCTCACAAAAGTCTCCGACTTTTTCCGTTCATACCTTGTTAGAATTTTTTCATTAGGAATTTTTTGTTTTAAAGTCAGAGACTTTAAGAACGTGTATGTTTTTAAGTACATTTGTTTGAAAGGCGCAAAGTCGGAGACATTTGCGCAGCGCTAGTGAAGAACACTTTGCGGAGCGGGGGATTTTATCCACTAATAGAATAATCTAGTATATGAAAATAAGGAAATCAATCTTAATAATTACGATACTTATGTTATTGTGTAACATAAGTTGCATAGGGCAATCAAATTCAAATGTTAAGTTTAATAATCATGAGAAAATCCTATATGACAAAAAAATCAAAGAAGTAGTTGAAGTAAAAGGAGTTATTAGGGTTTATTTTAAAGATTCAATAACTCTTGTGCCTTTGAAAACGGAGATTATTGTTTTAAAATTTATTACTCCTAAGGCTTCCTCGGGCTGTTCTACTAATTTTTCTTATCTTTATTCTAAAAAAAGTAAGCTAAATAAATTTCAGAGGAAAGTAAAAGAAGAATATTCAAGAAGAATTGATTCTATTTTCAAAGGGGGTAATTATGAATTTGAAAATAAGAATGATAACAATAAGGTAGTAAATAGGAAGTTAGACTTTACTTTCTTTTACAAAATTTTACCTAAATAGTTATGGTAATGTATCAGGGTAATGTATCAGGGTAATGTATCAGATGTGTTGGTGGTTAATTATTGCCTCTAACATTTACAGAAAATCAGATGTTTATATTAATATCGCATAAAAATTAAACCCCCGCTCTCCGAAGAGTTCAACTGAAAAGCTGCGAAAATCACATTTGCGCAGCAAAAGAAAAGTTTTTTACAAAAAAAAAACTGCACGATTCTGAAAGCTTTCAAAATTGTGCAGTTTTACGGGCTATAAAGGGTGATAAAAATTTGTTTTAGACTATCGAACAAGCGCTTTTATTTTCTTTTACCAAAGGCTTAAGTCCAAGATTTTGAAACATTTGCATGTCTTCTGAAAGTCCTGGATTTGGTGTTACCAATAAAGTTTCGCGCTCTCCTGTAAAGATAGAATTGGCGCCTGCCATAAAACACCAGGCTTGTTCTTCTTCGGTCATTTCGATCCGTCCGGCGCTTAAACGAACAATAGAAGCAGGCATAACAATACGCGCTGTAGCTATCATTCGAACCATATCCCAAATAGGCACTTTCGGATTGTTTTCTAAAGGCGTTCCTTTTACTCTTGCCAAGGCATTTACTGGAACAGATTCAGGGTGTACAGGCATGGTTGCTAAGGTTAATAGCATAGAAACTCTATCGCCATTAGATTCTCCAAGACCAATGATTCCGCCCGAACAAACCGTGATTCCTGCTTTTCTGACGTTGTTGATAGTGTCAAGACGTTGGTCAAACTTACGCGTGCTTATTATTTCATCATAATAACTTTCAGATGTATCCAAATTATGGTTGTAAGCATACAAACCTGCTTCTTGAAGACGCACCGCTTGTTCTTCGGTAAGCATTCCTAGTGTGCAACAAACTTCTAAACCAAGATCGTTTACACCTTTTACCATTTCAATAACACGGTCAAAATCTTTGTTATCACGAACTTCGCGCCAAGCGGCAGCCATACAAAAACGAGAAGAACCGCCATCTTTCGCTTTTTGCGCATGTTCTAATACTTTTTCTGTCGGAAGTAGCGCCTGCACTTTGATATCGGTATGATAACGCGCTGCTTGTCCGCAATATGAACAGTCTTCTGGACAACCGCCTGTTTTTACAGAAAGCAATGTGCAAACCTGTATTTCTGAAGGTTTGTGCCATTCTCTATGTACAGTTGCTGCCTGATAAACCAATTCTAAAAGAGGCTGATCGTAGATAGCTTGAATTTCTTCTTTTTTCCAGTCGTGTCTAATTTGAGTGTTCATTTATTTTGATATGCTTTAATGATTTTGGATCAAATGTATTATTTTACTGTATCATCAAAATGTACCACTTTTTATATTTTGGGTAGACCGGTTAAAAATAGTCTATCAAAATTTATGTATTTCTACGGATATATTTTATACGTAGAATCTGCGAAAGAAAAATTCTATAGGTAAAATTATCTCTCGCAGATCTCGCAGATTTAGCAGATTTTTTTGTTTAGATCTATTGATAATAACAAACAAATCTCCTTGATATACTGGGTGTAGACGCACTGCGGTGCGTCTCTACAGATATGCTTTGTGTATAAATTAATCTGTGTGGATCTGTTTAATTCTGCGAGAGAAAAATTCTATAGGTAAAATTATCTCTCGCAGATCTCGCAGATTTAGCAGATTTTTTTGTTTAAATCTATTGATAATAACAAACAAATCTCCTTGATATTGGGCGTAGACGCACTGCGGTGCGTCTCTACAGATATGCTTTGTGGATAAATTAATCTGTGTAGATCTGTTTAATTCTGCGAGAGAAAAATTCTATAGGTAAAATTATCTCCCGCAGATCTCGCAGATTTAGCAGATTTTTTTTGTTTAAATCTATTGATAGTAACAAACAAATCTCCTAGATATACTGGGCGTAGACGCACAGCGGTGCGTCTCTGCAGATATGCTTTATGTATAAATTAATCTATGTAGATCTGTTTAAATCTGCGAGAGAAAAATTCTATAGGTAAAATTATCTCTCGCAGATTTAGCAGATTTAGCAGATTTTTTTGTTTAAATCTATTGATAATAACAAACAAATCTCCTTGATATACTGGGCGTAGACGCACTGCGGTGCGTCTCTACAGATATGCTTTGCGGATAAATTAATCTGTGTAGATCTGTTTAAATCTGCGAGAGAAAAAAAAGTAAAAATGGCTCTCGCAGATTTAGCAGATTTAGCAGATTTGTATCTGCATAAAGAACTATTTAAAAAAACAAACCTCCAAGTATATTTTGGAGGTTTGCATCAAAAAACAATAATTCAAAAAAAAAAATTATAACTTAATATTTATGGTATTACCATCTTTAATAACCTTGTTGATTGTTAGCTTTTTTCCATCAGTTATTTTTAACTTTAGATTTTTGCCGGCTCTTTCAACTGTAATATCAAAATCACGTTCAAAAGCATGAATACGCTTTAATTTCATAGTAGACCAAGATTTAGGAAGTCTTGGCGTAAAATCGAAACTGTGCAAGCCTGTCGGACGAATACCAAACAAACCTTCTGTAAAAATTCGGCAATACAAACCGCTTTCAGCCGAAAGATGACGCTGGTCGCCTTCTGGATAGGCTTCTACAGGATAAGGAACGTGATCACCCAGTAGACGTCGGTTAGAATAATAATGCAAGAAATCGAGTGCTTTATCTGTTTCGCCAGCTGCAAGAACTCCTCTTAAAGCATACAAAGTAGAACGATCCCAGAATATTTTATCGCCGGCAACACTTGCAAGACCATCTTTAGTCCATAATCTCGAAGAAAATAATGCGTCTATTGTTCCATCTTTTCGGTCATAAATGCCCATGGTAAGCGGGGTACAAATCCAAGCTCTTAAAACATCATTTTCTTTGTAATATTTATAAGTTTCAAAACCTTCCACTTTAGCTCCAAAATACTTTTCGATAGCCGTTCTTAGCTTTTCAGCTTCGGCTTTATATGCTTTAAGCTGTGTTTCGTTTTTTTCTAAAACTTTACCTAGGTAAACAGCAGAATTTAAGGCGTCATAATATAAAGAAGAAGTATTAAGATTGGCTTTTCCTGCAGGAAGACGTCCTTCTAGCTCATCAGAATCTGAAGCCACTACGCCGTCAGCATTTATTTTTCTGCGGCAATATTCTAAGCACCATTCAATTAATGGCCATAATTGTTTTGCTTCATCTACATTTCCTCTCGAAAGCGCATAACGTGCAGCTCCATAAGCAATCATAGCACCATCTCCGCGATCTCCTGCGCCTGCCCAAATATCTGTTCCTTCAGCAACTATAGAACTCGGAATAGGTTTGTAATCTTTGTTCATGAATTTTGCGAATTGTAGATAGGCATTTAACGAAGCTTCATTTCCATATTCGTAACCTAAATATGGAAAAAACGGACCAATATATTCCGCCTGATCATTTGCCCAAATAGCAGCGTAATACGATTCTCCGCCAGGCCCATGCATTGGACCGCCTTTGGTTTCAAAAATACTTTCTGCTGCTCTTATTTTCGCGAAAGCAAATTCGGTATTCAAAACCTGATCTGGCGTTTCCAAAATCAATTTACTCCATATTTCACTGATCAATTCTAAACGTTTGTTTTTTTCTTCTTCGGCATTTACAGCAGGAACTGTTTCGTTTGCTTTCACACCTGAATAGATAACAGAAAAACTAACCGTTTCATTTGGTTTCAGATTAAAACTTCCGTTATTAATAAGATCTGCATGAATACTGTAACTACCTTCAGTTCCCTTTGCTGGATCTGTGGCATAAACCGCATTCGATTTTGGAATTTCTACAATACAGTTTTTATCAGAGCTGTTTTTAATGGTATAGATTTCATTATAAACGGATAAAGCTGTAGAAGGAAAAAACTGTCTTGTAAGTTCAAGTTTGTCTGTCTTGCTTTTCACCAATAATGTTCCGTTTAAGGTTAAAGAAACTGTTTTTTCTGCTGGAATTGGTTTGTAATTTACTGTAACAAGATCAAAAGCATCCTGCGCAAACTGACGCGTTAAACTCGCATGCGTATTATTCGGAATGGTTCTCAGCATTGGCCAGACTAAACTGCGTGTAGCATGAAATGAACCATCAGCCGCGACGCCATATCTCAGAACGCAAGAGATTCTTTTACCGCTCATTTCGATATGATCATCATGCGGAATTGTACTGTTTATTTGCCAAGAAATAGAACCGTCGGTATTAATTTGCCAACGTTGGTCTTCCTGCGAAAATGCTGTATTTGCCATAAAGCATAAAGCAATAAGGACAAACAAAATTGGTTTAAGTTTTTTTCTAGAAGATATCTTCATAGCGTTTTAATTTTAAATTGTGTCCATTGTATTAGTAGTACATTGAACGAGTTGTTTTAGCGAGAGGCTGCCGTTATTTTCTGGCCAGGATTCACACGAATTGTAATAGCAGTGTAGGGATTTCCCTTGTTGTCCTTTTCATGAATTACGGCAGCTTTTTTATCATTTATAAAAATGGAATTGTAATTTCCAGTAAACATAGCTTTCCATTCTATAAATTTTTCGCCTTTGTTGTGTAGTGTTGTTGTTTGGTTTTTGTGTTTTACAGCTAATGTTGTCTGTAACACGGGTAAATTGTCGACCTCAGAAATGCTATCTTTTTTTCCTCGATTTACTGTTGTTATTGTTTTTTTTGATGCATCTGGCTCTATTCCCATATAACCATGTATGATGCCTTCAATTACGCCGTATGAAACTTCTGGATATTCTCTTCTTTTGGTTTCAAGGGCTGTTAAGTGTAAAATGTATTCGTATGCTTTGTCTTCGTAACCATATTTATATAATAAAAAAGGGAGATAAGAGGCGTTTTCTACATTGCTTTTGGAAGAAAGAATGTTCTTAATTGTTTTTTCAGTTCTGTCTTTATTTGTTAAAGCATCAAACCATAATAAAAATAGTTCTCCAAAATCTTTGCTGAATTTACCGTCGGTGGTATAAATTACATTATAAGCCGAAGCGTTTTGATCCCACCAGATTTGTTCTATCTGTTCTTGGTATTGTATTGCTTTTTTCTCAAAGAAAGCTGCTTTTTCAAATTGCCCTTTTTCTTTTAAAATAGAAGAATAGGTAAGCAATCCTCTATAAATGGCTGCAACCAAATCTACCCCCATTTTTAAGCCTGGAATGCCTTCAGAATAAGAAGCCAAACCTCGACATTTATGAAAATCGTCTTTTATATTGAATGGAGCAGGAGAGTTTACAAATTCTGGTCTTGTTAGTAGAGAATCGGCTTGTAAAACCCAACGTTCTATATATGCTGTTGAAGATTTTTCGAAGAAATTTTCAAACTCAGGATTTTTGATATAATCTTCGTCGCCTGTCCATAAATACAATCTCCAGCAGGCAAATATGACATCAAAATTGCTGTTGAGATTGTACCAGAATTCTTTATCGCTTCTGTAATCTTCAGGAGCTGGTTTTCCATATTTATTAATTTCCCAGTAAGAACACCAATCCTTACTTTCTGAAATGTTTTTAGCAAATAGCGAAAGCATATTTTTGTTTTCCTTACTAAGTCCAAGGATTTCTGCGCCAATGCTCTGATGAGATACATCGCGCATGCAAAATGCAGATCGAGAAGGCAGAGCCGCTTCATACCAAGGCCCAACAGGATCATTCGAATCTCCTTTATAGCTCAACGCCATACTTTTGGCACGCTCAAAAGCCAGCTGAAGTGCTGGATCTGAAGATTTAAAAGTAACGGTTTCTTGACTATATGCGTGCAAAAAGAAACAGCAATTGGCCAGTAGAACTAAAAAATGATTTTTCATAAAGCTATTTTCGATTTGGATTGATGTAAATACATTTTAAAGCAAACCCATCGCCCTTAGATGGGTTTGCTTAATTGATTATAGTTTTTAATTATAACCTGGGTTCTGGGGTAAACCTGTTCTATTAGTCTCGTCTCTCGGAATAGGGAGCAGATAATGTTGTGGTTTGAAAATCCTTTCCTGAACTTTAGAATAGGTGTAAGTTTTAGAACCATCACTGTTTTTGGTAATAATTACGCCCATTAAAGGTTTATTTTCAGTTTCTTCGGCTATTTTCCAACGACGCACATCGTAGTAACGGAAACCTTCAAGACATAATTCAACTTGTCTTTCGTTGCGAATTTTATTCTCTAAAGCTGTTCCAGTTAAGCCAGTCAAAGGATTTGTAATTCCTGCGCGTTGTCTTAATAAGTTTAAATATTGAATGGCAGTTCCTTCATGCCCCAATTTAAATTCTGATTCAGCATAGTTCAAATAGATTTCTCCTAAACGAGAAATAATCCAAGCTTTATTAGTCTGCGTTTCATTATTGTAATTGTATGTTGTATCACAATATTTACGGAAAGTATAACGCGTTTTACTAGCATTCCAAGTATCCCATCCTTGAGGAGAATCTAAACCTCCTTCGTAGAACTCAGCTTTATTTGAGCTTCCTGCATCATAACGATCTTGAAAGAACTCAGGTTTTCCATAAGCACGTCCGTCGTAAACGATATTTTTGTAAAAACGTGGATCTCTGTTTACATAAGGTTTCTGAGGATCATAACCAGACGTTGGATCTGTAATGTCTTTTCCGTCAGCTGTTCCGTAAGCATCAATATGGCTTTGGCTTGGAGCAAAATTTGCCCATCCGTGGAAACCGCTTGGCGAATTAAACATTTCTACACCATTAAAAGCACTCCATTGAGGGTCTTTACTAGACAAACGAGAGAAGATCACTTCTGAATTGTTGGTAGTAAAAAGATCTTCGTACTTTTTGTCGTATAGCGAATACATATTTAAATCCATAACTGCTTTTGCAGCATCTGATGCTTTTTTCCATTTTGTCAGATCATTAGAAGGATTCCATTGCGGACTTGCTGCATAAAGTAACATTCTTGATTTTATAGCAAGAGCGGCGCCTTTTGTCACTCTTCCAAGATCTTTAGCTGTTAATGGAAGCAATTCAGCAGCTTTGTCTAATTCTCCAACCACAAAATCAGCACATTGATCATAAGAACTGCGGTCTACTTTAAAATTACTGTTTAAGTCAAAAGGCACAGTAACAAGAGGAACTCCTCCGTAATCACTAATTAATTTGAAATAAGCGTAAGCTCTTAAGAAAAGCACTTCACCTTTTAATCTATTTCTCCAAGCTTCGTCTCCAGGCACGTTATCAATTCGGGACAAAAAGATATTGCAATTTTGAATGGTAGCATAGGTAGGTTTCCATGTATTAAAATCTCCTGCGTTGTCTGGAGTTAGTGCTCCAGAATTAAGATTCCACACATCATAATCGTTAAAATTATTAAAGGCTTCATCACAGGCAGTAGATAAAATCCAGCTTCGGTTTGTTCTATCATTCCAATTGTGCTGCGTACTTGGTAAAACTGTATATAGATTATTAGCGAAAGCTTCTGTAAGTTTTAAGTCATTCCACACATTTTCATCTGTATAAGAATCCAAAGGCGCTTTATCTAAAGGATCTTCACTACAGGATGTTACAGCAGCAACAGCGATAAAAAGAGCAGCAGCCATTACTGCTTTCTTTTTTATATTTATTAGTTTATTGATTTTATAATTTTTCATGTCTTGTTCTTTTACCTTGTTATAATTCAATGCTTACACCGATTCTGTAAATACGTGTTTGTGGATAAATTACACCTGTTTTATTGTTTGTTTCAGGATCTAAATTGTATTGTTTCATATGGTCAATAGAGAACAAATTAGTTCCTCCTGCATAAAATCTTGTATTTAATATTCCGAATCGTGATAGAAGTTTTTCAGGTAATGTATAAGAAACTTCTAAAGATTTTAATCTGAAGAAAGAAGCATCTTTTAACCAAAAATCGGCATCAATATTGTTTCTTGGATCAGAATCATTGAAGGCAACAGGATATTTAGAATTTGGATTATCAGCAGTATATCTGTCTTCGTATAACCATCTTGGTGGCGCTACGATAGCTCCTTGAGCTTGCGGAAGAATCATTTGTCTAGCTTTTGCCTGACCTGTCCAAAGCATGTCTACAGAAAAACCTTTGTATTCAGCTCTAATTGGAATACCGTAAGCAATTTTTGGAGTTGCAGATTCTGGAATTCTCACTTTATCATTAGAAGTGATGTTTCCGTCACCGTCCGTATCTTTTACCCAAAGATCACCTGGTTTTGCTCCTTCAAAGTGTGGAGAATTGTCAACTTCGGCTTGAGTGCGGTAAATTCCGTTTGTTTGATAAACTAACCAAGAATCGATTGCTCTTCCAGTTGATTTTTGCCAAGCTGGAATGTTCGATGCTTCATCACGAAACAATACTTCACTTTGAGCATAAGTAAAATTAAAACCAACACTATATTTAAAACTATTGATATTATCTGCATAATTAACAGACCAGTCAGTTCCTCTGTTTACGGTTTTTCCAATATTTTCTTTTGGAAGAGATAACCCTGTGTACAAAGGCACAGAAGCGTTTCTTGCCGCTAAGATGTCAGATCTTTTATTGCTGAAATAGTCAAAAGTCGCTGTTAACTTATTTCCAAAGAATCCAAAATCAAAACCAATGTTTTTAGAATCTTGTATTTCCCAAGTAATATTTGGGTTTGGAGTAGAAGAAAGATAAATGCTGTTGTTTAAGGTATAATCTGATCCAAAATAGCTGTACAACTGCTGATCTGTTGTTAGCTGGTATCTTGTTAAGAAAAGATATTGGTTTAATGCACCGTTAGTTTCTCTCATATCATCATTACCCATTTTTCCCCAAGAAGCTCTTATTTTTAGTAAATCAAATCCTTTAATATTGTTTTTGAAGAAAGATTCTTCAGAGATTTTCCAACCCGCACTTATAGATGGGAACATACCCCAACGAGTTGAAGAAGGGAAGTTGAATGATCCGTTGTAACGCGCAGTAACTTCTGCAAAATATTTATCATCAAAATTGTAAGCTACTCTTCCAAGGAAACTCTCACGTCCGTCTTGATAAGCGCCGCCAGTAGCATTTTGTCCTTTAGTGCTTCCGGTAAAAATCTGATCCAATTGATCACTCAATAAATCTCTTCTATAAGCATACGTTTCCGTTTTGTCTGTCGTAGTTTGCTCATATCCTACAAAAGCATTTACAGAGTGTTTGTCGAATTTACGATCGTACGCTAATTTTGCGAAATATGTATTTTGATTTGCTATCTGCTCATCCTGCATTACACTTATTATGCTGGTGCTATTTTTTACGTTATTATAGCTATCATTGGTTTTGTCATACGAGTAAGCGTCCCAAGGTTTTGTGAATTTCTTTTCACTGCGTACATTATAGTCAAATGCTGCATATCCGCTAAGCGATAATCCTTCAGTGATTCTAGGCAATTTTAACTCAAAACCGATTTTAGGATTTACAATTAAGTTAATCACTTTGTCATAACCTGCTGACGAAGAAGACATTAAAATTGGGTTTCTACCATTTGTAATACCTGATGACGGAAGTCCGTTTTTCCAATATGCAGGAATAAAAGGATACATACTAACCGTTTCGTGCATGATGCTTCCAATACTTACTGCTGGATAGTTTCTGTCTTCTTTACGAGTAGCGATATCTAAGTTTACCTTAAAGTTTGAAGTGATGTTGACATCAATATTTGATCTTAAATTGAACTGTCTGTATCTCTCGTCACTATATCTAAGGTTACTTTCCTGATTTAAATATTGTCCAGAAAAGAAGTATTTTACCTGTTCATTACCTCCATTTACAGAAAGAGAAAGGTTGGCCTGTGGAGCATCTTTTCTATAAACTTGTTTCATCCAGTCTGTACTGGTATAGTTTGGATCGTTTCCAGCTTTGTACTTGTCAATTTCTGCCTGAGTATAAGGAAGCGTACTCCCTTTATGAGCATTAAGTTCGTTGTAATACGTCATGTATTCCCACGAATTAACTCTTTCGCTCATTCTCGTTAATTGCTGAACGCCATAAGATCCGTCAACTTTGATTGTTGGAGCGCCAATTTTACCTCTTTTTGTGGTAACTAGAATTACTCCATTTGCAGAACGTACTCCATAAATAGCTGCCGATGCATCTTTTAGAACCGTCACAGATTCAATATCATCAGGGTTAATCCTGTTCAAATCACGGTCAGGAATACCATCAACAACTACAAGCGGACTTGTACCTCCACCAAATGAGTTGAAACCTCTAATTAAAAGACTTGAACTGTCATCACCAGGTCTTCCAGAACGGTTATTGGCAATTACTCCAGACATACGTCCAGCGATTCCGTTTGATACGTTTGCAGATGCATTCTGAGTTAAAACACCTCCTTTAATCGATGCAATTGCTCCTGTTGTAGAAGCTTTTTTCTGTGTTCCGTACCCAACGACAACAACTTCGTTCAGCGTTTGGTTCTGCTCTTCAAGCTGAACACTTATCGCTTGATCGGCAGGAATTTCTTTAGTTAAAAATCCAGTATAAGAAAACACAAGAATACTGCTGGAATCGGGAACTTCGATAGTAAAATTACCATCAAAGTCTGTTACAGCTGTAATTTTTGTTCCTTTTACCAAAATGTTTACCCCCGGAAGCGGTTCTCCTTGTGAGCCAGTTACTTTTCCTTTTATTAGCTTTTCGAAGGCAAATGATACACTTTTGTTATTCGTCAGAGCTGAATTAGTAGTCAGTTTGTTAGAGAATTTATTCTCTTTTAACTCTGCCGCAAAAGAAGTTTGTAAAGTAAGTGCCAATAAGGCTCCCGATGTTAGTTTGGTAATCTTCCATCTCTCAGAAGAAAGCCAATCTTTTGTTGGTTTTTGTTTGGTTAATAAAATCATGTTTTGTTGTTGGTTTTTGTTAGTTAGTAATTTATTCTCTCGTGGTCCGTTTTTTATCTTTTTTCATTTTTTGAAGAAACAAAATGCCTTGAGCTCCTGCAGATTGTTTATGGGAAAAGAGATAAATGTGAAATCCAAAAGTATAAATGTTTCTAAATCAACACATACCAGTACCTACCAGTTTTTTTGCGATATATGCAAAAAACAAGATGTATTTAAGGTAATATGAAAAATAAAGTGGATAATATATGCATAAAACTCAACCAACCAAAGTCTTTGTAAATACGTAGATTTTTTCTTATTTTTTGCAGCAAATTTTATTTTTAAATTCCTTTTTTTGAAAACGGAGTGCAAATTTTTGTCGTAAAAACAGTCGATTTTGTTTTTAAAGTGGGTAATATAGTATCAGAAATTTTTTAACAGTTTAATTTTGTTTTTTTTTCTGGCTTTTGTATTTCTAACCATACCAGTCGACGTTTTTTGGCTAATATGTAAGAGTAAACCTGCTTATGTTTGTTGGTGTTTTGGTATTAAAGACGTTTTTCAGGTAATAAAATATCATTATCTATAAAAAGTGATAAAAAAATGATAAAAGTCTCTTTTTAAAATGTTTCGGATAAAATCTTAAAAAAAGAAAAGAGTAAAGAGAAATATTGGATTTAATTATATTTATGCTACTTTTGAATTTCATTTCTTCATAATTTAAAAATGGTATTAGAGCTCAAAACCATTTTTCTTATGAATTGTGCCATATATGTTCCTCTATTGGTATAAGAAAATGAATTTTTTCTCGTGGGTTTTATTGATAAATGTGAAGCACGGAGTTTCAAAAGGAATACAATTCTAATCTGAAAAGATTGTTATTGGCCTCTTTTAGAATCTTCCATAAAAGAACATTCACTATTGTTAATTAAAATTTTATGAAAAAAGTACTATTCCTATTAGTTCTGACTACTTTATTTTGGAAGACTAATGCACAAAATGATCCTATTGCTATAGAAACCCAGAATACGGCATTAATCTTAAAAGTAGCAAAAAACGGATTGCTTTACCAGTCTTATTTAGGGACAAAACTTGAAGCTTCAGCATATAATGTGCTTTCTAAAGAAACCGAAAGAACGTTTGTTATAAACGACGGAAATCCATTGCTGAATCTAAGGCATCAGGCGTATCCAACTTACGGAACCGATAATTTATTCGAATCGGCTATAAGAATGACGCATAATGATGGGAATCCTGCTTTGGAGCTGATTTATGTAAGTCATCAGACCACTAAGATTGATGGTAATACGAGTGAAACTAGCATAAAAATGAAAGATCCAGTTTATCCTGTAGAAGTTACGCTTCACTATAAGTCTTTTTACAAAGAAAATGTTATTGAACAATGGACAGAGATTGTACATCGTGAAAAGAAACCAGTAACGTTGTACAACTATGCCTCGTCTATGCTGCATTTTGATGCAGATAAATATTGGTTGACTCAGTTTCATGGTGATTGGGCAAAAGAGGTTAGAATGGAGGAAAGCGAATTAACGAGTGGAGCCAAAGTAATTGATTCTAAATTAGGTGTGAGAACCAATATGTACCAAACGCCAGTTTTCTTTTTAGCATTGAATGATAAGGCTAAAGAAAATACTGGAGAGCTTGTTGCAGGAACTATTGCCTGGTCGGGAAATTTTAAATTTACTTTTGAACTGGATAACAAAAAATCACTGAGAATAAGCTCTGGAATAAACCCGTTTGCTTCAGAATATAGTCTTCAGCCGGGTGAAGTATTTACAACACCGTCGTTTATTTATACTTTTTCGAACAAAGGAAAAGGACAAGCAAGTAGAAATTTGCATTCATGGGCAAAAAACTATGGCGTAAAAGATGGTGATAAATCTCGTTTGACTTTATTGAACAATTGGGAAACTACTTTTTTTAATTTTGATGAAAAGAAATTGACTGATATGTTTGAAGACTCTAAAACATTGGGCGTTGATATGTTTTTATTAGACGATGGGTGGTTTGGAAATAAGTACCCAAGAAGCGGAGATAAATCTGGTTTAGGAGATTGGGAGGCAACTAAAACAAAATTGCCAAATGGTTTAGGGTTTCTAATGCAACAAGCAGAAAAAACAGGAGTTAAATTCGGAATCTGGATTGAACCAGAAATGGTAAATCCGAAAAGTGAATTGTATGAAAAACATCCAGATTGGGTTTTAAAATTGCCAAATAGAGCAGAAAGCTACTATCGTACGCAATTGGTTTTAGATTTATCAAATCCTAAAGTGCAGGATTTTGTGTTTAAAACGGTAGACGATATTATGCAGACAAATGGCGGTGTAGCATTTTTTAAATGGGACTGTAACCGTATGATGACCAATGCATATTCTACGTATTTAAAAAATCAGCAATCGCACTTATTTATTGAGTACACCAGAGGTTTGTATAAAGTTTTAGAAAGAATTAAAACCAAATATCCGCATTTGCCAATGATGCTTTGCGCAGGTGGAGGTGGAAGAACAGATTATGCTTTCTTAAAATATTTTACAGAGTTTTGGGCAAGTGACAATACCGATCCTTACAACAGAGTATTTATTCAGTGGGGCTTCTCGCAGTTTTTTCCAGCTTTTTCGATTTGTAATCACGTAACATCATGGGGAAATCAGTCTATTAAATTCAAAACAGATGTTGCCATGATGGGTAAATTAGGTTTTGATATTAATATCAAAGAGCTGAAAGAAAAAGAATTAAAATATACTCAAGATGCAGTTGCAAATTATAAAAGATTAAGTTCTGTAATCTGGCATGGAGATATTTACCGAATGGTTTCTCCTTACGAAGACAGCCGCGCCGTACTTATGTATGTTGACGAATCAAAAGACAAAGCCGTTTTATTTTCATATACGCTTCATCCGCTTTATGATCCGCAATATAATTTGGTTCGTTTTCAAGGTTTAGATGCCAATAAAACCTATAAAGTAGAAGAAATTAATTTAATGCCTGAGGCAAAGAAAACCTTGCAAGAATCGGGAGAATCTTTTACAGGAGATTATTTGATGAATGTAGGTTTAAAAGTTTCCTCTTCGAAAGTAGAATCAAGTGTAGTACTTGAAATCACAGCAGTATCTGCAAATTAAGATTTTTTTTCTAAAATAAAATCAGCTGTTTGATCTCGTTTAAGATAATGAGATTAAGCAGCTGATTTATTTTTAGACAGGTTCATTTAAGGAAAATCTAAGTTAATCTGCTTAATCTGCGTGAAATATTTTTACGTCTAGATTTTTCACGCTCCCGATAGCTATCGGGATTAAAATGATTTTGGCAGATGTAGACAGATTTATTTTTAATCTGCAGAGACGAATCGCAGTGCGTCTACGCAACGTATATCCACAATACGTTAGAAGCGCTGGAGTGCGTCTCTACGGAAAATTGGAACGAAATCTTATTATATTAAAAATCTAATTTAATCGGCTCAATCTGCGTGAAATATTTTTACGTTAAGATTTTTCAGGCAGATTTAAAAATGATTAGGACAATTCGTCAATTTTCTAAAACAGTTTACTTTTTTGGTAGCGATAAAAAAAATGTGTTCGAGCACATTTTTTGTGTTTTTCTTTTTTTTATTAAAACATAATATATACATTTGGTGCTAAATGATGATAATATTTATTAATTATAAAATTTTACATATAGATTATTGAATTATAATTGATGATGTGTAAAATGATTATTAATAATTGAATTTAGTGGATTGCCAATATGTTATTTTAAGACAAAAAGTGCAATTACTACTACAAGGTTAAAAAGTTGAAAAAAAATAGTTGCTCACTTTCTGGATTTGAGCTTAGAGAATATTGATTTAAGATTTGTTTATTTTATAAAAAGTAACTACCCAGTGGCTAAAATTCACTCACAATTGATTTTACTAAATGAATCTGCTATTTTATCAAAAGTAGCGGCTGGTGACGAATTGATGTATACAGAACTTGTCGAAAAATATTGGCAAAAAGTATTGCAGCATGCGCTCAGTTTTGTAAAATCATATCCAATTGCTGAGGAATTAACTCAAGACGTCTTTCTTCAAATTTGGAATAAACGCGAAAAGTTAGCTGAAGTAAACAGCTTTGATAATTATCTTTTTATCATGAGCCGTAATTTGATTATTACTCACATTCGCAAAAAATTAGTTGAAACAGATTCGCTTAAGGGAGAAAAATTGCAAGAATTATTTTTTAAGCCCGATGAACAGTATGAGTTTAAAGAATTGGTTGAAATTATAAACGAAGGTGCCGCACTTTTGCAGGAACCAAGACGTTCTGTTTTCTTGTTAAGCCGAATGGAAGGTAGAGATACAGATTATATTAGTAAAGAACTTGGTATTGCAACCAGAACGGTGCGCTGGCACTTATTACAGTCATTAAACTTCCTTAGAAACCATCTTCATAAAGAATATAATATCGATTTATTGATGTTAGTTTTATTCACCATGTATTTTTTTTCATAATTTTTTCATTTTTCATTGCCACTTTAACAACCAATCCTCGTCTTTATAATTGAAGGCATGTTTTGGCTATTCAAAAACCCCGTATGTATGTATCAAAAAGAACAATTTAAAGTACTGATGGAGCAGTTTGTTTCAGGTGAGATTTCATCTGAAGGAAAAGCAACTTTACTTGCAATGCTTGACAATCCTGAATATTCAGAGGGATTTGATGCCATTCTTCGGGAAAATTATGATTCTATTGAAATTCCGCCAGTAAGTCCTGAAGCGACTGATAAATTTATAAGTGAGCTTAGAAAGAAAATGGATGTTTCTTCAGAAGAAGATGATTCACAATCGTCTGTTTTCAGTTTATTCAATTGGCGAAAAATTGTGGTTGCGGCTAGTATTTTGGTTGTCATGGGGTACGGAATGCATCTTTTTATTCAAAATAAGGATAGACAGTCTTTGCAATTGGCATCAAAAAAGATCGAAGATAAGGCGCCAGGAAAAACAGGTGCAATACTTACGCTTTCCAATGGTTCTAAAATAGTACTGGACAGTGTTGGCAACGGATTGTTGGCGAATCAAAGCCATACAACAGTTTCAAAAAAGAATGGAGGACTTGTATATAATGCAGATGACAATGCACAAGTGGTTTACAATACGATGACTACACCAAGAGCTCATCAATATCATCTACAATTATCAGATGGAACAAAAGTATGGCTTAATGCATCGTCATCAATCACTTTTCCAACTTCATTTGCAGTAAATGAGCGAAAAGTAAAGATAACTGGAGAAGTCTATTTTGAAGTAGCCAAAGACAAGAGTAGACCATTTAGGGTTTTGGTTAATGATATGCAAGTAAATGTATTGGGAACACATTTTAATGTAAACGCTTATGATGATGAGGCAGCCGTAAATACTACGCTTTTGGAAGGAAGTGTATTAATTACTGAGAAAAGTAAAAAAATACTTTTAAAACCGGGACAGCAGGCGCAAAAGCTTAAATCGGGGGCAATTGTTGTAAACGATAATGTAAACACAGATGAAGTAATAGGATGGAAAAACGGTTTGTTCTATTTTGAAAATGCAAATCTTCAGAAGGTTTTGCGCCAATTGAGCCGTTGGTATGATGTAGAAGTAGTGTACGAAAAAGGTGTGCCTTCAAGATCATTTGAAGGAGAAATTCAAAGAGATCTTAATTTGTCGCAAGTACTGCGAATTTTAGAAAAAAATAGAGTTCATTTCAAAATTGAAGGTAAGATTTTGAGAGTGATGCCAGATTAAACAAAAGGATTAAATCCTTTTTAAAAATATTTATTTACGATTCATAAAAAAAGCCAGCTAATGTTGGTAGCATTTGCTGGCTTGTTCCTGAATGTAAGGAACGGTTATGGAAGAATAAATAAACAAACCAAGCAAGGAGAATTTAATATTAACCAAAACCATTACGAAAGTATGAAATTATTACCAAAACCAAAGCCAAAGAATTATTGGCTTTCATCAAAAACCCGGAAAGTTATGAAATTAACCTCCATACTGGTTATTGCCATGACTTTACAAGTATCGGCATCAGTATCATCTCAGACTGTTACTTTTTCTGGAAAGAATGTCGCGGTTAAAAAAGTATTATCCGTCATAAAAAATCAAACAAATTATGTTTTTTTCTATGATGTTGAGATTCTGAAAAATCTTAAACCAATTTCTTTAAACGTTGTCAATGCTCCAATAGATAAAGTGTTGCAGCAGACTTTTGCTGACCAGTCTATTACTTGGATTATTGAAGGAAAGACAATCTCGTTTGCACTTAACGCAGAGAAAACGAAGAGCCCTAGTACAGTAATAATGCAAAAGCAGATTAAAGGTAAAGTGCTTGATGATGCAGGGATGCCTATTCCAGGAGCTAATGTTAAGGAAAAAAATGGAACAGCTTCTGTGCAAACGGATGTAGATGGAAGCTTTTCTATTACAGTACAGTCATCAAATAGTATTTTGGTTATTTCTTATGTCGGCATGGAAACCAAAGAGGTAAAAGCATCTAGCGAGTTTCTATCTGTTACTTTGACTCCGCAAAAGCAAAAATTAGAAGAGGTTCTGGTGCAAGTTGCTTACGGAACGCAAAAGAAAAAGACACTTACTGGAGCACAGGCTTCTGTAACCCAAAAAGCACTTGAAGATCGTCCTATTACAAGTTTGACAACAGGTCTTCAGGGAACAATGTCTGGGGTAACCGTTACTACGACCAATGGGCAGCCGGGAAAAGATGGCGCGTCTATAAAAATTCGTGGTATTGGTACTTTAAACAATAGCAATCCTTTAGTTGTAGTTGATGGGGTAATAGCGTCAATGAGTGAGGTGAATCCTTCTGATGTTGAGAATGTAACTGTTTTAAAAGATGCGGCTTCTTCGGCTATTTACGGTTCAAGAGCAGCAAACGGAGTGATTCTGGTTACTACTAAAAAAGGAAAAAAAGGAGGAGTTCAGGTGCATTTTGAATCTAATACAGGAATTCAAAATCTTGGGCCATTGCCAAGTTATTTACCTGCTTGGCAGCAAGCATCAATGTTTAATCAGGCAAAGCTGAATGAAGGAACTTCTGCAGACAATTTGCCATGGAGTGCAGATAAAATTCAGAAATTAAAAGACGGAAGCGATCCCTATAATTACCCTGATACAGATTGGTTGGGGGCGTTTTATAAACGTGCGGCCTTACAGACCAATCATTATCTTAGAGTAAGCGGAGGTGATGGCAACTCACAATATTCTTTTTCTCTAGGGTATTTTGATCAGAATGGTAATGTTGATGGTTTACGAAACCAAAAATATTCAAGCAGATTCAACATCAATTCAAAAGTGAGCGAAAAGTTAAGTGTCAATGGTAATATTGCCTACCAATATATGCCTACGCAGGAGCCAATAAGTTCTTATTCGCCTAGCTTTAGTTCTATGTTAAAGCTTCTTAATCGTATTTCAAATACAGTGGTTAATCAATATCCAAATGGTCAGTATGGTTATGTTGGAGATGGAAACCCTATGGCTTGGCTAGATTCAGGTTCTGAAAATAAAACTATTGCCAATACCCTTACAGCAAATATTGGTGCCGATTGGGAACTTGTAAAAAACTTGCATTTCAGACCAGCAGTACAATATCGCGGCACATCAAGCCAAAGAAAACAGTTCATGGAAAAAATCGAGTATTTTAGTCAGACAACTGGTGCAGCAACAAAAACTCAAGGACCAAACCAATTATACCAAGTTTGGGATAAAAATACCTATTACAATTTACAGGCTTTACTAGACTATAAATTAGATTTGGGAGAAAATCATCATTTGACATTTCTAGGTGGAGCTACTAAAGAATATAGTCTTTATGAATATGTTTCTGCCTACAGACAAGATTTCTTAAATAACGAACTTACAGAAATAAATGCAGGTCCTTCAACTGGACAAAAATCAGAAGGTTATTCTAATGATTGGGCTCTACAAGGCTATTTTGGAAGATTTAATTACAATTATAATGATCGTTATTTGTTTGAAGCAAATTTCAGGTATGATGGTTCTTCTCGTTTTAAAGGAGACAATAGATGGGCGTCATTCCCTTCGTTCTCCGCAGGTTGGAATATTTCTAACGAACAGTTTTTTGAGCCTGTTAAAGATGTAATTAATTCATTAAAATTTAGAGCATCATGGGGTAAACTAGGAAATCAGCAAACAACGGTTAACGGAGTAGCTACGACTTACCCTACTTATGCAACTATTGAATCTGGAGAGGATTACTCTTTCAATCAGTCTTTGGCTCCAGGTATTGCTCCTAATAGCGGTGCAAATAACGACGCTAAATGGGAAACTACTACAGCTACAGATTTTGGACTTGATATTTCGGTACTAAACAACAGTTTGTCATTTACAGTTGATTATTTTACTAAGGATACAGATGATATCTTAATGACTTTACCAGTTGGAGAAGTATATGGTTTAAAGGCTCCGATTGTAAATGCTGGTTCAGTATCTAATAAAGGATGGGAATTTTCAGGAAGATACAGTACAAAAATCAATGATGTTAAACTTGATGTGGGGGCAAACCTTACATACATCAACAACGAAATTACCGATTTAAAAGGAGTAGGGCCAATAATTGGTTCTGGAAGTATAACATTTCAACAAGTTGGATACCCAATCAATTCTTTATATGGATATAAATGTGAGGGAATCTTTAGAACAAGCGAAGAAGTTGCTAATCATGCAAAACAAAATGCAAATACAGCTCCTGGAGACTTAAAGTACGAAGATATTAATCATGATGGTAAAATTGATGCCTCAGACAGAACCTATCTTGGAACTTATTTCCCTAAAACTACATACGGTTTTAATATTGGCGCAACTTACAAAGCGTTTGAGGTCTCTGCATTTTTTCAAGGAGCAGCTGGCGTAAAAGCAAACGTATCAACTATGATTGGACAAATAGGAGGATCAAGTTCTAAACCGACAACAGCATTTTTAGACAACTGGACGGTTGATAATCCAGATGCTTCTTTCCCTAGACTTTGGACTTCGTACAAGCAAAATGATCCAGAAAGCACGCCATCATCTTTTTGGGTAAAAGACGCTTCTTATCTACGTTTGAAATCTTTAATGGTTGCTTTTAATTTTCCAGAAAGTCTGAATAAAAAGCTTGGAATTGCAAATGCTAAGATTTATTACAGTGGACAGAATATTCTAACGTTTACCGATTTTTATTCTTGGATAGATCCAGAGGTAGGTTCGAACGCTAGTATTTATAGCTATCCACAAGTAGTAACAAATTCGATTGGACTTAGTGTCAATTTTTAATTAAAGACTTTTTAAACAATACGTTATGAAGAAAATACTTCTTTTTATATTTTTTGCTGCTATCTTAAGTTTAGGTGGTTGTCAGGATGATTTTTTGGAAAGAACTCCAAAAGATGCTTATAGTGATGCTTCATTATGGTCTTCAAAAGCAGATGCTACAGCAGCCTTAAACGGATGCTATGCTGGCTGGGAAACTGGATCTGCTATTATTGGTGACGACTGTTTTACAGATAATGGTTTTGATCAATTTGGCTGGGACGGATATGAACCAATGGCCTCTGGATTAGTAACTCCAGGCGATGAGTGGTTTCCTAATTATTGGAGCTATAAAACCATTCAGCGATGCAACTGGTTTCTTAGCAATGTTGATAAGACGCCTTCATCTTCTTTGAATGAAGAATTAAAAAACAGAATGAAATCTGAAGTTCGTTTTTTGAGAGCTTATCAATATTATAAAATGACAAATTATTATGGAGATGTGCCTTTGGTTACAACGGCATTAACTCCAGCTGAGTCAAACACAATTGCTAGAACTCCAAAAGCAGAGGTTGTGGCATTTATTATGTCAGAACTGGATGCAATTGCACCTTTTCTTCCAGTTAATTATTCAGGTGCAGATATAGGACGTATTACCAAAGGAGCTACACTGGGATTAAAGGCAAGAATTCAGCTTATTCAAGGTGATTATGCTGGAGCGGCAACAACTTCTGCATTATTAATGTCAGCTCCTTTTACATATAGTTTATTTCCAAATTTCGAGGAGCTTTTTAGACCAATGAATCATGATAATCAGGAAACATTGCTTAATTGCCAGTCTTTAAAAGATCTTAATTCTGAATGGTATCCAATAGTATATGCGCCTAAATCACAAGGAGGATGGAGTTCTTATGCACCAACGCAATCACTTGTTGATACCTATGAAACGATTAATGGAAAAACAATAGAAGAAGATGCAACCTATGACCCATTGCAACCTTACAAAAAAAGAGATCCACGTTTAGACATGAGTATCATTAGACCGGGATCTTTCTATATGGGATCTTACTTTGATCCGTATCAGGGTGATGATGATTATAATTTAGTAATGGATAATACATCGCAAACAGGATATAATCTTAAAAAATACATTTCTAATCTGGACGATTATAGAGGAACAGATTACGGTACTGATATTGACAATGTTGGTGGAGCTATAATGGTAATTAGATACGCAGAGGTTTTACTGACTTATGCAGAGGCCAAAATCGAGTTGAATCAGCTTGATGAGTCTGTATATGATGCCATCAATAAAGTTAGAACCAGAGCCGGAATGCCTAATGTTGACAAAACGGTGTATAATAACCAGTCAAAAATGCGTGAGCTAATCCGTAGAGAGCGAAGAGTAGAATTAGCTTTTGAAGGATTAAGATTTATTGACACAAGACGCTGGAAAATTGCACAAGATGTGATGCCAGGTGTAGTAAAAGGAATTTTAGAAGGATCTGTAGATCATTCAAATGGTAATTTAACATTAATACCTAATACCGTTAAAGAGGTTACAACACGTGTTTTTACCAATCCTAAACATTATGTGCTGCCAATTAAGCAGAATGAAATAGATATCAATAAAAATTTGAAGCAAAATACTGGATACTAGTGTTTTGTAGGTTTTTGTTTTTTTGTTTTTAGTTTTGAATTAAATAGAGAGAGAGGAGCTCCGGCTCCTCTTTTTAATTTTTATAGTTTGCCGTTATGGTTTCTCGGAGCAGTTGTGCCTAGTACATTTTAATTGCTAAAAGTAGAGAAACTAAAAAATAAAAAGCAGAAAAGTTCTATTGTAGAATTGTTGATGCTATGGCGAACTATCAGATAGATAATTTTAATAAAATGCATTTATGAAAAAAGTATTTCTGTTGTTGCTTTTCGTTTTTTCTGCAAAAACAACAATACTTACAGCACAAACAACATTGCCAATATGGACACCCGATAATGGCGACGGGACTTTTAAAAACCCATTGCTGTGGGGTGATTGGCCCGATCCTGATTTGATTCGTGTTGGGGATGAATTTTATTTTGTTTCTACCAGTATGCATTATGTGCCCGGATGTCCAATTCTGAAGTCGAAAGATTTGGTCAATTGGGAAATGGCAGGTTATGCAGTAGATAAATACAATGAAGATCAACGCTACAATCTACAAGGAGGAGACCGATACCTGAGAGGTTCTTGGGCAGCGACAATTCGTCATCATAACGGATTGTTTTATGTCGGGTTTTGTACGCCAAACTGGGATAAAGAAAAAGGGAATTTTTCGATATGTACAGCAAAAAACATCAATGGTCCCTGGACTAGAACTATTTTTCCAGAATACTTATATGACCCAGGTTTGTTTTTTGATGATAACGGAAAAGTATATGTGGCGCATGGACAGCAAAAATTGTATATAACAGAACTAAATGCCGATGCTTTATCTGTTAAAACTCCTCAAAAAGAAATTTACGATAATCGAGAGTATCCTTATCTCGAAGGATCGCATATGTATAAAGTAAATGGAAAATATTACATTTTGGGTTCTACAGGAGGTACAAAAGGGCGACAAGTCTGTTTGAGATCTGATAATATTTATGGGCCTTATGAATCTAAAGTAGTTATTAATGATGATCATACTTATCCCGGAAATGGTTTGCATCAGGGCGGAATGGTGCAGTTAAAAGACGGATCATGGTGGTTTATCATTATGCAGGATCGTGGACCAATTGGCCGTACGCCAAATTTAGAACCTGTGACCTGGGTTGATGGATGGCCAATGTTAGGTGTTAACGGCAAAGGAGTGGAAACGCATAAAAAGCCTATTGTCAATGAAACATCTACGATCAAAGTTCCTGCTGCATCTGATGAATTCAACAATTCAAATCTTGGATTACAATGGCAGTGGAATCACAATCCCAATGATAAAAAATGGTCACTTAAAGAGCATAAAGGTTATATGCGATTAAAGGCGTTGAAAGCCAGTAGACTTTACGAAGCCCAAAATACTTTAACCCAAAGAGTTCAAGGACCATATTCAACAGGAACTGTAGAAATGAATGTGAACGGTTTAAAGGATGGGAACACCGCTGGTTTTGGTATTTTTCAGATTCCTTATGCGTATGTAGCTGTACAACAAAAAGGAAAAGAAAAAAATCTGGTGATGGTGAATAATGATACTATCATAACATCAATAAAATTTACTGGAAATACCGTTTGGCTTAAAGCCAATGTAACGCACGAGAACTATATCGCAACTTTTGAATACAGTACTGATGGCAAAAAATTTCAGCCTATCGGGAATACTTTAAAAATGGGACTTGGTTTAGACTGGACAGCCAATCGTTTTGCTTTGTTTAATTTTAGTACCACAACTGCAGGCGTGGATGGATTTGCCGATTTTAACTGGTTTCATTTCAATAATGAAAATGCATTCAAAAAAGAAGAAGCGTCAGTGATTCCAAAGAAATTTGCACATCCTGATCGTGTTCGTTATGACGGAAAAGGAATGTATATTGAAGGAAAAGAATTTTTTACCTATAGTGCCGCATTCCATTATTTCCGTTGCCCAAAAGAACTTTGGAGAGATCGGTTTAAAAAAATCAAAGAAGCTGGTTTTAATACTGTCGAGACTTATGTGCCCTGGAACTGGCATGAACGTGAAATGCCAGACAATATTAACGATTATTCTAAACTTGATTTTACAGATTTACTGGCTTGGTTAAAAATGGCGCACGAAGAGTTTGGTTTCTATACCATTGTTCGTCCGGGGCCTTTTATTTGTGCTGAGTGGTCAGGAGGCGGTTATCCGCAATGGCTGGCAAAATACAGTCCCGAAAAAGAAACTTTTTGGCTTCGCAGTGCCGATCCCGAACATATAAAATGGTCACAGCATTGGTATAGTGCCGTATGCAAAGCATTAGAAAACGAACAAATTTCGCGTAAAGCAAAAGGAGAAAAAGGCATTATTCTGTTGCAGATCGAAAACGAATACGATGCCGATGAATCTGCCAACAAAGAAGTTCTTTTAAAAGGACTTTACAAATCAGTTAAAGAAAACGGAATTGATGTACCGATGTTCACTTGTCTGACCAATGAATGCCGTAACAGTAAAGATGCTGAATTATCTCAGGTTTTTGATTGCGATAATTATTATGTAGGTCTTAATGAAGCTCCGGGTTGTGCTATCAGAATGGCAGATCTGAGAAATAAACAACCTAATGCACCAGGATTTGTAACTGAACTTCAGGGTGGATGGTTTTCTTTGGTTAATGGAAGATTGAGCGAAGATAATTATTCAGATGCGCGTCATTACAAAGCAATCAATCTAATGAGTTTATTAGGTGGAGCTTCTGGAATAAATGCTTATATGTTTTTTGGAGGAACCCATTTTGAAGGATGGGGAGCCCGCGGCATGACAACTTCATACGATTATAATGCACCCATTAGAGAAAATGGAGATTTAAGTGCGAAATATTATGTTGCAAAAGAAATTGGAGATTTCTTAAAAATATATGGTACAAAATTAATGCAATCTGAAGGCGGACCATGTGATTTGAGTATAGATGGGAAACCAGCTCCGAAAAACCTTTTTGGTGGAGTTCGTATGGCTGCCGATGGAACAAAATTTGTCTTCCTGCATAATACAGATGATAAAAATCTGATATCAGGAAAAGTAACTCTTATTCCAGGAAAAATCAATAGAATCAGCGAACCAATTTATAACATTAATCAGAATGGCGAGAAAGTCTTAATTGAAACGACAGGAGCAAATTCAAAAGAAATTATAAATATTCCTGCTTTTAATGTCGATTTCAAACTAGCTGATCTTGATGCAAAAGTATTGGTAATTCCACCCGGAAAGAATCCTTCGGAAGGCGAGTGGTGGCCAAAGAATAATACTATTGAAAAAAAGAATTCAGCTCAGAAAAGCATTCGTATTTCAAAAGTATTAATGAAAGATGATCCGAAAGAAAGTGCGGTATGGCAGCCTTTGAAAGCAGCAACTTCGCTTTCAGAAAACGGAGTAAATGATTTTAGATACAGCTATTATAAAACAAGCATTACACTTACAAGAGAACAAGCGATTAGTCAAAATAAGCTATTGTTCAATATGTTTACCCGTGACATTGTTAATGCAGAGGTAAATGGGCAAATGGCCAAAAGAATAGCTCCGGATAAAGCCGATGCGCAATCTTGGCCAACCCGTGATTGTTTTATCCGTATTGGATCAGAGGTGTTTGATAATCAGTTTGACGTGTCTGGATTATTGAAAGAAGGAAACAACGAAATTATAGTAGTTTATGAAAACTTAGGACATGCACATGGTTATATGCCAATGGAAGAATTGGCAGGTATAAGACGTGCAGGTTTATCGGATTCTACGGCTAAAATAAACTTCGAACTGAAATGGGAAATTGCTAAAGATTTAGGGGGTATTACAGCAGGATTTACCAAACCAGAATTGAAAACTTCTAAATGGAAAAAAATTAATCTTGATACCACAACAGAACTCTTGAAGAAAGGAAACGGAGCTCCAGTTAAAGCAGATCCAACCAATTTAGTTACGTGGTATCGTGCAGAATTTGAACTCAACGAAAATGCTGATGCTGAAAAAACATGGAAACTTTTAATTAATGCTTCAGGTAATGGCTATATGTATTTGAACGGACATAATATTGGCAGACATTGGGAGGTGGGGCCGCAACGCGAATTCTATTTGCCGGAATGCTGGCTTCGTTTTGGAAAGAACGAAAAAAATGTCATTAGCATTCAGCTTCGCCAAACCATAAATGGTGCGGAGATAAAAGGAATGGAAGTAAGAGAATATTGATTAGTAGAAAGTGGTTTAGTATTATAACCAGTTCTTTAATCATAAAAAAGGTAAAATCAATTATTGATCTGTCTAAAAAATGTAATAATGAAAAACACAATTGCACTTTTAACCTTGCTGTTTATTGTAGGAACAGCTTCATCACAAAATAAAACAGCAAGTCAATTATCAGTAAATCAGACAGCCAATTTCGAAATAGGAGAAAATGATTTCATGCTTAACGGAAAGCCATATGTTGTAAGATGTGGTGAAATGCATTTTGCAAGAATTCCTAAAGAATATTGGGTGCATCGTTTAAAAATGGCAAAAGCGATGGGATTAAATACGGTTTGTGCCTATTTGTTTTGGAATATGCATGAGCCAGAACCAGGAAAATTTAACTGGACAGGAATGGCTGATGCTGCTGAATTTTGCAAACTGGCACAACAAGAGGGATTGTACGTTATTTTGCGTCCGGGGCCTTATGCTTGTGCAGAATGGGATTTTGGAGGTTTTCCGTGGTGGCTTCTTAAAAAGAAAGACATTAAACTTCGTACGCAAGATCCTTATTATTTGGAGCGCTGTCGCATATATTTAAAAGAGGTCGGACGCGTTTTGGCTCCATATCAAATCAATAATGGAGGCAATATTATAATGACTCAGGTAGAGAACGAATATGGTTCTTATGGAACAGATAAAGAATATTTGGGTAAAATAAGAGATTATTTGAAAGAGGCAGGCTTTACTGTTCCGCTTTTTACTTGTGATGGGCCTTCACAGTTAAAAAATGATGTGAGAGAGGATATTTTTAGTGTAGTAAACTTTGGAGGAAATCCTGAATCAGCTTTTAAATCATTAAGAGAAATTCGTCCTAAAGGTCCTTTAATGTGCGGAGAATATTATCCCGGTTGGTTTGACTCTTGGGGAACTAAGCATCATACGGGTTCTGTTGACAATGTAGCAAAAGAAATAAAATATATGTTAGACCATAAAGCGTCTTTCAGTATATATATGGCTCATGGCGGTACTACATTTGGAATGTGGACAGGCGCTAACAGTCCACCTTATTTGCCTCAGACTTCAAGCTATGATTATGACGCTCCAATTAGTGAAGCAGGGTGGGATACAGAGAAGTTTTATGCCTTGCGTAAACTATTTGCAGGTTATTTACAGGTAGGACAAACATTGCCAGAAGTTCCTGCGAGAAATAAAGTCATCAAAATACCAGAATTTGCTACTACAAAAGTGGCTCCTTTATTTTCTAATCTTCCCGATTTTATTGAAGATAGAAATCCGCAGAACATGGAAGAATACAATCAGGGATTCGGAAGTATTTTGTACCGAACAACTTTGAAGGGAGGAAAAGCAGCTACTTTAAACATAAAAGAAATACACGATTATGCATGGATTTTTATTGATGGAAAAAAAATAGCAAGTCTTGACCGAAGAAAAGAAGAAAACAGTTGTCAAATACCTGCCACAAGAAAAGGAGCCGTTTTGGATATTTTGGTTGAAGCAACGGGCAGAGTAAATTATGGCGGGGCATTACATGATAGAAAAGGTATTACCGAAAAGGTATTTCTAACCGATATTGATTCAAAAAGTATTGATTTATATAACTGGAAAGTTTTTCCAATTGCCTTAAACAATAACAAAACTCCTGATCATTTAAAATTCGAAGCAGGAAATACAACAATGCCTGCCTTTCATAAAGGAAACTTCGTACTAGACGAAACAGGCGACACATTTCTAAATGTATCTACTTGGGGTAAAGGTTTGGTTTGGATAAACGGGCATTGTTTAGGCAGATTTTGGAATATTGGACCTACACAATCGATGTATGTTCCAGGACCTTGGCTTAAAAAAGGAAATAACGAGGTGGTTGTTTTAGACTATATGGGGCCTTCAAAAAATATACTGTCAGGAATGGAACTTCCTATACTTGATGCTTTAGCGCCTTCTTTAGTAAGAACAAAGCACAAAAAAGAGAATCAAAAATTGCAGTTGCAAAATCAGGCGCCTGCATTTACTGGTAAAGCTAAACCTTCGATTGAATGGCAGGAAGCAAAGTTTAAAAGTGTAAATGGACGTTATGTATGTTTTGAAGCTTTAAACGGATATCAGGAAGATGCCCCTTACGCTTGTTTAGCCGAGTTATATCTTTTTGACGAAAATGGAAAAGAAATTCCGCGTGCCAAATGGAAAGTGGTTTATGCTGACAGCGAAGAAATAGAAAGCGAAGACGGAAAGGCAGATAATGTGTTTGATTTGCAAAGTACCACGTATTGGCATACTCAATATTCAGAAACAGAAGACAGCTTCCCTCATCAGATTGTAATTGATTTAGGAAACATTAAAAGCGTTGGTGGAATGAAGTTTCTTCCACGTCAAAATTCTCCAAACGGACAAATAAAAGAGTATAACATTTATATCAGCAAAGAACAATTTAAGGGTTTATAAGCTGAAGATTGTTTAGTCCTAAAAAATTAAAATGATTATGTTCAAAATCAATCAATATTTGGTTCTGTTATGCTTCTTTTTTTTGCAGAGTAATTTAGGAGCATTTGCTCAGAAGTCAGCATCAAAAAGAATAACGGTATCTGCTAAGAATCCTAGGAATGCTTTAAATTTAAATACCAACTGGGCTTTTTTTAGAGGTGATGCCAAGGGAGCAGAAACAGTAAATTATCAGGACAAAGACTGGGCTTCGATCAGTATTCCGCATACCATGCGTCTTGAAAAAAAACACAATGGAGGCAATGCCATTTATCAGGGAATTGGCTGGTATCGCCGTTATTTTAAATTGGATAAACAGAATCAAAACAAAAGAATCACCTTAAACTTTGAAGGGGTTCAGATGAATTGTGAAGTGTTTTTGAATGGAGAAAAACTAACTACGCATTATGGTGGCTACCTTGGTTTTGTGATCGACATAACCAATAGGGTTAAGTATGATAATAACAACGTTTTGGCCGTTAGAGTTTCTAGTGAAAATGATCCATTAACGCCACCAGGAAAACCGCAATCTGGCTTGGATTTTTATTATTATGGCGGAATTTATCGTAATGTAGATCTTATTGTAACAAATAAACTGTATATCTCAGATGCGCTCGAAGCAAATAAAATTGCAGGAGGAGGACTTTTTATTACGTATCCAAAAGTGAGTAATGATAAAGCAGAAGTAACCATAAAAACGCATGTTGTCAATCAGACCAAAGAAAATAAACCAGTTCTTTTAAAAACAACTATCAGGAATAAAGAGGGAGTAGAAGTTGCAAAGATGAGCACTACAGCATCTTTTTTTGGAGAAAAAGACTTTTTGCAAAATTTTACTGTTTTAAAACCGAAATTATGGCATCCGGATCATCCTTATTTATATCAAGTCGTTTCTGAAATTTATGAGGGTAAAGAGCTTATAGATGTGAAGACAACAAAAATAGGAGTCCGCTCGATTTCTTTTAAATCACCGACAGGAGAAGCAGACGGTTTTTATATCAATGGTAAAAAGCTCTATCTGCGTGGAGCAAACCGCCATCAAAGTTATCAGAATATTGGAGATGCAGCATCAAATTCGATGCAGTATCGTGATGCTTTACAAATCAAAAAAGGAGGGTTTAATGCTGTAAGAGCGTCTCATTATCCTCAATCTCCAGCTTTTTTAGATGCTTGTGACGAGATTGGTTTGCTGGTTATTGAATGTGAGCCGAGCTGGCAGTTTTTTAATAAAGATTCTGTTTTTATAGCACGCACGCATCAAAATGTGAGAGAAATGATTAGAAGAGACCGTAACAGGCCTTCAGTTTTTTTATGGGAAACTTCTCTTAACGAATCACCTACGCCAGATTATTGGGCAAAAGAAATAGTAAAGATTGCACATCAGGAAATGCCAAACGATCAAATGTTTACTTCTGATGATTTCTTTGCAAAAGGGAGAAAATTCTATGATGTAAGTTACAAAGTAATTAACGAAGATGGTACAGATCCTATGATTACAATGCCTTCGCTTACCCGTGAATGGGGGGACACTTGGATGGCAGATCCTGAAAAAGAAAATGGACTTAGAGCTTCGCGAATTTATACCGAAAAAGGACTTTTAGCACAATGTTATTTAAGACAAAATGCACTTAACGGAAGTATGCTCGAAGAAGAAGGAGCCTACTGGGATCATGCCAGACTCGATGCCAATAAAAGAATTGGAGGATATTTTTTATGGAGTTACAACGATTACACGAGAGGAACCGACAGCATCACGGCTTTTAGCGGAGTGGTAGATATAGACCGTTATGAGAAATTTGGATACTATCAGCTTAAAGCGATGCAGGACGCTCGAAACCCTGTTTACGGACCAATGATATATGTGGCCAGTTACAATAATCGCCCAGATCTGGATTCGGTTATAACTGTTTTTTCTAACTGTGATAAGGTTCGATTATATCGTAATGATGTATTTGTCGGTGAAATGACAAGAAAGGAGAATGCTAAAACAGCTCCTTTTGTAGCAGCCAAAGGCGGAAGCCCGTATTTTAAGTTTAGGACAAATGGTTATCAAGCTGGTGAATTAAAGGCAGAAGGGATAATCAACGGAAAGGTGGTTTGTTCTCATGCTATTAAAACTCCGGGTGAAGCAGATCATCTCGAAATAGAAGTTGCAGATCGTGGAATTAATCCAATCGCGGATGGCTCTGATATGGTTCCTTTTTATATTAAAGTTTGTGATAAAAATGGAACTGTTCTCAGTAATAAAAATGCATTAGAATCGTATCAAGTTAATGTAGAAGTTTTAGGAAACGGAAGATTGATTGGCGCAAATATTCCACGCGTTAAAATAGCTGCACAACAAACAGAGGGCGGAATCGGGTATGGAATAATCCAGACAACGAATCAAGCTGGAGATATTGTAATAACAGCTTCTAGTCAAGGGCTTAAATCAGCCAAAACAACTATTAAAACGGTCCAATACCAGGGAGAATATGTTCCAGACGGTGATCATGCAAAGTGGGACGAAGAGAAAGAAACCAGTAGTGAGCAGTCATTTTCAAATAAAACAAAATCAGAAGCATTGCCTCCAGTTATAAAACTTGTTGCAAATCAAGTAAGTTTTTCAACTAAAATTGATAACAAAGGATTGGAGAATATTTTAGACGCAAATCCGTCAACATTGTGGTCGTCTTTAAAAAAAGATTTGCCAGTTGTAATGCAAATAGATTTGGGAAAAAAAATGATGCTGCAAGGAAGTAAAATCGTTTGGGGAAAAGATAGCGATTGGTATACCTATTCTCTAGAAGTCTCAGAGGATGGCGCAAAATGGTCTAATGTGTTTAAGGAAATAAAAGTTTCTGGTCAGGATTACAAACCTTTACTATTTAAGTATGAAAACATAAAATATGTGAGAGTAATTATTTTGGATGTACAGCCTGAGAATAGTAAAACAGCAATCAAAGACATTGAATTATACGGTGTTCCAATGTAAATGAGAAATTTTTATAGAGGTTCCATAAGTACGAAAATGAACCAAAGTAGACCTTATGAATAATAAGAGAAAATTGAAATACAACAGTGTTATTTCTAAGAAAAAAATATAATAATCTAAATATCATCAAATGAAAAAAAGTCTTTTTATTTTATCTGTTTTCCTTTTGCTGGTCGGAAAAGCAAATGCGCAAACAAAACATACATTTGCTATTAAAGATAGCAATTTTGTATTAGACGGCAAGCCTATTCAAATTCATAGTGGCGAGATGCATTACGCCAGAATTCCAAAAGAATATTGGCGTCATCGCTTGCAAATGATGAAAGCCATGGGGTTAAATGCCGTGGCAACGTATGTTTTTTGGAATTATCATGAGACCGCTCCCGGAGTATGGGACTTTAAAACCGAAAATAGAAACGTAGCAGAATATATCAAAATAGCTCAAGAAGAAGGGCTTTATGTAATATTACGCCCTGGTCCGTATGTTTGTGCCGAATGGGAGTTTGGTGGCTATCCTTGGTTTTTACAAAAAGTGCCAGACATGGTAATTAGAGGAAATAACAAACAGTATTTGGCAGCGACAAAAGCATATTTTACAGCACTTTATGGACAGGTGAAAAATTTACTGGTAACCAATGGCGGACCAATTATCATGGTTCAGGGCGAAAACGAATTTGGTTCGTATGTTGCGCAACGCAAAGATATTTCGATAGAAGAACATAAAAAATACAGCGCTGCGGTTTTCCAACAACTAAAAGATGTAGGTTTTAATGTGCCATTTTTTACATCAGACGGAAGCTGGTTATTTGCTGAAGGTGCACTTCCAGGGGCTTTGCCAACCGCTAACGGAGAAGACGATGTTACGAAGTTAAAAGAAGTAGTAAACAAATTTAATGGAGGAAAGGGGCCTTATATGGTTGCCGAATTTTATCCAGGCTGGCTGGATCACTGGGCAGAACCTTTTCCAAAAGTAAGTGCAGAAGAAGTGGCAAAACAAACTAAAAAGTATCTTGATGCTGGCGTTTCTTTTAACTATTATATGGTTCATGGAGGAACAAATTTCGGATTTACCTCCGGTGCTAATTATGACGGAAATCATGATATTCAACCTGATTTAACTTCATATGATTATGACGCTCCAATTAGTGAGGCGGGCTGGGCAACCGAAAAGTATAATGCTCTTCGAGATTTATTAAAAACAGCAAATACACCTAATGTTCCCGCAAAAATTAATGTCATTGCAATACCAGAAATCAAATTAACTAAAGCAGTAGCTTTAGAATCATTGAAAAATAAAATTAAGCCGGTAAACAATGAAAAACCAATGACTTTTGAAGAATTGAATCAAGGGCACGGTTATGTTTGGTACAGCAAAAAATTCAAACAGCCTATTAGCGGAAAATTAGAGCTAAAAGGACTTCGCGATTATGCTATTGTTTATGTTAATGGACAAAAAGTAGCGGAATTGAATAGTTATTACAAAAACTATGAATGTACGATTGATGTTCCTTTTAATGCAACTTTAGACATTATCGTCGAAAACATGGGGCGTATTAATTACGGAGCAAAAATCATCAATAGTACAAAAGGTATAATTTCGCCTGTAATCATCAACGGGCAAACCATAACTGGCGACTGGAATATGTATCCTTTGCCAATGGATAAAATGCCAAATCTTGCTGAAGCTAAAAACAATGCAAAAGCGGGACAGCCAGCTCTTTACCAAGGGACTTTTAATTTGGCTAAAAAAGGAGATACTTTTCTTGATATGCGTGATTGGGGAAAAGGAATTGTATTTATCAACGGAATCAATATTGGACGTTACTGGAGCGTTGGGCCACAACAAACCTTATATGTGCCAGGATGTTGGCTGAAGGAGGGAAGTAATGAAATTGTAATTTTTGAGCAAAAAAATGACAAAATTCAAACAAGTGTAAAATCGACTGAAACTCCAATTCTAGAGGATTTACAGCCTGAAAAAGGTGAAGTTAAGTAAGAATGATTATTTTTCGTAAATAACAAAAAAGACTTTGATTTCATCAGAAATCAAAGTCTTTGATTATGATATAAGGTTTAATCTGTAGAGATATACCGCAGAGTGTCTACGCAACGTATATCTGCAATACATTAGACGCACTGCAATGCGTCTCTACCTTGTTTTTTTTTCTCTCACAGCTTTTAAAATCCTTTTAATCTTAATAATCTGTGGCTAAAAAAACTTTGCGGTTTAGCGACTTTGCGAGCATTTTTCTTTCGCAGATTTAGCAGATTTTATAGATTTTTTTGATCTGCTTTAATCATTTAAAATCTACATGAAATTTTTATGCGCACAGATTATAAAAATCCTTTTAATCTTAATAATCTGTGGCTAAAAAAACTTTGCGGTTTAGCGACTTTGCAAGCATTTTTCTCTCGCAGATTTTGCAGATTTTTTTATATCCGTTTTAATCATTTTAATCCCAATAGCTATCGGGAGCATGAAACATTTGTGATGATGAATTACAAATTCAGTTTTCTATATTGTAAAGGCGAAAGTTGTTTTAATTCCTTAAACTTTCGATTAAAATTGGAAATATTATTGAAACCACATAATTCGGCAATTTCCAAAACAGAGAGTTCTTCATTATTAGATAATAATTTTGCCGCTCTTTCAATACGTACTTCAATTAGAAATTGAAAAAAAGACTTGTTGGTCCGGACTTTAAAATACCGGCAAAAGGCATTTTTCGTCATACTGGCAATCGAAGCAATTTCATCAAGCGTGATATTTTTGTGGAAATTGGTCATTACATATTCAAAAACAATCTGCATTCTTTTTCCTTCGTTATCTGTTATTTTCTTTTGATATAAATAATTAGAAAGCGGAGTAGTTTCTGATGTAGAGAGCCATTTTAAAATATCCAGAAATAATATAAAACGCGTATAGCTGTCAGCTTTTTTTAGTTTCTTAAAATACTTGACTACTTTTTTGGGCGCGTTATGAATTATGAATCCGTTTTTACTGCTTTCTAGAATGGGATGGATATTTCTAAAAGTAGGCAACTCAAAAAAATCTCTTCCGAACGAATTGAATGTAAAGAATAAAGTACGCATTACAGAAATTACATTTTCTTGAATGTCGCTTCTAAAAACATGTGGCAAATTGCTTCCAATTACGAGTATATCGCCTTCATGATATTGAGAAATAGTATCACCGGCAAAAACGGCTCCTTCTCCTTTTTCTATAAAACTAATTTGAATTTCTTCATGCTGATGCAGTTTATCATAGAATGATACTTCGATATCTTCTTGATATATAAGGGGATCTTCTCCAGATTTTGGAATTTTAAATGGGAAAACTTTCATATAGTGGTTAGTTAGTTATGATCAAATATATTGTATTTGAATAAAAAAATGATGCTATAATGTTCAGTTTTTTAAAATTTACCACTATAGAGGGTAATATAGTATCATTTTGTGGTAATTTTTAAAGGGTGCGCTCTGTTGTTTCTAGATAATTTTGGCCTTAATAAAAAAATAAAATTATGAGTATTCAATGGAATGGCGTTATGCCAGCGGTAACTACAAAATTTACTGCAGATGACAAATTAGACTTCAATATGTTTGAAGTTAATATGAAGGCACAATTAAATGCTGGAGTTTCAGGAATTATTTTAGGAGGGACTTTAGGTGAAGCCAGTACACTTTTAGAAGAAGAAAAAAGAGAATTAGTAAAACATACTGTTTCACTAACAGAAAATAAAGTGCCTGTAATTATGAATATTGCAGAGCAGTCTACAAAAAATGCAATTTTGGCCGCTAATAAAGCTGAACAAGATGGAGCAAAAGGATTAATGATGCTTCCTCCAATGCGTTACAAAGCGTCTGATTTTGAAACGGTTACTTTTTATAGTGAAGTGGCAAAAAACACTTCTCTTCCTATTATGGTTTACAACAATCCAGTTGACTATAAAATTGAAGTTACTCTAGATATGTTTGAAGAATTATTAAAATACGATAACATTCAAGCAGTAAAAGAATCAACTAGAGATATCTCTAACATAACTAGAATGATCAACCGTTTTGGAGATCGTTTAAAAATATTATCAGGAGTAGATACATTAGCATTAGAAAGCTTATTTATGGGTTCTGATGGATGGGTTTCTGGATTGGTTTGCGCTTTCCCAGAAGAAACAGTGGCAATTTACAAATTGGCAAAAGCAGGAAGATTTGATGAAGCGTTGAAAATCTACAGATGGTTCTTACCTTTATTAGAATTGGATATTAATGCATTTTTAGTTCAGAATATCAAATTGGCAGAAGTTGCAACAGGAATTGGTTCAGAATATGTTCGTGCGCCAAGATTACCATTGCAAGGAGCAGAAAGAGAAAGAGTTTTAGCGATTATCGCTGAAGGATTGCGCACAAGACCAACTTTACCAGATTATAAAAATTTATAATAGCATATTTAAAAGATTGGCTTTGCTTTTTTAGTTTTCAGTCTCGGTTCTCAGCTTTCAGTCGCAGTCTCAGTTTTTCAGTTTCCATTTACAGTCAGGGTTTTCGGTTACTGTGTTTACTGGGGCTGCGACTGAAACTTGAGACTAAAACCGTGGCTGAAAACTAAAATGGCATTTAATTCATTTATAAGAAAAAAACATGATTACAGGAAAAAATTATATAGGAAGCCAGCTAAAAGCAGGCGGTACAAAAATACTAAAAACGTTTAATCCGCTATTGAATACAGAAAATCCATGGGTTTTTACAGAGGCAACTCAAGATGAAATTGAAGAAGCGGTTGCGCTAGCCAATCAAGCATTTGCGAGTTATAAAAATTATTCTGGTATTGAAAAAGCTAAATTTTTAAACGCTATTGCTGATGAAATTTTAGCATTAGGAGATGATCTTTTAGTTCAATATTGTACAGAATCGGGTTACCCGAGAGGTAGAGCAGAAGGAGAACGCGGAAGAACAATTGGCCAATTGAAAGCTTTTGCCGATATGCTTACAGAAGGAAGCTGGGTGCAAGCTACAATAGATACAGCAATAATTGACAGACAGCCTGCGCCAAAAGAAGACTTACGCAAAATGTTAACACCTCTAGGGCCAATTGTGGTTTTTGGATCAAGTAACTTTCCTTTTGCATTCTCTACAAGCGGAGGAGATACAGCTTCAGCTTTGGCTGCAGGTTGTCCAGTTATTGTAAAAAGCCACTCTATGCATATAGGAACAGGCGAAATGGTCGCTTCTGCAATCATAAAAGCGGCTCAGAAAACCAATATGCCAGAAGGTGTTTTTTCTAACCTTATCGGTGATGGAAGAACGCTTGGAACAAGTTTGGTAAAACATCCATTGGTAAAAGGAGTAGGCTTTACCGGAAGCATTAAAGGCGGCCGCGCTTTGTGTGATTTAGCTGCACAGCGCCCAGAACCAATTCCGGTATTTGCCGAAATGGGAAGTATAAATCCAGTGGTATTATTGCCTAATGCTTTGAAAAAAAATAGCCAAAAATGGGCAACGGCTTATGCAGGTTCTATTACTTTGGGAGCAGGGCAATTTTGCACGAATCCAGGGTTATTGCTTGCTTTGAAAGGAGAAGAATTAAATGATTTTACTGAAAAGTTGGATCAGGCAATCGAAACAATTCAACCTGGCTGTATGCTTCATCCTTCTATTTATGCTGATTTTAATAACGGAATTGCAAAAATAGAAGAGCAGAATGGAGTTTCAAGAATAGCGCAATTTAAAGGAGAGACAACACCAAATCACGGTGCTTCAACTGTTTTAAAAGTTGATGGGAAAGAATTTTTAAAAAATGCAGTATTGCACAATGAAGTTTTTGGACCATTTTCTATTTTAATTGAATGCGAAAATGAAGCCGAATTAATAGAGGTAATTTCTAAGCTAGAAGGACAGCTGACAGGAACAATCATAAGTGAGGAGAACGAAATTGAATCTCATAAAGGAATAATTGGAGCTTTACAAAATCGCGTAGGTCGTTTGATCTATAATGGTGTGCCAACAGGTGTAGAAGTTTGTGCTTCAATGCTTCATGGCGGACCTTATCCTGCATCTTCAGATTCACGCTACACAGCAGTTGGTATAGATGCAGTGTATAGATGGGTGCGACCAGTAAGTTTTCAGAATTGGCCAGATCATTTGCTGCCAGCTGAATTACAAAACGAGAATCCGCTGCAAATTGTTCGTACAGTAAATAATAAACTAACACTATCTCAAATATAAAATGGTAAAGAAAACTTTTTTTTGCGTAGATGCTCATACGTGCGGGAATCCAGTTAGGGTTGTTGCCGGTGGCGGACCAAATCTACAAGGCAATTCGATGAGCGAAAAACGGCAGCATTTCTTAAAAGAATATGACTGGATTCGTAAAGGATTAATGTTTGAACCAAGAGGGCACGATATGATGAGCGGAAGCATTTTGTATCCGCCAAATAATCCTGATAATGATTTTGGAATTTTGTTTATTGAAACTTCTGGCTGTCTGCCAATGTGCGGACACGGAACAATTGGAACTATTACAATTGCTGTCGAAGAAGGTTTGGTGACTCCAAAAGTTCCCGGAATTATCAAAATGGAAGCGCCTGCAGGTTTAGTGCATATCGAATATCAACAAACAGGCAAAAAGGTAGATTGGGTACGTCTGACCAACGTAAAATCTTATCTAGCTGCAGAAGGACTTACTATTGATTGTCCAGAATTGGGCGAAATTGTTTTTGATGTGGCTTACGGAGGAAATTACTATGCCATTGTCGATCCGCAAAAGAATTTTTCTGGTGTTCAAGATTTTACAGCAAGTAAAATTGTTCAGTATAGCCAAGAAGTGCGCAAAAAGATTAACGAAAAATATCCAGATTATTTCATTCATCCAGAAAATGATACAATTCGAGATGTATCACATATGTTATGGACAGGATCGCCTATAGATCCAACATCATCTGGTAGAAATGCGGTTTTTTATGGCGACAAAGCAATCGACCGTTCACCTTGTGGAACAGGAACATCAGCCCGAATAGCACAATTGCATGCTAAAGGGAAATTGAAAAAAGGAGAAGAGTTTATTCACGAAAGTTATATTGGAAGTAAGTTTATTGGAAAAGTCGTCGAAGAAACTTCTATCGGAGATATTCCAGCTATTGTTCCAAGCATTCAAGGATGGGCAAAAGTATACGGATATAATAATATTATAATTAATGAAAGTGACGATCCATATGCATTTGGATTTCAAGTTATTTAAAAATCAGTTTATAATATAATTAAGCTGTTGGTTAAATTAAATTATTGTTTTTTGAATAGTCTCTAGTTTTAACTAAGGGATTTTAGAAATTGTAAATAGGATGGGCTTTAGCCAAATTAACGTGGTTGTTGTTTAAGCTAAAACCATCTTTTACAATTTTAATTGCCACAATCTAAAGATCAATGTCTTAAGTTAAGAGATTTTCAATTTCAGATTTGAGCATAGAATAAATAGTATTTAGACATAGCCCGTGCTTTCAACCACGAGTTTATATAGATTGTTTTTTGATTACATACCCGTGGTTGAAACCACGGGCTATGTTTAAAAATGGATGCAAAAAAATACTAAGCAAAGTCCAAGGCAATTAATTTTTAACTTAATGAAACATATAATCTAATCCAACAGATTTAAAATATAATTAGTAGTTCAAAGAACTCTTAACGAAATAAAATTTATGAAAAAAGTTGCTGTTATCGGCGGTGGAATTATTGGCTTATGTTCTGCCTATTATCTTGCAAAGGAAGGTTACGAGGTGAGTGTATTTGATGAATCTGATATGAACAATGGCTGTTCGTACGGAAACGCAGGTATGATTGTACCATCGCACATTATTCCGCTGGCACAGCCGGGTATGATTGCTCAAGGAATAAAATGGATGTTTGACAGCCGTAGTCCATTTTATGTAAAACCACGTTTAAGTAAAGATTTAATAAACTGGGGAATGCAGTTTTACAAGCATGCCAATTTGCGCCATGTAGAAAATGCAATGCCCGCTTTAAGAGATCTTTCTTTATTAAGTAAAGAATTATATCAGGATTTTGCCAAAGAGAATAATTCTTTTTTTTATGAAGAAAAAGGGCTTTTAATGCTTTATAAAAGTGATAAAGTAGGAGAAGAAATGCATCACGAAGGAAAAGAAGCAGAACGTCTAGGGCTTGAAGTAGATTATCTCTCAAAATCTGAAGTGGCACTTTTAGAAAAAGGAACCAATACAAATGTAATTGGAGGAGTTCATTATAAAAGCGATGCACATTTGTATCCTCAAAAATTTATGGCTTTTATAAAACAAGAATTGTCTCGTTTAAAAGTCGAAATTCACTCACAAACCAGCGTTAAAGATTTTGTTTTAGAAGGAAATAAAATTGAAAAAATTGTTACCGATAAAGGGCTTTTTAGAACTGACGAAGTGGTTTTGGCATCAGGATCTTGGAGTCCTTTTTTGGCTAAAAAGTTAAATATCTCAATTTCTATTTTACCAGGAAAAGGATACAGTTTTACTTTAAAAGATAAATCCCAAAAACCTAGTATTCCGTCTATTTTATGTGAAGGAAAAGTAGCTGTAACTCCAATGGCAAATGATATTAGATTTGGAGGAACTATGGAGATTACTCACACCAAAGACAATAAAATAAACGCAAACAGGCTTCAAGGAATTATAAATAGCATTAATGATTTCTATCCAGATATGAAAGTGGAGATGCCAAAAACCGAAGATACTTGGTTTGGCTTTAGACCATGTACGCCATCGGGAATGCCAATTATTGCTAGAGACAAAAAAATCGTAAATTTGACCTTAGCAACAGGACATGCCATGATGGGATTAAGTCTCGCACCGGCAACAGGAAAAATTATAACAGAAATTATTTCTGGCAAACCGACTTCTGTAGCTATTGACAGATTCCAAATATAAAATATGAGATACAATGCGATTCCGGTTTCTTTATTTATAGAAAACCGAAAAAGATTTACCCAAAAAATGAAGCCAAATAGTTTGGCTATTCTGACTTCAAACGACGTAATGCCCAATAACGCAGATGATGTTATGGGCTTTTCGCAAAACAATGATTTGTTTTATTTGTCAGGAATTGATCAAGATGAGACCATTTTGGTGTTATTTCCAGATGCTTTTAAAGAAGAAAACAAGATCATACTTTTTGTAAAAGAAGCAAATGAACATACACTTCTTTGGGATGGTAATTTTTTGACTAAAGAACAAGCAACAGCTATTTCCGGAATCCAGAATATCAAATGGCTTCACGAATTTGAAAAGACTTTACAGCTTTTTGCTTTTGAAGCTGACATTATCTATTTAGGTCACAATGAGCATATCAAAAGGGTAACTTCTGAAATGGAAACCAGACAAGACCGAATGATTAAATGGTGCAACGAAAAATATCCATTGCATCAATACGATCGTGCTGCAAAAATAACGCGCGAATTGCGTCCAATTAAATCAAACGAAGAGGTTGATTTAATTAAAAAAGCAACAGCACTTAGCGTTGAAGGTTTTCATAGAATTTTAGGCGCAATACGTCCGAATATAAAAGAATACGAATTAGAAGCTGAATTGCTGTACGCCACTGTAAAAAACGGAGGGACGAGACAAGCATTTAGATCAATTGTTGCATCTGGCGTAAATGCCTGCTCATTGCATTATAATACCAATGATGATATTTGTAGAGAGAATGAAATGGTTCTTGTTGATTTTGGAAGCTGTTATGCCAACTATAACTCAGATACCACAAGATGTATTCCGGTTAACGGAACTTTCAGTCCGAGACAAAAAGAGGTTTACGAATCTGTTTTGCATTGTCTAAAAGAAGGCTCAAAATTATTGAAGCCTGGAGTTTTGTCGAAAGATTATGAACTTCAAATGGCAAAATTAATTGAAGCTGAATTGGTAAAACTGGGACTTATTACAGAAGAAGAAATTAAATCTCAAGATCCAGAAAAACCTGCTTACAAGAAATATTTCATGCATGGAACTGCGCATCATTTAGGACTTGATGTTCATGATGTTGGTTTGTATTCAAGACCTTTTGAAAAGGGAATGGTGCTTACTTGCGAACCCGGAATTTACATTAGAGAAGAAGGAATAGGATGCCGTTTAGAAAATGATTATTTGATAACGGAAAATGGAAACATTAATTTAAGTGAAGCCATGCCTATAGAAATCGGCGAAATTGAAAATTTAATTAAAAATAAAAAAGGATAAGATGAGAAAGTATTTGTTGTTGGTACTGTTTATATGTACATCTGTTTTCGCACAGAAGATTGATATTAACAATCTAAATTGGTTACCAAATTCTCATTCTTTTTGGGTGAATCAAGACAGTAACGTAGTCGTTTATGATGTTGATAAGCTAGATAAACAAAACACTATTTTATCGAAAGCACAATTAGCATCAGCAGGATTTACAGGCGAAATCGAACAATTGGTTTGGAACGACTCCAAAACAAAAGTATTAGTCTATACAAATTCTAAGAAAGTATGGAGAGACAATACTAGAGGTGATTATTGGTATTTTGATTTGGTTACAGGAAAAGGAAAACAATTAGGCAAAAACTTGGATGTGTCATCCTTAATGTTCGCCAAATTTTCTAGCGATAATGAAAATGTTGCTTATGTTTCAAAACACAACATATATGTTGAAAATCTGAATTCTGGAAAAATTATTCCAGTAACCACAGACGGTACAGATAAAATCATCAACGGAACTTTTGATTGGGTTTATGAGGAAGAATTGGCTGCCCGTGATGGTTTTAGATGGAGTCCAGACGGAAAAAGCATTGCTTTTTGGAGAGTAGATGCTACTTCTACTAGATTTCATTTCATGATTAATAATACAGATTCGTTGTATCCGACAATTATTCCTGTAGAATATCCAAAAGCAGGAGATAAACCTTCTTCTGTAAAAATCGGAATTGTAAATATTGATTCTCTTCAAACGAATTGGTTAAATATTCCTGGAGAACCGGATAATAATTATTTGGTTCGAATGAAATGGCTTAGCAATGAATCTATTATGGTGGTTCAGTTAAATAGAAACCAAAATCAGGTTACGATGTACGATTGCAATGCAAAATCGGGTGCAGCGAGAGTGATTTATAAAGAAGAATCAAAAGCATGGATTGACGTGTTTGATACTTCTGCTGGTGAATATGATGTTTTTCCTTGCCAGTTTGTAGACAACGGAAAAGCCTTTTTATGGAATTCTGATGCAGACGGATGGATGCATATTTACAAAATAAGCCTTGACGGAAAATCAAAAGAGTTAATCACTAAAACTAATTTTGATGCTTATTTTAAAGCCTACAACGAAAAAACAAAAACAATATATTTTATTGCTAGTCCAGAAGATGCTACTCAGCGTTATTTGTATGAAACGAATTTAAGTTCGAAAAAAACAAAAAGAATAACTCCAGAAACTTTTGACGGTTCAAACCGATATGTTTTTTCTACAGATGCAGCTTATGCAAGACATACCAATTCTAGCATTTCGAGAGACTACAACCAGAGATTGATAGCTTTGTCTGGTCATCAAAAGATTTATCCAAAAGAAGCAGACGTTTTTGCAGCTCCAAGACGAAATTATTCGATGGAGAAGTTTAAAGTAAAAACTGAAGATGGAGTTGAAATTGATGGTGTAATGGCAAAACCATTGGATTTTGATCCTTCAAAAAAATATCCTGTTTTCTTCTATGTTTATGGAGAACCAATGGCTTCAGTAGCCAATGACAAACCGTATTTTAATGGTTTTATCGCTGAATTGATTCCAAAAGGATATATCGGAATTGCTATGGATAATAGAGGAACTCCTGTAATGAAAGGAACACAGTGGAGAAAATCTATTTACAAAAATATAGGGATTATCAATACGCGTGATCAGGCAATGGCGGCAAAAGAGGTTTTAAAATGGAACTTTATTGATTCTGATCGTGTGGCGATTCATGGCTGGAGCGGCGGTGGAGCAGTAACTTTAAATCTGATGTTTCAGTATCCAGAAATCTACAAAGCTGGGGTTGCCATTGCAGCAGTAACAGATCAGCATTTTTATGATAATATTTATACAGAACGTTATATGGGATTGCCAGACGAAAATCAGGCAGCTTATATTCAGGCATCTCCTGTAACTCACGCAAAAAATCTGAAAGGGAATTTATTGTATATTCATGGAACAGGCGATGATAATGTGCATTATAAAAATGCAGAAGTTTTAATTAATGAATTGATCAAATACGATAAAATGTTCGATTTAATGATTTATCCAAATCGTTCTCATAGTATTGATGAAGGAGAAGGGACAGAAAAACATCTGACAGATACTTTTATCAGATTTATTGAGAAAAATTGCCCGCCAGGAGCAAAATAAAAAAAACTACATATCATAAAAGAAAGGAGAATTTCATCAAATTGAAATTCTCCTTTTTTTATGTATTTATTTCTTTCTGTTTTAAGTTAAGTGTTTGATTTCTAAATTTTTTCTAAATGGTAATATAGTAAATGTGTAATTGCGAAATTGGCATTTATAGGGTAATATAAGCAGGTTTTTCGGTAATATATTATCAGAAAAATTATCTAAAAAGCAAAATATTTGCCACATTAATTATAAAACCATTTTATGAAATTCAAGATTAATGTTAGAAAAATTGCAGTACTCTTTTTTGTACTGTTGACTAAACTGACTTTTGCCCAAGATCGGGTGGTGTCAGGAATTGTTTCAGATGAGAATGGAGTTCCATTGCCAGGTGTGGGTATACTGGTAAAAGGAACTCAAACAGGTTCTCAGACTGATTTTGATGGGAAATATTCAATAAAAGCTGATGCAAATGCGGTTCTTGTGTTTAGCTTTATTGGAATGCAGACAAAAGAAGTTCCTGCTCGTAGTAATAGCGTAAATGTAAAAATGTCTGCAGGTTCTACGCAATTGCAGGAAATCGTAGTTACAGCATTAGGGCTTAAAAGAGAGAAAAAATCTCTAGGTTATGCCACACAAGAAATAAACGGAGATCAGCTTACAAAAATAAATACAGGTAACGTTTCGAATAATATTTCTGGAAAAATTGCCGGTGTAGAAATTAGAAGAAATAATAATATTGGCGGTTCTACCAATGTTGTCATTCGTGGTACTAGTTCGTTAACAGGAAGTAATCAAGCTTTATGGGTTGTTGATGGAATTGTATTAAACAATGACAACACCAATACAGCAGATCAAAAATCAGGAGGAAACAAAGGAGGTTACGATTACGGAAATGCCGCTTCAGATATAAACCCAGATGATATTGAAACCATGAACGTCTTAAAAGGCGCAGCGGCTACAGCATTGTATGGGTCAAGAGCGTCAAATGGGGTTATCATCGTGACGCTAAAAAAAGGAAGCAAAACTAAAGGCGGATTAGGATTTGATTTTAGTTCAGGAGTTAATATTGGAGTAGTGGATAAAAAGACCTTGCCAGAGTATCAAAAACAATACGGAGGAGGATATGGTGATTTTTATGGTACAGTTGATTTAGGTAGTGGTGTTCATCCTTATACAGCAACCGATGATGCTGCTTGGGGGCCAAAATTTGATCCTTCATTGTTGGTTTATAATTGGAATTCGTTTTATCCAGAATTGCCAACTTATGGTAAAGCAACTCCATATACTGCTGTTAAAAATGATCCAAACAGTTTTTATCAAAACAGTTTAACGTACATTAATAGCATCTCTTTTTCTGGTGCGAATGATCAGGGGGATTTTAGATTTGGATATACCAATTACAATCAGCAGCAGGCAATTCTTCCAAATAGTAACAACAGAAAAGACAACTTTAATTTTTCTGGAAGTTATAAAGTTACGCCAAAAACGAGAATTTCGACATCAGCAAATTATTTGACATCTGATGCTATTGGAATGAACGAAACAGGATATGGAGATGGAGGAAATAACTATTTAAGCAGTGTTAGACAATGGTACACAACTAACGCCGATTTTCAAGATCTAAAAGATGCTTACGAATTAACCCGTAAAAATACCACTTGGAATGTATATGGACCAACAGATTTAAGAGTTCAGTTTCATGACAATCCATATTTTCAACGTGCCAATAATTACAACTCATTAAAAAGAGATCGTTTCTTTGGTAATGTAGTGGTGAAAACAGAAGTTACAAACTGGTTTGATATTATGGGGCGTGGTGCTGTAGATTTTTATCATCAATTACAGGAAGAACGTATTGCTGTAGGTTCTAAAAGAACACCAAATGGTCTTGGTCAATATTCTAGATTTGATAAAAATTTCCGCGAGATCAATTTAGATTTAGTGCTTAATTTTAAAACGGCTATTACTGATGGAATCAGTTTTAATGGTATGTTAGGAGGAAACTCTAGACGTTCTGTTAACAATTCTATCTATGCATTAACAAATGGAGGATTGGTTGTTCCTGGAATTTATGCATTGAATAACTCAATTGATGGAATTACAAATCCAGAAGAAATCCAGCAAACTATAGGGACTAATAGTGTTTATGGGATGGCGAGTTTTAATTTCCTTGACACATATTTCCTTGAGGGAACGTATAGAGTAGATCAATCGTCTACTTTGCCAAAAGACAATAATACCTATTCTTATCCATCGATTACGGCAACTTATATTTTTAGTAACCATATTAAAGCAGATTGGCTATCATTTGGTAAGTTGCGTTTGAATTATGCTGAAACAGGAAACGATGCCCCATTTGGAGTGACTTCTACGCTGTATCCTAAAAATTTCAATTTTGGAGGTAGAGTACGTTTTTCTACAGATAATGATAAAAGTAATTCTGACTTGAAAAGTGAGTTGACAAAAGGGGTAGAGGCTGGTCTTGAACTTAAGTTTTTCAAAAACAGATTAGGAATTGATTTCTCTTACTACAAAACGAATACAACAAATCAGATTCTTTCTATTGAAACTCCAACACAAACAGGATATACAAGAGCATGGATCAATGCTGGAGATGTTCAAAACAAAGGATTTGAGGTAACATTAAATGCAACTCCAATAAAAACTAAAGATTTTTCATGGCAGGCTACAGTGAACTGGTCAACTAATAAAAATGAGGTAATCTCTTTAGGAGGAGCTAGCCAGATTTCATTAGGATCGTTCCAAGGAGTAAATTATGTGGCTGAAGTTGGCAAACCTATAGGACAGCTAGTGGGTTCTGGATATACATATTTAAACGGAGAAAAAGTAATTCGTTCAAATGGAAGATACTTGCAAACTGCTGGAACTGTAATTGGAAATGTTGCGCCAGATTGGATTGGCGGTTTCAATAACGTTTTAACGTACAAAAACATTTCCTTCAATTTCTTAATTGATGTTAAAAAAGGAGGAGATGTGTATTCTTTAGATCAGCAATACGGACATGCAACAGGAATTTACGAGAGTACAGTGAGTAAAAATCATAATGGAGTTCCTCAGCGCGAACCAGTTGCTGATGGTGGTGGAATATTGCTAGACGGTGTAAAACAAGATGGTACGCCAAATAATGTAACGGTAAGTGTAACTGGAGCAGACGGATACTATTTTTACAATTCTATGCCTCAACAAGAGTATGTATATGATGCATCATATGTAAAGCTGCGTGAGGTTGGATTGAGTTATAAACTGCCAAAAAGATTTATAGAAAACACTTTTATCAGCAATATGGTTTTTGCTGTAAACGGAAGTAATCTATGGATCATTCATAAAAACTTACCATATGCAGATCCAGAAGCAGGAGCGTCTTCAGGTAATTTGCAAGGCTTTCAAACTGGAGTGTTGCCAACAACAAAAGAGTACAGTTTTACTATGAAAGTTCAATTCTAAAAAAAATAAAGACATGAAAATTATAAAAACAATATTTTTTGCAGGAGCTGTTTTATGTGCAGTAGCTTCATGTGATAACTTGGATGACATGAATAAGAATGAAAAAGCTTATGAAACGGCCCTTCCAAGTGCCTTGATGACTAGTGCACAAGTGAATTATGCTTACTTTCTAACGAATGCTTCAGTAAATTCAAATAATTTCAGAGCTTATGCGCAACATTGGTCAACAGCAACTTATACAGATGAGGCTAATTATAATCAGGCAAAAAGAAATTTAGGAAGCTCACATGCTGTACTATTATATCGTGACGTGCTTCAAGATTTAATAAATGCACAAAATCAGATTCAAAATACGAAAGTGTTAGGGCCAATTGAAGAAGGTGTAAAGAAAAACCAGCTTGCTATTTTAGAAGTGCAGATCATAATGGCTTATCAAACTCTGGTAGATTTGTTTGGTAACGTTGCCTATTCACAGGCTTTTGATATTAAAAAATTTCCACTTCCTAAGTATGATGATGCTAAAACAATCTATTTTGATTTAGCTTCTCGTTTGGATGTTGCCATTGCAGCTTTAGATGACGAAAATGAAAGTTTTGGAGGTGCTGATCTGATTTTTAACGGAAACGTAGCAAAATGGAAAATATTGGCTAACAGCGTAAAGCTTAAAATGGGATTGCATCTAGCTGATGTTGATGCTGCAAAAGCAAAAGCAATGGTGGAGAGTGCTTTTAACTCAGGAGTGATGAGTAAAGAAACTGATACTGCATTGTTTCAGTATTTTTCTTCAAATGTAGATATGAATCCGCTATACGATAGTTTAGTAAGTGAGAATCAGATCAATATTGCAGAGTTTTTTGTTAATGAGTTAAACGGAAAAGAAGATCCTAGACGTGATTTTTTCTTTAATCCAGAATCAAAAATAAATGGCGAATATAAAGGTGCACCTTATGCACAACAGGTTACTTACGCCAATTATACTAATACAGGTAAAAGATTAAGAGAAAAAACAAACCCTGGCGTAATATTCGATTATACTGAAACTTGTTTTTTATTGGCCGATGCGGCAAGCCGAGGCTTTAATGTAGGTGCTGATGCTGCAACATATTATGCAAAAGGAATAGAAGCAAGCATGAAATTTTGGGGAGTTGCAAGCGCTGATATTCAAACTTACTTAGCACGCACTGATGTGGCTTTTGCAACTGCAACAGGAACAGACAAACAGAAAATTGCATACCAACTTTGGATAGCATACTACAATCGTGGTTTTGAAGCGTGGACAGAGTATAGAAGACTAGATTATCCAATACTTGTGGCACCTCCAACAGCTGTGCAAGAAGCTGATGGTAAAGTTCCAGTTAGAAACATTTATTCTACATCTGATAAGACACTGAATGCCGCTAATTATGAAGCAGCTTCAACAGCAATTGGAGGAGATTTAATGACAACAAAGATTTTTTGGGACAAATTTTAATTTTGAGTTAGTTTAATTTGTTTTTTGAGACCAGCACTTTTAAGTGCTGGTTTTTTATTTTTCCAGTATTTGCAAGGGTCGACTGATATTTATGATTCATTTTGTAAGGTTTGTTTTTAATATTTTATTATGATTATTTTTTTATTATATGTTTTTTTAAGGTTAAAAATATGATAATTATGTATTATTTCTGAATAAAATACTATCAAAAAGATAGAAGCTTGTGCGGTAACTTTGATTGTTACTAATTAAAAAACCTAAACAAATGAAATTAAAATTACTAATCTGCTTTCTGATTTTCAGTTCATTGAAAGTTAGCGCACAAGGTTTGCCTTGTCGGACAAGCGAAGAAAATGAAAAAGTGTACCGGAATAATCCACACGCACTTCAAGAGAAAAAGAACTTTGATGTTTTTAGTAAAAATTTTGCAGCACAGCGTAAATCTTCAACGGCAAAAGCGGCTGCAGTTACTTACACAATTCCAGTAGTATTTCATATTTATGGTGATGTGCAAGGCGGAAAAACGGTTACATACGAGAAGATTGTAAACCACTTAGCTCAGCTTAATGATGATTTTAATGGACGTAATGCAGATTATCAAACTGTTGAATCATTTTTTCAAGCACGCCGCGGAACGCTGAATATTGAATTTAAGCTTGCGAAAAAAGATCCTAATGGTGGTTGTACGACAGGTGTTGTTTTTCATCCAACTAAAAACGGTTACGGAAACGGTGGAGGCTACGATGACCAGATTGCAGCTGATGCTTGGGACAACACCAAATATATGAATGTCTATATACAGAATGATTTGTATAATGATGGCGCTACGAATAATTCAGGTGTGGCTTGGTATCCAAGTTCAGACATGACAGCAAACAATACAGCTCGTGTTGTTTTTAACGGAGCTTATTTATATGATAACTCCTATAGTAAAGAATTCTCAGCAACGCTTACTCACGAATTCGGGCACTTTCTTAATCTGATTCATACTTTTGAAGGAGGTTGTACAGGAACTGATGAAGTTGCTGATACTCCTGCGGAAGACGGAAAGCATACTTTAGGATGTACTCCTGGAACAAATTGCAGTGGCGATAAAGTAAATTTTGAAAATTACATGGGATACAATGGAGCACAAGGGTGCTACAAAATGTATACACAAGGTCAGATTGATAGAATGTTGGCGGCTCTGGAACACCCTGCGAGAAAATCGCTGTGGCAAGCACAAAACTTAATTGATACAGGTGTAAATTCTACAGGAAGTACACTTACTGCTTCGGCTGTAGCTTTTAAAGAAGCGATTGTAAATGACGGTTCTTTTGATACTTCATCCATAATCAAATTAAACGGAACTAAAACTTTTGCGGTTTCTTCTGGAACAATGACAGCAGGAACTCATTTTACACATACTTTTCCAGCAGGAATTACACCTGTCCTTACTGTAAACTCCAACAATCAAATTACAGTTACATTAACTGGGAAAGCAACAAATCATGCATTAAGCAACAATGCATCGGGTGGAATTAGTTTTTTGCCAGCAGCTTTTGCAGGCGGAACAGCTGATTTATCTTGTACTTCTTTATACTTTAATTTTAAATTCTCAGACCCATACGGAATCTTCTTTGTTGACATGCCAGATGTTACGGTTTCGTCAGCATTGACATGGAAATATTTTGAAATCGCAAAAGGAGATGATCGTGCATTTGGAGGCTGGCGTTATGCAGCGAATGCTTTAAAAATTGAAACGTATGCAAAGAAACTAGTTTGCGAAACGGGTACTAGAAATATTTCATTATTGAATGCAAACACAGCAGTTGGTCCAACAAGCAATATGACTGCTCCAGGTGCTTATCCAAATCAGTTAGATTTAAGAACAGCGAGTTACACGGCTTGGGATGGAAAAACTGGTTATGTAGGATTTGATTATTTAATGGATGGTCTTACCTGTTATGGATGGTTTAAAGTAAAAGTAAACGCTGATGGTGATGGATATACAATTTTGGAGTATGCTTATAATACAAAACCGAACACTCCAATTTATACAGGAATGACCGATAAAACGGCAACAACTTTATCACCAGAAACATTGTATGAAGCTGAAGTAAATGATGGAAGTGTAACTTCAACGGCAATAATTGCTTTGAGCACTAATAATGGCACATTTACAAAAAGCAGTGGCACTTTTACAGCAGGAACCGATTATACAATTACAGGCGTACCTGCTGGTTTAACTGCAGTTTTAACTCTTGAAAGCAATTCTAAAACGGTACTTTCTTTTACAGGAAAAGCAACTGCACACAATACAACAAACGATGCTGTTATTACAGTTACGTTTAAAGATGCTGCCATTACAGGCGGAATATCGACTTTGGATACCGCTACTAAAACAATCAATTTAAAATTCGATGCGCCTTATGGAGTATTTTATGTAAACAATCCAGATTATACGGCCAATGCAGCATCAACTTGGCAGTATTTTGATATGGGTATTGGAGACAATACGGAGTATGGAGCATGGCAATATGCGGCGGCAGCTTTAAAAATAGAAACTTACGGAAAAAGACTGGTTTCTGAAGCGGGAACAAGAAATATATCTTTCTTATCACAAGGTACTTCTATTGGAGCTTCTAGTAATTTTGCCGCACCTGGAGCATATCCAAATCAATTAGATTTGAGAACAGCTACTTATACAAATTGGGATAATAAAACAGGATATGTTGGTTTTGAATATACAAGCAGAGGACGTGTTTGCTACGGATGGATGCATGTAAAAGTAGAAGGTGGCGGAGTAGGGTATACTGTGTTGGATTATGCTTATAACACCAAACCAAATGAACCAATTTTAGCAGGTGTACAAACAACAAATACAGTATTGGCTCCAACAAATTTAACAGCAACGGTGACTAATTTACAAGCTGTGCTTAACTGGACTAATAATGCTACAAATGCTACAAATGTAATTATCGAAAGAGCAGGTTCAGATGATGTTTATGCTGAAATTGCGACACTAGCTAACAATGTAGCTACTTATACTAATACAGGTTTAACTGCGGACAGCACTTATAAATATAGAGCTAGAGCAAAATCAGGGGCTGATTATTCTGCTTATTCAAATGTGGCTACTGTGACAATTCCTGCGGCTCCATTATGCAGTGCGCAAGGAACAAACGGTTACGAATTTATAAGTTCTGTTGCAGTAGGAAGTTTTGTAAATGCATCAGGAAAAGAAACAAACGGTTATGCAGATTATACTTCAAAAGTGATTACTTTAAATCCGAATGCAAATACAAGCGTTACTTTAACTCCAGGTTTTAGTGGTTCTGCCTACACAGAATATTGGGGAGTTTGGATTGACTACAATAAAAACAATCAGTTTGAAGCATCTGAAAGAGTAATTAATAATGTTTCATCAAACGCTGCAGTAATTACAAGTTTTACACCTGCATCATTTACAGGTACTACTAAAATGAGAGTTGTAATGAAGTATAATGCCAATCCGTCTTCAACTTGTGGAAATCTAGGAGATGGTGAAATCGAAGATTATACGGTTCAAGCAGGAACTTCTGTTCCACCAAATCCTGCAACATTGACAATTCCTGCTAATCTTGGAAATGCAGGAGTGTATTCATCAGGATTTTATGCTTCTTGGGCAACATCTACAGATGCTGCATCTTATGAAGTGCAATTGAATACTTCATCAGGATGGACATCTGCAGGAACTTCTACAACATATTATTTATGGATTCCGAAACAAGGAACTCAAACCGTATATGAATTTAGAGTAAGAGCAATAAATGGAACGGCTTTTAGCGAATGGAGCGCTTCTCATACAATTGATCTACAATCTGGAAGTGCTGGTTTGCCAGGCATAAATACAAATACTGCAAAAGCATTTACAATGTATCCAAACCCAGCTTCAGATGTTGTAAACTTTACTTTTGAAAACATTGATATCAATAAAGTTAAAGTGTCAATTTATAACAGCACAGGTCACTTGGTAGATACGTTACATAATACAACCGTTTATTCTCTTAAATATTTAAATAAAGGAGTTTATATTGTTGTGGCTACAGATGGAAAATTTGTAGAAAAGAAAAAATTATTGGTTGAGTAATAAGTTAATTTAGTTAAAAATGAAAAAGGGCTGTCTACGAAAATGGGCAGCCTTATTTTTTTTAATTCTATTGACGTAGAAATATTTCACTCCTACGGAGCTTTCTCTGGATTCATAAAATTTATTTCTATAAAGATATAGCCCCACTGAGGCTTTTTTATATTTGGAAATTGTATTTTTTCTATAAATATTCTACTTCTCCGAAGCATTTAAAATATTAGAAAAAACTTTAGTGGAGTGGATATTTAATAAAAATCAAATTTAAATTTAAACATAGCCAATGGTTTCAACCATTGGAACACAAAGAGAATCACCAGATGTTAAAAAGCTTCAGAGAAGCATAATATTTATAGAATAAAACATCATTAAAGATCAAAAAGCTCCAGAGGAGCGACATATATCTAATAAAAAAAGAGCCATCTTAATAGATGGCTCTTTTGAAAATATTAAATCAAAATTATTTAAAGCTTATAAACCAAACGGATTATCAATGCTCTGCATTGGTTCTGTAAACCATTTTGGACCTTCAGCCGTCATATAAAAATGATCTTCATGGCGAATACCAAATTGACCCGGCATACAGATCATAGGCTCATTACTAACTACCATTCCTTCTTTTAAAATAGTTTGATTGCCTCTTACTAAATAAGGATATTCATGAATATCTAAACCTGTTCCATGACCCACTCGGTGTGGCAATCCTGGAATTTCATAATCTCCGCTTAAACCAGCTTCTGTCAAAACTTTACGAGCGGCATCATCTACAGAACCACATGTTGCTCCAATTTGAGCGGCATCAAAAGCTGCTTTTTGAGTTGCTTTTTCAAGATTCCATATTTTTCTGTGCTCGTCACTTGGAGTTCCATATACATAAGTTCTGGTAATATCAGATAAATAGCCTTCTAAGCGACATCCTGTATCAATCAAAACAACATCATTATTAACTAAATTTTGAGGAGCAGTAACTCCATGCGGATACTGAGAATCTTCTCCGAAAAGAACAATACAGAAATAAGAACCAGATGGAATACCAGCCTTAATATGTGCTCTATGAATGAAATCTACAACTGTACTTACTGGAATGCCTGGATATAATATACTAGCAGCTGCTTTTTGAACCACCATAGTAATATCTTTCGCTTTTTGAATAATAGCAATTTCATTCGCCGATTTATGCATTCTGCACCCTGCTGTTATTGGCTGAGCATTTACAAAACTAAAGTTTGAATTCGCTTTTGAGATCGCGTCAATTAGAAAAAAAGCAGCCGATTCATCCAAGGCAATAGTACCATCAGTGATATTTTTACTTTTTAGAATATTGCCAAATAATTCAGAAGGACTCTCGTGTTCTTCCCAAAAGTTTAAATTTCCTTCAATTTTCATGAAAGTCTTAAAAGTTCCTTCTTCAAATTTTGGAACAATATATTCAACCGTTTCATCTTCAAGAATTATGGCGCCAACCATACGCTCAGACGGATTCCATTTTGTTCCTGTAAAATAATACAGATTTGTTCCAGCATTTACATAAAGCGCTTTGCAATTTTGTTCTTTCATTAAAGAAACTGCTTTTTTGATACGCTGTTTGTATTCTAGAAGCGCTATTGGCACGACATCAAGTGTCATGTTTTGTATTTTTCCTAATTCGATATCTATAGTTGATCCGCCAACTCCAATTGCCATTTTTTATTTTTTAGGTTAGTATTTAATTATAGTGTAAATTATAAAATTGACGCAAAGTTCAATTTTTCAATAAAATTAAAGGATTATTTTTATTTTGTCCTATGTTGATGCAAACTAGATAAAATATTACATTTTAAGGGTAATATAATATCAGTTTTTGCTGGATATTGCACTTACTTTTAAAATTTTAAAATAACAAGATTAAAAATGAATCGAAAATCCTTTATTATTACGCTGTTCTTTCTTTTCCTGAACATTTTTGCAGTTTCTGCACAGGAATCTTCAGCAAATCTACAGCAAAAATTGACTGAATTATTCCCAAAAGCTATCATAACGCGAATTGATAATTTAGAAAACTATACCGAATCGTATCAAATAATTTTAGACGAGCCTCTAGATCACAAACACCCAGAAAAAGGAACTTTTCAGCATTATATTTATCTGTCGCATTTAGGTTATGACAGACCAACCGTAATTGAGACTCATGGTTACAATACAGAAAATATAAAAAGTGAAGTCAGCAGTTTGCTACAGGCCAATCAGGTTGCGGTTGAATATCGTTTTTACGGAAAATCAAGACCAAACCCGATTCAATGGGAATATCTGACCAATGATCAGGCGATTGAAGATTATCATAACATTGTTACTAAACTGAAAAAAATATATTCAGGAAAATGGATTTCAACAGGAATCAGCAAAGGAGGAGAAACATCCCTAATTTATAAATTAATCTATCCAAACGATATTGATGTGGCAATGCCGTATGTTGCTCCGTTAATTAATACTTGCGAAGATCCGAGAACTATAACTCACACCAGAACAGTTGGAACGGAAGAATGCAGAGCAAAAATAACAGCTTTCCAAAGAGCTGTTCTGCAAAATAGAGAAGCTGTCTTAGAGGTTTTTAAAGAGTATTCAGCTGAGAAAAAGATGCAATTTACAGAAGTTCCATTCGCGGAAGCATTGGAATATGCTGTTTTAGAATTTCCTTTTTCGTTTTGGCAATGGGGAGGAAAATGCGATGAAATTCCGCCAGTAAACGCCTCTGCAAAAGAGCTTTTCGATTATTTGAATAAAATTGTTGGAGTAGGAACTTACAATGATAAAATGTCGTTTGTGTATTTGCCTTCTTATTACCAGCATTTAAGCGAATTGGGGTATTATGGTTTTGATCTTGAACCGGTTGCCGATTTGTTGACTATTGTAAAAAGCAGTTCTAATGCGCGATTTGCGCCTAAAGATGTTGTGATAAAATATAATCCAAAATACATTAAAAAAGTGCGCAAATATGTTGAGAATAAAGGAGATAAAATTTTATATATCTACGGAGGTTATGATACTTGGTTCTCATGTTCTCCAACACCAAAGTCAAGTGTTGATGCACTAAAAATGGTACTTCCGCAAGGAAGCCATTCAACCAGAGTAAAACATTTTTCTGCGGAAGACCAGAAATTGATTATGGACACATTGAAAAAGTGGCTTAATTAAAAAAAAGCAACAGATAAAATATTATATTACTAATTGCGTTTATGTTTCTAATAATTTTTGTCAAGTGAAATTTTACTTGGCAGAAATTATTTTTTTGATTTATTGATGAGAAAAAAAAGTCCGTAGCTAAAAACGGATAATATTAACAGAGGATGTAGCATTTCAACATTAAATCAGGTATTTTAATCGATTATTAACAGATAATATTGTTGTTTTCAGATATTTATAATATCTTTAACTTATGATATGGGAATTGTATAACATTTGTGTATAATTTTGCAACAGAAAATTATCAATGATCCCAAGTCATAACTATTAACTTAACATTTTGCCGGATATGAGAGTATTTTTATTGGCACTGCTTTTTTCCTTAAGTTCATTTACTTCATTAAGTATGAGGGACGAGGATGAAATTTTAGACGAAGTCGAATTCGCAAGACTCACTGAGCATGTGAATGAGATTAAGGCTTTTACGGCGTCAAATCACAAGTATAGCAACAAAATTGCTTTTCTTGTTGATATGAAAATTAAATCAGGAAGAAATCGTTTTTTTGTTTACGATCTAGAAAATAATCAAATTCTTGATCAAGGTTTGGTTGCACATGGAAAAGGATCTGAAACTGGAATAAAAGGCGACATTTTACAATTTAGTAATGCTCCAGAATCTAACTGCACTGCACTAGGAAGATATTCTGTAGAAAAACCATATAAAGGTATATTCGGAAAAGCTTTCAGACTTGCTGGATTGGACGAAACGAATAATAATGCTATGAAACGTGCTATCGTATTGCATTCTTACAAAGAGGTTCCATCTGATGAAAAAGAATACTACATCATCAATAGCCACGGCTGTCCGATGGTTAGTCAAGAATTTTTAGGTAGACTTTCAAAATATATAGAAAGTACAAACTCTAAAATCTTATTATCTGTTTATTATTAAATAGTAAGACCAAAATATAAATGTAAAAAGAGAACTTAGGTTCTCTTTTTTTGTATTAATAAATTAGATTTTCATTTTTTGCTATATCTCAAAATCATGACCGTTTTCTATAAATGCTCTTATTAGCAATAAATTAGGATAAACTTAACTTGTGTGATAAAACTTATAAAAGATACAAGTTGTAAATTAGTAGAATAGTAATTTAAAAGTTTATTTTATGAAAGCAGTACGTTTTTTTGGACACAAAGATGTCCGCGTTGTTAATGATATTGAAAGACCTGTTCCTAAAGGTGATGAAGTTTTGTTAAAAATTGGCGGAGCTGGTGTTTGTCACTCAGACCTGCATATTATAGATGAAGGAACAGTGGTTGGAACCGTTTTTACGTTAGGACACGAAAATGCTGGATGGATCGAAGAAATAGGAGAGAATGTCGAAGGGTATAAAAAAGGAGATGCAGTTCTGGTATATGGTCCGTGGGGCTGTGGGCATTGCAAACCTTGCCAGCAGTCAAAAGAAAATTATTGTGATCATCAATCTGAACAAGCTTATGGTGGCGGTTTAGGTTTAGACGGAGGTATGGCCGATTATATGCTGGTGCCGTCTTCTAGACTTTTAGTGCCAATATATGACTTAGATCCTGTTATTGCAGCTCCATTGACAGATGCTGCGCTTACGCCTTATTCTGCTATAAAACGTTCGCTTCCTAAATTAATGGCTGACGAATATGTTGTAGTAATTGGTGTCGGGGGATTAGGCCATGTTGCGTTACAGATATTAAGAGAAATAAGCGGAGCAGAAATCATTGCCTGCGATGTGACAGAAGATAAATTGGCTTTTGCAAAAGAATTGGGTGCGGCTTATGTAATTAATTCTAAAGACGCCGATGCTGCAGAACAAATTCAGAAAATTACTGGAATCAAAAAAGCAAAAGTAGTTCTAGATTTTGTTGGAGCAACTTCTACGATAGATTTAGGAACAAAAGTAGTGAGCCTTGATGGAGATCTTACTATTGTTGGTCTTGGTGGAGGACATTATCAATATAGCATGAATGGATTGCCTTTTGGGGTGAGCATGACCAATCCGTATTGGGGATCAAGAACAGAACTTATGGAAGTGGTTGGTTTGGCAAGACAAAAGAAAATTCATATCGAAATTGAAAAACATAAACTTGACGAAGCTAATGAAGTGTACGATAGGATGCGTCAAGGAAAAATAAAAGGAAGAGCAGTTTTAATACCTTAAAAATTAATATTTATAGATTAAAAAATAGCTCTATATTTGCGACATCAAATCAAGCAAATGAAAAATAGTATTAACATCGCTTCAATTATTATCACAATTATCATTCGATAGTAGTGAAGGGGTGTTATATAAATAAGTAAAATATACAGTTTAGAAAAACCTCCCTTTTAAGGGAGGTTTTTTTGTTTACAGCAAGTATGAAAAATTCAATTCAGAATAGCATTATTATTTCAATTATCATTATTCGTATCACATGACGAGTCAGGATTCTATTGTCTATGCATAAAAGCCTTTCTCAATCAAATGTGAAAGGCTTTTTTATTTCCAATTAACCCATTCAAAAAAGAAGCACAAATAAAAATCAAGAAATGAAAAACGAATTTACTCTTACCATTTATTCTGTAGATCAATTAAGATTAATCACGAGACTGAGCTCAATGTTTATAAGAAAACAGATAGTCGTTTTGAGTCTTAATATGTCTATTTGCGAAATAGATAAAATGTACAGACACACGATCGTAGTAAATGAAACTTTAGATACTGTCATAAATATAGCAGCACAGATAGAGAAAATTATTGAGGTTTATAAATGCTATTTTCATCTGAATGAAGAGATTGTTTTTAGACAAACTGCTTTATTTAAAATTCCGACCGCTTTATTGATGGAAAACATCAATATGGAATTAATGCTTAGGGAAAATGAACTTAAAATTTCAGAAATTCACAAAGAGTATACGATATTGCAAGCTACAGGAACAGACAATGAAATTGAGGTTTTAACCAAAGAATTAAATTCATTAGGATTGATTGAGTTTGTTACAAGTTCAAGAATTGCTCTTGAGAAATCTAATAAGGGTTTTTGCATAGAAATTTAAAGAATGATGTGATTCTGTTTTTTCTTACGGAAATCTTGCTGTTTTTCTTCAATATTTAGTATTTTTAATAGTCATTACTAAAGCAGATAGAGTATGGTTTCAGGTACAAAACGGATATTGTTTTTTTTCTTGTTGAGTTTGACTTTTCTAGTCAACACCAATACAGCCGAAGCACAGCTTTTAGGCGCAGCAAAGACAACCGAAGAGCCAGTTAAAGTTCCAGATGATTCGCTAGGAAGAAGAACACCTCAAGGAACAGTCAACGGATTCATCAAAGCACTGGGCGATCAGAATTATCTGCGTGCCAGTCAGTATCTTGTTTTGAGCAAACGTTCCTATCGTAAAACAGCCGAAAGAATTGAAATAGCAAAGACTTTTCAGAAACTTTTGGATCAGGGAGGTAATTTTTCGCCATCATCTATTTTAAGTAATAAAGAACTAGGACGTTTAGATGATAATCTGACAACGGGTATTGATTTGGTTGGAAATGTATCTACAGATAAAATAGACATACAGCTTTATTTAGAAAATCAATCAGATGACAGCGAGCCGGCATTATGGCTTTTTTCTGCAGAAACAGTAGAAGCAATTCGTGGAGCAGATATTAGCGGAGAAAAAACTTTTTTAGATAGGGTATTGCCTAAATTTCTAAAAGATAGAAAATTAGGAAATGTTCCAATTGGCCACTGGGGAGTGGTGGTAGTAATGGCAGTTGTCACATACTTATTGTCGAGACTTCTTATTTTCGTACTCATTTTTCTAATTCAAAAAGTGTGGAAGAAAGCAGATACTGAAAAAGGAACCGCAATTATAGACGCTTTTACTCTGCCAGTTCAGATGTATCTAACGGTGATTTTATTCGTAGCTTTTACGCAGCGAATGGGAATTTCAATAATAGTTCGTCAGCGATTTAGCATAATCATAATCACGATCGGAATTGTAGCTTTTTTGATCCTGCTTTGGAGAATGACCGATTTTGTGAGTATGTATACTCGAAGCAGAATGAACAATAGAGGACGTGCTTCTGCAGTGTCTGCGGTTTTGTTTTTAAGCCGTACGATGAAAGCCGCAATTGTCGTTATTGGGATTATCGCACTCTTGGGAATTATTGGAGTTGATGTTACTGCGGGACTTGCCGCACTGGGAATTGGGGGGATTGCCTTGGCTCTAGGAGCGCAAAAAACGATAGAAAATTTTGTGGGAAGTGTAAGTCTTATTGCAGATCAGCCATTGCGTGTTGGAGATTATTGTCGAGTTGATGATATAAAAGGAACCGTAGAAGCAATCGGAATGCGCTCTACCACACTTCGTACACCAGCCCGTACTATTGTAACAATTCCGAATGGTCAGCTTTCAGCTAGTAAAATAGAAAATTATGCACATCGCGACCGTTTTATATTCAATCCGATTTTTGGTTTTAGAATGGAAACAACTCCAGATCAGATGCGTTATCTTTTAGTGGAATTAAAATCTTTACTGCTTGCGCATCCTTCGGTTATAAATACTCCGCCAATAGTGCGTTTTACGGGGATTACTGCCGATGCATTAAAAGTTGAGATTACCGCTTATATTGAAGCAATAAATTTTGAAACATCACAAGAGGTTCAAGAGGATCTTTTACTGCGAATGCTTGATATTATTGAAAGCAGTGGCACGTCTTTGGCTTATCCTTCACAAACACTTTATATGACTAGGGATACTCCGGTTTCTAATGAAAAAGCGGAAGCAGTTGCTAAAACTGTTAAAAAATGGAAGAAGAATGGTGAATTACAGCTGCCTAAGTTTGATCCAAAACGTGTAGAAGAATTAAAAGGAAGCATAAAATATCCTGACGAAGGCAGTTTTAATCCTGACGATGAGGAAACTTTGTTGTAAAAAGAATAGACTGTTTCAAAAAGATAGATTTTTAATTGGAACGAAATATTCTTTATATGTAAAACCCCAGCGGGGTAAAATATTTATAGAATTACAATAAGACAAATAAAAAAAGCTCCGGAGGAGCGACATATTTTTTCTACAGCCTTGAAATATGTCGCTCCTCCGGAGCTTTGTGTTATAAAGATTTATCTTTTGCTATAAATATTTAGCTTCTCCGAAGCTTAAAAAAAAGCGGTCCTTTTGAACAACATATTTTTGTTTTGTAACAGTTTTAATTTAGCTTTTAGATTCTTTTACAATTTCCATATTTCCGTCATTTTGTTTTACAATTTTCCAATCAGGATTTAACTCTATTTCGTAAAATTCGTTTGTAACTCTTGTTCCTTCAATTTTAGAAGGAAGCGGAAAAACAAAATAAGTTTTGCCATCTTTATCATAACTTAAAATACCAGCTTTTCCCAATTGATTTTTCCCTTCGATAGTAGCAAAATTTCCAAAGTTATTTCCCGATTTATCACGCCCTTTAATACTAGAATACACAATTCCTTTATCATTTAAAGTTAGCGTTCCATTCATATTAAAAGTGCGTCCGTAATGGTCAATATCGGTAAGAGCGACTTTTAGGATTGGTTTATTGATTAGCAATTTGGAGTAATAAGAAATCAGCTTTTTTTGTTCTTCTTTCCGAGCAATTTCTTGTTTGTTTATTTCGATAAAATTATTTCTGGATTTGGCTAATTGTAGTTGCTTTTTAGTGATAGTTAATTTTGATTTTAAAATCATAACTTCATAAATATCAGCGAAATTATAAATTTTATCTAAACTTTTTCTCCAAGTAATATTCAAATAGTCAAAAATCAATCCATAGGCTGGTCCTGTGGCATAGGGAAAAGGTCTGGTGTAGGTTTTTGCTTCTTCTCGCTGGTTAATTTCTTCTATAGCTTTTTCATATTTATTGTCATAAGAAGAGAGAACTAAACCAGTATAATTTGCCAAGCCTTCCAACGTTTCTATTTCCAGTTCATCATTCAGATATTTTGAATATTGATGCTGTCTTTCTTTTCGAAAAAGAACAGCATCTTTTAAATAATTTTTAACCTCATTGATATTTCTTTTTTCGATAACAGCTTTCAAAGTATTTTTTAATGCCTGATATTCCAATCTCAATAAAATGCGTGCATTGGTTTCGTCAAGATATTCAATCGGGTTTCCATTAAACTTTCGATACTTCATTTGAAGCAAATGAAACAACTCATGAATAATCGTTGCACTTTTATCGTCCAGATAATTATTCAGAACCGTGGCATATTCTTTCCCTTCATACTTTTGTGTGGTATTGACAAAAACTAGAGAATTAGGTTCCAAAGTTTTAGAATATAAAACGCCATTATCCGTTTTGCTATTCGGTAATTTCACCAAACTATAGATTGAATTGTCAAAATCGATTACAATAATACTGTCGTTCCAGATTGGCTTTCCCCAAAGTTTTCCGTTGTCGTTTTCTAAAAGCACTTTTGCTTCCAATAGCTTTTCTTGAATATTTTGCCTGTTTTTAAAAGCTTTGTCTGCTTCTTGCGCTGTAGCAAATTGCATGGTTGTTATGAAGATTAATAGTAAAAAAAAACTTTTCATTTCCGATTGATTTAAAATTTCGGAAACAAAATTAGATTGAGTAGTTTTGAAAATGAGTTAAGAAGAGGCTGAAATTGGAACTAATCCCAAGGATGATTTTTTAGTTTTGCAGACAATTCATGACGGTTTGCAACATCCAATTTCGTGTAAAGATTTCGAATATGGGTTTTTACTGTACTTAGTGAAATAAAAAGCTCATCGGCAATTTCTTTATTTGATTTATCTTCTAAAATCAGTTTGGTGATTTTCTCTTCCTGATTGGTCAAGGTCAGGTTTGAGATTTCTTGTATTGCTTTTCGAGGTTTAAGAACTTTCAATTTTCTGAATTGAAAAATTGAAATAGAAGCCAAAATTAAAACTAGTATACCTAAAGTATAATTTAGCTTTTTCTGAAACGCATATTTTTGCTGTAATATAACATTTGAAATTTTTGAAATTTCATCTTGATACTGGAGATAATATGACGTTTCGCCATAGTAGTTTTTTAATGAAGTAGAAATAGTATCATAAAACGTTTCATCTTTTTCGAAATCGGCTTTTATGTTGAAATCATTTTTTTTGATATCCGAAAAAGCCAGAAGTTTAAGCAGAGGATGTTTAATGCTTTTTTCGCTGTATGTTTTCACTTTCTCTGCAAAATCATGTATTGCCTGCTGCTGCGCTTCTTTGTTTTTTATTTGAGCATTATTTTTCTCTAATTGTTCTTCAAAATATTTCAGTTTTCTCCATTCTTTGTCTGCAAAATTGCTGTTTTTGGATTGGCTAAACCAATTGTTGCCAGATTTTGGAAAATAGATTGTATCTCTGTTAGAAAAAATAAAATTGTAAAAATTACTTTTCTTATTATCCGCAACCAATTGTAATCCTTTAATCGAGTTGATATTAGAATGAATACGGTAAAGCTTATCTTTTTCAGATAACAATTGTCCTTTAAATTCAAAGTAACCAGAATTATCTGTCTGAGTTGAAAAAAGAATCTGATTTTCGGTAATCATGGTTTCCTCATCATATTTCAGAAGGCTCAAATAGACGGTTTTATTTTTCTGTTCAGCATCAACATATCCCGAAATCTTGTATTGTGCGTAACAAGTTGGAATGAAGCTACATGCAACACATGTTAAGAATAAAATCCGTGATATTTTTTCTTTTAGCATTTTACATAAAAGACTTAGGAAGGATTAAAAATACAAAAAACTTCAATACAGTTTTAGACAGAATACAGGCTATTTTTAATTAAAGCTGAGGCGGAAGCAGATTATCTAAATCTGAAAGACGATAGAATTTAAGATCATTCAATTTCATGTATTTGCAGATAAATTCTAAAGTTTCAATTTTTACCTGATAGTTTTCGGTTATTTCCTTGACAGGTTTATGACCGCATAGAATTAGAATTTTATTGTTCTTTTTGGCATAATCTAATAATTCAAGCAAATACGGAATACTAAAATGGATATGGCTATTATCAATATCAAAAGCAAATACAATTTTAGAATTATCAAAATAACTGTCTTGTTTCTCTGGAATTTCGCCTCCAAATGCTCGTCCTCTTATAATTTTGAATAAAGGAGATAAAGCTTGATCCAGAGAATCTGATCTTTCTCCGTAAGGATACGCAAAAGAAGTAACGTTGAATCCCTTTTTCTTCATAGAAACAATCATAGGATCTATTTCTTGTTTTAAATATTCTTTGACGCTAAATTGTTTGGTAAACTTGACCGCATTGTAATGATGATAACCATGTCCAGCTATCTCATGACCATATTTTTGCATTTCTAACAATGTTTTAATTTCTGGAGCTCCAATAGAATCTATTCGGCAGACATTAAAAGTGGCTTTCCAAGAGTATTTTCGCAATGCTCGATCTGCTTCAGACCATTCGTCGACATAGGCATCGTCAAAAGATAAAATTACACCCGCTTTATATGTTGGTTTTGCTATAGGTTTCGGTTTTTTATTTTCACATGAAAATAAAGATAAGAACAATAAAAATAATACTGTTTTAGTAAAAAGTATTCTCATAGATTTCAGATTGCTAAAAAAAATAGAATGCAGAATATTATAATTCAAATATAAAGAATTTTCTTAGTTATTGATTCTTTTTGAATCTGTCAATCACCGAAAAAGTGGAGCAAAGATACCATATTGGGAATATAAAATCATTTTCTAAATGCTACTCGTTTTTCAAACCTTCCATGATGGCTGATCGAAATATCCTGAAGTATATTGTCTATTTTTAAATATGGAATTCCGTTTTTATCTTTTATAATTTCTGGATCTTCAACTTCGACTACATTATTTATGTTTTCTAAATTATTTACGGCAATCGTATGAATGCTTTCTAAAGAAAATATACTTTTGGTATAATACGTGTTTTCATTGCAGATCACTTTTCCTAAAGAAAGATTAGAGCTTAAAAAATCTATGGAACAGCACAGTTTTTTGGGACTAAATTGCCGTATTTTGGTCCGTCGGTTATAAATTTTATAAGCAGCTTCTTTCATGCTCCATAAAAGCCAGACCATAATTTCAGGTTTTTCAGAGTCTTTTATATATTGCTGTTCTTCTTTGGTAAAAAGCTTTTCTATAAAACCTTTGCGCTGCCAACGGCTTTCTATGCGTGACTGCGCAAGATCTATAACGTCGTTGCCGATCATTTTTCAGCGAGTTTGGTTTCGATAATTTCAACAGCAGCTTTTACGTTAAGCATGCGTTCCATATCGGCATTGTCAATCACGACATCAAAGTTTTCTTCAATATCCAATACAATATCAACCAGATTAGCCGAATTGATATTTAGATCTTTAATAAAATCGGTTTCTTCTGTTAGATTGTCAAATGCTTCTGTGTTAGTTGCAAAAGGCTTGATAATTACTTTTAATTCCTTGATAAGTTCGGTTCTATCCATCTTAGTTTTCAAATTTTTTAAATAATATACATGCATTTACATCGCCAAAACCAAAACTGGCCTTTGCAATTATTTTTGGGTTGAATTTAATAGTTTTTAAAAGCACTTTTGAAGGATCAATTAATGCTGCGATTTCAGGGTGAAGGTCAGAACAGTTTATATTTCCAAATAAAAATTCTTCATGAAGCTGTAATACTGCAGCAACACTTTCGACACTTCCAGAAGCGCTTAAGCAATGCCCCGTAAGACTTTTTAGAGAATTAATATATGGAAAATCAGCACCGTTTCGACCCAATGCTTTTGTCCAGTTTTCAATTTCAAGACTATCTTTTGTTGTGGCTGTCAAATGACCATTTATAGCATCAATTTCATCTGCGCTGATTCCTGCATTTTCGATGGCTGTTTTAATGCATCTTTGTACGGCTATGCTATTGGGAGCCGTCATAGTTCCGCCATCTCTTTGTCCGCCAGAATTGATATTTCCTCCTAATATTTCAGCATAAATTACCGCTCCACGTTCTTGAGCGGCTTCCAAATCTTCAATAACAAAAGCTCCGGCTCCGCTTCCAGGAACAAATCCTGCTGCAGAAGCGCTCATTGGTCTTGAACCTTCTTCGGGTTTGTCATTAAATTTGGATGAGCAGACACGAAGCGCATCAAAACCTCCCCAAATGTAAGGGCCGCTGTCAGATGTGCTCCCTGCTAGAATTCGTTTTGCTTGTCCAGATTGTATTCGGTCATACGCCATTAATATAGCTTCAGCACCAGTTGTGCACGCCGAAGAATTAGTGGTAACCTGATTTCCTAATCCGATTTTACCGCCAAGATAGGCGCTGACACCGCTATTCATAGTTTGTGCCACAACAGTGCTTCCGAGTTTACGGATTTGTAGTTCGTCAATTTTATAAATGCTTTCGCGAAATTTGTCAATTCCAGAAGTTCCAGCTCCAAAAATAGCTCCGCTGTCCCAATCTGGATTTTCATTTATTGGTAATCCTGCATTATTCCATGCTTCCATACCCGCGATAACGCCATATAAAATCCCTGTACTATTGAGCCCGCGAAGTTCGAGTTCTGTAAAATACTGCGCTTTCAACTCTTCAGAGATTTGAGGCTGACCTGCAATCTGACAAGAAAACTGCAATTCTTCGAGCTGTGCATCATGCCGAATACCCGAAATGCCGTTTTGCAGTGCATGAGTAAACGCTGGAATTCCAACACCATTTGGTGCAGCAACCCCAAGACCAGTTATAACCACTCGCTTTTTCATAATCTTTTTGTTATCATTCCAGCCAGAACGCCTCGACAGACTTCTTGTCCAGCTTCATTTTTCATTACGGCATTACACTTTAATTTTCCAAAACGAAAAAACAATTTCTCAGAAGTAACCGTTACTTTTTCATTTGGATAAACAGGTTTCAAAAACTCCATATCGGCAGAAGTAAAAGCAATTACGGTATTTTCTCCCAAATCATTTCCTAAAAGAAATATTCCTAAACAAACTATTCCGATCTGAGCCATTGTTTCAGTTAAGATAACTCCCGGAGTTACAGGATTATTTTTAAAATGTCCTCTGTAAAAGTCAAGATTCTCTTGAAAAGTATATGTTCCTGTCACACCGTTTTCATCAGCATGAAGCAATTCATCAACAAACAAAAAAGGTTCGCTGTAGGGAAGTTGTGCTATTATCTTATTTAATTCCATAAGCTTTCAAATTACCATTGCAATAAAACTCTTTGTGCCGAAAATCCTGGACCAAAACTCAGCATTAAACCTTTTTCTCCTTTTTTCGGATTTCGGTTCATAATATTTTCTAAAACATACAAAACGGTAGCGCTCGACATATTGCCGTATTCCCTGAGAACTTCCTTTGTATCATCAATATTCTTTTCCAGTCCAGCAAAAAGCGATTCTACAGTTGTCACGATTTTTTTTCCTCCCGGATGAAATATCATGTGGTCAATATCTTTAATTTCTAGATTATTCTGCTTTAGAAACGGATGTATAATATTTTCAAAATGAGAAGCAATCGTGTCTGGAACTTCAATGTCGAGAACCATTTGCAATCCGCCGTTAGTGAGTTTGAAGCCCATCATGTGCTCGGCATCATAAAAATGATACATCTGTTCGTCTAGAATTTCAGGACCCGAATCTTCTTCTTTGGAAGATAATAAACAGCAGGCAGCACCATCTCCAAAAATGGCTGCGCTGACAATATTGGGCATTGAGAAATCATCGAGCTGAAAAGTTGCTGTTGGAGATTCAACCGCAATTACAGCCGCACGTTTGCCTGGATTTGATTTTAAAAAATTCTTTGCATAAATAATTCCAGAGATTCCAGCCGCACAGCCCATTTCGGTTACAGGAAGACGAACAATATCTTGTCTTAATTTCATTTTATTGATCAGATAAGCGTCAAGCGAAGGAATCATAATTCCGGTGCAGCTTACTGTAATAATATAATCTAAACTCTGCGGATCCCAGCCTGTTTTTTCTAATGCTTTCTCGAGAACCTGATGTCCTAAAACAATCATTTCACGGCTGTAAATATCATTTTTTTCTTCGAATGAAGTAGCGGTGAAAACTTCAGAAGGTTGCATAATAGAATAGCGTTTGTCTACTGAAGCACCTTCAAATATTTTTTTCACTTTCTTAACAAAACGTTCTTCCTGTCCTTCAAGCCATACATCGACATACGGAAGAATTTCTTCTGTGGTACGTGAATATTGCGGAAGCTGTTTAACAGCTGTGATTATCTTGACACTCATATTTTTGTAATTATCCATTGGTAGCGAAAAGCCCATTTCCAGTTTATGGAGTAGTTTTTTAAATTTAATTTTTGCGATAAGCTTTCTAATTCATTTTTCTTGAATCCTTTAAGAATAGAAATCAATCCGTCATTGCGAGACATATTGTTGAGATTGAAAACGACGCCAATAAGTTCAAATAGTCGATAAGCTAGTTTGCTTCTATGAAGATCGTTTACTACAATTCCTATCGAAGCATTTTTGTTCAAAGTATTCATTACATCTGCGATCTGATTTGTGGTAAAATGATGTAATGTAAGCGTACACAATACAATATCATATTTTAACTGATGAAATTCTTCGCTAAAAATATCTATACAGAGGTATTCTATATTTGGAAAATCTTTAGAAAGTCTTTTAGCATAATCGATCGTAAAAGCGTTGGCATCAATGCCTATTAGTTTAAAGTTGAGATTGTTTTTTTTTCCATATTTGGCAAGCATTCTGAGCATATCTCCATTCCCGCAGCCTATGTCTGCTATTATTATTGTTTTAGAAATATCAGTCTTTTTAAAAAGCTCTTTTATGCCATGAAGCGTCAGTTTATTACCTCCAAGCAATTGATTGATAGAAGCAATCTGATCTAAAGCGCCAATTAATTCTTCGCCTTCTAGCGAAAAATCATCCATGATTTCAATTTCTTCTGTTCTATATTTGGTGTTTACACTCATTTATTCAACTGTTATCGGACGGCCATGCGTTTGTTTTATAATAACTGAAAGTAATGACGGAACCGAAGCTGCAATAGTGGTCATTACATGTGTGAAATTTTTATATGTCAGCGCTTTGGCTAATATTCGTCCAAAGAATAATCTTTTGCTAAAATGCTTTTTCCATTCCTGAATGTACTTTTTCTCCAATTCGCTTCTTGATTCGATCTTTCCAAAATAAAAATCCAATACCAATTCTGAAGCAATTTTGGCGCTGTGAATTGCCATTGCCATACCGTTGCCACACATGGGGTGAATTAATCCTGCAGTATCGCCAATCATTAAAATATGGTTTTCTACAGGCTCTTTTTTGTCAAATGAAATCTGGCTTATCGTTAAAGGTTTTTCAAATAGGGAAGTGCTATTTTCCAAAATACCCTTTAGTTTCTTGTTTTTATAAAGTACCGTTTTTTGATACTCTTCAATGTTTTTATACTTTTTGAACGTTTCGAAATCGGCCAGATAGCAAATGTTTATAACGTCGTTTTCAACTTTTGAAACACCACAATAACCACCTTGAAAGTTGTACAAAGCAACAAGACTTTCGTCAAAATTTCCTGAGTAATGTCCTTTTACGGCCAGCCATGGCGATTTCTTAGAAATAAAATCTCTTGACAAAACCTGATCTATATTGGATCTTTTGCCATAAGCGCCCAAAACGATTTTAGCAGAAAGAATTTCTTCAGAAGTGGTTACGGTAAAAATGTCGTTTTCAAAATAAATATTGGTAACCGTTTCTGTTATAATAGTACAGCCATTTTCTGTGGCTTTTTGAGATAGAAAATGATCTAACTCATATCGGCTTACTCCAAAACCTCCCAAAGGAAGTTTAGTTTTTGCCGTTTTACCATTTTGTGCTGTAAATTCGAAATTTGAAATAGAAGTGGGATGCAATTTTATAACATCAATATCAAGCCAAAATAAATAGGGAAGTATTTCATTTGAAATATATTCGCCGCAAACTTTATGTTTTGGATACGTATTTTTTTCGATAAGAACCACCTTTAATCCTTTTTTGGATAAGTGTATAGCGCCAGCAAGACCAGCAAGACCGCCACCAATAATAAGCACATCAGGATTTGTTCTCATACTACCAATTTAGTCATAAATCTTACACGAACCTTACTTAATTTGATAAGAAATTAACAAAATTTCAACTTTTATCTTAAAAGAATAAAAAGTATTTTTCTAGAGTAGTATTGACGAAGATTCATTTAAAAGATAATTTTTACTTTTGCCAAAAATAGCAGCATTCATAAATGACAATAGAAGATCTAGTAGGCACTTTTTCGGTTTCGGGAAGCAATCAGGACGAAAGCAATGAAATAACATACAAAGGTGTTTTGACCCTAACTTTGGATAAAAATAACCGAATTAAAGCAAATTGGCTTATTAATTCGCATCAGCAAAAAGGAACGGGTTTCTTTAAGGATAATATTTTGGTAATTAATTTTAATTATAGAGGCGACGACAATAAAACCTATAAAGGAGTTGCGGTTTACAGATGCATTACAAAAGATGTTTTAGATGGATTCTGGTCTGAGAAACATGGAAATCCACTGTATCTTGGGAGTGAGCATTGTTTAAGAATGGAAACTACAGAACGATTAAATTAAGATACAGAATATTTAATTTTAACATATAGAAACTTAGTAATTAATTTCTAAAATAAAGAATACAAAAAGAAACTAGTTTCTAACACATAGATTCAAGTCGTTCAGCTATGTGTATTAATGCAAGTGAACGCCTTTATACACAATCTAAAACTATGTTTCTATGTGTTAAAAAAAATAAAACTGCGTAAATCACTTAAGACTTACGCAGTTTTTTATATAAACTATTTAAAACTTATTGGTTAAGCTGGATTTGCAACAGTTTTAAATTTTTTGTTGTAAAGAATAATAAAACCAACCCATATTAATAGTAAAATTGCAATTAAAGTTAATTCTGTCGAGTGTAATCCATCTCTGAAGAAGTTGTTTAGTGAATGTACTCCTGCAACAGCCAACAATGATCCAGTAGAAGAATATACTTTTCCGATTCCCCAAGTTCCGAAGAAAATGATTCCAAGGAAAATCATATTGTTTGGCGTTATTTCTAAATTTAAATGCCAAGCAAACCAAAGAACTGTAATAATCAAGATAGAAGTAAATTTAGGAAGCGATTTTAATTGTTCTTGTAAAAATCCGCGCCATCCAATTTCTTCCAAAAGTCCGTAAGCTAGAACGGTAAACATTAATAAAATTGGGAATTTGCCAATTGTAAGGTAATAAACTCCAGCGATTAAAACTGCTGGAAGAATCCAATAAACCGCAAATGGAACAATTGCATTTTTGTATATTCCTTTTAAAGACATTGGATTATGAAGTGAGAATATTTTTATTGCTGCGAAAGCTCCTAAAGCAGGACCAGCGCCGCGCAGTAAAATCACTAAATACGGATTTTCTATTCCAGATAATAAATTGGTTTTTACTGCTGCATATCTGCAGATTACTGCGACTACGTAAAAAACTATAATGGATCCAAAGTTGATTTTATTTTTCATCGTTTTAAATTTGTTTGGTTTAGTGAAGCAAACTTATGACGCATAAACGAGAATAAAATTGACTTTGGGTAAGAAATCATTTTTCCATAACTCTTTTTCGAATTCGGCTTAGACTTTCTGCTGTTAATCCCAGATAAGAAGCGATGATTTTTAAAGGCGTTCTCTGGAAAATTTCTGGACGGCCTTCGATTAGTTTTAAATAACGTTCTTGTGGCGAAAGTGTTAAAAGATTAATCTGTTCCTGCTGTTTACGCACATAAAGCATTTCAGAAATAGCTTTTCCGATTCGCAAACCTGTTTCTGATCTTTGGTATAATTCATTCAAATCTTGATGTGAAATAGACCAAAGCGTTATATCTTCTAAAGCTTCAGTTTTAATAACCGATGGCTGCTGATTTAAAAAAGACATATAATCGCTTATAAAACTATTTTCATACAATAAATTAATGCAGATATCTCTTTTGCCGTCCCAAACAAACAATCCTGCCGATCCTTTAATGATGATATTGAGATATTTTTCGACACCATGATAATCTTTTATAATTTCTGATTTCTCAAATTCACGTACTTTAATTTTCTCCGAAAACCCTTTCCAGATATTCATATCGGCAGAAAAATACTTTTCGAAAATTCTTTTTACATCTTCTGGCGACGGATTTTGTGGCATTTTTTAAAATTATGAGTTTGGAATGCCAATTTAAGTTTAATCTTTCAAAATAAAAACAGCTGTGTTAACTCGCCGTATATATTTTTTTAACACATAGAAACGTAGATTTTAAATTATTAATAAAGAAAGTAAAAGAGAAACTCGTTTCTCCACACATAGTCGCTATGCGAATTGAAACAAGTGAAACGCCTTTTTTAGCGTAAGAAATTCTATATTTCTATGTGTTTAGTTTTAATTGAATAGATTATTAAATTAAAGAATTTGGCTGTAATTCATTATCATATTTTTCAGGATCTGAAGCTGCATATTCATTTTCAGGTTCTGGAATAACGTGAATTTTCGAATCACTAATTGAAATTACAGCCGAACAGACATAAATCCCGATTTTTCCTTCGTTGTATTTAAAATCCAATAAAGTCAGTTTGACAATGTCGTTAATCGAAAGCTCGTAGTAATTTCCATAACGGATAATCTTAAAAGAAATCTGTTTTTCTTCGCTGATTTCAAATTGATTGGTCTGAATGTTTTCAAAAATAAAATTATTCTTGACATCCTTTTCATTAAATCCCCAAGCTCTAAACTGCACAAAACCATTCATAAAATCAATCGAAATGTAATATCCCGTTCCTTCTTTGTCACATTCAATTACAAAACCTGTTTTTCCCATTCCTTCAACAGACAATGTTCCTTCCCAGACAAAATCGTTAGAAGGTTTTTCGAAACCGTATATTTCATAACCGCTTCGGCATCCAAATCGCCATTTATTTTCGTTTTCTAAAACAAATTCTGCTGTTGGATTTCCTAGAATCGGCAAGGGTAGAGGCAAATCTTTTTGAAGAATTGTTTTCTGATAGAGTTTCTGCCAATAATAATAACTTTTTAATAAAAGCCGTCCGCTTTTATCGACATCGAGTTCTTTTGGTGGTGGAATCACACGATGCGTATTAACGTTTCCGTCTGCGAAATAGAAATTGTAAACCAAGAAATGTTTTCCATCTTTAACCACTCTTGCAGCATAGTTTCCTTGGGGCATCAGTACATTATTATGAAATGCAGAATATTCTCCTCTAAATTCTGGCGAAGACCAATAACGGATTTTAATATCTTCTCTTATCGATCCTAAAAGATAATGTGTTCCTTTAATTTCAAATACGCACGGGCATTCTACATCGTCGTAGACATACGGAATGTGAAGCGGTTTTTGCAGCACATAACCTTCTTTTTCTCTTTTAGCAACACCAATACAGCCTCTGCGGTATGTTGGTCCAGAGGCGCTTCGGGCGCAGATTAAAAGATAATCTTCTCCTTTGTATTGGTATTTAAAAGGGTCGCGAAAACTAATCCATTGTCGCGGATTGTTGTTTGGACCTTCATAATGTGGCGCTTCACTTTTAAAAGGAAGTCCATATAGATTCTCTTTTTTCCAATTGAGTAAATCGGCAGAAACTGCTCGTCCTACTTTTTGTTCAATTCCTTTATCCTGACGTTTAAGTCCTGTGTAATACATTTCATAACCTTCGCCATCCGATTTTTTGCTAATGTGCATTGTCCATAACATATCATCGTCCCATTCTCCTGGATCGCCAACAAATAAGGCGTTTTTTACTCGTTTCCACGAAAGACCGTCTTTTGATACTGCATGCGCAATATAATCGTGATTGGGAATAATTAAATGAAATAAATGATGAATTCCTTTTTCATCTATAAATACATCAACATCTCCAATTTCCCAATTGCTAAATCCTGAACCTGAATACATTTTATTATTTATTTTAAACTGTTAGTATATTTTTTATTTTTTTAAACACATAGAAACATAGCTTTTGTTTGAGAAAAAAAAGCGTTTCACTTGCATTAACAAACATAGTTTTATGAGTGTCAAACTTTGTCAAAGTGTTTTGAACTTTGACAAAGCAGACATGAGCTATGTGTTAGAAATTAGTTTCTTTCAATTATCTTTTCCAAGAAATAAAAAACTATGTTTCTATGTGTTTAATTTTTTTTTATGCTCAAAGCTTTTTATTTAATGACTTTATAATATTTCAAACCTTCCAAAATTCCTTCTGAAGCCGAAGCTTTGGCTACATAAATACTTTTCGTTGTTTCGTAATCTGCCAGTTCTGCGCTTCGGTTTCCAACGATAATTCCTTTTATAGGACCTCTAAACATATCTACGTCATTTCCTGAATCTCCTGCAGCAATTACATTGCTTAACGGAATTGACCATTTTCGGCATAAAAACTTTATTGCATTTCCTTTAGAAGCTCTTTTCGGAATAAAGTCTAAAAACTGCCCATGACTCGGAATAATATTGACTTTATACCAGCCTGTTTCTAAAGCGGTAATTAGTTCATCATGATTGTAGTGTTCTTTATCATAATAATATGAGATTTTAAAAGGGTTTTGAGCTTCTTCTTCCTGAATTTTTATCCATTTAATGGCTTTTAATCTGTTTACGATATCCTCTCTTTTCCATCGTCCAGCAAGGAATTTTGCCCAGCCTTTGTCCAAAATATAATCCTTTCCGTTGGTGTAATAAATTTCGGTTCCAACAGAACAAATAATAAAGTCGGGTAGGGGAAATTCTTCTTCGTCAATTACTTTTTTTACTAAATCCAAATTTCGCCCAGAAGCCATTGCAAAAGCCATTTTTTCGGTTCGGTTGGTCAAATGCGCTTTTAATTCTTTCAGACCTGGATTGGCCAATTTGGGTTCAATTAATGTTCCGTCAATATCAGAAACCAATAAGTGATCAATTTTTCGTTTCAATCGGCTGATATTGATATTGGGATAATGCTGTTTTTTGATTCCAGTTGAGGAAACTGATAAATTTTCATTGATTAAATCGACGTATTGATTGACGTGACTGACCCAACTATAATATTTCTGGATATTAATGGCACCATTATTTGAGTAATATTTCCATTGATTTTCATCGGTTAAAATATTTCGAAGTGCTTTTTTGATCTGACTTTCTTCTTGCGGATTTACCAATTCTCCGTTTTGGCAAACAGGAATAATCTCTGAAGGTCCGCCGTTTTTCGTCACTACAACAGGAAGCCCAGAACTAGCCGATTCGATAACGGTCAAGCCGAAATTTTCATGCAATGCTAGATTCACAAAAACGCCTCTTTTTTCTGCTGCATAACGATAAATGATCGAAACTTCATTTTCTACATCATGCTTTTTCGGAATGGCCATTTTTCCGTACAAATCATATTTGTCCATTAAAAGAAGCAAATCGGTTAAAACGTTCTTTTCAGATTCGGGCATTTTGGCAATGTCTTTTCGAATTCCAGCAAAAATGACCAGATTAGCAATGCTTTGGAGTTCTTTGTCTTTTCCGTAAACGTCAATTAAAGTGTTCAAGTTTTTATGGCGATCAGGTCTCGAAAGCGCCAGAATAATAGGCTTGTGGGGATTGGTAAGAAATTTAGAAATACTTTCTTGAACCCAATATTTTCGTTGTATTTCTTCCATGTTCTTCTCAGAATCGTTTTCTTGATAATAATAAGGAACAAATTTTCGAGTGTCAATTCCGGGAGAGATGGCGTGGTATTTACCTAGTTCGAAGTTTTTGTAGGCTTTGTAGGTTTCAATTTCCTGTTCGGTCGAGGTGACAATAAATTCAGCGAGTTCTAAGGTTCGCTCTTCAGCAGAAATTCTGGTTTTAAACTTGAATTTTTTCTCAAGTTCTTCTTCGGTTTCTCCGCTTTCAATTAGTTTTTTCTTTTTATAAAATCCTAATGAATGTCCAGTATGAGCAAAAGGAATATTTAATACGGCAGATAATTCGGCTGCGGCATAACCGGCATCTGCATAATGGGAATGAATCCAATCGGGAAAAATATTATGTTGTTTGATGTGCTGCATCGTACCATTTACAAAAAGATCAAGACCTTCCCAAAGCTGTTCTTTGGCTTTGTACTTTTTTCCCAGAAACGGAATTCGTCTTATATCCAATTTATCATTAATAATTTCCACAGGCACTGCGTATTCGGGCGAAAGGGCAGGATCGTCTATTAATCTGGTAAAAAGATGAACGTGTTCTACATCTTCATGCTGCGATAAAAATTCGGCTAATTCGTATATGTATTTGGTCTGGCCTCCGTTGTCGGCATCTCGTCCTATTTCTAAACCTGAACCTTTCAAAAGTCCGTGAATATTGATAAGAGAAATTCGTAGTTTTTTCATCATTCTTCCTTAAATTATTTGAATTCACAAGTTACTGCGCCTATATTGATTAGGAAGAAATAATTACATTTTAAATTTACATAGTTCCCATGTTTGAGGAGTGATTTTGATGTTTTAACTATAAAAAGATTGTTTTTAAGCAAAGTGTTTATGAATTGCCTCCAGCTTTAGCGGAAGGCAATTCATAAACACTAACTTTCTATATTTTATAACAAAACCCGACAGGTTTTAAAAACCTGTCGGGTTTGACTATCCTATTTAAAGGAATATTAATTTTTATTAATTAAATTCTCAATATCAAATATTGAAATTTTAGGATTTCCACCAGCCGATCCTGCGACCAGAGCTCCAGTTGCACAGGCAAAATTTAGAGCAGCTTGTGGTTCTTTTCCGTTTAAAAGCGAAGTGACCAACGCACCTAAGAAAGAATCTCCAGCTCCAACAGTATCTTCAACTTTTATGGTATAGCCTTCATTTTCATAAAGATGTTTATCCCACAATAATAAAGCGCCATCTTTTCCTCTTGTAACACAAATTGCTGTGGCATTGGTTAAAGAGCAAATGAAGTTCATGTTTTCCTCTAAAGTGTGGTATGGGGAATCTAAAGCAGCACTGATTTCCATAATCTCTTCATCATTAAATTTGATGAAATTTGCAGACTGCATCAAGTGTTGCAGAGTTTCATAATCATAATGCGGTTTTCGAAGATTAACATCAAAAACTTTATAAGTATGGGTATGAAGCAATTCGTCTAAAGCTTCTCGAGAAACTTGGTCTCTACAAACCAAGCTTCCATAAATCAAAACATCTGAATTTACTACTAATTCTCTCGCTTCTTCATTAAGAATAATCTTGTCCCAAGCCGAAGGATAAAGAATTTCATAGCTAGCCGATTTGCTTTTGTCTAGCGTAACATGTACTAAACCAGTAGGGAAATAATCAGATTTTAGAATAGTATTGGTATTTAAGCCTAATTTGTTGACTTCATTTATAATAGCTTCTCCATCTGCATCATTTCCTACACAGCTAATCATATTTGAATCAACGCCAAGGGCTTTCATGCGAAGCGCAACATTCAAAGGTGCTCCTCCAATTTTTTTGTCGTTGCCAAAAATATCCCAAAGTACTTCTCCGAAAGCGACCGCTTTTAGTTTTTTGTCGTTGCTCATTTTAATTTTTCTTGTTTTTGAAACATTATATTAGATGATTAGTGTTTCATCAGATTCTATAAAAATAAAAAACAATAACGGCTTGTGCAACCTGTTTTTTATTTGAAATGTATTGATTAACTTATAAATAACTGAAAATTAACGTTTAAAAAAGCAAACCCAAACTCATTTTTAACTATCACTTTATGGAAAATTATAAAAGGAATTCTCTTCTATTTTCTGCCTTGAGCATTTAATGGAAGTTTAGGTTTAAGGTTTTTAATTATTTTTTAAGAAAGTTTTAATCTTTTGCTAAGAAGTCAGTTCTCGTTTATATATTTGTAACCAGTCTAAATAAGGATAAATTACAGATTTTATATGAAAACAATTTTCAAAACACTTAAAAACAATATTTTATGTCGAGTGTTTACTGCCTTTTTGATTCTTTTTTTATGTTCAGAAACGGCTTTTTCTCAATCAACTGTTGGTACAATTTCAGGTAAGGCTGTTGTTAAAGACGGAAATTATTTACAAGGGGCAACCGTTAAAATTTCAGAATTAAATAAAACTACCGTAACCGATTCTGATGGTACGTATCAATTAAAAAATATTCCTTTTGGAACTTATTTGGTTGAAATAAAATCAAACGGTTATGAGTCTTCTCCAGCTTCAGTTATTATCGATCAGAATAATACTGAAGTTAAACTTGATTTTGAACTGACTTATACTTCGCAAAAATTAGAAGAGGTAATTGTAAGTTCTGGAGGAAATAGATTTGCGAGAAAAGAAAGTGAAGAGGTTTCTAAAATGAAACTGAAAAACATGGAAAATCCGCAAGTTTATACTATTGTGAGCAAGGAATTAATGAAAGAGCAAGTTATTACAGATTATAACAGCGCTTTTAAAAACGTTCCAGGAGCTGGTATTGCTGAAGTGAGAAATCAAGGAAGAACAACCAATATTTCTAGAGGTTTTGCTACGCCACAATTGGTTAGAAACGGTGTTGGAAGTTTTACTTATAACTCAATTGATCCGTCAAATTTAGAGCGTATTGAGGTAATTAAAGGACCATCGGCAACTTTGTTTGGAAGCACGATTTCTTCTTTCGGAGGGTTGTTTAACAGAGTAACCAAAAAGCCATTTAATTTCTTTAAAGGCGAAGTTTCTTTTTCGGCAGGCGATTGGGATTTGAATCGTTTAACGGCTGATATTAACACGCCACTTAACGAAGATAAAACAGCTCTTTTCAGAATCAACACGGCTTTGCATAGCGAAAGAAGTTTTCAGGATGCGGGATTCAACAAAAGCTTTTTTATTGCGCCAAGTTTCTCTTATGAAGTAAACGAAAGATTGACGTTATTGATTGATGCTGAATTTAGCGCTTCAAAAGCAACTTCGCCAACACGATTGACGCCTTACACAAAAGCAGACGCTACAGCACATAGTATTGAAGAATTAGGAATTCCTTATAATCTTTCATTTGCTAATAATACTGTAAACTACACAGGTCAGCAATATAATATTTTTGCGCAATTGAAATATAAAATTTCAGACCAATGGACTTCACAAACTATCGTTTCACGTACAAGATCTTCATCTGAAGGATATGTTGTGGCTTTGACAATGTTAAGTAATGAAACATTGAGACAGCAAGTTACCAATCAGGATTATCCTTATTATGGAACTGATATTCAGCAAAACTTTAACGGAGATTTTAAAATTGGAAAATTACGCAATAGAGTAGTAGCAGGATTAGATTTTTACAGCCTTCGTGCCACACGTAATGATGCAATAGTAAACATGCCGGCACTTAATTTTAGAAAGCCTGGAGATGCTTACAACAATTTTACTCTAAATAAAATTGAACCTTTATTTGCAAATGCTACATACACTAATATGGTATCAAATAACGAAAGAACATATAGCGCTTATGTTTCTGATGTGTTAAATGTTACCGATAGATTATTGGTAATGGGAGGTGTTAGAGCCGATCGTTATATCAATAAAGGAGTATATTACCCGAGCCGAGATTCTATTGCTGGAAATTACAATCAAACGGCATTTTCTCCTAGATTTGGAGCAGTTTATCAAGTGGTTAAAGATAAAGTTTCAGTTTTCGGAAACTACATGAACGGATTCAACAATGTGGGAGGATCTGATTTTTACGGAAATACTTTCAAACCCAATCAGGCGAATCAGTTAGAAGGTGGAGTTAAATTTGACTTTAATAAAATCAGTGCGACTTTCAGTTATTATGATATAAAAGTAACCAATGTAACGCGTGACGATCCAGACCACGTAAACTTCCAGATTCAAGACGGAACGCAATTGAGTAAAGGTTTTGAAGCAGAATTGATTGCAAATCCAATTAAAGGTTTGAATATTGTGGCGGGTTATACGTATAATGATAGTGAATACACAAAAGCAAATCCGAGTATTAATGGTTTAAGACCTACAACTGCAGGTTCGCCAACAACTGCCAATCTTTGGGCAAGTTACAGATTAACCGAAGGAGCGGCTTCTGGTCTTGGATTTGGTTTTGGAGGAATTTATGGAAGTGAGTATTATCAAACGAATACTTCAACGTTTAAATTTACGATTCCTTCTTACACGGTTTTAGACGCTTCTGTTTTTTATGACAGGCCAAAATTTAGGTTAGGTTTAAAAGTAGATAATCTTACCAACGAAAAATATTGGTCATATCGTTTAGCGGCTCAAAACCCAACGAGAGTTACAGGAAATATTACCTTTAAATTCTAACAGTTACGATTCGTCAATTACGATGATATTATCTACATTTGGATTTTACTGCAAATTATGAGCAAAGGTTTTAAAAAGACTATCAGACAAATACATTTGTGGCTCGGTTTAGCATCGGGCCTCATTGTTTTTATAGTGAGTATTACGGGTTTTCTTTATGTTTTTGAAGAAGAAATTCGTGATTTTAGCAACAAAGAATATCTGCATGTTCCCGTTCAGGAAAAGCCATTTATAGGGTTAAAAACTATAATTGAAAACTATGAACGTCTTGAGCCTAAACAGAAAATAACGGCTTTAAAAATAGAAAAAGAAGAACCCAATGCGACAGTTCAAATTTCTACCAAAAAGAAAAAGGTTTATTATTTTAATCCGTACGACGGAACTTTAATCAATCAGCAAGGAGCAGACTGGCTAAATACTGTACTAGAAATACATCGCACTTTGTTGTTAGGAGAAGTTGGCGAATTTATTCAAGGCTGGTCGGTTGTGATTTTTATTGTTATGCTGATAACAGGATTAATTTTATGGTTTCCAAAACAGAGACGTCAGCTTAAGCAATCCTTAAAGATAAAATGGAGCGGTTCGTCTAAAAGAATCAATTTTGATCTGCATCAGGTTTTAGGATTTTATGCTTCAATTTTTCTGCTTTTAATTGCTTTTTCGGGAACGTATTTTAAATATGATGCGGTTAAAAAAGGAGTTAGTTTAGTAACGGGAAGCAAACTTAGAAAAGGTGACGAAGTGGTTTCTAACGCTAAAATAGATTCGACTACAATTCCTGTTCGTTATAATAATATCTACGAAAATGCAAATGCAAAATATCCAGGTGCAACTTCGGTTTCATTTTCAATTAGAAAAACAGGCGAACTTCGTTTAAGAATGACCTATCCGAATGATTGGGCTAGAAATCAAAACACGCTTTTCTTTGACGGAAAAACAGGGCAGATACTACGAACTAAATTATACAAAGACAATAACGCGGCAGATGTTTATGAAGCAAGTAATCACGATCTGCATACAGGAGTTTTCTTTGGACTTACAGGAAAAATAATCTGGAGCTTGGTCAGTTTGATTGGCGCTTCTTTGCCTATAACTGGATTTATTATTTGGTGGAAGAAAGGGAAGAAGTCTAAGAAGAAAAAAGTTAAAGCATAAAAAACATTTTATGTAAAATGTAAAAAGCGCAAAATTATATTTGCGCTTTTTGTTTTTGGATATATATTGCCGTGTTCCGTAGGAACATTTCGTTGGTAGAAACCGATGATTTTGTCATTAGTTTTACGTTCCGTAGGAACGTTTGGTTTTTATCATTTTTTATGGTGACGCATATCAAACGTTCCTACGGAACGTCAATATGGCTGTTGATTTTTTTTCTACCAACCAAACATTCCTACGGAATGATAACTTTGTTTTGAAATTATCTTTTTTGTTAAATCACCAATTAATTAACCATGTGCTTCAACAGAAACATCGTTCCATTTTTCCCAGCTTTCTAATCTTTGATCATAGCTTTGTTTTACAAACGGAAATGCCACTTTTCCAAGTAATAAACGTAAAGGCGGATTTTCATTTTCAACCAATTTTACCACTATTGGAGCAGTTGCTTCAACTTTTCCAAAAATGTTTTCCCTTTCAGCCAGAGCTTTTTTGATGTTATCATAGGCAGGAATACTTTCACTACTAATTCCGGTATGCCAGATGTTAGATTCATATCCGTTTGGTTCCAATAAAGTAACGTTGATTCCAAATTGTTTTACCTCAGATGCCAATGTTTCGCTTAAACCCTCAACAGCAAATTTAGAAGCGCTGTAAAGTCCCATTTCTGTTGGTAAAGTTGCCAATCCTAAAATGGAAGAAACTTGAATAATATGACCACTTTTTTGTTCTCTCATAATTGGTAGAACAGCTTGTGTTAACCATAATGTCCCGAAGAAATTGGTTTCAAACTGTTCTCTCGCTTCTTTTTCGCTAGCTTCCTCAACTGCACCTGTAAGAGCATAACCGGCATTGTTGATCAAAACATCAATTGTTCCAAAATGTTCTTTTACTGTTTGAACCACTTGTAAAGATTCCTCACGATCATTAACATCAAGTTTTAATGGTAAGATTGTACTTCCATATTTCTCTTTTAAATCGTTTAATGTTTCTAGATTTCTAGCTGTTGCAGCTACATTGTATCCTTTAGCTAAAAAGGCTTCTGTCCAAGCTCTTCCAAATCCTTTTGAAGCTCCTGTAATTAAAATTGTTTTTGACATGGTAATTGTTTTTATAATTAATTAATTAATTTTTTAAAATGACCAATCGGTCATTTTTAGGATAAAAAAAATTATATCAATTTTTCAGATATAATTTTTTTAAGCGTTTTTTCTATTGTTTTCATGTTTTCGTTATTGCCGGACACTCGAGACATTAAATGTCCGCCTTCAAGCATAGCAAAAAGTGTAATGGCAAATTCCGAAGCATTCCAGTCAGGAGTAAATTCTTTATTAGCAATTCCTTTTTCTATAATCGAATTTAAAAGTACCTGTCCTCGTTTGATGGCAGCGTTTACTTTTTCTTTCACAATCGGATTTGTATCGTCTGCTTCGGTTCCAAAATTTAGCAGAGGACATCCGCCAATTACTGGTGGATTTATCGGATTACTAAAAAATTCTATATAAGCAAAAAGCTGTTCTTTGGCACTTTTACCTTCTCTAAGTGCATTTTCAAGTTTAGAGCTTAGTATTTTCATGTTATGATCTACAGCAGCGCAGGCCAAAACATCTTTGTTTTCAAAATGAACGTACATACTTCCTTTTGACAATTTGGTTGCCTCCATAATATCGCTCATAGAAGTGGCTGCAATTCCTTTTGTGTTAAAAATAGGAGCGGCTTTTTCTATAATAAATTGTCTGGTTTCTTCACCTTTTGTCATGATAGATTGTATTTAACGATGCAAATATATGACCGATTGGTCATAAAAACAAATAAATAATGATTTTTTTATGTATTTGATTGTTTTTGAAAGAGATAAAACATCTTTGAACGTTTTAAATTTAACGGATTGCAACTATTTAAAGACTCAAGTTTTTTTTTAAACTTTTTGATTTTAAATTATATTTGGTTTAAAAATCAAAGGAAAATAATGATATGAAAATTAGACATGATAAATAAATATATTGTAATCTTAATTTTATTCGTTATTTGTTCTTGCTCAAACTTTAAAGAGCAATAAATTATTAATAATAATGAAAAGAAGATTATTTCACTACGGGATTCAACTTTCGTAATTGATTCTATCTGCATAAGAAAATTTGAGGATACCTACTTTTCGACTGCGTTAATAAATAAGTCAAAAGGATCTTCAGAATTAGATATGAATAGTTCAGACGAAGGTTACAAAATCTATAGTAACAAATTAAGTAAGATTACATGCAATGATGAAAATTTAGTTATTTTGGTTATAATTAGGAAAAGAGGAAACGTTACGAAGGTAACTGAAGATATTGCTTTGAATTTTGAAAAAAACGAATTTATTCAAGTAAGCTATGCTAAATATTTCCCATGTTCTAATCCAATAGATACTTTAGAAACGTCTTTTCCTGGTTGGAAATAGAAATAGCTTTTTCATTTATGATAGATAAATTGTATATTAATTCGCTCTATTTCTTTCCTCTTCATTTCCAAAATTTCTTTCTTTAGATTTTACATTTTGATTCCCGAATTTATAACTCAGAGCAATTCTAAAAGCTCTAGAATCATTGTAGTTTTTCATCGTGTTTTTAATGCCGTTTGAATAATAAGAAATTAAAGGTTTTTGCGCATTCAATAAATCCTCTCCAGTTAAAGTAATCGAAAGATTCTTTTTTAAGGCTAGAAATTTGACAGATATATCTAAAATATTCAAAGTAGAAATATTAAAAACCTGATAGCGTCCTGGCAATTGCAAACCATAATTTAAACCAAGAAAAAGAGTTTTAGATTGATTTACGGTAAAATCGTTATTGCTGTAAATATAACCGTTGTAACCATCTACAGAAGCAATTAAATTGGTTCTAGATTTTACATTTTGATAATTTAGATTAAATCCCATAAAGCTGTTCCACCAAGCATATTTATTGAAATTGTAGTATGTTGAAAGACCTATTTGGTAAGTGTCAGCATAGTTGATTGGCGTACTTTTCGTAATATTCGTTTCAGGATCAATAATGGCTAATTGTTGCCCGAAATTTGAAACCTGAGAAAAATAGATTGTATTTACCCATTTTTGATTTCTGATATAAGAAAACTCAAAATTGTCTATAATTGAAGGTTTCAAAAACGGATTTCCTTCAGAATAATAAAATGGACTGGTTCTAATGACAAACGGATTCAAATAATCAAAATCGGGTCTGCGGATTCTTCGGCTGTAGTTTAGCGAATAGGTATTATTGTCATTTGCATTGTAAGTCAAATAAGCTGTTGGAAACAATTTAATATAATTGTTTTTATTAGTTTGATTCAGATTTTCAGAATAACCTTCAGTTTGTGTGGCTTCGGCTCTTAAGCCAATTTGCGTTTCCCATTTCTCGTTCAATTTTTTGTTTGCAGAAAAATAGATTGCTTCATTGTATTCTTTGTAATTGAAAATATTTGAAGACTCAGTGTTCAAGATTGGAGTTCCAGTTTCGTTATCAAAAACGGTCAGATTGTTTTTGGTATTGGTGTAAAATCCTTTTCCGCCAAAGCTGATATTCGCCCAAGAATAAGGAATAGAAACATCAATTTTTGCTGAATAATTTTTCAATTGGTTTAAGTTAGAATTGATTGCTGCGAAATTAGTTTCTGGAATATTCTCTTTTTCATTATCCATTTCATTGCCCGAAAACACACGAGAATCGTCTTTTTGATAGTTGAAATAATCTAAATCTACAGTAATGTTTTTGCCTTCATTATTTAATGTAAAAACATTATTCCAATTTATAGAATTCATTTGAGGGCTGTTCTGTGCATTTACATGAGACAAAATATAAGAATTAATTTCGCCAGAAGTATTATAACGAGTAGTCAACGGATTATTTGCTGAAGTTCTGTCATTAAAGCTCCCTAAATATTTTATTCCAGAAGTCCATTTCTCCGTTAATTTATAGTCGGCACCAAAACCAATGCTCAATAAATTTGTTTTTGACTTAGTTGCAATATCTTGTTTCCAAAGTTCATTTGGATAATAAATTCTAGCATCAGAAGTGGTACGAAACTGATCTATTCCTTTATTAATAGAAGCTTGAAGTGATAATTTATTGTAATTGTAGATAAATAATCCGTTTATGTTTCCGCTTGCATAACTTCTTTGCACATACGTAGTTCCGAGATTTGCATTCCAAGAATTCGCCTTAGCTGTTTTCAATTTAATGTTAATTAAACCGCTGTTTCCTTCCGCTTCGTATTTTGCTGGAGGCGTTGTAATTACTTCGATGCTTTTTATGTTATCAGCAGGAATTGATCTAAGAAATGCAACGAGATCTTCCTGAGTCATTTTGTTCAAACGATCATCAATCATAACCAAAACTTCTCCTTTTCCAACAATAGAGATTGTTTCGTTTTGAACTCTAACCGTTGGTGTAGATTTTAAAGCATCCAAAGCAGTTCCGCCAGTTGCAACAACAGAATTTTCGACATTAAAAACCAGTCGATCGACTTTTTGCTCTACCAGTTTTTTTCTTGAATTAATGGTTACGCCGTCTAATTGCAGGAATTCTTTCACCTCAATTATTCCTAAATCAAGATCTTGATGTACGATTATTTCTTTGGCACAGAATTCAGTTCCAAATTGTTCTATAATTAACTTATAGTTCCCTTTTTCAGGATTTAAAGTAAAATTACCTAAACTATCAGTTGAAGCTTGTTGATATAATGTTTTGTCGGTTTTTAATAAAGTTGCTGTTGCAAATTCTAGCGGTGTTTTATTCTGATTGATGATTTTTCCTTTTATTGAGAATTGTTGTCCGAATATGTTGATTTGAAATAGAAATAGGATAGATACTAAAATGATTCTGTTCATGGTTTTGATTTTAATTACAGGACAAAACTGTTAGAATTAAAACCCAAAAGCCACTTTTATCGACAAACCCCTTCGATTAATCTGCAAACCCGTTAAAATGCTTTTTACTGAATGTATATCTTTGTTTTAAAAATATATCGAATGTATAAAGGAACTATAACCAAAAGGCTCGAATGTCTAATTCATATTATTTATTGGCTTTTAATTTCATATTTCACTTTCGTGAAAAATCCGATTGGAGCACGATTTTCTGTACCCGATCTATTTCTTTGTACTTATTTTATTGTTTTCATTATTACATTTTATTTCCATTATTTGATCGTAATGAAAGCCGTTTTCAAAGCTTTTAACTGGAAAAGACTTTTTGTTGGAGCTTTTGTTTCGTATCTCGTTTTTACTTTTCTAAGATTCTTTTTTGAGCAAATTATTACCAAATTTCTGTTTGATAGAGTAAATTATACCAACGTTAATTTTTTCAGTTATATGCTCGATAATTTGCATTATAGCAGTATGTCTATTATTTTGAGTTCTTTTCTTTGGTTTGTGATTTATTCGATTCGCCTTTTGGAATACAACAAGCTTATTCTAGAAGAAAATAAGAATACCGAAATCAAATTTTTGAAAGCGCAGATTAATCCACATTTTGTATTTAATACTTTAAATAATATTTACTCAATGGTTTATTTTCAATCAGATAAGTCATTGATTGCAATTGATAAATTGAGTCAGATTATGCGTTTTACGACTTACGAATCGCAGAAAGAAAAGATCAAACTTTCAGATGAAGTTGATTATATAAAAGCGTATATTGAACTCGAGCAATTGCGTCATCAAGACAATGTTCGAATTGATTTTAATGTGGAAATTGAAAATCAGTTCGAAGAAATTCCGCCATACATTTTGTCTCCTTTGGTAGAAAATGCTTTAAAACATGGAGAAGTTTCAGACTCAGAACCAATAGAAATTCAGCTAAAAGTTTCTTCTGAAAAATTGATTTTTAAAGTGAAGAATAAAATCGGAACGCAGAAAAAAGATAGTTTGGGCGGAATTGGTTTAGATAATTTGCAAAAGCGTTTACAGATTCATTATCCCGAAAAACACCAAATTAAAATTACTAAAGAAGAAAACCATTTTACAGCCGAACTTGAAATAGATTTAAAATGAATAAAAAAATAAACTGCATTATTCTGGATGACGAACCTTTTGCCGTAAAACTAATTGCCGATTATGCTTCTAAAATTTCGAGATTGAATGTTTTATATGCTGATAGTGATGTTTTTAAAGCAATTGAAGTTTTAAATTCAGAATCGGTCGATTTGATTTTTATTGATATTCAAATGCCGCAATTAACAGGAATTGAATTGATGCAGATGTTCAATCAGAAATATAATTTTATCATTACTTCGGCTTATCCGCAGTATGCTTTGGAAGCTTTTCAGTTTCATGTGATTGATTATTTGTTGAAACCCATTACGTTTAATCGATTCTATCAAAGTGTCGAGAAATTTATTCGTTGGCAAGAAACTTTTCAAGTTCCAGAAAAAACAGGAGATGATTATCTATTCGTAAAAGCGGACCGTAAGCATTATAAAATTGCTCTAAATGATATTTTATATATTGAAGGATTACGAGATTATATTCGCATTCATACCAATGATGAAAAAATTATGGCTTTAGAAAATATGAAAGATATTCTGGAGAAACTTCCATCAAATCAATTTATTAGAATTCATCGTTCGTATATTATTCCAAAAGATAAAATTAAAGTAATTGATGGAAATCAGATTGTAATGAAAAGCGGAAATGCTTTGCCAATAGGGGAAACGTATAGGAAATTGGTTAGTGAGTGGTTGGTTTAAATATAGTAATGCTTAGATAGATTAATTATGAAATGGCATATTATTATTTTAATTTTCTTGCTATTTTCTTGTGATAAGAAGAACAGCAATAATAAAGTTGTAATTTCAGACGATAATTCAGCTAGTTATTTTCGAAGAAAACTCGAGAATAAAAAACTTATGGATAGTTTGGATTATCTTGTTATGAGTAAGGGAGATACTTTGGCTTACAATGAATTAAAAGCTATCCATTATATTGGAGAACACAAATTTACAGGTTTCTTGTATTACGCCTTAATAATGTCAAACAAGTATAATTATAAAGTGGCTTCTTTTGATGTTTATGATATTTTAACTACTAATGAGAAATATTTAGATAAAGAAACAAGAAGAATGGCAGATGAATATTTGCTAAAAAGTAAACAGCATAATTTAAATCCAACTATAACGAAGCGCTGATCTCCCAATTTAATTCGTGAACATAAATTTAAGTACGGGCGTAACACTCAAACAAGGATATCTAAATCTGATATAATATCCGCGACTATCTTTTTATTTCTAGCATGACACTTGTAATTTGTTGTTTATAAATGTTTTAAGTATAATGTATTCTTTTTTTGATTAAATTTATCTAAAAAAGAGAATGTAATATGGTTACAGCTATACTTAGAGAACATCCTGAACTGGCACTTTTTTTATGCTTGTCTCTTGGATTCTTAATCGGGCGCATTAAAATTGGGACATTTAAAATTGGGGTAGTATTAGGGACTTTATTTGCTGGAGTGCTAATTGGCCAATTGGATATTAAAATTCCTGGTATTGTAAAAACTATTTTTTTTGATTTTTTTCTGTTTTCTACAGGATATAAAGTTGGCCCCCAGTTTTTTCAAGGTTTTAAAAAGAATGCCTTTCCGCAATTACTGCTTACTTTGGTGATTTGCTTATCATGCCTTTTAGTAGCATATTCGGTCTCTACTTTTTTAGGTTATGACATAGGAACGGCGGCAGGATTGTTAGCCGGTGCGTTTTCTGAATCAACTGTGATTGGTACCGCTTCAGATGCTATCAGCCACTTAAATCTTGCTGATGCAGAAAAAACCAGATTAATCAATAATATTCCCGTAGCCTATTCTGTAACATATCTCGTAGGAGCAGCATCTTTTGTTTTTTTTCTGACTGGAATTGCTCCAAAATTGCTTGGCATTGATTTAGTTGAAGAAAGTAATAAACTGGCAGAAACCATTTCGGGTGAAACTGAATATGGACCAGGAATGAAAAGTGCCTATCAGAGATGGATTATTCGGGCGTATAGAATAACCAATGAGAAATGGATTGGGATCAGCATAAGCGAGTTTGAGAGATTAATTTCCAACAAGAATATTGTTATCCAAAGGATACGCCATAAGCATCAATTGTTAGACCCAAAACCTGATACTATTATCTATAAAGATGATGTTCTAGTTATTATGGGACAGCATGGAATCATTTTAGACAGTCTCTTTTCTATTGGACCCGAAATCTTAGATGAAGAATTGTTAAATTTCCCCTTAGCACATTTAGATGTTACAATCACTAATAAAGCAATTGAAGGAATAACAGTAAAATCACTTCGAAAAAGCAGTTTTTACCATGGACTAATGCTAAACAAAATAACGAGAGAGAATCACGAGATACCGCTAGAGTCGAGAACGGTTTTAAATAGGGGTGATATTTTGAATCTTTCAGGCCGACCTGCGAAATTGGAAGAAGCAGCAAAAGAGATAGGTTACTTGGATCGTTTAACTCCGGAGACAGATATCATTTTTGTCGGTTTAGGTATTGTTCTTGGCGGACTTTTAGGTTTGCTTTCGGTAACTTTATTTGGAGTTTCAGTAACATTAACAACAAGCGGGGGCGCGTTGGTAATGGGACTAATCTTTGGGTGGTTGCATTCTAGAACTCCAGTTTTTGGAAGAATTCCAGAACCCGCCTTGTGGATATTTGACAATGTAGGTCTTGCAGCTTTTATCGGACTTGTCGGTCTAGCTGCTGGCCCAAGTTTTATCTCAGGTCTTAAAGAAACCGGTTTTGGTATTTTGCTTGCTGGTGTAGCTGTTGCCTTAATTCCTCATATCATCGGAATGTATTTTGGAAGATATATATTAAAAATAAACCCCCTAATATTACTTGGCGCGCAAACAGGTGCAGGTACCTCAACAATCGGATTAAAAGCTGTTCAAGATGCATCAGGGAGCAAGTTTCCTGTTTTAGGCTACACTATTCCGTACGCATTGGCTAATATATTATTGACTGCTTTTGGGCCAATTCTTGTAGGTATGATGTCTTAATTAATAAGCTGTAAAGTTAAAACGCAATCTCAAAAAAATCGAGATTGCGTTTGCATTAAAAATCAGTTAGTTTGAGTTAATTAAATTCCGCCATAACGCAACGTTGATCCCAAAATTAGCATTGTAACACCAATTGAAGTAACCGTTAATATAATGACAGCCATTTTATTGATATTATTAGGTTTAAGATTTGGAATAATAAAAAATTGTGCACAAACTGCACAAAAGAATGTACAGAAAAGTAAAATCAGTTTTATGGAAACTACTTTTTCAAATCCGCTCGAAAAATGAAACCAGGTTTCTGCTGTTACGCCAAAATCATAAGCCATCCAGATTCCGGTTATAATGAGTAAAGCGAGAGAAGACATGCCAAGTTTTTCATACTTCTTTTCAAAGTTTAGAATGATCTGCGGATCTTTTTTCTTCAACGCTGTCGGAAGGTAACAAATAGCTAAAAGCAAATGACCCCCAACCCAGATTGTGGCTGCCAAAAGATGAAGTATTAGTACAAAATGATGCAAAGTCATAACGTGTTCATTTTGAGTTATCAATCTCTAAAAATAACTTTTATTTTTGGAGTAGAGAAGTTTTTAAGTTGTATTTCTTTGTTCGAATTGTCTAGTTTTGAAAGTGTTGGCACATTATTCATAAAGTGTTGCACATAATAATTTCCTTCAAAATGCTTAGATTCAAGATATTTTATCATACTCACAAATTCATTCTCTGTAATTAAAGAAGAATGAAAAGTAGTGCGAACTTCAAACGGAATATTAGATTGAATTAAAAGAGAAAGGCTTTCTTCAAATTCAGAAAATAAGCCTGATTGCGTTAGTTTTGTAAAGGTATGAGGAAGACTTTTATAATCTAACGCGACATAATCAATTAATTGATCATGAATCAGGCTATTCAATATTTTAGGGTTGGAACCGTTGGTATCTATTTTAACCGCAAATCCCATTGTTTTGATTTCTTTTATAAAATCAATTATTTTTTTGTGTAGAGTACATTCGCCACCGCTTAATACTACCCCATCTAATAATCCTTTTCGGGTTCTAAGGAACGAAAGAACAGAATCAAAATCTATTTTTCCTTTTCCTAAAACAATATCAGGATTGTAGCAGTATAAACACCGCATGTTACAGCCTGCAAACCACACAATGCAGGCCGTTTTATGCGGATAATCTAATAAAGTAAAAGGCGTGAGGCTAAATATTCCTTTAATAGATAATGGTTTCTTCGAAATGTGTACGCTGTTGGTGTTCACCTTTTTTTCCAATATTAAAACTTTCTACAGGTCTGTGATATCCCATTACACGTGTGTAAACCAAACATTTGCTTCTTTGGGATTTGTTCTCTTCTAGAATTTTATGCGTTTTCGTTTTCATAAGCCAAGTGTTTTTGATTGTTTTTATTGAGTAAAATTTCGTCGCATTTTGGGCAATATTCATGTTCACCGTTTAAGTAGCCATGAATAGGGCAAATGCTGAAAATTGGTGTTACGGTTATATAAGGCAGTTTAAAATTGGTTAAAACTTTTTTCACGAAGTTTTTACAGGCTTCTGGACTGCTGATTTTTTCTCTCATATAAAGATGCAAAACTGTACCGCCAGTATATTTGCATTGCAATTCATCTTGAAGCAATAAAGCTTCAAAAGGATCATCGGTATGATCGACCGGGATTTGTGAACTATTGGTATAGTAAATATTCTCGTTTTGTCCTGCTTGTAAAATCTCTGGAAAGCGTTTTTTATCTTCTTTTGCAAAACGATACGTTGTTCCTTCTGCTGGAGTTGCTTCTAGATTGTAAAGATTTCCAGTTTCTTCCTGAAATTCTTTCATTCGCAGTCTAATATGATCGAGAATTTCTGTTGCAAAATGAATTCCTGAAGTGTCGGTTATATTTTGTTTTCCTTCAGAAAAATTCACAACCATTTCATTCATTCCGTTTACGCCAATGGTAGAAAAGTGATTTCTAAAATGCTTCAAATAACGCTGTGTATACGGATAAAGTCCGCGGTCGTACATTTGCTGGATAAAGATTCTTTTCTTTTCTAAAGTTGATTTTGCGATTTGAAGCAATTCGTCCAAATGTTCGAACAAACTAATTATGTTTCCTTTATGAAGATAGCCTAAACGCGCCATATTGATAGTTACTACGCCAATGCTACCCGTCATTTCGGCACTTCCAAAAAGACCATTTCCACGTTTTAGCAATTCTCTTAAATCGAGCTGTAAACGGCAGCACATACTGCGTACCGCATTTGGTTTATAAGCATCTGGATTTTCGATTCGATTCCCGTTATCATCCAATAGATATTGGCTTCCAATAAAATTCTGGAAATAGGACGAACCAATTTTGGCTGTGTTTTCAAAAAGCAAATCGACATTTTCGCCATTCCAATCAAAATCCTCAGTGATGTTTACCGTTGGAATAGGGAATGTAAACGGCTGTCCGTTTGCATCGCCTTCGGTCATAATGGTGTAATAGGCTTTATTAATAAGATTCATTTCTTTTTGAAAATCAGCATATTTCAGATCTATCAGTTTTGAAACGCCTCTGTTTTTAGCTTCCAAAATCAGATTTTCATCAGTGACCTTTAAAAATAAATGTTCGTCATTTCTAGTCGGAATCTGTTCTTTTAGATCTTCTGGCACATTCCAATCCAGAGTAATATTTGTAAAAGGCGATTGTCCCCAGCGTGCCGGTACATTTAGATTGTAAACAAAACTTCTGATACCTTTTAGAACTTCATCATAAGAAAGTTGATCTTTAAAAACATAAGGTGCCAAATAAGTATCAAAAGAACTGAAAGCTTGAGCGCCTGCCCATTCGCTTTGCAAAATTCCTAAGAAATTAGCCATTTGGCCCAATGCTTCTCTAAAATGAGAAGGAGGTCTGCTCTCGACACGGCCACGCACGCCGTTAAAACCTTCATTTAACAGCACACGCAAGCTCCAACCAGCGCAGTATCCGGTAAGACAATCCAAATCATGGATGTGTATGTCGCCATTCCTATGAGCAGAACCTTCTTCTTTATTATATATTTTGTCAAGCCAATAATTGGCAATTACTTTTCCAGCGGTATTACTGACTAGTCCCGCATTTGAATACGAAATATTCGCATTAGCATTAATTCGCCAATCTGATTGGTTAATGTATTCTTCGACAGTTTGCGTACTGTCTATGTAAGTGGTGTCATCGTTTAAACCATTAATATGTTCTCGCTGTAATTTTCTCGTATGGCGATAAATTATAAACGAACGCATCGTCTGGAAATACCCGTTTTCAAAAAGCACTCTTTCTATGATGTCTTGAATTTCTTCTACAGGCCACGAATATTTTGCCTCAAGACCAGAAAGAACAGTTTTAAATATTCTCTTGTCTACAGGTTGACTGACGCTCTGAAAGGCTTTTTGAATGGCATCCTGAATTTTATAAGCTTCAAATGGCTTATAATCTCCGTTGCGTTTGATTACATATTTCTCCATGGTTTCGTTTTTATTTAGGACACTTTTTCAAATGTTTTTTCAAGTTCAATTGCTTTTGGAAACAGAATGTTGTTTTCCAAGTGCATATGCTTTTTTAAATCTTTGTCAAATTCTTCTAGCATCAGAAATGCCACTTTATAAGTGTTGCATGAGTCAGCAGGCGGTGTATAATTATTGGTTAATGCTGCAATTCTCTTAAAGCGTTGTCCTTCTGTAATATGATCATCTTTTAAGGTTGCAATTGGCGCTTCAATAGATAAAAAAGGCGGTGTTTCCAGCTCTGTACCTTTACTGTGTGCGGCTTTCATTTTTTTAATAAAAGGAAAAACAACCAACTCTTCTCTTTTCATATGAGCCGTGAGATCCAAATACGTTTTTGAAAAAATAGTATGAATTTCATGAAGCTCAGGATGAATCGCACCGTGAACACCGCATAATTTATTTAAATACTCCAAAATAACAGGAGACTTTTCTGTAACATATCGATGGTGGGTTTTAGTTATATAATCTGCAATCATATCTGCAGACCAGCTTTTATAATCAAAAGACTGATTGGCAGAACTGCTTCTTGCTTTTTCAATATGTTCAATAAGAACACTTTCTTCTATATCTCTTTTTTTGCAGACTTCTTCGATAGTTCGATATCCTTTGCAGCAAAAGTCAATATTGAATTTTGTAAAAATGGCCGCTGTTTTGAAATCATCTGTGACGATTTCACCAATGGTTGTTTTGCTTGTTAGTTTCATAATGGTTTTTGGGGTATAGATTAATTTTGGTTTCAGCATATTTTTTGATCTGCTGCAGCTTTACATTGTTTAATGATCAACAAAGAAGCCGCAATCATGTTCGAAAATTCGATAAACGGAATCGTAATTTCGTGTGCTTCTGTAAGCGAAACAGCATAATTATGAAGGTCTTTTATTTTTTGAAAAGCTAACTCAGCATCACGTTCTTCACTTGTGTAGAATGTGGTAACCAGTTTTTGCAATTCTTTTTTAAGTACTTCAAAAGCAAGGTAATCATCAGCATTATGAGCTTTTGGAAACTTCGGAATTAGTATTTGTGATGAAAAAATAAATTCGGCAATGGTTTTGTCTACATTCTCTGAAGCCTGATGTGCAAAGACCAGACCTTCAAGAAGCGAGTTAGATGCCAAACGGTTTTTTCCATGTAGACCTGTTCTAGCACATTCGCCAATAGCGTAGAGATTTTTAATAGTAGTGACACCGTTTTGATCCACTTTAATTCCGCCACATTGATAATGTGCTGCAGGTACAACAGGAATTAAATCTTTTTCAGGGTAGATTCCTAATTCGTTGCAATGTGCTGTGATGACTGGAAATTGATTTGCAAAAGCTTTCTGGTCTAGATGTCTACAGTCTAAATAAACATGATTTTTTCCGCTCAATTGAAGTTCTTTACTAATGGCACTTGAAACCATATCTCTTGTCGCCAATTCGCCTCGAATATCATATTTAAATAAAAATCTTTTTCCTTCATCATTTACAATATGAGCACCAAAACCCCTAACAGCTTCAGAAATTAAAAACAACGGATTCTCTTTTCCTGTAAATAATGCTGTTGGATGAAATTGAATGTATTGCATATCGACAATTTCTGCACCTGCGCGTGCTGCAATCGCCAATCCGTCTCCTGTTGCTATTTTCGGATTTGTTGTGTTTTCAAAAAGCTGACCGCATCCGCCTGTGCATAAAACAATTGTTCTTGCTCTAATGTATTTAATTCGGTTATGTTTTTTTTCAAAGAAAAATGCTCCGGTACAAGTAGTTTTAGCTTTTTTTGTTTCGGTATTTAAGTCAATGACCATATGATTTTCTAAAAGCTCAATATTGGGCATTTTCTTGATTATTTTGAGCAGTTTCTGCTCGATTTCCTGTCCGGAGCTATCTTTATGATGTAATATTCTATGTTGAGAATGCCCGCCTTCTAATCCTAAGTCCCATTGGCCTTTTTCATTTTTATCAAAAGAAGCTCCAATTTCGATTAATTCCTGAAGTCTTTCGGGAGCTTGTTTAATGACCATATTAACGACTTCTTTATCGCACAGGCCACCTCCAGAACGAAGGGTATCATGTATGTGTTTGTTAAAACTGTCTTTTATAAGGTCTGTCACTACAGCAATACCACCTTGAGCAAGCTGCGTATTGGTATTTTTGGCTGTTTCTTTCGTCATTATAACAATAGATAAGTCTGGACGTTTTTTTGCCGTTTTCATAGCAAAAAATAATCCTGAAATACCAGAACCGATGATCAATATATCTGTTTTAAGCATGTTATTTTGATTTAAGTTTATTGCGTTTTTATGATAATTCAAGCATTCTTCTAATAGGCTTTAGCGCTTCTGTTCTCAATTCTTCTGTAATCAGCATTTCTGGCCTTTCATTTTTAAGACACAAATACAATTTTTCTAGTGTATTCATTTTCATATAGGCACATTCACTGCAGGCACAGCTGTTGTCTTCTGTGGTAGGAGCCGGAATCAGCGTTTTATCAGGTACAGCTTTTGTAAGCTCATGCAGGATACCGGCTTCTGTGGCCACAATGAAAACGGCAGCAGGATCCGTTTTAATGAAATTAATAATTCCTGAAGTTGAGCCGATGTAATGTGCTGCTTTTAAAATATGGTCTTCAGATTCAGGGTGTGCTGCAATTTTTGCAGTTGGGTTGTTGCTGTATATTTCAATTAGTTTGTCTAATGAAAAGGCTTCATGCACTACACAAGAGCCTTTCCATAAGACCAGTTCACGTTTGGTTTCTTTCTCTAGATATTTGCCTAAATTTTCATCTGGAGCAAATATGATTTTTTGTTCTGCTGGTATAGATTCGATTATCTTTTTGGCATTTGCCGATGTGCAGACTAAATCGCTCATAGCTTTTATTTGGGCAGAACAATTGATGTAAGTAACCACAATATGATCGGGATGCTGTTCTTTGAATAATCTAAAATCTTCTGGAGGACAGCCATCAGCAAGCGAACAGCCAGCGTTCCAATCGGGTAGTACTACTTTTTTGTTTGGATTTAGAATTTTTGCTGTTTCTGCCATAAAGTGAACTCCCGCAAAAACGATAATATCAGCATTTGTATTTTGAGCTTTTTTTGCCAGTTCAAGACTATCTCCTATAAAATCTGCTATTTCCTGTATATCCTCATCTTGATAATAATGAGCCAGGATAACAGCATTTTTTTCCTTTTTCAATCGGAGTATTTCTTGTACTAAAAAGTTCTTGTTCATTTTTTCTTCTTTGAATTTTCGGCTTCGTTAACCTATAAAACTGTTGGGTATTTATGTTTTAAGCTTATATCAAAATATATTTTAATACATAATTTTAATAGGGTAAATATATTATCATCATTTTTTTCAAAACATGATTCTAATCATACTGTTTTATATTTGTTTGTATATGTTAACCTTAATAATAGCATCTTAATCTAAAGTGAAAGTGAGATTTACAAAGACATTTCGGCCCATTCGCGGAATTTTGTTCCAGTCGGCATAAGTGGTGTAATATTTATCAAAAATATTCTCAACACCGGTTTGAAATTTTAAAATGTTTTGATTCCAATTGAAAGCATAGCCTGCATTAAGTCCAAAAATGAGATAATCTGAAGTTTTGGTTTGTCCGTACGTTTTTGCAAATTCATTTTGAGTTAGATTTCCTAAAGCGTTAATTCCTGCGTTAAATTTTTCTTTCTTAAAATCGATTCCAGCGCTGTATTTTATCGGACTTATAAATGGCAAATTATTTCCTTCATTATCTTTTCCCGAACTATAAGTAAGCTGAGATTTGAATTGCCAATTTTCAAGAAAATCATAAGTCAGATTAAAATCAGTATTGAAAATTTTGGCATTGTCTATAGCCTCATATCTTTTTACTCCAGAAGCGCCAATAGTCATCGGAAGTGTATTTGGATCAGTTTTACCTATTATATAATTTGAAAAGTAGAAGTAAGAGCCTGTAATTTTTGCGGTTAATTGTGATGTTTTATATCCAACAGAAAAGTTTCCTTCAATGGCATTTTCATTTTTTAGATTGGGGTTTCCAATATAATCGTAAAAATCACTGCTGTTATACAAGTAAAAACCATAGCCTTCAGAAACCGACGGGGCTCTTTCGGCGTAAGCCAAACCAAATCCGAACTCAAATTGCTTCCTATTTTGGGCATAATTTGCTGCAAAACTTTTCAGGAAGCGGTTTTTTGAAGCATCCATATCAGGATAAAAAATACGAAGACTTGCTAATCCAAAATCATTTGCTACGGTATTATTTTGAAATCCGAGATTAACGCCAATTCGAATATTTTCAATTTCAGAAATTTTGATATTATCTTCTAAAGACAATCCGTTGTACAAAGTTCTAACATCTGGCCAAGTATACATAAACATCAAATTTTCATTTGGATCAGAAGGATACATTGTCATCTCGGCAATTGACTTATTGTAAAAACCGTTCAAGTCAGCTAGAAAATTATGGTTTTTCATATTTCCCTTAATTCTCGAATAATAACCATACGTATCAGACCATCCCGGCATATCCATGTGTATCGGTACATTTGGTCTTTTGGTATCGTCCATTTGGTGGGTGATGGAATTAAAATAGCCTTTTGTTTCCCAGTTTGTTATAAGGTTAGATTTTGGCACATATTTATAACTTAGAGATACAATTTTAGCTTCGGCTAAAGAAACATCCATAGGAAGGGCAGGGTAGCCCACATTTGTCGCTTTGTCATAAATTGCAGAAGCTTCCAAGAGGTTTTGTTTGTTTATAAAATATCCTGCACTGGCAGAAATATTGTATTTGGTAAATTGAGAAAAGCTGACTTCTTTATTATTGCCTGCTTTATAATTATCGGCATCACGATGCATAAAATCGATATGAGTATAAAATCGAGAATCATTATACCCTAAAGACGCACCAATAATTTTTTGAAGATTATTACTTTCAAAACCAGAATTTAAACTGCCGTTCCAGCCTGTATTTTTCTCACTAAACTGATTGCGTTTTAAATCGACAGATCCGCCAATTCCAGCACCGTGACAGCTTGCTTGCTGTCCAGATGCTACGCTGGCTTCAGCCAAATTTGAAACCTCAACATAAGACGTAATCGGATCCATTTTGTCGGTACACGCGCCAAATATGCGCATTCCGTCAATAGTAATCACGGTACGTTCTGTCGCCATGTTGTTTATAACTGGTTCCCAAGCATAGGCTCCTCTTTTAATCATATTAACTTTTGATGATTTTGAGAGATATTCTTCTACAGAGGTTAATGATTTTGATTGTTTTAGATGTAAAGAAGGTTTACTTCCAATGACAATTATTTCGTTAAGTTTTACGGTTTCAAGACTATCATTTGGTTTTTCCTGCGCCCAGCATATTGTTGAAAATACAGCCAAGAAGGTTGCTGCTAGATTTTTCATCATTTCTTACTTTAATAGAAAGAGACAAATTGTGTTATGTCTCTTTCTGATTGTTGTTTAGATTTAAAATTCAATCTCAAAATAAAGACTGCTTGATGTATTATCTGTTGTAACAGCTTCACCTTTTAGAACTTCATCTTTTTCATTATATACCTGAAGGTTTATTTTCCAGTATCCTGTCATGGTTAGAGAGAGTTTCCCTTTATAAAAGCCGTTGGTTTCAGATTGAAGCAAATCAGTGTTATTAGGAGAACCATGATTTCCCATACTTGGCATTCTTGGATCGATTTTGATTTTTAAATTAGTAGCAAGTGGAAAAGTCATCATATCCTTCATTTTATAAATACCTACTGTCATATCATTCAGTGCCACTTTTGGAGAAGATGGTGCGATATAGGCAATTACATAATTGCTTCCGTCGCTTCCTTTAAAAGAGCTTACAGTTCGTTTTGAAGATGCAGGAACATTTATTTTGTCAGTTGCGGTGTAGCTTGCACCATCAATTATATATGAAATGCTCAGTTCCCAATATTCCGTTTCGTTTTGCGCCATTTGAAAAATGATATCGCCTTCGTACAAAGTCTTTTTGTCTGATACTTTAGTGATAACTGATTTTGGGCAAGAATGCTGCATCATGCTCATGTGCATAAGCGGTGTCCATTCAAGTTTAGCATCGGTAATATAATTGTTAGTTTTCTTGTCTTTTATTCGAAGTGAAATATGATTGTATCCCTGCACCAGAGAACCTGTTGACGAGAATAATTCTATTGTATGAGTGTCATTTGAGATTTCCTGTATTTTATGAAGTCCGCTTGTTTCGTCAACTGGAATTGAAGAAGAATCGTCGTTAGAAGAGCAAGAGAAAAAGGTGATTGCTAAAAATAAAATGGCTGTGTATTTTAAAATTTTCATGAGATTTTAATTTAAATGATGATAATAAAAGGTCTGTCGAATGAATTCGATAGAAGAAAAAAAATGAGATAAAAATCAAATGAAAATTGGAGGGCGGAAGATATTGACGGCCTCTAAATGAGAATATAAGTTGTTGTAAAAGGCATTTACTATAAAAGTAGTAGTTCTATTTTTTTCAAAAGAGAATACTGGGATTTTTACCATAAACAAAACCACAGTTTCTGTTGTTTCACTTTTCTTTTCGTTAGAAGCTGGCGTGTCATTTTTATAGCTTTTTGCTAATTCTTTTTTCAAATGACATTTTCCGTTACAATGAAGTTCAGGAGCATTTTTGTTTTCGCATAATTCAGTTGCAATGTAATGGAAGTTGACCACATAATCCAGAAATGGAAAAGCGGGTCTAAACACGACTGCAAATAAAAATATGTAAACACAAAGCTTCATTACTTGTTTTTTGAGAATACGAAGGTATTATGAACTTTTTTTTGAGGATATGATTGTAATCATACTTTACGAAAAACAAGTTTTAGAATTTTGATCAAAAGTTTAACACGTAAAAAACAAAGTAATGAACAAACTATTCTTATTAACAATGTTTGGCTTTATCCTGCTCACATCATGCGGGAAAGAAAAGTCAAATACTGATCAGGATTTTTCTACTCCAGCCCCAGCTGAGAAAACAGCTGATGCAGAATCTTATGATCCTAAACGAGGTATCGGGAAATATGAAACCGTTGAATTGGGAGCTTCTTTAGACAAAGCATTAGCTGAAAAAGGGCTTAAAACTGCCGAGGTAAAATGTACCTCATGCCATAAGCCAACAGATGAAAAATTAGTTGGCCCAGGATGGAAAGGGGTAACAGAAAGAAGAACCCCTCAATGGATCATGAATTTTATTACCAATCCAGACCCAATGATTGATAAAGATCCAGAATTGCAGGCGCAATTAGAGCTTTGCATGATTCGTATGCCTAATCAAGGTTTAACGGAAGATGAAGCAAGATCTATTCTGGAGTATATGCGCCAGAATGATGGGGTGAAATAATTGAAAGGAATCAAAATCAAAATAATAGCCTTATGAAAAATAAATTTTTAAAATCGATTTTCGTTGTTACGTTAGGGTGTGCTTTGTTTGTTTCGTGCAAACCGAAAGACTCTACAGATGCTGTTGAAGGCGATGCGGCCCAAAAAGTGTATGTGGCACCCGGAAAATATGATGAATTCTACAACTTTGTATCGGGCGGTTTTAGCGGTCAGGTCAGTGTTTATGGGCTTCCAAGTGGAAGACTGTTAAGAGTAATGCCAGTATTTTCAGAAGACCCGCAAAGCGGTTATGGTTACAGTGAAGAAACAAAACCAATGCTGAATACTTCGCACGGTTATGTGCCTTGGGACGACCAGCATCACTTAGATTTATCACAAACCAATGGAGAAGTAGACGGACGATGGATTTTTGCTAATGCGAATAATACGCCACGTATTGCGCGTATTGACCTGAAAACGTTCAAAACAGCAGAAATTATCGAGCTTCCAAATTGTGGAGGAAATCACTCTTCGCCATTCATTACCCAAAATACAGAATATGTGGTAGGAGCAAGCCGTTTTAGTGTTCCTCCGGATAATGATAATGGAGATGTTCCAATTAATACATACAAGAAAAACTTTAAAGGATATTTAAGTTTTGTGAAAGTTGGAAAAGAAGGAGAATTGGATCTTGCTTTTCAAATTGTAGCTCCTGGAGTGAATTTTGACCTTAGCCACCCTGGTAAAAAAGAATCTCACGGATGGTTTTTCTTCTCATGCTATAATACAGAACAAGCCAATACTTTGTTGGAAGTTAATGCTTCTAAAAATGATAAAGATTTTATCATGGCGGTAAACTGGAAAAAAGCAGAAGAATATATTAAAGCTGGAAAAGGAAAACGAATCCCTGCAAAATACGCCCATAATACTTGGGATGAAAAAACTCAAAGCGCTAAATCTGAAATTAAAAACGAAGTTCTTACTCTTGATGCTTCTGAATTGAAAGATATCTGCTATATGATTCCATGTCCGAAATCGCCTCATGGCTGTGATATTGATCCAACGGGAGAATATATTGTAGGTAGTGGAAAATTGGCAGCTTTAATTCCTGTATTCAGTTTTACAAAATTGAAAGATGCTATTGCTAAAAAACAGTTTGACGGCAATTATGCTGGAATTCCAGTGGTGAAATATGAAGCGGCTCTTCATGGAGAAGTTCAAAAACCAGGTTTAGGGCCTCTTCATACAGAATTTGATGGAAAAGGAAATGCTTATACCACGATGTTTGTTTCGTCTGAAGTAGTGAAATGGAACATCAAGGACTTAAAAGTTTTAGACAGAAAAGCAACTTATTATTCTCCTGGACACTTAATGGTTCCTGGTGGAAATACAGAAAAACCATTTGGAAAATACATGGTGGTTTACAACAAAATTACCAAAGACCGTTACTTGCCAACTGGTCCAGAATTAGCTCAAAGTGCTCAGTTGTTTGACATCAGCGGAGATAAAATGAAATTGCTTCTGGATTTTCCAACTATTGGAGAACCACACTACGCGCAAGGTATTCCAGCAGAAAAAGTTAGAAATAATGGACAGCTGAAATATTATGATATTGCGGCCAATAAACATCCTTTTGCAACTAAAGGGGAAAAAGAATCTAAAGTGGTTCGAGAAGGCAATAAAGTACATATTTATATGACTTGTATCCGTTCGCACTTTGCACCAGATAATATCGAAGGAATTCGCGTGGGAGACGAAGTGTATTTCCATGTTACCAACCTTGAACAAGACTGGGATGTTCCTCACGGATTTGCTATAAAAGGAGCAAACAATGCCGAATTGCTAATTATGCCAGGAGAAACCTTAACCTTAAAATGGGTTCCTGAGAAAAAAGGAATTTTCCCATTCTATTGTACAGATTTCTGTAGCGCATTGCACCAAGAAATGCAAGGATATGTGCGAGTTTCGCCAGCAGGAAGCAATGTTCCGATTACGTACAGCGTAGGTACTAATTTACCAAAAGAATAGCCAGTAACCTTAAGGGAACAAAGTATTCTTTGTTCCCTTTTATTTTGAATTATTATGAGAAATAAAAAACTATCCCCCTTTTCCAAAATAATGCTCTTTTTATCAGGACTTTTATTGATTGGTGCTGTTTTTTTTCCAATCTGGAAAATTGAGCTTACAGCGCCACAATATCCCGAAGGTTTGGTTCTAAAACTTCATGCCTCTAAGATTGCTGGTGATGTAGATATCATCAACGGATTGAATCATTATATTGGAATGAAAACACTGCATACCAATGATTTTATCGAGTTTAAAGTCTTACCGTTTATTCTTGCAACATTAGGTATTATTTCAATTGCTTGTGCGTGGAAATCAAATAGAAAAGGACTCTTTGTATTCTTTTTTTCTTTTGTATTGTTTGGAATATTATCTGCTTGCGATTTCTACAGATGGAATTACGAATATGGACATAATCTAGATCCGAATGCTGCTATTAGAGTTCCTGGAATGGCGTATCAGCCACCAATGCTTGGATACAAACAATTATTAAATTTTGGAGCCTATTCCATTCCTGATATTGGAGGTTGGATGCTGATCGCAGTTGGAGTTTTACTTTTTGCAGCTATTGCTAAAGAAAAATTTGCAAAACCATCTGGTCGGCTCTTGGGCATTCTGCTGGTTCCTGCTTTTCTTTTTTCATGTTCCAGTGACAAAGCTGTTCCTATTAAACTAAATGTAGACAATTGCGATTTTTGTATGATGGGAATTAGCGATGGCAGACATGGAGCTGAAATCATTACGGAGAAAGGCCGAGTATATAAATTTGATGATATTGCCTGCATGGCACATTATTGCAAAGATCACAATGACACTAAAATCAAGAAATATTATGTACACGACTACACTAAAAATAATGAATTGATTCCAGTTGAAAATGCCTTTTTCGTTTCAGGAGGAACAATAAAAAGTCCGATGAACGGAAATATTGCAGCTTTTCCAAATAAAAGTGAGGCAAAAGCTTTTGAGGCACAAACAAAAGGACTTGAAACTGAATGGACAGCAATTTTGAATGAATAAAAAAATCAACACATAGAAACATAGTTTTTTATTCCTAAAAAAGAGAGTAGAAGGAACAAGTTTCTCCACATAGTTGGACTATGTTCGTTAAAATTAGTGAAACGCCTTTTTTAAGTGTCAAACAACTATGTTTCTATGTGTTGAAAATAATGATTCCTAAAGTGATGTCTTAATTAAAATCTTAAATCATGAAATTTCATATTTGCCTTTCATTCCTATTGTTTTTTAATTGTCTCTGGTCTCAAAAGATTGAAGTAGGTTCAGATAAGTCAGTTAAAACAATTAAAAAGGCAATAGAACTTGCCAAATCTGGTGATACTATTATTGTCAATAAAGGTGTTTATCGAGAAGGTAATATTATTATAGATAAAAGAATAATTCTACAGGGAAAAGATTTGCCAGTTCTGGATGGACAGCAAAAATATGAAGTAGTTTCCATAAAAGCCGACAGCGTAATTTTTTCTGGATTTAAAGTGATCAATTCGGGATATGCTTCTCTGAATGATCCCTGTGGAATTAAAATATACGATAGAATTGGAGTGGTCGTAAAAGACAATTTTTTGGAGAATAACTTTTTTGGAATTTATGTTCAGAAAGGATCAAACTGTATCGTAAAAAACAATACAATAAAAGCCTATCAGAAAGAAGAACAGCGTATCGGGAATGGTATTCATTGCTGGAAAAGCGATAGTATGCAGATTGTAGGAAATAGAATTTCGGGACATCGGGACGGAATTTATTTTGAGTTTGTTTCTAATTCTGTCATTTGGCGAAATGTATCTAAAGCCAATATCCGTTATGGACTTCATTTTATGTTTTCTAATGACGATGCCTATATCGGTAATGTTTTTAAGAATAATGGAGCAGGAGTAGCCGTTATGTTTACTCGAAACGTAAAAATGTTCAACAATTATTTTGAAGAGAACTGGGGCGACGCTGCTTATGGTTTACTGCTCAAAGAAATTTCGGATAGCTATATTGTTGGGAATAAATTTATCCGCAATACTTCTGGAATTTACATGGAAGGAACAAGCCGTGTAAAATTGGAAAGGAACATTTTTAAAGACAATGGCTGGGGAATGAAAGTGCAGGCAAGTTGTATGGAGAATGTGATTTCGTCTAATAATTTTCTTTCCAATACTTTCGATATCAGTACTAACGGAAGTCTGGTTCTAAATCATTTCAATAATAACTATTGGGACAAATATGAAGGCTACGATTTAAATCGGGACGGAATTGGCGATGTGCCTTTTCATCCGCTGAGTCTTTTTGCTGTTATTACCGAAAACAATCCGTCGGCGATGCTATTGTTCAGAAGTTTTATGATTACGCTTTTAGATAAATCAGAGAAAATCCTTCCGAGCATAACACCCGACAATTTTGTAGATGAATCTCCCGAAATGAAATCTCTTGTATTATGATTACTTTAAAAAATATAAATAAAAAATTTGGAAGACTGCAGGTTTTACAAGATGTAAACCTTGAGTTTAAAGCAGGAGAATGCATTGCACTTATTGGTCCAAACGGTTGCGGAAAAACTACTTTGATAAAATCGATTTTAGGAATGGTATTGCCTGATAGCGGTGATATTTTACTGCATGATGAATCTGTTTTAAAGAAATTTGAATATCGAAATACTATTGGTTATATGCCGCAAATTGGCCGTTATCCAGATAATATGACCATTTCTCAGATTATAGAAATGATCAAGCAGATTCGGAATTCGAAAAAAGAATTGGATGAAGATTTGATAAAAGCTTTCAAATTGGATAAAATGAGTGACAAACAAATGAGGACACTTTCTGGAGGAACAACACAGAAAGTAAGTGCAACATTGGCTTTCCTTTTTAATCCTGATGTTTTAATTCTAGACGAACCGACTGCAGGACTTGATCCGTTGGCAGCTGAAATTCTGAAAGAGAAAATCATTAAGGAAAAAAACAAAGGAAAACTAATCTTGATTACTTCGCATCTGCTTAGTGAACTAGACGAAATGATTACTCAAATCATTTTTATGCAGGACGGAAAAGTACATTTTCATAAAACGATTAAAGATCTTTTGGAATCAACAGGAGAAACTAAAATTTCAAAATCTATTGCCACAATATTAAAAGAAAAACAGCATGAACAGAATAATTAAAATTGTCTTACTGGATATTCTTAAAAATAAGATTGTTGTGAGTTATGCGCTAATTCTAGCGTTGCTTTCATGGGGATCTTTTATGCTTGAAGACAATACGGCAAAAGGTTTATTGACGATTTTGAATGTAATTTTATTTACAGTTCCGTTGGTATCTATTCTTTTTTCGACTATTTATATTTACAATAGTTCAGAATTTATAGAGCTTTTGCTAAGCCAGCCCATTAAAAGAAAAAAAATCTGGATTAGTTTGTTTGCTGGTCTTTCCATAGCAATGTTTTTGGCTTTTTTTCTTGGTGCAGGAATTCCGCTTTTGCTAAATGCTCCAGGCATGGCAGGATTAATGATGCTTTTGTCGGGAAGTTTAATTTCGATTGTTTTTGTTTCATTGGCTTTTTTGAGCTGTATTCTAACTCGAGATAAAGCAAAAGGAATAGGTTTGGCCATTTTATTTTGGATGTATTTTGCTATATTGTTTGATGCATTGGTGTTGTTTCTTTTGTTTCAATTTGCAGAATATCCAATAGAAGAAGCCATGGTTGGTATTACAGCTTCGAGTCCGATTGATTTGGCCAGAATACAGATATTGTTGCATTTAGATCAGTCTGCCATGATGGGATATACAGGAGCTATTTTTAAAGACTTTTTTGGAACAGCTATTGGTTTGTTAGTTTCTTTTGTGTTACTTGTTTTGTGGATTGCGGTTCCGTTTTTAATTTCGATTAGAAAATTTGACCGCAAGGATCTTTAATATTTTATTATTCACTCAGAATCAAAAAATATGAAAACAGATATTAGAAATAAAGATGATATAACCGTATTGGTCGATGCTTTTTATTTAAAAGTAAAAACAGACTCCACGATAGGGTATTTGTTTACTGAGGTTGCTATGGTCAATTGGCAGAAACACCTTCCGATTATGTATGATTTTTGGGATAATATTATTTTTCATACCGGAAATTTTGACGGAAATCCTATGTTGAAACATCGAATGTTGGATCAGAAAAGTACACTTACAGAAGCTCATTTTAAGCATTGGACCAAACTTTGGAAAAAAACAGTAGATGATTTGTTTGAAGGTGAAAAAGCCGATGAAATAAAAGTAAGGGCAGAAAATATTTCTAAATGGATGATGAATAAAGTCATTTCTTAATATAAAAACGGGAACTCAAAAAGTTCCCGTTTTTAGTTTTTAAAGATATTAGAACTGAATTAATAATTTCTTTTAACCTTGTACAAAAGAAGAAAAAATCGTGCTGTTTTGGTATGATTCAAATCATAAGACATAAAATTAGTAAAACAATTTGTGATCTATAATTTCAATTTTTTTGTTTTTGCTCATAATTGATAATGTGCGTATTACGGTTTCTACCCGTAGTCCTGTAAAATCGGCAATTTCTTGTCTCGTATATGGAATTTTCATTTTTATTGATGTGGCTACGTTATTTTGTTTTTTTAGATTATCTAAAAAATACTGAATACGATATTCGGGCTTATGATTGACTATGTTTTTAGAAAAAACAATTTTGTTATAGATTTTCCATGCAAATAGTTTGAGTATTTTAAATTGCATTTCTGGATTTTCTTCAAGAAAAGAAAAAAAACTGTTTTTGGATAATTTTAAAATAATACAATCTGTTTGAGCAATTGCAGAAGCAGGGTAGGGTTGTCCGATAAAAAGTGGTGGTTCGCCAAAACTATTTCCTTCATTAAAAATACCTACTGTCAAATCTTTACCATCTTCGTTGGTATAACTCATTTTTACTGTTCCTTCTAAAATTTGATAATAAGAAACAGCTGCGTCATTTTCAAAGAAAATAATAGAGTTTTTGGGAATCTTTTTAGCTACAGCTCCCCAAGTGTAAAGTAAGTCAGTATCAATATGCATGGTAAAACAATTAATACGTTGTAAAGAATTGGTTAAGTGTTTGGAATAGTTTTAATTAGAGCAAAGAAAGGTATTAGACAAAAAAGAAAACATGATATTTGTTAGCTTTTGAATTGTTTTTTTAATTAAAATATACTCTAATGCAATTTAGAAACGAATGATATGATTTACGATAAGAAATAAAAAAGAAAAAGCATGAAAAAGAGAAGTAAACTCTTTTATCATGCTTTTTACGATTGTAGATTAAAAAAACTATTTTCCGTCAACTAATACAAGAGTAACTCTTCTGTTTAGTGGTTTATTTTCTGCAGGAGTATTTGGAACTAAAGGTTCGCTTTCTCCTTTTGAGAATAAATGCATACGGCTAGATTCTATTCCTTTATTCTGTAAATAATCTGAAACGGCTTGTGCTCTTTTCATTCCAATTTCAAGATTGCGCTTTTCCGTTCCTATATCACAAGTATATCCTGTGATATTCAAGTCTGTATCTTTATTCGATTTTAGAATTTTAGCAATTTCATCCAATCTTGAAGCAAGCTCTGGAGTTACGCTTGTATTTCCAATTTCTTGAAATGCAAGAGGCTGTTTTTCGATATAATTGCGTTCCTCTGTAGTCAGTTCTTTTTTAGCAGGAGGAGTTTCTACAACTTTTTGCTGTACAGGAGCCTCTTTCTGAACTGGAGCTGTTTCTGCTTGCGGTTGTACAGGTTCTGCTGTTTGCTGAACAGGTTCTGGCTTGTCTTTAGCTAATGAAAAACCTAATTTCAGTTGAATTCCAGCAGATAAATAACGGCTTTCCTGAACTATTTTGCCGTTTCCAATTGTACCGTTTGCCTGAATATTGTCAAGTCCGTTCGGGTTGTAAGCCACGATATTGGTATTTGCAGTTTCTTTTGCCAAATCAGTTAAACCGTAATCAACGTACAAACCTGTGTAAAGCTTTGTTTTTTCTGCAAGTTTGAATGTAAGTCCAGTTTCAAAACTTAACATAAAAGCAGGATCTAAGCTTACTGTTGTTTTATCCTGCCAGTTGGTTACTTTTCCAAATCCGTGAGATGGGAGATCATCAACCAAAAGATTCATATCTGGATAATAACCACTTAACTGTAGTTCTGAAGCTGAAGCTTTTACAGTTTGTTTTCCAGGAAACATAATTTTTCCTCCAAATCCAAAGTACAATTGCGTTTGAGAGGCAATTGAAGTTCTGTATTGCATCATTAATGGAATAGCAAAACCAATAAAATGCTGCTCTTCTTTGTAGTTAGTAGGAGTGACCTGATACTCAAACGCAGAAGTCTGGTCATCGACTTCGTAAGTTGTGATTGTGGTTCCGTTATCCAATTCAAAACTATTTTGATTGTAAGTAACATCAACTCCAGTTGAGATTCCCCAGTGGTCGCTGAAGAAATAGGTGTATCCTACACCTATTCCTCCGCCAAATTTTAACTTACCGTCTCCGATATTGCTATCGTATAGAATTCCAGACGGACCGCCGTTAATTTTAAAATTAATTTCCTGTGCTTTTATCGTGACGCTAAACAGTGTTAGTATAGCTATGGTGGCTTTAATTTTCATTGCGTGTAATTTTAAATTAAATCTCATTTTTATTTAACCAATAAGTTGATTGTTTTTAATTGACCGTCAGCCAGTTTAAGAACAACAATGTATAAGGCTGTCTGTGATGGAGCGATAATTTGATTTTTAGCTTTTACATTTGAAATAGTCTGCACTAATTTTCCTGTAATGTCATAAATAACCACCTCAGATCCGCTTAGTTGAGAATCACTAAAATCACATTCTAAAGTAAATTCACCTCCTGGTTTAACTGGGTTTGGATAGATTTTGATTTTTTTACTAAAAACTGTTCCAGTAGTTTCAATTGGACAAGATTTAATTGAATTTCCATTTTTGTCTTTTGCAATTACATGATAAGTACCATTTAAAGGCTGAATTTCACTATAATATTGCTTAGTTGCTCCAGAAATAGCAGCTCCGTTTTTATACCATTGCCATGCCACAAAATTGTTCGATTTATTATCAAAGAACAGAACATTAGCCCATTGCTGAATAACAAGTCCAGATTGGCTTATTTCAATTGGTTTGACAATTGCTGTCGCTGCGTTATGATTCTGATCTCCAATTTGCGTAGCAGTAATGGTTGAGTTTCCTGAACTTGTAATATTTAAAGTTGATCCAGAAATTGTACCCAATGCTGCATTTGCAATTGTATATGAAACTGGCAGCCCACTGTCTGTTGTTGCAGTTAAAGCTACATTGTTTGAATCTGCGCAGCCAAATTCTAAAGTCTGATTCCAAGTAATGGTTTGGTTAGCTTTAGTAATTTCAAATTCTGCACCAGTAAAGTTGATTATGTAATCTGCACCTGCATTAATTGTTCCTAGTTTAATGTTGTATTTTCCAACATTTTCTCCGGCATCTCTTGTAAGCAGACCAGTAAGTATTGAGTTTGTATCTCCATTAGCAAAACCTAGAGCCGTGTAATTGAATACAGGATCTGTCGTGCCATATACTTTTGTATGTCCTGTTGCTGCAGTTACAGTAAGAGTATATTTTTGAGTTGTAAAACTTACTTCGTTTCCATAATTAATAAAACCATTGCTATTTACAGCATAAGTTCTAACGTAGTAAGTTCTATTTCCTCTAAGACCAGATAAAGAATTTGTAAATGTTCCTAATGCAGCAGTAACATTGATTTTAGTATCGGCTGTTGTAGGGTTAGCATGTTGTGCATATACAAAACCAACTTCTGTTAAGCAAGATCCGCTATCGGTATTTATTCCGTCAGAAGATGCTGTACCTGATAAAGATGCGCCAGTTGTGGTTATTCCTGATATAGTGGCAGTATTTAAGTTAACTGGATTAGTAGGCTGAATTACTTCAACAGTTACAGAAGCTGTACAAGAATTACTATCTGTAACAGTTACAGTGTAAGTTCCAGCTGTTAGACCCGTTGCAGTTGCAGCATTTCCACCAGATGGAGCCCAAGAGTAAGAGTAAGTTCCTGTACCACCTGTTGCGCTTACTGTGGCAGATCCGTTATTTCCATTATAGCAAGATACAGCTGTAGGAGTTGCAGTTAAAGTTAAAACATCAGGTTCTGTAACAGTTATGGTATTTGAAGTAGAACACAAGTTTTCATCTGTAACCGTTACAGTATATATTCCTGCAGTAAGGCCAGTTGCTGTTGCTGCATTTCCGCCAGACGGAGACCAAGAGTAAGTATATGCTCCAGTTCCTCCAGTTGCAATTACAGTTGCAGTACCGTTATTGCCTCCGTTGCAAGAAACATTGGTATGCGAATCAGTTGCAGAAAGTGCTGTAGGTTCTGTAATTTGCACAGACTCTGTTATAAAGCAGCCATTTTCATCGGTTACAGTTACCGTGTAAGTGTTTGGACTTAATCCTGTAGCTGTTGCTGCATTTCCTCCAG